>JAGXTF010000088.1 GCA_018333525.1 Bacteroidota bacterium | reverse complement strand
CCTTTATTGGCTGCTTCCATAATACCCGGCCCACCACCTGTGATAATCCCCAGACCCGCCTGTGCCAGTTTAAATGCAATTTCTTCGGCAAGAATATAATGCCTGTGTCCCGGCTGGGTGCGCGCTGAACCAAATATGCTCACACATGGTCCAATTCGCGCCAGGTTTTGATATCCATCTACAAATTCGGCCATGATTTTGAAAATACTCCAGCTCATGGTACTGGCGATATCAGGCCATTTCTTATTTTGAAATGCCCGCTTAATTCGTTTTTCGTCTTTGGGTGTAAGGTTATCTGCCATAGGTAAAAATTGCAAAATAGCTGTAATCCCTAAAAATAAATATTTATTTATTCCACACTAATAATTCGCATTTCAATGCGACGATTGTTGGCTCTGCCTTTTTCGGTATTGTTATCATCAATATTGTTCCTGGAGCCGAAGCCTTTTGCTATTATTCTTTTAGCTGAAATTCCTTTGGATATCAAATAATTCTGAACGGATTTAGCGCGGTTTTCACTGAGCACAATATTGTGTTCTTCGCTACCGGTATTGTCAGTATGGCCGCTGATTTCAATTTTAATTGCGGGATTATTCCGAAGCAGATTTACTACCGTTTCCAACTCTACAAAACTCTCCTGTTTTAAATCAAATTTATCTACATCAAAAAAGATGTTACGCAATACAACGGTTTCATTGTTTTTTAGTTTTTTCAAATAAGCGTTTACTGTGTATGGCGAATCAAGAGAAGCAACGGTGGGTTGGAAATTTGCGGAGTAAAAAATATATCCTTGTCTGTATGCATTCAAGGCATAATTTTTCCCGGGTTCCAGAGTAGTAAAAAAATAAGACGTACTATCCGTAAAAATAACTTCATTATTTAACAGATTAACAATTTCTATTTTAGAAGGTAATTCTTTTCTATTTTCATCATCAAAAATATTTCCAACTACAAAGCTCACCGGTTCCGGTTTTTTTTCCGGACTCAATTCAAAACTGTAAATATCCGGCCCTCCAAATCCACCTTCTCTGGTAGAAACAAAATAGGCTTTTTGACCTTTTCGGTCTACGTACATTCCCAAATCGTCGCCCGTAGTGTTAATTCCTTTACCCATATTTACCGGTTTGTTCCAGGAACCATCCGGATTTCTTTTGCTGATAAACAAATCATGTTGGCCAAATCCGGGATGGCCGGTACTGGCAAAATACAGGGTCTTTCCATCGTAATGCAGATATGGGGCTTCATCATCCTCAGAAGTATTTATTGCCGGTCCCAGATTTTTAGGTTCTGACCAAACTCCGTTTGCAAATTTGCTGGTCCAGAGGTCTTTACCACCGTAACCTCCGGGTCTGGCACTTGCGAAAATCAATGTTCTGCCGTCGGCACTCAACGCGGGTTGTGCATCCCAAAATTGTGTATTGATTACCTTACCCAAATTGCCTCTTCGGCTCCAGGAATTATCTGCGGCGTTGTAGATGCTGTAATAAATATCACAACTGCCAAAACCATCCTGATTGCAAACTGTGTAAAATATATAACGTCCATCGGCACTTACAGAGGTGGTCCCTTCGTTGTTCAGGGTATTTATTTTTCCGGGCAATGGAATTGCCTTCGACCACTTCTCATTATCATTTGTGCTGATATAAAAATCTTCCTGCCCATTAATCATTTTGGTAAACAAAAAGAATTTACCGTCTATGGTCATTCCCGGCCAATATTCCCAATCTGTGGTATTGATATTTGGACCCATATTTTGAATATGCAAATCCGCAATATTCCGGGTATCCTCTCTTGCAATTTTACAGCTCTCTTTAAGCTTAACCACATTTTCCTGTGTGCGCTCTCTCGCCGCATCCCTTTTGGGATCAAAGCCCTTCATTTTTGGAACGGAATCAAATAATTTAAGCAGGTTTTCCGCTTCGTCATAACGGCCCAGACTAAATAAATATTTAGAAAAAATATAATAATTATATTGATATACCGGATCCGTTTTAATGGCCATCCTATGGTTTCGAATTGCCTGTACAGAATCATTTTTTCTTTCATATATCTCTGCCAGAAATGCATAAGCATTGCTAAAATTAGGATCCTTTTTAATGGCTTTATTTAATAGGGAAAGTGCTTCTTTACTTTTACCCATATCATATTCCTTGATAGCCGCATTAAAGTACTTTTGCGCTTTCGCATTGCGACTCTGGGCCTGCAGGGAAGCCGTGAAAAACAAGAGGATAGTAAGAACCGTAATTCTCATATTGGATAGATATCGCCAAAAACGTACCATTATTTCCATTTAAAGGTTTTAATCAGATGTTCCACATCCGTTTTGATGAATTGATATACAGGAGCTATGCTGTCCTGATTCGTAATTCTGTTAAAATATAATGCTCCCCGAAAGAAATTTCTGACACTGTCGGTAACATAAAAATTGTAATTGGTCGCCGTATTGCCTTCGATTCTAAAAATCACCCCATGCAGGTTTGGATTTACGCTTGAAATAGGTTCTTCCAGAATATCATTGGCTTTTAAAAGGTGCTTGTTTACAAGCTTTCTGGAATCAGAAACCAGAGAATCATAAAACGCCCAGGATGTGAAATTGTAATGCGTGATATGTAGCGTTGCCCCAAAGGGTTTGAAATTCAAATTGAACCATGTCAATTCCGGCGTATAGCCCGTATTGGTATCTTTCTCCATTTTGGAATATTCCGGAATTTCAAAAGTATAAGGGCAAAAGGAAGTGTCGAAAACGTAGTATTTTTTTTCAGGTAAATAGATTCTGGGATATGCGCGCGGCTTGGGCACATAGTTATCTCCTCCACATGAAAAAAGGAATATGGTTGTGGTAATTCCAATTAAATATCGCAGGTTTAAAATTTTATGCATTGAACTTTTTTAGATTCCATTTTCGATTCAATTAACAGTTAAAAAACCTGAATAGTCCTGAAAAGTGACTTATTTCTGAAATTAGAAAAACAACCATATTCGGTTACTTTCAAATATGTATTGATTTCATTTCTAATCATTACTCTCCGTTTGTTTCTGAATTTTTATTTTCACTCTTGTGATTTTTCGGATATCTGCAGCATCAATATAAAACGATAAATTCTTATAATTAATTTCTTCTCCCTGAATAGGAATTTTTCCGGCGATTTCTGTAACTAACCCACCCAATGTATCGGTTTCCTGATTTACTTCATCAAAAAAGGTTACCGGTAAATGTACAATACGCAAAAAATCCACCAGTGGAACCTTGGCTTCAAACAAGTAAGTGTCTTCATCCAACCTGCTGTATTGTTGGGTTTCATCATCAAATTCATCCTGCATTTCACCAAAAACCTCCTCCAGGATATCTTCGAGGGTAACAATTCCGTTACATCCGCCATATTCGTCAACCACCACCGCGAGGTGGGTTCTGCTTACCCGAAATTCATGCAACAAATCGTCAATCATTTTATTTTCCGGGACAAAAAAAGCCTGCCGTTGAAATTTCTGCCAATTGAAATCTGCATTTTCCGCCAGATATGGCATAATATCCTTCATGTGAAGAACTCCGGTTATATTGTCGAATTTCTCATGATAAACGGGCATTCTGGAAAACCTGTGTTTGCGTATTTCTTGCAGCACTTCGTGGTAATTCAGAGAATCATCTATTGCGGCAACATCCATGCGCGAACGCATTATCTGACTCACCTGAGTTTGACCGATATTTACGATTCCCTTTAATATTTCTTTTTCTTGTTCCGCATCTTCTTTATCCGCGGCAATATCAATAGCATGGCTCAATTCTTCCGGCGTTAATTCGGGTGCTTTTTGTTTGACGCGTTTTTCCAAAAATCCGGTAACGCGAACCAGCAAATTGGTAAAAGGCCAAAACAAAAACATAAAAACACGCATGGGATAACTGAGAAAAGCTGCGGATTTTTTATAATGCTGGGTAGCATAAACTTTTGGCATTACTTCGCCAAATATGAGGATTAACAAGGTTACCACAATTGCTTCAATAAAAAAACGCAAAACGGGGTGGTTCTCAATATCGAGCAGGGTATGCATGAAGAATGTAGAGAGTACTACAAACGAAACAATGCTCAGACTATTCACCACCAAAATGGTTGCGAGCAAATGCTTTGGATAAGTAAGGAGATAAATAATATTTCTTGAAGTTGTTTGCTTGCTTCCACGCAACACTTCCAAATCACTTTCGCGATGAGAAAAAAAAGCATTTTCTGCTGAGGAACAAATTGCAGATAGTAACAGGCAGATTAGCATGAATAGCCCCAATAAAAGCAATGATGAAATAGCAGCACCATCCAGGCTTCTGAATACAGAGGAAACAGCTAAAACTCCGACCGGACCGGTATCATCCATGGTTGATTGGAATTATATGTTTCCGGAATTTTGTTATGGAATACGTTTTGGGTTCTGTGGGCATGTATAATTTTACAACGAGAATTTGATCAATAATTTTCTTTACTTTTTGGATTATTTTCATCTTCAAAAACATTAATTCTAAGAATTTGAATTGGAAATAATTACAAAATTAAATTTACGATTTTAATTTAAAATGGCAGGTCGTCATCAACATTGTCATCATTCTGATTATCATCCGCATTTTCTGAACGATTTTCAAAAACCGGCTGGTTGCTGGTTGGGCTGTAACTGCGTTGATTTTCACCTTCAGGTCGCGCCATGGCGCCCATCATTTGCATATTAAGTACTCTGATCTTTTTTATTTGGCGCTCTTGTCCTTCAGGGTCCACATACTTATCTGTTCTGATTTTCCCTTCCACATAAATGATGCTTCCTTTTTTGAGAAACCTTTCGGCAGTACGTGCCTGATTGTCCCAAATTTCAAGATTGTGCCATTCTGTGCTTTCCTTTCGGTTTCCGTCTTTATCGGTATAATAATCATTGGTGGCCAGTGTTACATTACACACCACACGGCCATTGTCCAGTTGCTTCACTTGTGGGTCTTTGCCCAGTCTTCCCAGTAAAATTACTTTGTTAATCATTTTTGTTCCTTTCGTTAAATCATCCGGTTATCACCCAAGTATTTCAGCATAAGCCGATGTACCGGGAAACCGCTGATTTCTGTAGTTTTTAATTCTGTATACGTTTGATTTTGTTTCACAATATTAGAGGGCTTTCCTGATAAATGCCAAAATCTTGCAAAAATTGTTCTGTGTGTCAGTTTATGTACATAATCCCTATGCCCCAAAACCTTTGAAACATCGCTATTATCTAGGAATTCCATCATCCAGACAGGCGGTGTTTCAGAAAGGTGGTTTACAATTTTGGCGGGGAATTCAAATAGCCCTTTCCAAATTCCATTTTTGTCTCTTTTATGCAACCAGGTTTTACCCTTAGATTCCAAAAAAAGAAATTCTATATGCATGTTTACAGGCTTTTTCTTTGGTGTTACCACTGGAAGAGATTTTTGCAGGTTATTGGCAAATGCAAAACAATGTTCCTGCATGGGGCATCTTCTGCAATCCGGGTTTTTGGGTGTGCAGATCAATGCACCCAATTCCATGATTGCCTGATTAAACTCACCGGGTGAATAATATTGGATTATTTCATTTAGCAATTCGGTAATTTGTTTTACCCCAGCGGGTTTGTCGATTGGTTCCCGGATTCCGAACAATCTGGAGGCGACGCGTTTTACATTGCCATCCACAGCTGCATGAGGCAAATCAAAGGCAATGGAAGAAATTGCCGCTGCCGTGTAATCTCCAACACCTTTTAGCTTGCGAATTCCGTCAAAATCATCGGGGAATCTGCCCTTGAGCTGCTCTACAATGAATTTGGCACTATGGTGCATGTTAATTGCACGGCTATAATAACCGAGGCCTTCCCAAACTTTAAGTACTTGATCCTCTGGAGCATCGGCAAGAGAAAAAACATCGGGGAAATATCTGAGAAATGTCATAAAATAATCCTGTCCCTGCAATACTTTTGTCTGCTGTAATATTACCTCTGAAACCCATATTTGATAGGGGTCACGACTCGTTCTCCAAGGCAAAAACCGAGCGTTGATTCGGTAGTCTGCTATTAATTTCGCGAATAAAGATTGAAACTCCACAACGCAATAATCAAAATAATTTTTTTTACTTAGCAGAGTATTTATGACTAAATCCGAGATTGTAAACGAGATAGCCGTTCGCACAGGGCTTGAAAAGACGGCAATCGCAGACACTTTGGACAACTTTTTTGTTGTTGTTAAAAATTCTATGGTGAATGGCAACAATATTTACTTGCGTGGATTTGGAACATTCGAGTTAAAGAAAAGAGAAACCAAAGTGGCCAGAAACATTAAGCGCAACACCAGTTTGGTTGTACCTGCGCATTTTGTGGCGCGATTTAAGCCGGCGAAGGAATTTGCAGGACAAGTAAAATCCAGCAAGGAGCTAAGCGCCCGTGTTAAAGGGAAATAAGCAAAAATACCAGCAGTTTTAATCTATTACCTTTGCGATGTGATTCAGAATCGAACTCATATCGCGATTGTTTTAGGGATAGCTACGCTGGTATCTGTTATGCTTATTCGCAGTTTATGGCTTTCATCCACCGCGGAACCTGCAAAATCCGCGAATAGGCCTATGGCTGGTGTTACCGGAATTCACAAACCTGTGAGCCGGGAAGAATTTTTAGACGAAATTTTCAAAGAAGTCCGTCCTACTGATTTTGTTGCCCGAAATATTCGGATAAGTCCTGAAAAGGTTTCCGAAGATACCCTTCGTGCTTTGTGGAAGTGGTCTGCCGAAAGCGGGATAGAACCACTAAGTGCTACGCTGGAGGCTGATATCGCGGAAAAGAATCCCACTCAGGATAATATTACCAGTGCTGCGCGCAACCTGGTTTTTGGTGGCGCAGAATTCAGAGATTATCCATTGATCAGCGATTATTTAATGCAAAGAGGCAAAACGCTTATAGACAGGGGAATGGAAATGAATCCAAACAATGTACCATTGAGAAATGCGCTTATCACTTATATCAGCGAGTACGAGAATGAACCCATGAAGTTTCTGGGCGTTTTACGCGAAACTTTGGCCATCGACAGCAACAATGTGGAAACCCATTTTATCCATTTGGGATTGCTTCGGAAATCAGGCCAATGGAAAAAAGCGGTGGCGAAATGTGAAAAATTAATATCTTTGCAGCCCCAAAATCCGGTATGGTTGTTTCAACTGAGCGACATCTACGGGCAGATGGGAGATCGGGAGAACTCTAAAACATATAGAGATCTTGCGATCAAGGCCGAAAGAAACCAGAAAAACAAATAAAGATATTTAAGATATGCCAAGCGGTAAAAAAAGAAAACGTCATAAGATTGCGACACACAAACGCAAGAAGCGTCTGAGAAAGAACAGACACAAAAAAAGGTAATCACTTCTAAGCGACCTCTGTATTGTCCAACGAATTAATCATTAACAAAAATTCGTCGGGTATTGAAATTGCCTTATTAACAGGTAAAAAACTTACGGAATTGCACCGTGAACCGGTAGATTCCTCGTTTCAGGTAGGTGACTTTTACCTGGGTAAGATTAAAAAAATTTCTCCGGCGCTCAATGCCGCCTTTGTAGATATAGGTGCGGAGAAGGATGGTTTTCTTACATATTTTGACCTCGGTCCCAACGTAAATTCGCTTAAAAAATTCACCAGAATGGTGATGGATGCCAAAGGAAAACCCTTTGACATGGAGCGTTTTACGCTGGAAGCACAAACCGTAAAAACAGGCAAAATTACCCAGGCTTTTAAATCCGGTGAAAGGGTTTTGGTTCAAATTCTGAAAGAACCAATTGCCAATAAAGGGCCCAAAATCAGTTGCGATATCAGCCTGGCAGGCCGATATTTTGTACTGGTTCCATTTTCCAATCAAATCAGCATAAGCAGAAAAATTGGCAGCCCTTCAGAGAAAAAACGCCTGAAAGACCTGGCATCCAGCCTGAAACCAAATAATTTCGGTGTTATTATCCGCACCGTTGCTGAAGGTGTAGATATTCAGGATCTGGATACAGATCTGCGCAACCTGTTGAAGAAATGGGACTCACTGGTAAAACAGTTGAAAAATGCCAACACCGCATCTCTTGTCTTGGGCGAGGGCAACCGTTTACAAACCATTTTACGCGATATTTTTAATGACACCTTTTCTCAGGTAGTTGTGAATGACAACGATCTTTTGAACGAGGTAAAACTGTATCTGCAGCGCATTTCTCCTCAAAGTGAGAAATTGTTGAAATTGCACCAGGGCAAGTCTGCCATTTTTGAGCATTATGGCGTAAACAGGCAGATAAAATCTTCCTTTGGCAAGAGTGTACCATTTAGTGGTGGCGCGTATCTCGTAATAGAACATACCGAAGCACTGCATGTAATTGATGTAAATAGCGGCAACACCTCATTCGATCCTAAAAACAGGGAAGAGAATGTGTTGAAAGTGAACCTGGAAGCGGTAGAAGAGATTGCAAGGCAAATACGTTTGCGAGATATGGGAGGAATTATTGTGGTGGATTTCATCGATATGAAAGACCAGAAACACCGCAATCAATTGTACCATGAATTGCGCATCGCCATGAAAAATGATAAGGCGAGGCATACCATTTTGCCCATGAGTAAATTTGGTTTGGTTCAAATTACCAGAGAAAGGGTGCGACCCCAAGTGGAAATTACCACCACTGAAATTTGTCCAAGTTGCAATGGCACAGGTAGAATTGAAAATAGTGTTCAATTACTGGACAGGCTTGAAAATAATGTGGTTTATTTATGGGAAAATATGAACCACCGCAACCTGACGTTGCGCGCACATCCCATGGTTATTTCCTATATCAAACACGGATTCCCTTCGCTTCGTATGCGATGGTGGAGAAAATACCGCCGCTGGCTCAGATTGCAACCCGAAATTTCGTTTCATGTTACCAGGCTTGAATTTCAGGATTCCGACGGGCACCCGATTGTGGGTGAATAGTACCATTTCGTTTTCATTTTAATTTTTATTTCCATTCTCTCGCTATTGCTTTAATTTTGAAAGCAGATGTCGAAGAATCTCAGTGAACTTTCCGGAAGAAAAGGTTTGCAGGAAAACCTGTTTGAAGAAATCGGAATTCTTGCCAGAAAATCTGGCGGAACACCTACCGTAGAAGAATTGGAACAACTGGCAGATGCTTTTCTTGTTGGCAAAGCAAATACCTATGGATCTGCGAGTTTTTACGATTTTACAAGGGCGGAAAATAAAGGCAAAAAAGTTTATGTATGTGATGGCTCAGCCTGTTTAACTGCAGGAACCCAGGATGCTTTGAAAGAAAAGCTGGGTGCTCAATACGGAAAAGATGAAATCGGGAGTATGTATTGTCTGGGAAGGTGTCATGAAAATAGTGCCTTCCATACCAATGGTTACAATTACAGTGGTGCAGATATTGAAAAAATAAGCGACATCAAAAAAGGCAGCAGAACTGCCGTAGATACTTACAATACCGGCCATTTCGGAACTCCTGTTTTGCTGGAACCTTTCAATGACCTTTCTTCTTTTTATGCTTTATGGAAATCCGCCTTGCAAAAAGATCAGAACGCACTTCTTGAAGAAATTAAAAAATCCGGAGTACGAGGCAGAGGTGGTGCAGGTTTTCCAATGGGAATAAAACTTGAAACCTGTAAAAACACAGCCGGCTCTACCAAATTTGTTGTTTGCAATGCGGATGAAGGAGATCCCGGTGCTTATTCAGAC
Organism: Bacteroidota bacterium; assembly: GCA_018333525.1. GTDB lineage: Bacteria > Bacteroidota > Bacteroidia > NS11-12g > UBA955 > JAGXTF01. Next base: position 86,614 of record JAGXTF010000088.1, on the reverse strand, counting down.
AGATTTTTATTGGAGCAAAGACCACATTCCGTGTTGCTCGGAATGATGATTACCGGTTACATCATTGGAGCAAATTGGGGCGTTTTATATATACGCGGAGAATATCCGGAAAGCATTGATGTATGCGAAGCGGCCATCAAAGAATTACATGATGCCGGACATTTGGGAAATAACATTCATGGCAGTGGATTTGATTTTGAATTTAAAATTATTCGTGCGCAGGGAGCCTATATCTGCGGCGAAGAAACTGCACTATTAAATTCTATAGAAGGCCAACGCCCAGAAGTTCGTGTGCGCCCTCCTTTTCCCGCTCAGGTAGGTTTGTTTAACAAACCAACTGTTGTAAATAACGTTGAAACATTGGCTTGTGTTCCATGGATTTTGCGGGAAGGCGGAGAAAAATTTGCGACAATTGGAAGGGGAAGAAGTACCGGAACTAAATTGATTTCGCTGGATGGATTTTTTAAAAATCCCGGAATATATGAAGTGGATATGGGCACTCCATTGCGTCATGTAATTGACCAAATGGGCGGCGGCTTTAAAAAAGACATAAAAGCCATGCACATAGGTGGACCGCTAGGTGGGCTGGTTCCGGTAGACAAAATCGATTCACTTACTGTAGATTTTGAGAGCTTTCAACAAGGGGGATTTTTATTGGGACATGCATCCGTTGTTTGTATTCCAAACGAATTTCCACTGGTAAAATATATCAAACATTTATTTGAATTTACGGCACATGAAAGTTGTGGAAAGTGCTTCCCATGCAGGCTTGGAAGTACCAGAGGAAAAGAAATGTTTGAAAAAGCAATCGAAGAAAATTACAAAATTGAACGCGATTTGCTGGATGATTTATTAAATACCATGGAGATTGGAAGTCTTTGTGCGCTGGGTGGAGGACTGCCTTTGCCGATTAAAAATGCGTTGCAATATTTTGATGCAGAATTGAAGGAATTCCTTACATAAAGAAATAAATTACGGTTACCTAAAATTAAATGCTTGGGGGCAATGTGCTGCAAAGTTGTATTGATTGCATTCCATGAAATACTGTTTTATACTGTTGCTTTTGCTAACTGGAGAAAAGAAAATTATTGGACAGACTTTTTTCACCGGGCTTGGCTATTTGGAATGCTTACACACGGGAATAGAGTTGCCAATTTCAACTCGAAAAACGTTGGAGTTTTCTGCCGGGATTCAGCCTTTTCAATGGAAAGATCAACATACTTTTAGTATTAGTGCCGGAATATTTACCAGAAATAAATTAAAAGAAAGTAGCAAAAAAATAATCCCAATTTCCTATGGAGTTCGAAGTACTCTGTGGAATTTCGAAAATAAATTTAACCATTTTGTTAATCTATCTATTGCGCCTTTAATAAGGTATGATCTATATATTTCTAAAAATTCAGGAATTCGTTTATCCGGAGGATATGCATTTAACAATGTAATTTTTTACAAAAGAAAAACATTTACAGAAGTCGGCTGGCCTCGAAATTGGCTTCCTTCCTTTGCACTTAGTTGGACCTATTCATATTAAGAAAATGGCTTATAGATATTTGATTTTATTGTTCGTTTTATTTTCTTGCAAGAAAGTAGTTTACTACAAAGACTCACCATTAACCGGAAAATCATTAGCCATAGCCCATCGAGGCGGCCGAACTGGATTATTGAGGGAAAATACAATTTATGGAAGTACTGAAGCTTTGAAAAAAACGGATGGAGTCGAAATAGATATCCAAATTAGTAAAGATGGTACCATCTGGTTGTCTCATAATGTAGAAGTAGAAAATTGTGAAACAACCATAAACTGCTTTCCTGAAACCAGGGATGCAGAAATAAAAACCATTCAAAATTGCAATAAGGATGAATTATTTTATAACAGGTTAGAGGATTTAATCGCATACATGAGTACAAAATATCCAGACAAATACTTAATTGTGGATTTGAAAGGTTGGATTCCTTGCAGTATAAACAGTGCTGGAATTGAAGGTATGATGCGCACTGAAGCAGAGGAAGTAGCTAGGTTGGGAAACAAGTATCATTTTTCTTCTCATATTTTGTTGGAATCCGATCTGGTTTCTGTTTTGAATTGGGGCAAAAAGACTGCTCCGGAAATGAAAACTTTTCTTCGGGTTTTTGGAGATTTAGAGCGTGGAATGCTAATCTGTTTAAAAGAAAAGGTACATGGGATATCCTTCAAATTGCATGCGGACGAACAACTCACCGATGATTATATCGCTCTCCTTCATAAAAAGGGTTTACAAATTAGTGTTTGGAATTTAAACAATACCCAAGAATTGGAATATTGGCAACAAAAGGGGGTTGATTATATCCAATTCGATTTATAATTCAATTTCATTGATTCAAAATACAAAACAAGAAATGTGAATTCCGGGATTAGAACTCAGTTGCCCGGCTAAGTTTTTCCCAATTGCTAATATCCGATTCAATCGCTTTCATTTTTTCCCGAAATCCTTCAATAGCCAAGGCACCTAAAGGCAAATGCAATGGAGGGTTTTCACTTGAAATGGCACGCAAAATGACTTCTGCAGCTTTATCCGGATCCCCCGGCTGGGTTCCGGAATAGGTATGAATGGCTCTGATTCTGGCACCGGCGGTATGGGCATATTCCGGCATTATTTTTTGACTGCGAATACTGCTTTGTCCTGCCCATAAGGTGCGGAAAGGACCTGGTTCAGCGAGCGTTACATAAATTCCATGTGGTGCCAATTCTTTGGCCATGGCTTGTGAAAACCCTTCGAGTGCAAATTTGCTAGCATTGTAAATTCCCAAACCTTCAGTTCCGCGAAAACCCGCAATGGAAGAAATTTGTACAATATTTCCATTTCCACGGCTACGCATATTGGGAATGACCAATTTGCACAAATTCAGGGCCGCAAAAAAATTGGTTTCCATTTGTTTGCGTGCTTCATCCATGGTTACCTCTTCTATAGCGCCAAATAATCCATAACCTGCATTGTTTACCAATACATGTATATCTCCATGATTTTGCAGAATATCCTGAACAATTCTTTCTGCATCTTCCTGATGATTTACATCCAGAAGTACGGCATGGGTTTTGCCCGGAACCAGATTTTCAAAATCGGAAATTTGCCGGGTATTTCGCAATGTTCCATACACCGTATTTCCTGCATTTGCAGCAGCCTGAGCTATGGATCTTCCCAATCCTCCTGAAACCCCCGTAACCAGCCAGATTTTATTCATGGTGCGAATATAGCGGGTTAGCGAGAATAGCGTGTTAGCAAGGATAGCGAGGATAGCCTGTTAGCAAGCATAGCGAGAATAGCATATTAGCAAGGATAGCGAGAATAGCAGGTTAGCGAGAATAGTTGGATAGCAAGGATAGTTGGATAGCAAGGATAGTTGGATAGCAAGGATAGTTGGATGGGGAGATGTGGAGGACAAATTTAAAAGAATGCGAATACTACAATCAGCATTAATAATACGCTAAAAAGAATGAGAAATTTTTTCATTCCGGTTTTATAAATCAGGTTTTGTTCTTCCTCTGAATATTGCTCATATTTTTGAATGATTTTATCGTATTTCACCGGATTCCCATAAAAGAGATAAATAGCCCCAAAACACAGAGCCAGAAAGACAATACCGAGTAACTTTCCTATATATTTTCCATTCCACGGTGTGGAAATATTATTTAAAATTCCAAACGCATTGATTACCATAAAAATAGTAATTAAAACCAAAAGTATGAGTACGGATAATAATAATATTCCTGTATTTTTTGCACTTGCTGTTGATTTTCCTTTGGATCTTAATTCGTAATACTGGGTAAAAAGCAAGTCTTCAAAAAAGTTCATGTCCTTGGATTTAAAAGTTAAAACTAAATTTCACTTCCCCACATTTTGTGATGGTTGCAAATTCGGTTTTTTGCTCTATTGCGGCACCAAAATCATCTATGCTGCTCACGTTTACCGGGTAATTATTTGCATTCGGAGCAAGATGCACAGTATCCGAAGCAACACCTTTTGCCACTATTTTTTCTCTGGAATTTCCCGAACCGGGATAGGTGATTAAAATACTATGCCTATACACTGTACTGCTAAAATTAATGGTAATAGTTCCATAATTATTCTTGTCGCAATCCTTTATTTCCGCACTGTTTTTTTTACAGGAAAATGTGGAAATTATCAGAATTCCGGTGACAAATAAAATTGGTTTCATCTGTGATGCAAGAATATAGAATTCATGCAATATTTCCTATATTAGGGACAAATGGATGATAAAAACCTTAACAACGGGGATAAAAAGAAAATGCGCGGAGCAGGATTCAATACCCATAATCCATTTGCCAAACAAAGACTGGTGCAGGATTTTCCTGAGGGTTTGGATGAAATGCCTGAGTTAGAAAAGCGGTTGAGTCATATTCACATGGAATATCCAAAAACTGTAGTGAATAAAGTGGATAGTCCGGATGTAGGAATGGAATTCAGTTTAAACCCATACCAGGGATGCGAACATGGTTGTGTTTACTGTTATGCGCGTAACAGCCATACTTATTGGGGATATAGTGCAGGCCTTGATTTTGAACAGCAGATTATGGCAAAACCCGATGCTCCAAAACGACTTCGGGAATATTTGAGCCGTAAAAATTATGTACCCAAAGCCATAAGTTTGAGCGGTAATACCGATTGTTACCAGCCTATAGAACGCAAATTAAAAATTACCAGACAATTGCTGGAGGTCTTTTTAGAATTCAGGCATCCGGTTGGAATTATTACCAAAAACAGTTTGGTTCTGCGGGATCTGGATTTGTTGAAACCACTTGCAGAGCTGGGTTTAACAGGCGTTTTTGTGAGTATTACAAGTATGGATGAAGCCTTGCGCAAAAGTATGGAACCCAGAACCAGCACAACAAAAAACAGGTTACAAACCATACGTGTATTGACAGAAAATGGAATTCCTGCAGGCGTGATGAATGCACCTATAATTCCCGGTTTAAATATGCACGAAATTCCGAATATACTGGAAGCCGCAGCAGAGGCAGGAGCTCTTTCTGCCGGCTATACCATGGTTAGATTAAACGGACAAATTGGTGAAATATTTTCTGAATGGCTGGAACAGGAACATCCATTAAAAAAGAACAAAATTCTGAATCAAATTTCACAGGTACATCAGGGCAAATTAAACGACAGCAGATTTGGCACCAGAATGAAAGGTGACGGGCCGGTAGCGGAAATTGCAAAGCAATTATTTACCCAGAGCAGAGATCGTTTTTTTGAGGGAAGAAAATGGCCTGAATTTAATTATTCGCATTTTCGAAATCCGGAATTAACACAAATAAAATTATTTTAGAGAAGGTGAAGTTAATTTTATCTTTTTTTACGGTTCCAATTTTTTTTGCCTTTGGAATTCCCACCTTGATTTTTAATGCCTGGTGCATAATCAGGTCCTTTGGGAATATTCGGAGGTAAATCTTTTTTCTCTACAGAATATCCGATTAATTTTTCAATCTGGGAAAATGCATGGTGGTCCCGTTCGGAAATAAAAGTAATAGCTTCACCTTTGGAATCCGCTCTGGCAGTGCGCCCTACGCGATGCACATAATCTTCTGCATCTCTGGGAACATCGTAATTAATTACCAGATCAATATCATCAATATCAATTCCACGCGAAACAATATCTGTGGCTACCAATACCGGTAATTTTTTATTCTTGAAATCCAGCATCACAGTTTCCCTTTCAGTTTGTTCCAAATCGGAATGAATAGATTTTGCGTGCACTTTAAGTCGTCTTAAATCCCTTTCCAACTCCTTCACTTTTTGTTTGGTGGAGGCAAAAACAATTACGCATTTGTATTTGGTATCCTTTAAAATAATTTCGGCAAGTTGCTGTTTGTTAGCCTCATAAATCAAATATGCCGATTGTGTGACTCCTTCAGCAGGCTTGGATAAAGCGAGATTTATTTCTGCCGGATTGATAAGGATTTTTTTGGCCAGATCTCTGATTTTCGGTGGCATGGTAGCCGAGAAAAGTATGGTCTGCCTGTCAGTTGGAAGAAAGGTGATTATTTTGAGAATATCATCAATAAAACCCATATTGAGCATTCGATCTGCTTCATCCAGAATGAGGTGTTTCAGGGATTGAAATTTCACATTATCCATGTTGAGATGCGACATCAATCTTCCGGGAGTAGCAATGATAATATTTGCTCCGTGTTTTAAAGCTTTTTTCTCTTTTTCAAAATCAATACCATCACCACCGCCATAAATCAGCGCGGAGCTAACACCTGTGTAATAGGAAAACCCTTGAAGTGCCTGGTCGATTTGAATAGCCAATTCTCTGGTAGGAACAACTATTAAGGTATCTGTATTTTCACTTGGATCATCGGAAAGTTTATTGAGTATTGGCAATAAAAATGCGGCAGTTTTTCCGGTCCCGGTTTGGGCACAGCCAATGAGGTCGCGGCCTTCGAGAATTAAAGGTATTGCTTCCTGCTGTATGGGAGTTGGTTGAAAAAAGCCCATGGCATCGAGGCCGTCGAGCAAGTCGTAGTTGAAATCAAAATCGTCGAAGGTCAAAAGGGAAAAATATTTTTTGTGTGAAATAAAATACCGGAATGGCTCATTTAGCTACAAAAGTAATTCAATCCTGTGTTATGGCCGCCGGTTCAGGTTTCACAGACATGAATAAATATTGTTGGAGACTGCCATAAATAATGCTAACTTGCACGGTCAGAAGCAGTCTGCGACATGACTTTTGATCTTAGAACAAATAACAACAATCGCCCGGAAGCGCGAGAAACGGGTTCCGGCACACCCAATGGGAACCAGTCCAATACAGACATTAAGAAAGCGTTTATTGATGGCAAAGCGTATGACATTCACGATGGTGAAACGATTTTGCAATTTATCAAACGCAATCTGGGTAATGACCTGGTACCTACATTGTGTGATGCCCCAAATCTGGAGCCATTTGGAAGTTGCCGTGTGTGCAGCGTAGATGTAGCCCTGCACGAGAATGGTGCAGTGCGAAGTCAGGCCAGTTGCCATACTCCGGTTACTGCGGATACATGGATTTATCCAAATAGCAAAAGAATACAGAAACTCCGCAAGAATATTGTGGAATTGGTGCTAACGGACCATCCGCTGGATTGCCTTACCTGTGAAGTAAATAACAATTGCGAATTACAAAGCGTTGCCGCTAAAGTTGGAGTGCGCGATGTGCGCTATCCTGAGGGGAAAACCCACCTTGAACGCAAAAAAGACCTGAGTCATCCGTACATGACTACGGACATGAGCAAATGCATTAACTGTTTTCGCTGTGTCAGAGCCTGTGATGAAGTTCAGGGTCAATTTGTTTTGAGTATGGCCGGCAGAGGGTTTGACAGCCATATTGTAAAAGGATCTGAGGTTAATTTTTTTGAGAGCGATTGTGTGAGTTGTGGGGCCTGCGCGCAAGCATGTCCGACCAGTGCCATTAGCGATGTTTTTGAAAGTAAGAGCATTGCGAATACCGAAAAAACCAGAACTATCTGTACCTATTGCGGTGTTGGTTGTAATTTGGATGTGGCCACCATTAACGGTGAAATTAAAAGTATTCAGGCACCCTATGATGCCGAAGTAAACGAAGGCCATACTTGTTTGAAAGGCAGATTTGCCTTCGGTTTTTATAACCATCCTGACAGATTGAGAACTCCACTGATTCGTAAAAATGGCGAACTGGTGCCCGCAAGTTGGGATGAAGCTTATGATTTTATTGCAAATAAATTAAATTCCATTAAGAAAGATTTTGGTCCTGATTATATAGCGGGAATCAGCAGTGCAAGATGTACGAATGAAGAGAATTATATCATGCAAAAATTCATTCGCGCGGTAATTGGAACCAATAATATTGACAGCTGTGCAAGAGTATGCCACTCTCCCACTGCACTTGGATTGCAGCGCACGTTTGGAACCGGTGCTGCTACCAATTCCATCATAGATTTAAAATACACCAATTTAATTATGATAATTGGTGCAAATCCTACCGATGGACATCCTGTAACCGGTGCAAAACTGAAACAATTTGCCATGAAAAATACGGCAATTGTAATAGATCCGCGCCGCACGGAAATGGCGAAATACGCAAAATACCATTTACAATTAAGACCCGGCACCAACGTAGCATTGCTCAATATGATGCTGCATTATATTGTAAAAGAAGGTTTGGAAGACAAGAGTTTTATTGAACTTCGAACTGAGGGATATGAGGCTTTTAAAGAACATATTTTAGGATTGGATGTAGCAGAAATGGAACGCATAACCGGAGTGGACAGAAATCTGGTTCGCGATGCTGCCATTGCTTATGCAACTGCACCTAATGCCATGAGTTTTCACGGATTGGGAGTAACCGAACATTCACAAGGTACTTATACCGTAATGCAAATTGCAGACCTTGCAATGATTACGGGCAATATTGGAAGACGCGGTGTTGGCGTAAATCCATTGCGCGGACAAAACAACGTACAAGGTGCGGCAGACATGGGATGCCAACCCCACCAGGGTGCAGGATATCTGGATGTAACACTGCCTGAAAATCATGAGAAATACGAGAAATTTTATGGAGTAAAACTTCCAAATTATGTGGGGTATAAAATTCCACAGATGTATAATGCTGCCTTGAATGATAAATTAAAAGCGATGTGGTTGATGGGAGAAGATCTTGCGCAGACAGATCCAAATACCAACCACGTAATTGCAGCATTGCAAAAATTGGATTTGCTGGTAGTTCAGGAAATATTTTTAACTGAAACCTGTAAATATGCACATGTGGTTTTGCCTGCTGCTTCTTTTTTGGAAAAGAGCGGGACATTTACCAATGGCGAGCGCAGAATTCAAAGAGTTCAAAAAGTGGTTGAGCCTCTGGAAGGCACCAAGCCAGACGGACAAATTATTGCGGATATTATGAACCGAATGGGTTATGATCAGGCCGACTATGATCCCGATAATTTGTTGCAGGAAATTGCTCAAATTGTACCATTTTTTGCAGGCGTGAAATGGGATGAATTGGGTGAGAACGGCAAACAATGGCCTGTTGCTGCCGATGGCACAGATACTGAAATTTTACATTTGGAAACCTTCAAAAGAGGCAGAGGAAAATTCATGTCTGCTGATTGGAGAGAGAGCGAAGAAATTGTAAAAAATGGTGCCGAATTTCCGTATATCATTACCACTAACAGAGAGCTGGAACATTATAACTGCGGAACGATGACACGCAGAACCAAAAATGCAGAAATTTTAACAGAAGATGTTTTGTTAATTAATCCTGCAGATGCAGAAAAACATGGAATTCAGGAATCCGATATGGTTTGTGTAATAAGTGCCAGGGGAAAAGTGGATATAAAAGCGAGAATTACCACGGATGTAAAACCCGGAATTTTGAGCAGCACTTTCCATTTTCCGGAAATGCGGATGAATGATATCACCAGCAGCGTTACGGATAGTGAAGCCATGTGCCCTGAATACAAGGTAGTGGCATGTAATATTCGCAAGAGTAAAGGAAAATATAAAGAAGTGGTTGTTTAACCATAAGGTAAGCCTTGTCATCTCGATTGTAAATAATACTTATCTTCGGACGTGATGAGTCTTGAATTGTCGATACCATAAAATTTAATCGTTTCCTATTCTACAGTAAATTTCATTTGAAATTATTAAGAAACCCGGTATAGGATTGACGTTTGGCTGAAACGTTTCTCATAATAATTGGCAAAAATGTATCCTTCCCATGGCGCATTATTCCAAAACATTTGATGCAAATTACACAGGCTGCTTCTTTAATAATACCGGATCATATACCAGTAATTATTATAATTAAATCTCTCAATATTAGAAATAATAATAATAATAATGGCATTTACTGACCAGTCCGGATTTGTTGGCGCATTATAGCCATTCGGCGTTTATTTTATTGCACTTTATGATTAGTAAGCTGATAAGTATCCGTGTATTTCGCAGATAAATGAATTCATGAAGTGAAATTCACAAATCTTTTTTAATTAAAATACACATTTGCGATTTTCCGTTCACATTAGCAGTGTGGTTCTATATTGTAGATAAAATTGCAATCTGGATCCAATTTTTGCTGTTTAATTCGCTTCTATAATCTTGCCATGAAGTCATTTTTATTTGTCATTTTTCTAAGCCTGACCATGAATTGCTGGTCACAATACCAGAATATTCGCGGAACTGTTAGCGATAAAGAAAGTCACCAACCGATGGCTGCTGCCAAAATAATGGTTGTTTCCGCTGGCGCAGATGTCGGAAGATATACCATTACAGATGTAAACGGAGAGTTTCACATGGAAAATATTTCCCTGGGAAGAACAGACCTGCAGGTTACCGCTAAAAACTACAAACCGATTATCTTAAATAATGTTGTAATAACATCAGCAAAGGAAGTAATTCTGAATATTGAAATGGAAGAAGAAATCCTGGCAATAAATCAGGTTACTATTTCCATTAAAGCAAAACAAGGCCAAACCAATAATGAAAATGCCGTGGTTAGCGCTCGTTTGTTTACCGTGGATGAAACCGACCGATTTGCGGGAAGTAGAGGGGATCCGGCCAGAATGGCGAGCAATTTTGCAGGCGTACAGGGAGCCGACGATTCCAGAAATGATATTGTAGTGCGGGGCAACAGCCCGCAAGGAGTATTGTGGCGACTGGAAGGAATTGATATTCCCAATCCCAACCATTTCGCCATTCCCGGAACTACCGGTGGACCTGTTTCCATTATCAACAATAAAATTCTGGCGAACAGTGATTTCTTTACCGGTGCTTTTCCAGCAGAATATGGGAATTCCACTGCAGGTGCATTTGACTTAAAAATGCGAAGTGGCAACAATAAAAAACGCGAATACAGTACACAATTTGGATTTTTGGGATGGGATTTAATGGCTGAGGGGCCGTTTAGCAATAAAAGCAAGGCGTCGTATTTATTTACCTATCGCTATTCCACACTTGCCATGTTCAGCGCATTAAATATTAAAATCGGAACAGATGCCGTTCCTCAATACCAGGATGCATCATTTAAATTGAATTTCCCATTAAAAAATAAAGGAAATTTATCCTTTTTTGGTATCGGCGGAAGCAGTAAAATCAATATTATAATCAGCGATAAAACCGAAAGCAATAGTGAACTGTATGGCGATGACGATCGCGATCAAAAATTTGGTTCTAAAATGGGAGTTATTGGCGGAACATTTATGTGGAACCTGAATACACGGAGTTATTTCCGCGCTACCGTGGCCTCCAGCAGCCAGGAAGTGAATGCCGCACATCAATTGGTATTCCGGCATGCTATTGATACATTCGAAAAAAAGGGAGATGTATTTTATAAATATGTATTAGATTCACTGGTACCGAATTTAAATTACCGTTTCAGAATTCAATCTACCGGAACCAATTTATTTATCAACTCCAAAATAAGCAGCCAAACGTCATTGCGTTATGGTGCACAAATTACCCGCTATACTTATTTGTTCCGTGACAGTGCATTAAATTTTGATTCCAGTGGCAATGCAAAATACTGGCAGTGGTCCACCAGGTGGAATTCCAATGGAAATGGTTTGATGTTGCAACCCTATTTTCAATTGCGATGGAAGCCAACTGCAGCATGGATTGTATGCGCAGGTGTCACCTCTCAGATTTTCAGTATTTCCGACAATAAATCCGGAATGAAATATACCCATGCACAATATGTACAACCCAGATTAGGAATACGATATCAATTGAATAAACAACAATCACTGAATCTTGGAATTGGCGTCCACAGCCAGATTCAACCTGCATATACGTATTTCTTTATTTTACCGGGAAATACAAAACCGCATAATTTAAATATGGGAATGACAAAAAGCAATCATTTTGTATTGGGTTATGATTTGAATTTCAGAAAAGACAAACGCATTAAAATTGAAACCTATTACCAGCAATTGAGCAATATTCCGGTTGAAGTTAAGAAGAGCTCATTTAGTCTCGCAAATACAGGAAGCGGCTTTAGTAGATTTTTCCCGGATACATTACAAAATACCGGAACAGGAAAAAATTACGGGGTAGAATTTACGTTGGAAAAATTCTTTACTCACGGTTATTATTATATAACCACACTTAGTTTGTTTGATGCAAAATATACAGGAAGTGACGGAGTAGAAAGAAACTCTGATTTTAACACCAATTATGCATTTAATGCCCTGGTGGCAAAAGAATGGAAAGTTGGTAAATCGGGGATATTGAATGCCGGGGGTAAACTCACCATGGCCGGAGCCAGAAGATATTCTCCGATGGACACTTTGGGGTCGCGCAGGGCAAGAGAATATGTAGAGGTGGATGCGGCAAAAAATACATTGAGATTCGGCAGTGCATACCAGCGTTTGGATTTAAGGGTTTCCTATAAAATAAATGCGAAAAAAGTAACCCATGAATTTGCAATTGATATTGTCAATGTAACCAACAGAAAAAACATATTGAAATATTCCTATACTTCGGATGCCCCTTACAATCGTCAGGAATATCAGTTGGGATTACTTCCATTATTTTATTACAAATTGGATTTTTAATAAGGCCTTTCGATACCAATGTAAAAATTTGGTGGTGCCATTTGAAAAATTTGTAAGTTTGAATCTATGAGAACAATTTCCTTCCTCCTGTTTACCCTATTCATCGTAACATTTGGATGTGGTTCTAAAAAGAAGTTGGGCAATCCATCCCCCACGCAACATGTGATTCCAGTATCCAATACGGATTGTAAGGATACCAATTCCACCATCGTTTTCATCAATATCAAAGACGTGGAATTGCGGGTTACCATTTCTGCCAAAACGGTAGAAAAACGGGGAAATACCATCATTAATCACTGGAATACTTTGAAAACCATAACCATTCCGGTAAAAGACAGTTCCACTTTGGTATTAAAATCCGGAATTCAATTCATGTATACCGTTTATGGCCCGGTGAGCTCCAATGTCAACGGGCACGGGGTTGTTAAGGAAGATAAATTCACCCTGGAGCCTTGCAGCTGGCGTAGAGAAAATCTATACTAGCAGCCGAAATGTCCAAATGTCTGCACATGTGAAAAAGCAAATACACCAAGTTGCCATGTTCAGAATAATTTTGAAGCATGAAATTATGGTGGATTGCGCTTGGAGTTTCGATGGTTTCCTGTGTATCGATGAAAAAGTACAAAGAGCTGGAAACTGCGAAAAGTATTTCGGAACAAAAGCTGAATAATAAATTAAAAGATTGTGAAACTCTGAGTGCAGGCCAGTTAAACCAAATTGCCGAACTCGATGGCAGACGCACAGCACTGGAAAAACAAGTAGCATTGCTCACCGACAGTTTGAATTTATGCCATAATGAACTGGCTGAAAATGAGGCATTCATTCAGAGTTTGGGCAATCAGTTGGACGAACAGAAAAGAAAACTGGCTGAAGAACTGGAAGCAAAAAACAAAATGCTGCAGAACAAGGAAATTGAATTGAATAATGCGCTGGCCAGGGTGGAACTGGAGCGAATTAATGTAGAAAAGTTGCGCAATGAACTTGAAAAAACCAGTACCAGAGTAAAAAATCTGGAGCGCGAGCTCAACAATAAAGACAGTGCGGTAAAAGCATTGAAAGATGAAATCACCAAAGCACTAAGTGGTTTTGATGCATTGGATATAAAAGTGGAAAACAGAAATGGAAAAGTATATGTGAGCATGGCAGAAAAATTATTGTTTAAAAGCGGCAGCATTGCTGTAGACCCCAAGGGAAAGGAAGCACTGGTGAAACTGGCGGTAGCATTGAATCAGAAACCAGATGTGCAGGTAAGCGTGGAAGGGCATACAGACAATAAACCGATGAATTCTGAAAAAATTAAAGACAATTGGGATTTAAGTGTGTTGCGTGCAACCAGCATTATTAGAATTTTGACAGAAGAAGGCAAAATGAACAGCAACCGAATTACGGCATCCGGCAGAGGTGAAACACAGCCTGTGGCGAGCAATGATACTCCGGACGGACGATCTTTAAACAGAAGAACCGAAATCATTCTCACCCCCCGATTGGATAAAATTCTGGATATTTTAAATTCCAATTAATTTAAGAATTTTATTTTCGGATATAGCCAATTGATAACTATTCTGGCCATAGAAAACCATCCGGATAAAGAAATAGATTCTCTCTGCAATAAATATATTCAGCGCACTTCGGGCCCATTTAAACTGCAACTGGAATTAATACCAGCCGCAAGAACCAGGGATCCGGAATTGCAAAAAGTCAAAGAATCCGAAAACATTTTAAAGGCAATAAAAACCGGTGATATTTTAATTTTATGTGATGAAAATGGGGAAAGTATGCAGAGCATTCCTTTTTCAAATTTTATCGAGAAAAAGCTATCGCAATCCCGGGGAAGACTGGTATTTGCCATAGGAGGGGCACATGGTTTTTCTAAAGAGCTATTGGATAAATACAACAGTATTCGCCTTACGGATTTTACGTTGCCACACCATCTGGCCAGGCTGGTTTTGGTGGAACAAATATACCGGGCTTTTGAAATTAATAAAGGGAGTGGTTACCATCACATATAAAATCAAGCCTTTCGAAATTTATCTTTTACCATTTTAGACAAATGTATTTTCAACCTTTGGCATCGCCCAAAGGTTGGACCAAAGGCTAGGCCCTCGAATAAAAAGCTGAAAGCAATTATTAACTGTATTTTAAAATTAATAATTCCATTAAATTTTTCGATAATAAATCAAAGTTTCATTATTATCCGGTAGCGCACAATACCCGCAAGAGGCAGATAAATCCTGAACATATTTGCTCTTGTATTAATGGAATATTTGTATAACTTTGATAGTCCAAAAAGGAGTTATTTATGAAAACCATGGAGATCAATCAGAAGGTGCAATTTTCCGCCACTCCTGAAGAGGTTTACAACGCGATAATGGACAGCGCTTTACACAGCGAATTCACCCAATCGGAGTCTATTATTGGCGATAAACCAGGGGAGAGTTACAGCTCTTATGACGGATATATCCAGGGTCATATCATGGAACTGGTACCTTTCAAACGAATCATGAAAACGTGGATTGCCCATGAAGAAGGCTGGCCTGAGGACCATGTGTCAGAAGTTAAATTCGAATTTTTTCCTAATGATAATGGAACGGAAATGCAATTTACCCATTATGGGGTTCCTGCAGAAAAATTTGAATCGATACGCGATGGCTGGAAGCAATATTATTGGGAACCGATGAAAGATATGTTTGATAAGAAGCTCAGCGCACAGGCTGAATTTTAAATCCGCATTCTGCAACAATCCCCAACTGGCGCAGTAGTTGTGCATTCCTTTTAATTCTAATTATGAAGACCTGCTTTAGTATTGTATTTTTGCGCTGTTTATGGAAATTGAACAGGTACTCGCAAATTCTATACGGGAAGCAGTAAAAGAATTATTTCAACATGAACCTGAAGAAGTCAAGTTGGAAGAAACCAATGCAGATTTTGCGGGAGATTTTACTTATGTTGTTTTTCCATTGTTGCGATTTAGCAAAAAGAAACCGGAGGAAACAGCCAGTGCCATTGGAGATTACCTGACATCAAAAGGAGCGCCACTGGAAAGTTTTAATGTGGTTAAGGGATTTTTAAATCTGGTTACCAATGATACAGTCTGGTTGCAATATTTAAAAGACAACCAACATAATCCGAAATTTGGATTTTCAAGCAACCAAACCGGCAGCACGGTAATGGTAGAATATTCCTCTCCCAATACCAATAAGCCTTTGCACCTGGGACATGTTCGCAACAATTTACTTGGCTACAGTGTTGCAGAAATCATGAAAGCCAATGGATTTGAGGTTGTGAAAGCCAATCTGATTAACGATCGAGGAATACATATTTGTAAAAGCATGTTGGCCTGGAAGAAATTTGGAAACGGAGAAACACCGGAGACTTCAGGCATCAAAGGAGATCATCTGGTTGGGAAATATTATGTAGAATTCGACAAACATTATAAAGCTGAAATAGATACACTTGTTGCCGGAGGTATGGAACAGGAAGCTGCCGAAAAAAATGCACCTCTAATTCTGGAGGCGCAGGAAATGTTGCGCAGTTGGGAATCCGGAAATCCAGATACCATAGCCCTGTGGCAGGAAATGAACAGTTGGGTTTATTCCGGATTTGAACTTACATACCACAGATTGGGTGTCAATTTCGATGTGATTTACCATGAAAGTGATACCTATAAACTCGGAAAAGATATCATTACCGAAGGGTTGAATAAAAATGTTTTCTTTCAAAAACCCGATGGCAGTGTTTGGATAGATCTTACTGAAGAAGGACTGGATCAAAAATTATTATTGCGCAGTGATGGCACCAGTGTATATATGACACAGGACCTGGGCACTGCCGATTTGAAATACCAGCAACACAAAGTACAAATAAGTATATATGTGGTTGGAAATGAGCAGGATTACCATTTCAAGGTTTTATTTCTGATCATGAAAAAACTGGGCAGGGAATATGCAGCAGGAATGCATCATTTAAGTTATGGAATGGTAGATCTTCCTCATGGCAAAATGAAGAGCAGAGAGGGAACCGTGGTGGATGCCGATGATCTGATGCAGGAAATGCATGAAACTGCCAAGCAGAAAACCTTGGAACTTGGTAAAACAGAAGGCATGCAGAATTTTGAACTGAACGAACTTTATGAAAAACTGGGGATGGCTGCATTGAAATTCTACATTCTAAAAGTGGATCCAAAAAAGAGGATGTTGTTTAACCCGCAGGAAAGCATTGATTTTCAGGGTGACACTGGACCATTTGTTTTATATACCTATGCCAGAATTCAGAGCATTTTAAAACAGGCCGGTGAATCCTGGAAGCTGGAACAGCCCGGAGATACCCTGATGGCTCCGGAGAAAGAAGTCATTCAGGTTTTGAGCAGAATGCCCGCAGCAGTGGAAGATGCTTGTAAATCCTACTCCCCTGCAGTGTTGTGCCATTTTTGTCTGGATCTGGCTAAATCGTTCAACCGCTTGTATAACGAGTTGACCTTTTTAAAGGAAACAGATGTACAGAAACGCAGTTTGAGACTTCAACTCGCGGAAATGACTTCCACAGCACTTAAAAACAGCCTGCAACTTCTGGGAATTGAAGTAGTAGAGCGCATGTAAAACATGCAACCTTTTCCCTAAAAAGGTGTCTTATATGTGGCATAATTGCAATGGTCGATGCTATTGGAAAAACCATGCCTAAAACTTATATTTGTTAAACACCTATTTCCACCCACTATGAGAAAAATTTACTCATTTGTTTTATCCAGTATTTTGTTTCTGATTCCCAAAGAATCTTTGTTTGGACAAAATCAGGTAAAATTATTTGAACTGATGCACGACAGCAGAACCGGATTGCCACGTTATGCAGAGGTTAGTTCGGAAACACCAATTTCAGAAAATGACTTTTTTATCTGGCTGAATTCCCAATACCAATTACCGGAGGGAAGTACCTTCGTTTTGTATCGTTCTGAAAAAGATGAAATCGGATTTACGCATAACAAATACAAGCAATATTACCGGGGTGTGGAAGTATTGCATTCCATGTTAATCGTGCATATAAAAAATGGAATTGTAGAATCTTTTAATGGAGAATATTTCAATCGTTTTGAGAACAACCAACCTGCTACATCCCCCACTGCTGCAAGAGATCTGGTGATTGCATCATTTGGTAGCGGGGTGAAATTCCGTTGGGAAAATCCGGAAAAAGAACGCGAAATAAAGTTCATTAAAAATGATCCGGATGCCACCTGGTATCCCAAAACCATAACGGATTATTATTCTTATCCGGAAAGTTATGATGGTAAAACTCCTTTGATTTATTGTTACGCAGTGGAAGTTGCCCTGGAAAATCCATATTTACACGAACAGGTTTTGGTAGATGCTGCAACGGGTAAAATGTTTCGTACCATACAACTGGAAATACATTCAGACTCTGCAGGAAAAGCAAATACCCATTATGAAGGAGTAAAAAATTTTACCACTGATTTTATCATGAAAGACAGTTTTCGTTTGCGCGAAAAAACCAAACGCAATATAGAAACTTACCGCAATACTGCTGGAACCGATTATTTTGACGCGGATAATTATTGGAATAATTCTTCACAAAAAATTGGTGGCGATATACATTACGCAGCAGAACTGGTAAGCGATTTCATGAAAATTTTCTTTAACCGGAAAAGTTACGACAGTAAAGGTGGTGTAATATTATCGGTTGCGACATCCGGATCCGGAAATGCATTTTGGAATTTGGGAAGCAATTTTGCCACATTTTTAGTTGGTTCTTCTTCCGGCGTTGGCCCATGTGCATCTTTGGATGTTGTAGGACATGAATTCGGACATGGAATTGCAGATGAAAATGCAGGTCTGCTATACAGTGGAGAAGCCTGTGCATTGCATGAAAGTTTTGCAGATATCAGTGGACATATGACCGAATTTGTAAATGACAGCGCAACGGCAAACTGGTATCTGGGAGAAAAAGTTTGGACCGGTTCGAACGGAATTCGGTACATGAGAAATCCGCATAAATTCAATGATCCGAAAGCTTATGGTGGTC
Organism: Bacteroidota bacterium; assembly: GCA_018333525.1. Lineage (GTDB taxonomy): Bacteria > Bacteroidota > Bacteroidia > NS11-12g > UBA955 > JAGXTF01. The sequence goes on along the minus strand of JAGXTF010000088.1, from coordinate 68,016 downwards.
AGTATTTTCCGAAAGGATGCCATGGAAGCGGCGGGGTTCAGAATTATTGGTTTTATCTCATGGTAAACGGAGATACTGCAACCAATGAATTCAGTTATGCATATAAATTATCCGGTCTTGGCCATTGGAAAGCTGTTCAAATTACTTACAGAAGTTATTTCTATTATATCACTCCCTCGGCTACATTTAAAGACGCCATGAAGGGTGCAATAAAAGCGGCAAAGGACCTTTATGGCAGTTGCTCTTATGAGTTGGATTATACTTATAAAGCCTGGAAGGCAGTAAATGTGGAAGACACTTCTGTAAAAACGGTGGACCTTTCCCATGGTATTAAAGCACCGGGCTTGTTGTGCAATGGCGCGCCGGTAAATGCCACATTGAGTTCTTACGGTGATAACAGCAGAATTGTAGCCTGGAAAGTGGATCACAAAGACACATCCACACAAAGATCCTGGACCTATAAATTTAATAATACCGGAAGTTTTCATGTAAAATTAACTACCAATACATGCGGTAAAATATTTGAAGACAGCATGTATATTACAGTCAATTATTTGCCAAAACCCGCATTTACACGGCCATTTGACAGTGCATGTGAAAGCAATAATTCCTATAAGTTTGTAAACAATACTGTTAATGCGGATAGTAAAATAGCCTTGCATTATTACTGGTATTTAAATCCCGGTGCAGTGGTTGATACGCTTAAAGATTTTACTACAAAATTTCCCGTTGCAGCAGATTATGAAGTCACTTTAAAAGCATATTATATGGGCGGGTGCTGGAGCATTACCAAACAAATGCTCACCATTTTAGAAGGGCCAAAACCGGATTTTACGGTATTAAAAGATGTATGTGAAAACAGGCCTTTGCGGGTTCGAAATTTTACGGATACTGTTAATAAAACAGTTGCATTTAAATGGTATTTCCCGGACAACAGCACCTATTCCGGATTTGAACCAAAAAACAATTCTCTAACCACTGCAGGCATTTACAATATCATTCTGGAAGCCACTTATCCCTACGGAAATTGCAGTGACACTGCAATGAGAAAAGTAAAAATACTTCCCAATCCCAAACCGGATTTTACATGGAAAAACAATTGCAAAAATACGGATGTCATATTAATATCCGGTGGAACATCCAGCGCAGGAAAAGAATGGAATCAGTGGCATCTCGGCACATTTAATCCAATAAATAAAGACACCTTTGTTTTTAATAGCGGAGACTCAACCCAAAGAACTATTGGCTATACTTTAGGCGATACTTTGGGTTGTTATGCAACCAAATACAAAACTATTGTAATGGGCACACTGGATGGAAGTCTTTCAATTATACCTGTTTGTCTTGGGGACTCCTCCACATTGAATTATACATTTAGCAGTACCGAAACACCAAGTATTCAGTGGGATTTGGGAAATGGTGTTACAAAAACGGGGAAATTACCATCTTATACATATACAAACGCCGGGAATTATAATGTATTATATACATTGAAAACCTCTACCTGCAACAAAACCATTTCTGCCAAAGCAACGGTAAAAACAAAGCCCACTGTTGACTTTATTACCAGCAATGAATGTGATGGAGATACCGCCTTTTTTATTAATAAATCTGCTGGAAAAGACACCATCAATTTTGAATGGAATTACGGAGACAATACCGGTAGTTTTGGAACAGATGCCTGGCATTTATATGCGCCCGGAATTACCCGAACTTTTAACGTAAATCTCATTGGCACTTATAATAATGGTTGTGGCAATAACAAGGTAAATCAGGTAACTATTTATGAATTGCCAGAATGTACATTCACCTCGGATTTTGATGTTACCGCAGGCAATAATGGATTTAATTTCAAACCAAAAAATACCGGATTAAAAAGATACCATTGGGATTTTGGCGATGGTGATACAAGTAATTTGGCACAGCCTTTTCACCGATATAATTCCAATGGAGTATTTACTGCAAAATTGCAAGCCTGGAGCCAACAGGGTTGTGCCTGCGGCATTACCCAACAAGTGGAAGCCAAGTTCTCCGGCATAACTGAAATAAAAAATAATGGCATTACCATTTATCCAAATCCTGCAGAAAATACCATTTATATAGATATAAAAGACGGTTTAAAATTGCAGTATATTTTGAGAGATATCACAGGAAAAACAATACTTACAGGAACGGCTGAAAAAGCGAGTACTTCTATTTCTGTGGCGCAATTGCCAAGAGCTCCTTATTTGCTTGAAGTTATTTCTGAAAAAGGAAATACGATATATCCAGTTGTGTTAAAATAAATAATTGGAAGCTGGTTATTTCAGGCCTTTTATTTTATCCGGATTGTCGGAAATGAATTTTTTCCAACCGCCTTTATCGCTTTTGGCACCGAATAATTTAGGGTTGAGTTGGAAATAATGGCATATGGCAGCGGCTACCGCATCCGTTGCATCGGTGGTTTCCGGAACATCTTCAAACTGAATGATATTATTTAACATGGCAGCTACCTGTTCTTTGCTGGCATTTCCATTTCCGGTAACGCTCTGTTTTATTTTTTTGGGGGAGTATTCATAAACCTTTAAACCACGGCTCATGGCAGCGGCAATTGCAACACCCTGTGCCCTTCCCAGTTTGAGCATACTCTGCACATTTTTGCCATAAAATGGTGCTTCAATAGCAACTTCTGTGGCCTGAAATCCATCTACAAGACCGGTAATTTTTTCGAAAATATGAAGTAGTTTTTCACCATGATCTTCCAGTTTGGCAAGGCGCACCACACCCACACCCAACAATTTCATTTTATCGGCACGAATTTCTACGATACCGTAGCCTAAAAGGTTGGTTCCGGGGTCGATGCCAAGGATAATGCGGGGTTGTTGCAAGCGGCAAATATAGGAATAAAAAAAAGGGCACTTTCGCGCCCTTTTCTCCAGATTACAACCCTTTTAGTGAACTACTACTAATTTGATTTTCTCAGAAAGTATTCCGTTGGAAATGGACACGAAATAAATTCCATTGGGTAGATTGGAAGTAGAAATACCGTAAGTGAGGGTACCACTTTCAGTTGCATTCATTTGCTTCTGTTCCAGCATTTTTCCGCTGATATCTGAAATAGAAATGTTTATCGTGGAAGCTGATTCCAAATGCATTTCTATACTCACCATATCACTTGCAGGATTTGGGAACAAGTGCGCAAAAGTTTCAGTAGCCTCATCCATTTTCATAGGAGCAGGACCGTTGTTATCGCAGGTTCCCAGTTTGTCTCCGTGTGCAAGATGGGTAGGAATTGCGTTGATAGAAACTGTAGAAGTATGTCCGTTGTGGCAAATAAACAATTTGTCTTTATTCCCATCGCGCACATCCATTACATAAATGGTTTGGGAAGTTGCAGAAGTACAGCCATACTTGTTGGTTACAACAACAGAATAATTGGTTGTTGAAGTTGGACCTACTGTGGTATTTGAAGTTGTTGCCGCATTGGACCAGGTATAAGTAAATGGAGCAAAACTTCCAACAGGTGCAGCAGCCAATTCTACAGTTTGCGCACCGTATCCCAAATAAATAGTGTATTGGTTTTGACCGGCAACCGGATATTCAGGACTCACAGAAATATTGGTGGTATATGCAGTACATACACCATTCCCTTTGATTGCGAAATTGTAAACATCTTCGTCAATATCATTGGTAGTTATTTTTACCATTGCATTTGAAGTTGTAATAGAAACAGGGGCATATTGAATGGTAAAAGATTGCGAACCTCCACCTGCAATATTCCATGGCAATGAAGGCAATCCGGGAGTGGAAAATGCCGCCGAACCTGTACCTATTATTTCAAGTTTTGTAACCAAAAGGTTACCGGTTCCTTTGTTTTCCAATACAAATGTTCTGTTGGTATTTTCTCCCGGATTTACATTTCCAAAATCGGTATAATCCGAAACGGAAGGAGTAATATCTCCGTCTAAAATTTGGTTGGAATTTCCGGTAGCATTGGCTTCCGGATTTGCATCAAAAGTAGATTTATTAAAAAATGCGAGCAATTGGCCACCCTGCACTACTTCACCGGAAATGCCGTAATGTGCCTGATCGTCTAATATGAACCAACCCGGACCCAGAATTTTTTGAACATCTACAATTCCAGATGCTTCTTCATCCTGGGTAAGAAAATTTGTTCCACCGTTTTGAAATCTGGTGGAATCATGTATTCCAACGACTTTCAAACTATCGGTTTGGATATTGTATTCCCAAATTTTTCCATTGTGGCTGTTGTTTCCTACATCTTCCTGAATAAAAATATGTCCTGAATTATCTATACCAATATTGTCCATCATTTGCTGTCCTTCAGTGCCATCTAAAACAGCGGTAATAGTGCCTCCTTTTGTTAAATCATCCAAATCAGAAAAATGCATTTTCCAAAGTCGGCTTGGGCTTCCGAATCCATTTGTAGTGACAAAATAAAAATCGCTTGGATGCATAGGATCCCAGACTCCGTCTTCCGGTCTCAGAAAACGTGTTACGCCTGCAGAATTGCTATTGCTTTCCAAAGTTGCGCCTGTAATATTCTCCACGTTTCCGAGGTCTGCCATTGTAAAAGTTGTTCCAGGAGAAGCAAATGATCCGCTGGATTCGTTTGGCATTCCTGAAACAACCGGACCAAATAATTTGCCATTGGTAAGACCGGCTTTTTCGATCTCATTACCTGAATTTGTTTTGGTTCCGATATAAAAATAAATCTGACCTGGAGTTGCATCATCCGTTCCTGCAACAACCGTTTTATTTCCGGTTGCAGGATTTGCAAGTGCATTTTCCCACGAAAATTTTCCGAGTCTTGGAAGTTCCCATGTAGTTCCTGCATTGGTACCTGAAGCAATATGCGCGAATCCACGTCCCTCGTTACCGGCTTCTTCACCATTTAAATAAATTAATTCCTGTGTTCCAAAACCTGTTGCTTCATTATAAAATGCAGAAGAGGCAGGTAAATCTGCGGAACAAAATCTGTTAAATCTGGCAAGTGTGGATGGATTGGAATAGCCATACTGTGTATAAGAAGATGATCCTGAGTTCCAAAGATTTACATTTTTAATTAAATCTTCACCGGAATTAACAGACAAATCCGATTTATTGATATTCCATTTTGAAATAAAAGCACCTGTTGAACCATGAGCGCGGGTAATACCGGAAGTGTTGCCAAGTTCATGGTTTAAAAGCACTGTAAATGTTCCGTTGTTATTGTCAAACGCGCCAATTCCATCTGGAATCCCAGCCATTTTATATCCATTTACATTATCCCCCGCAGTGAGTATTGCAGTATAATTTGAACCCGCTTCTGCTGGCAAAATGTAGGGACTCTGGCTGCTGTTTTGAGCAGAAACTCCCTGAAATAAAACCGGACCGCTGTATTTTAAATTCTGCAATTTATTGCTGCCTTTTAATCCATATTTTAAGACATGTCCTACCACTGAAGTTGCTGTTGCAATTCCATTTTCTCCAATTGAAATCTGACCATAATCGTTGTCATTACAAATGGCGATGGTGCTGTCGTTAATGATTGCCAATCCTTCTGCTTTTTCCAGAGTGGATGGCCAGCCATTTGCATCCAGATCCATAAAAAGTGTTTTCTTCACCGGAACAATTCCATAAGTGGCAAGGCCACTTGCATCTGCAAGGCCTTCTAAAGTTGACGAACCATATAAGCCGGAGGAAACTGCGGTTGCACTATTAATATTGATTTGATAAATTCTTCTGTAATCGGAAGTACCGCGCGATGCAGCTTCCAATACAAGAAAAGTACTGTCATTAATTGCAGCCATATCTCCTATTTTCCAATCTTTGAGGCGAATTTGGTTGGAACCTGATGCGCCAATAATTCCATCATTTAAATACGCATACATTTTGGTAGAATTGTTGGTAGGATCAATTTCCAAGATGCGATGTATTCTTGTGCTTTCACCTACCGATTGGGTTGGATACAACAAAGGACTTTGAATAATTGCATATATTTTTCCATTTGGAGCCAATGCAATTCCTTCAAAACCGCGGTTGTTTTTTCTGTATTTAAATACTTCATCTATTTGAACATCCTGTGCCTGTGCACCGGAAAGATTGGCGTATGGCGTAAAACGTTTTATTAAAACACCATTTTTATTTAATTTCCAGATGGTAGGACCATTTTCTTCGCATATCCAGAAATTGCCATCTTTATCTACAACAAGGCCTTCGGCATCCATACCCCAAATATCTTTGGCAGCAATTTTGGAATTAAAATTGGCGCAATTTAATACGGTATCTGTGGATGCTTTTTCTGTAGATGTACTTCCAAATCCATCCGGATTTAAAACACCTGTTGCACCAGTACCTGAAGGACGTTTGATGCTTATGGTCTGAATGATTTGCAAAGAATCTCCGTTCAATCTGATGCGGTGAATTTTTGGTGCATAAGAAGGAAAGGAGAAAATTTTGTCGTAGGTAGGGCGGCAAGTAGAAGGATTTGCATTTGCGGCGTCGATGTTCACTCCGCGATCTGAACAGATCCAGAATTCTTTTCCGTTAGTACCGGCAATTGGGAACATGCCGGAGAATCCGCTTTCGCGAAATTTGACGTTTTGAAAGGTTCCGATGTTAGCGGAATAATTGTTTTTGTAATCCTGCAGCAGATTAATCTGTGCTTTTACATGTATGCCAAGCATACACATAAAACATAGGATCAGGGAAGGAACTTGTCTTTTCATATTTGTTTGAATTAAGCGGGGCAAATGTATTTGCCCATTGATACCGGCATTTGTTCCTTGTCTTATCAATTCATTAAGACTTGATTACAGAAATATTATTGTGTTACCTGTTACACATCACAGTATGTTTTTGTTTATACAACAGTTAAGAAATGATTCAGTAATAATTCAGGTGTGTGGAGAGCTCTGGTGCATTGCGAACCACGGGTTGAAACCCGGGGTTTGGGAATATGGGGTCCTTACAGCGTCGGAATAAAATATAAATGATTATACCGCTGTAGATATATTGCTGTTATCATTTTCTGTTTTTTCTTCATTTAACCTATTTCTAATTGCAGCTTTTTAAACCATGTTCGTTTCATTGTTTGTCATTTTTTTTGCTACCGCTGCAAAAAAATCGCCAAACAAATCATAACACAATGCTAACCCCGGGATGGGACCCGGGGTTAGCATTGTGCGACCCCTACAGGGTCGGATGCGATATTGTTTTTTTTAGAGTATGGAATTCCTTCGGGATTAAGAAAACAATACATGCAATTCACGTAAATTAATCCGGAAGATTCGAATGTTCTTTTTGCTCAACAAGTAGAAGATGCGACCCTTTCCGGGTCGAAAGCCATGAACTTTTATTTTTTAAGGACATATAATCCCTTCGGGATTAAGAAAATAATACATGCAATTCAAGTAAATTAATCCGGAAGATGCGAATGTACTTAAAAACTCTCTACGTAAAAAGACAGCGACCCCGAAGGGGTCGCACAATGCTGGAACAGCATTGCTCTGATTTCCCGACCCTGGAGGGGTCGAACGCCGGAGGTACTTATTTTTTTTAAGGACATGTAATCCCTTCAGGATTAAGAAAACAATACATGAAATGAATGGAAACGAATCCGAAGGATTCGAATGTTCTTAAACACTCTCTACATAGAAGTACAGCGACCCTGAAAGGGTCGAATGTTGATATAATAGCTCAATAAATGAAAAATAACATACAGTAAAAAAGATGCAAAATCCAGAAATAAAATATCGGAACTTAAGATTGTTTATAATAGAAATTGTTGAACACCATAATTGTAATTTCACGCAATAATTACCGCAACAAATTCACAGAACCATTGATCATGGTTTTTTCTTTATGACATTCTTCTTTGAAGGTTATTTGGTAAAAATACGTGCCTGAAGGCAGCTCTGCACCTTTGTTTTCCACCTTCCCATTCCAATATATTTTTGGATTGGTGGTATAAAATATCCGCTCCCCATACCGATTGAAAATTTTCATTTCAAAATCCTGATACCCGTCAAATGGAACTTTATAAACATCGTTAAAACCATCCGTTCCCGGAGTAAATACATTGGCAATGGCCAAATAATTCTTTACAATCAGCGTGGTGCAGGAACGATAATAACAATAGGCAGAATCGGTGGTATTCAGGCAAACAATATGTTTCCCCGTATCTAAATTATACTGGAGATTGATATCCCTGGAATATGCCAGGTCTTTTTGTGAAGAATCTACTGGATTCATTTCCGTCCACCGGTAAATATCCGATTGTGGAACTGAAGTATTTTTAAAATGAATGGCCGGTGCATGACTCTTTTTACAATCATGCACAAATGAAGTAAAATGCTGTACCACCTTTAATTTTTTCCATGCAGAATCCGGACAGAATTTATAGGAAGTATCCAATTGTGGAAATGCGCCGATAGCATAGGTTCCGGTATCTTCAAATCTGTAATAAATACTGCCAAAAGGAATATTATTTTGAGTGTAATTTGGTAATTTCCAGGTATACTCTTTTACAGGAACAGGGCTGGTATTCTTAATTTCAAATGTCATTTTCGGACATACAGAATCCGGCATTTCAAAATCGGTAATTGCATTTGGGTATACCACTATCATCAGCGCGCTATCCCCTGTTTTGGGATAGGTAGCAGAACAAAAATACCGGTTGCCGGTATTTGGGTTAAAAAAACTATCGCCACCAATTAATTTGGCAAAATAAACACCGGGTTTGGTGTAAGTAAAACTCACGGATGTATCTGCATGCGTGGAATAAATGTTATTCATAGGATCTCCAAACTGCCAGATATAATTGCCGCATTGTTTAGAATAATTATCAAACCGAATATACAGTGGAGGACATCCCGAACTATCGGTGCCTATTTTCGCGTAAACTTCAGGTCCCAATACTTTTAAAGATTGATAAATGGTATCGCTGCAACCTTTGTTGGTTTGCACAACCAAACGAATTACATAGGTTCCACCTGTTGGATAAATATGAGAAATACTGGTCCCAAAAAGATCGGCAGTGCCATCGCCAAAATTCCAAATTCTTTTGGTAATAAAATCGCCATTTGTAACTCCACTCATGTAAGAAGAATCATAAAACGTATGCAATTCGCTGCAATAAATAATTGGCGCATTTTTCATTGCAGCAACCGGACCGCTAAGCGTAATATCCCGGGAAAATGAATCGCTGCAACCACCTTTTTTCAGATATTTTAAGGTGACTTTATATGTGCCAGTTTTGGAATATTTGGCAATCGGATCCGAACCAACTCCATAAGTACCATTTCCAAAATCCCAGAATAATTCATTGGAGTCAGTCTGAATTTCATTGGTATCCCCATACATTTTTACGCTTTCATTAAACTTCACCCTCCGCCAGTTGCAATTTAATTCAGGTGTAAAATTCATATGGGTGCCAATTCCCAAAAATCCAAAATACTCATTGGTGCACCCTTGTTTAGGCTTCAGTTTCACGCTGATATCATAAATACCGGGCTTTTTATATTGGTGCTTTAAACTGTCCAGATAGCCTAATTTCCCGGAATAATTGGTGAAATATTCTATGGTATCTCCCCAATTCACCACCATGGTATCCGGATCCTCCCAGGTACTGGCCATGAATTTAAGCGTTGTTTTCCATGGTGGGCAGAGACCCGGTTTTACAAGAGAGAAGGAGGCATTTGGCCTGTATTTCACCAACACGCCATTAAAAAAAGTATCTGAAACCCAACCGTCCTTTCTCATGCTGTCAATTACTATTTTTCCGGCACTGTCTTTCCATACAATTTCATCATAATAAAAGCGCTTAAAAATGGGACTTTTATATCCAACGGAACTGTACGTATAAAATAAAACAGGTGAGGGTTTCAACGTATATACATTTCGCGGATTACCTGTATCGGTATAAAGAAAATTTAAAGTCCCCGCCTTATAATATGCCGCTTTTGTCATACTAAATATAACCGGATCCCCCAAACAGACTATCTCCGGCGAAATCAGCTCGTTGCAATAATCATATCGATACACTTCAATCGTGGTATCATCATAGCAACCTGAAACACTATCATAAACATATAAATTTGCTTCAAAACATTTCTTTTTATGGTAATAATGTCTGGCCAAACTATCATAACTGTAGTTGCAATTTTGCCATGGATTTAAATTCTGTTTTATAGATGTGGTGCAGGAATCAGCCTCGTCGTCATTAAAACTCCATAATCTGTAAATTTTTGTACCCGGGGAATAACTTCCAACATCCAGAAAAAAAACGGTATCAATAACTTTTGCCCGTACGTTATTAAATGCAATTCCTGATGCTGTTACATCTGTTACATAAAAAGAATCGTATACCACTCCTTTGCATGGTGGAAGCTGCTCGCCTTTCACATAATTCCAGCCATGGGAAATCATTTTTAATGGAAGCGTATCATACGTACCCATTAGCTTTCCATTGATGTACCAATTTAAAAATTCATTGGATGCAAAAAATGCATTGGATGGCGTCATATCTTTTTTGCAAAATTTTCTTCCGCTTATTTTAGCCACAATTTTTCGCACCGGTGCGCTGCCATAAAAATAAAAGGAATCCGGGCATCCAAAACTGTTGGTTACTTTGCATTTAAACGAACCGTATTCACCTGCTTTATATGTTTTACAAATGACGTTACTAGTGGATATAACAGATTTTCCGGGATTGTTATACCATTCATATGTAATTCCGGTTGTACCGCCATTCGTAAGACCATCAAAACAAAACTGCACTGAATCACAATATGGGATGGATGAATATTTTCCCTGAATTTTAGGTGATGGATTGATGGTAACAGTTGCTGTGGAATTGTGTTTGCATCCGAAAGCATCTGCCACTTCCAGGTTGTAGGAATATGTGCCTGCACCCGAAAAGGAACGACACATCAATCCCAAAGGTTTTTGCGTTTTGGATGTACTTCCGTCAAACCACAACACAATTATTTTTTCAATATCAGCCGCACCTTTTGTACTTGCATCTTTCAAACAAACACGATTTCCATTCGCGCATAAATTGGAAGATGGATCTATGGCGAGTTTTCCTACCGGATTGGGTTGAATCATTAACAAATGGGTGTCTTTACATTTGCTGCCGTTTGACATGGTAATTTCGCAGGTAATGGTAACGGATCCGGTAGCCGTAACCTTAATACTCGGAGCTGCATTGCTGCTATTTCCATAAGTGCCAAAATTCCAACTATATGAAGCAGGCGCAGCGGAAGATTTAATGGTATAGGTAATTATATCATTTACACAACCATTCCTTGGTCCTTCAATTGTGCATTGACCAAAAGTTTTGGATGAACTAAAAATAAAAAAAACAATAAAAAATAAATAATAAAACCTTGACATTCAATGATAAGACTCGAATTTAAGCAATTGGTTCGTCATGGAATTGTCAGAAAGACTGGTATTGACTTGATTACCCATCTCAGGATAATTCCGGAATGTTTGTCAACGGTTAACGTGCCTGGTTTGACGTAGTATAACTTTTGCAGTTTTTAATGAAACTGCATAAATAAATGCGCTTTTTTTATTTCAAAGGTTTTAGATGATGGTTTTTGTAGAATTCAATTTTGGAATGAAACATTTCAGCCATTCTTTCTGCCTGCCATTTGGCTTTTGTAGCTGTAATTCCTGCGAATCTCTCATCCACCGTTTTATTAAACAATTCCATCCAACGGTTAAAATGCTCTATACCAACAGGAAGTTGCGCATGCGGTAAAAATGGACTCCCGAGATAAGTGTGTTCTTCAAGCAATACCGTTTGCCAAAAAAGGTACATTTTTTCGAGATGTTCCGGCCAGCGATTCTGAATGCGATCATTAAAAATATGACTCAAAACCTCATCTTCACGAACTTTAGAATAGAAGGAATCCACCAGTTCTTTAATATCATCCAAACAAATTATTTCTCTTTTTGTATTTCTGTAATACATCATGATAAATTAAAATTAGTAATGGTATAAAAAACTGCCCAACCCAGAAAAGCAACCAGCAAAATCCACAGCCAGTTGGGTACATTCTGAGGAGTTTCACTGCCAACAATATTGAAATTGTTCTGATTTCCTTTATCGTAGGCATTTACCATTAATGGGATGACACCATCTACGACATCATTTTCTTTAATTCCTGACAAATCAATTGCAGGACCATTCCGAACCATGAATTTTATTTTTTTTATTCCCTCCCTTCCTGTAGGAGATTTTCCAACAATCTTAAGTGTATGTTCCCCATCGGTTAATTTTCTGGTATCCAGTTCAAATTGTACAGGTGTGACCAATTCGGCAATAGGCTGTGCATCGTCATCTACAAAAAGATAGATTGTGCTTTTTTCTTTATTCATAATAATTAATTATTGCAAGTTCAGAATGGTTCTTTTGATATGTCGGGATTGATTTTCACCCGGCCTTATTAAATACCATATTGAAAAACAAAGGGTTACCAAAGTAATAACCACCATAACAATCACAATCACCCAGTCCCAGTTGTTATTAGGTCCGTTACCATGTGTAATCCCACGGGTGATGGCTGGCTGCTGTTTCTCACAGGCATCGCATGAGAGTGCAAAATGCTGTGAAAGCACTGCAAAAAAAACAATTAATATTCCGCGTTTCATCAGTAAATTATTTTATTTATTTGAGGGTTTCCATAATTTTTTTTACTTCAGCGGCACTCACTTTTTTTCCATTGTTTCCCCAACTGCTTCTTTCAAAATTGATCAGTGCAGCCACATCTTCCGGTGTAAAATGGTTGATGGTTCCAATTGCTCCCATGGAAGCATATTCCTCTCTTGCATCATAACCTTTCATGATAATCGTAACATACAATTCCAGATCATTTCCGTGCACAATTTTGCTTCCTTTTAATGGTGGAAATGCACCCTTTAGACCTTCCCCATTTTCCTGGTGACAGCTTTGACAATTATTTGCATAAACCATTTTTCCGTCGGGCAGTTTATCTGCACCGGAAGCTGAGGGAACTTCACTTTTCTTTTTATATAAAAATTCACTCTCTTGCATACCTTGTGGCAACGGCGTTTGTTTCAAACTCTGCAAATATGCAAGGAGGTTTAAAGCATCGGTGGTGGCCACAATTTTACCGGTTACACCTTTTCTAAATTCATCCGGTACTATCAATTCCACATCGCCCGTTACCAATTCTTTTTTTACATCAAACAACCAGGGATAAGCAGGCATGATGGATTTGTTCACCACCGCACGTGGTTGGTATAAATGCAAGAGATTCCACTCTTTTCCAGGTTGCCGTATACCTATATTTGTCAGGTCCGGTCCGGTTCTTTCAGTGCCCATGAGAGTGGCTGTATTCCTCCAAAAATCTATTCTGGTATTGGCTGCATAATCTGCTGCAATTCCGGGTCTGTTTCCCCAGGTTTTATCCATATCCACATTTCTCACCTGTTGGGTGTGGCAGGCCACACAACCATTTGCGATAAATATTTTTTTGCCTTCTTCAGCTGCTTTGCTAAGCGGTTCTGAATTTGGCAGCGGTGCATTATTTGCCTGATTTTTTAATGCAGGAATAACTGCAATTATTATGGTGAGCCCCAGGAACAGGCCAAGTGCCATCCTGAAAAGTTTTTTATGATCATCAAAAAAATGCATGCGATTTTATTTAATTATTTCCACTTGATTTTCCATTTCCAATTCCATTTTCATCTTTAATATTTCTTTCGATGATTTGGGTATTTTTTTGGTATCTTTTTTCTTTATCATTACATAGACATTGTATGCAAAAAGAATATGGGAAAGCCACATTAATGTACCTCCAATTGCACGCCACAACCAGAAAGGCGCCATCAACTCCACACTGTCTATAAAAGGCTTTCCATCCATCCACATCATGCCCCGTAATGTGGAACCAACCATTAATGGAATCGTATAAAACAACAAGCCGATTAATGCCAGCCAGAAATGCGCACCGACTAAAATCTGCGGAGGTTCTTTACCAGTAAGTCTGGGGACAATGGTGTATACAAATGCCCATAACATAAATGTGATAATGCCATACATGGTTAGGTGAGAATGCGCTACCGTGAAATCAGTAAAATGCCAGACGAGATTCGTAAAACGGAATGCCTCTGCAGTTCCTTGCAGAGAACCTGTAAAATAGAAGATAATACCAATGAGATAAAAAGGAAGGGTATAACTACCGGATAATTTTCTCCAGGATCCTTTAAACGTCATCAGATAATTTGTGGTTCCTGCAACTACCGGTATTATCATTCCTGCGCTACCTACAATTGCTATGGTCTGCATCCACCAGGGTATGGCGCTAAATATAAAATGGTGCGTTCCTATAAGCGTATAAAAAAGAATTTGTGTCCAGAAAGCAAGTATTCCCAGACTGTAAGAATAAATAGGTTTATTTAATTGCTGCGGAAGAAAATAATACATCAATCCGAGATTGAATAACATAAACCACATACCAACTCCCTGATGCATATAATATCCCTGTACAATGGTTTCTCCAAGGCCATTCTGCCACCCCGGCCAATATGCTACTACTGCAATAACCAACAAAAACATCATGGCCGCTATCACATACCAATTGGACACATAAATTTCTTTTGTATTTCTTTTTGCAATGGTTTTATAAAAATTATACAAAGACAGAATAATTCCTGTTCCGAACAATACCATTATCGGCCATATGTATTCCCGGTATTCTCCACCTCCATTATTGATTCCTGCCATTAAAAAAATACTTCCCAAAATCACAGACAGGTTTATTAAAATCAAGGTTCGATAACCCAATCGAATGCTGTATATCTGCACATTGCTAACCCTTGGAACCACATAATAAGCAAGCCCCACCATGGCCAGCGATGCCCAGCCCCAAAAAACGGCATTGGTATGAACAGGTCTCAGGCGGCCAAAACTCAACCAACTGTAATGATCTATATCAGGCGCTGAAAATTTAATTCCAAGATATTCTCCAATGGTGGTACCAAACAACAGCCAGAATGTGGCACATCCGATATACCAGAGAATAAGTCTGGTTAGTACAGGATCAATAGATGGCCGTGGCTGACTTTTCTTTTTGGTTTCTACAAAACGGAGTTCGGCAACCTCGTCAACATAGTCTATTAGTCCTCTGCTGTCTTTTGGTGTGGCATCACCACTGAGTTCATTGTGGCTGAGCTCAAATTCGAGTTCTTTTTTCCTTCGTTCCAATTTTTCAAGTTCGTCAGGCTTTAATTCCTTGACATATTTCCTGAATTTCTCCAACTCTTGTTCTCGCAGATATTTGTTTAGCGTTACAACGGCTTTTACAACCATAATGATGGTTGCCGCCAAAACGGGAATCACAATTAACAGGACGGTAATCCAGATTCCTGATTCTCCCCATAAATTTCTACTTTCCATTTGATTTTTATATTTCGGACTTTATTGTCTTAAATGTGGTCAAATTTTTTTATCGTCTCAAAAAGGTAGCGGCATTTTTGTGCCCTACTGCCAGGTCATATATGGTAGTTGTTTCGAGCATTATTTTCAGCTCATTTCTTACTTTAACAAATTTATGGTGTATGGGACAAGGCTGTGATGCTGAGCAGGCGGTTAAACCCAGCCCGCAGCCATTATAAATGGCATCTCCGTCTATTGCATATACAATTTCACTTAATCGTACCTTTTTCATATTCTTCACATCCATTTCAAACCCGCCATATGGTCCGGTATGCGAAATAATAATTTTATTTCTGGCAAGTTCCTGTAAGATTTTTGCTGTAAAAGCTTCAGGGGATCCAACTTCCCCAATAATGTCCTGCAATTTTACCCTTCTTTTTTGCAAAGACTGGTTAGCAATATAGATGATTGCCTTAATTCCGTATTCACAGGATTTAGAAAACATAGGGTAATTGCGGCGGCAAAAATAATCATATTTTCTTTTCCGACAAATTTATCCGAAATGTTTTTTTCGGCAGTCATCTAACCCTGATTGTAGTTAGCCGGTGATTTATTGTATCTGCAAAGTCCTGTTCCAGCGCATAGATCCTGAAAAAACGCTTAAGTGATACATGCCCGGTGCAAGTTCTTTAAGATCCAAAGTATTGCTCACCATAGGCTGAATGAAATCTTGAGAAAATACAAGTGTCCCAGAGGAATTTCGCAATTCCAGTTTCAGGTTACTTGGCATCCCATTTTCCAACCACAACACAACTTTTTCACCAGCCGGATTCGGAAATAATCGCATGGCATTCGATTCCGGCATCCGGGTTTGATTGGTACCATTGTACACAGTAACCGATTCACTTATGGTATTGTGCCCGCTGCCCGGGCCGGTATTTCCGGACTGCACAGTTCCATAATAAGTTGTACCAAGAACATATGGATATTCTGCAATCAGGTTGCTATCCAGTGTAACAAAATAGCAATACATACCCTGGGGATATTCCGGTGTCTTGCAGAATCTGCCATTGTGTTCATCCAGATCTCCTGAACCTTTTATGTATTCGAAATCTTCTATATAATATCCTATCGGATAAGTGCCTGAAACATCCGGCCCTGCGGAAGATGCAGCGGCACCACCCGGCAAGGTGGTTCTTTTGGTGATATTTCTTTTGTGATAACTGCTCTGCATTCTCCGAATACCGCCACCTCCCTGCGTATCAGAATACCCATATGCACCATAAATTGGAAATCCATCGAATGCGAAACCAATAATTGGAGAATGTACCGTTGCATTGGAATCATTATACAAACAGGTGGGATTTAAATGGTGGTGATATTCCCCATTTGGCGCCGGATGCCCCAGACAATCATCAAAGGAAGGACCTTCCACCACTATGGCATTTTGATTCCAAACACCTTGGTTGTTATAACTCATTGCATCTTTGGGATTAAAAATGGACACACCATTAGTCCATATACCGATGTGACCAAGATTTGTGGCAATTAAAGTACCGGTATTTTTTTGTGGATTACGGGTTATTTTAAATACAAAATTCTGGTTGGCAGGTGTATTGGGATTCCCCGCCCATGGGCCAATATCATATCCGGGAATACAGGTGGAGCTTACGTAAACATTATTGGCGGAATATTGAACCATTTGCACATTGGAAAGAATATTGTTATATCCTTTTGAACTGTCGGTATTTAAAATCCAGCTTGTAATTTCTGGACTTTGTGCATGAGAAAATTGCAGAAAAAAAACGGATAAAAACAGGAGTAAGGTTTTGCGCATAATGCCTTAGATGCAAAAAAATGGAAAAGGTTTAATGCGGAAAACAGACATATTGCTTGTAAAAATCGCAGATCATAGACAACAAGAAATAATAGTTTTTTTTTGCCTGTATATTTTTATTTGCGTTTGGAGGATTTTGCTTTTTGATTAAAATCCAGACACAACCCAATCCAGTATTCAAAATTGGCATGGCTTTGCATACCGCTTTCGTTTACCATTACATATCCGCGCATGGGTCGTTTGGTAAAATCCATGGTTCTGCAACCGGATTGTTGGATTACTTTGTCATGCAGTTCCGGATTTATACGGCACATCATTTCATCCTGAATGACGCCGACACACATTTTCCCGTTATACATGAAAGTGAGACCTCCCATCATTTCTTTTTCTTCCACATTGGAAAGGGCGGCAAATCTCGCCCGGATGCGGCTCGCCAGAATTTGGTTATAGGCCATTATGCAAAAATAGGTGGAACAGTGAAATTCAAAAATACGGCAAATTAAATCCGGTTGGAAAATGCCAACCAAAATAAAAACTCAGAAAATGACCGTACTCAAATGTTGTATTTCTTTCCATTCGAAATAAATTGGGTTGGTATAGCGCACCGAGATAAAAACGTCCGGTTATTTTTTTTTGAATAGATAAATTGGGGCCAAATCCTTTATTTATTCTGTATGGATACAATTTGTTGGATGGGCCTGTGTTGTCCATTTGGTATACATTATTTGCCAAATGTACACCAATACCAATTTCTGTATTTTGAAGTCGATGCATGTATTTCAATTGAAAATAATTGGTGAAATATTCTGAAAATTCTCCATGTAAAGCATGCGGTAAACCCAGAAATAATGTACTTGCCGAGCCCATATTGCAGCTCAGATAATTGTTGCGGTTAATGAAATAATCCAGGCCACCTTCAATGCCCCAACAACCGGTTTGCTTTCCTTTTGTGGTATCAGTTTGATTGGTATATATGGAATTGATGAAAGGGAAGCTGAGATTGAAACGAATATCTCCGTATGTAAAACTGTTATATTTATGTATTTTGATTTTATTATTTGCGTATTCTACTGTGTTATATTTTCGAAATCCATATCGTTTTGGATTTTTCCAATCGGGTATGAATCCAATTCCATCGTTAAAAATATTCAGCCAAAACATGGTGGAATTTTTTGCATTTATACTATCCAAAAAAATGCCGCTGTCTGTATAGATAGTTAGCTTAATTGGTTGTTTACCGCGTTTTACCAGATAGGTGATGGAATCTAATGCTCTCGCTCTTTGGGTATCGACGTAAATTTTATTAATTTCATCTCCGGCAATGATTTTGATATGCTGCTTTTTTGAATTGAACAGAGTAGCACAACCACTGGCAGAAATGGCGATAATCAAAAGAATTGGAAATGTGCGCAAGAATATTTAGATGGTATACAATAATATTCTAAATATCCCTCAATTGGGGTTAGGCGGAAGCGGTTGATGGTCTCGTCTCGGCGCGCAAAGAAATAGCACCAACCGCTTTCGTTCAGTTCCTATTTCTGAATTTTAATGGCGATTCTGTCCGAGTTCGATTCCAGAACAACCACATAATTTCCCTGGGCCAGATCGTCAGGCAGAATCACAGGAATTTCATGTACCCCTGCATTTTGCAATTCGGCTTTGAGAAGTACTGAAATTTCTTTTCCCTGCATATCGAATAGTTTAATACCAAGTAAGGTTTCATTAAACAACTCATATCTCAGTGTGGCGCTTTTTTGAATGGCATTGGGATAAACAAATGCCTGACCGTTCATTTGATGCAGATCTATTTTCCCTAAAGTAAAAACGGGTAAATATCTCACCAAAGATACATCGTAAAAAAATCCATTAAAATCGTACCCTACAGCCAAAATTTTGCCATCTTTTTGGATCAAAATACAGTTTGCAAAATCATCATCACCGCTCACAGAAGTAACTACTTTTCCATCGCTGCTAAAAGAAGTATCTACACTGCCATTGCTATTCAATCGCAACAATGCCATATCCGCATAATTTCCCGGAAAAGTGAACCCGCAAGACACTATTTTTCCATCAGATTGAATGGCTATACTTTGAAACATATCATAGGTGGAAGCGCCATAATTGGTGCTGTATACACCATTTGTTCCAAACGTGCTGTCTAATGTTCCATTTGATTTATACCTGGCCACCATTGCGGAATATTTTGAACTGGCAGTAATATCTCCGGCAACTACAAATTTTCCATCTGCCTGCATAGCCAAACCAAAGATTTCAGTAAGGGAAGTTCCGAGTTTAATCATGCTTGTGCCTTTGACTCCAAAGCTTGAATCCAAATTGCCATCCGGTTTCAGCCGTACAAGAATAGCAGAAGCGGACCCATGGCCTGCCGCCACAATTTTCCCATCAGATTGTAAAACAATTTTCCCCATTTCAGTTCCCGGATGGCTTATGGGGAGAGTAAATTTTCCATCGCTGTGAAATGTAGGATCCAATGTCCCGTCTGTTTTTAACCTGGCGAAGGCAAAATAATTTTTTATGGAATCCACAATACCACCGAGAATGATTTTACCATCGGGTCGAATGGCAATTGCAGACAGCCTGGTACTTGTAGCCAAACCAAAAGAAATGGTATTGTATCCTTTGCCATTAAAAGTATTATCCAATGCACCGGAGGTTGTATATCTCAATGCAAGAAAATCGAATTGCCCCGTAGCGTTATAGGCATACCCCCCTACTACAATTTTGCCATCACTTTGCACATCAATTGCATTTGCCAAATCATCATTGGAAACCATAACCGGTGTAATGATTTTACCAGTACCATTAAATGTTTTGTCCAGGGTTCCATCGAGGTTAAATCTTGCAACCATCACGTTGGCTCCCACATCGGTATCCGAATACCCGCAAATCAGGATTTTTCCATCGGATGGTTGAATAATCGCTGAAACAGCAGCATCGGAATATGTGCCCAGAGATTTGATCACAATACCTGTTCCACCAAAAGTCTTGTCAAGAGTACCAGCCGGTGGCTGCGCCATGAGGTCATTGTTGTAAAACAGGGTGAAGCAAATAAATGCAAGAATAAGATTTTTCATGAATTAGTACGTGTTTTGAATGTTGATACATCAATGATATTCATTGCATTTGAATATTCAAAACTTTGCTGCTCATTTTGAGATTGAATGTAACAAGTGATTAAGAATTCCAGGTTTTTTGTATTACGCGATAATGGATACGGTTGGAGTTTTCATGGTTGTACCTGATGAAGCATGAGTACCAATCGCGCTGGTTTGAATTTAATTTTACCACCTTTGGCATTGCCCAAAGGTGGAACCAAAGGCTAGGCCCTCGGATAAAAAGCTAAAAAACTACGATTTGGATTTACCACGCCGCTAAGGTTTTTGTCGAAGGGTTGCAACAATAAAACTCACTATTTGACAAAAACTGAATCGGCTTCCCGCGCCCTTGCTGTCGCCGGGCCGCCCCCTCACACAAATCCATCATCTTGTTTTTCTACGCTTTTTCTCCGGGAGGGCCATCACCGGGTTGCAACATTATTTTCACAAATTAAATTAATCTCTCATTTTATCATTGGTTCAGTACAAAGATGAAAGTGGAATTAATTCTATTTCCAATAAAATAACCAAACCCATTTATATATTAATAAAAAATAATTTCAATAAATTTATTTTTATTAATAGGACGATTGGTCTCCATGCGTTGGAGTTCCTAAGCGTTGGTATCAGGGGCAAAAAATTGAGGGAGCTTCCACCGAATGGGAGAAGATCGCCGATGGTCCGCCTGTGCCGGTACGGACGGGCTTTCCGCTACAAGCAAGCGTGGGACTTTAACGCATGGCAGCCTTAATCTTTTTGGTTACTTTTTGCATCAAGTCAAAAAGTGATAACAAAATATAATAAAAAATATAATTGCTTTTTTTTCATTCATTATTCCTATTAATATAAAATGAAACAATTATTATAAAATAAAAGAAAGAGGGCGAAATAATCGCCCTCTTTTTTGTTATTCAACAATTAATTTTGCCACATGTTTTTCCTGCGTCTCGGTATCGAGCACAGAAACCAAATATAATCCTGGTGAAAGGTTTCGGAGGTCGAACTGGTAGCGGCCCTGGGTGAGTTGCATGGCCTGGCGGTCGATTTTATTTCCTACTGCATCATACAAGTTCACCTGCGCTTCCCCACTTCCTTTGATTCTGAATTCCACATTTACTTTTTCACTTGCAGGGTTCGGAATTAAATGAATAAACGCATCATTCAGGTTGCCGGCAATTTCTGGTTCCGGTTCCACAAATGGTACTGCAAATTTGTGATCTTTATCTCCATTGGCACTTTGCATAACATCCCTCGCCAGCGAAGATTGTGAGGTATTGCTATTGTCAATTAATGCCATATTGGCAAATGCAGCGGCATCGATTCTATCGCTTATTTCTGCATTCCAGATGGTCATCCATATATCTTTTTGTTGCTGTTCTTCTTCATTTGCAACTGCAAAGGATGATAATTTCTGAATTGCGACATTCGTACTCGCATTGTCGTAGTTCCATTGGCATTCCAACCAATGAATTTCAAAACTGGTAAGCAATTTTTCATTGCGAATTCGATTCATCCAGAGATCAAAATTATTTTTATCTTTTTCTTCTGAAAGCACCATTGCTACCAACATAACTTCCTGCTTTTGCAATGTTGCCAGTTGTATGGTCGCAATTTTACCTTTGTCTACACCCCAATCATGTCCACCATCATGTTCAATAATTATGATTGCACTTTTACCAAAATACTGATCGCAAATATCCCATTGATTTAATTTATAATATTTGGGATTTACAATCTGATGACCGCAGGCTGCCGAGCTGTTGTACATAGTTAAGCCCGGACAAGGATTTGAATTTACTGTACCAGCAGTTTGAATAATACCAAAATTACAGCGTTGATTTACGATTCCACCAACGGCGGTAATATCAAATGCACCTCCTCCGGCATTGTTACTGGTAAAAGTATTTCTTCCATCGCGCCCTACTCCGCCAATGTCTCCAAAGTGATTGATGGAAGCAACACCTGCATATTGGTAATTGTACAAGTAGTTATTTACAATTCGCGGAATAGTGGCAGTTCCGGTCATTCGTTGAACCATAATTGCACGTCGGGTATCAAATACACAATTGGTATAAATATCATTCATGCTATCACCCTGTTGCATATAAATTCCAATTGCGTTGCAAGTATTCGGGAATTTCACCACACAATCTTTCATGCGAACAATGTTGCAATTGATATCGATATTTTTACTTGCGGTATCCAAAATTCCAATATCCCCGCTGAGGTCGATATCGTTTTCATTCACCACAGAATTTGTAGTTCTGCGCGTCCAGATACCGATATCAAAACCTTTGATGTTGTTATCGCGGATATTCATTCCATTCATCACATCGGCATAAATACCTGTAGTTCGAGCCCATTTATTATCTGAATTCCGCAATTCATTGGCGTATATCAAAGTTGGCAGTGTACAATTGGTGAGGCGTATCTGAACATCACTCGGGAACTTGCCCTGAAAGTCTTTTTCAATTTCGTTATTTTCGATATTCACCAAACCGATATTAGAAACAACATCAAAACTTCTGTACATATTGGTGAATTTATTTTCACTCAGATTTGCAAGGGATCGCAGCATATAAATACCATAAAATTTATTGTTTTGTTGCGTTCTGTCGCTATTCCTGAATTGGTTTTGCGAAACAATTTCATCCATTCTCACACTTTCCAGTTTTATTCCAAAATAATCGTAATTCGGATATAGTGTATTAATGGTAAAATCATAATCAGAAATCACAAAAGAATTATTCGTAATTCCCTGGTTGTAAATTCTGGAACCCCTGTTGATTCGCACGCCGATATGGCAATCTGTAAATACATTGTCCGTGATTTTCACTCCTTCCGGACCTTTAGTATTCACATCTATTGCATGTTTTGCATTCTTGTATGTATTGCTGTGTATGAATCCGCTGCTGCTGTCTTTAAAGGTAAATCCAACCCAAACATCGTGCATATCACATGGTCGGAATACACTATTATTTGCACGAATAACAGAACTATCTTCAAAAATAATTTCACCATCCCGGTCAAAAACCACATCAATGGTAGTCATGTCCAGCACTGCTTTATTGCGAACGTAAACACGACCTGCAACATAATATTTACCGTCCCACCATTGAGTTGTAGTATAAACCGTACTATCCTGAATTAAATGAAAGTTTGGATCTTTAACATCAAAACAACAATCTCCTTCTTCAATTATTATAGTATCATATGCTTTGCAACAATTGCTTTTAAATGCTTCCAAAATATAAATTCCGGGAGTGCAAATAATGATGGTATCTGACGTTTCAATTGGCAGCGGATCTCCGTCTACATACCAATTGTAAATAATATCCGGATCGGGATTTTGTACAACAATGGTAATGCATGCCTGCGAACCTTTGCAAATAGTTGGATTCGGTGTAGGCGAACCAATAACCGCTGATGGCCCGGGAACGAATTGAATATCAAAAATATCAGAAGTATCCGTACATCCTGTAATGGTATTTGTAACTATTAACTGATAAGTTCCATTTGCAGTGATCGCAACACTTTGATTGGTGCTGAAAGGATTTCCGTTTTGTGTCCAATTGTAATTAAATGCTTCGCCCAATAATGGAATTGGACCACACACTTTTACCGGTCCCTGATTTTTACATATTTTATAACATCCTTTTGGAATATTGCTCAAATCCGGAAGCGGATTTACTACTACATAACTGCTGCCGCTTCCCACACAACCAAACCAATCCGTTGCCGTGGCCGTATAAAGTCCCTGGGTATAAGCCACGGTTGTCATTCCTGTATCTCCATTATTCCATTGAATTGGATTTAAATAAGAGCCCGTTACCGTTGCTGTGAGCGCTGCAGTATTTCCCTGACAAAAAGCAATGAAATTTGGGGAAACAGTAACAACCGGAACAGGCATTAAAATCATATTTGCCGTGTCTGCTGCTTTGCATCCGAATGCATTGGTAATGGTGAGTACCACGTTATATGCACCTGCGGGTAAACTATAGAAAGTAGATGGATTAAATGTATCTGTAAATGCACCATTATTGATATTCCAATTGTAAGAATATCCCAATCCGTTCAATGCATTTAAGGTGAGATTCCCTGTTGCACAAACACTGTCAGCCGCAAGAATGGTTGCATTTGGATTTGGATTAACAATAACCGTAAACGGCCCTAGTGTGTCTGTACAACCATCTCCATTTGCAATTACCACATAATAAACACCGCTGGTTCTGAAGGTATCCTTGTAAATAAATGCACCATTATTCCAGGAATAAGTCCATGAAGGAACATTTGCTGCAGTAGCAGTTACAAATCCACCATCGCATATTTTAAATACATTGCCGGTAGCAGGAGATCCATTTACTGTAAATGCAAGAGTTCCCGCATTAAAAGTAGTAATATTTATGGTGTAACTTACGGTGTCTTTACAGCCCTGGAAATTGGTTATTACCAGCGTTACAGTATAAGGTCCAACTGCATTATAAATATGAAATGGACTTTGCAGATTGGAGTTGAATCCATCGCCAAATGTCCAGTACCAGCCTACAATTGGCGACCATGAAGTGCTCTTGTCATAAAATTGAACCGCCTGCCCTACACAACCACTATCACAAAAACCAAAATCGGCTTGAAACGGAAGTATGGTAACAGTATCGTAAACGGTCTTAGAACAAGGTGGTGAAACTGCATTTACGGTATATGAAATTATATAAGTTCCCGCGCTTGTATATGTATGGTTTTGCGGTAATCCCGAAATAGAAGTCGTAGGTCCGTCACCCCAATTAATCTGATAACTCAGGCCAACACCAAGTACTGTACTTGCACCTGTTTTATATTCCAATTTAATGGTATTGTAATTACAGGAAAATGGGAAACTGTGTTTTAGTCTTGGACGAATAATGTATGGAACATTAATTACAACCGTTTGTGAAACCCAGTTACATCCGCACCAAACTGCAACCGTAACCGTATGGTTACCTGTTGTTGAAAACCAGTGCTGGGGTGAAGCATAATTGCTGTAATCTCCATCTCCGAAATTCCAATAATATCCGGAATATGGTCCACCGGTTATTGGTGTTATGGAAAAATATCCGGTGCACGGATTATAATTTACTGTATAAGTAGCATTGCAGGTGCAAGGCGGAGGACAAGGAGGATTCAAACAAATTACCGTATCAATACATGGTCCAGTAACTGTAATTGAAGCTGTGTCTTTGCATCCGAATTGATTGGTAACAATTACGGTATGCGTGCTATTTTGAACGGTAGTATAATGCAAATAATTGGTATCACTATTTGCAGGAATTGCAGTTTGCGGACTCCAGGAATAACTCCAGTTCGGATTTTGGGTTGCCATAATCTGAAAAGGAATTGGAGTGTTTGGAGCAATCATACAATTGTAATTTAAATACACATTTGGCTTTGGCTTTTTTGGCATTGGATTTAAATTGTAATTCAATGTTGCTGTACAACCTAATTGTGTAATTGCGAGACTATACAAACCTGTGGATGTTGCCCAAATACTTTGAGTTGTAGCACCTGTATTCCACGAATATGTATAACCCGGAGGGCCTGTTAATTTTACAGAATCTCCTTTACAAGTAGAATCTGAAACTACGATTAATCCAACCGGAATTGCATTAATATTTACCAATTTGCTGCAGAAACCGGAACACAATGAGTTTTGAATATTCACCTGTCCCTGATTGATATTTCCCCATTGTATGGTAATGCTTGTTGGTGTAGAAGAAATAATTTGACCGCCTATAATTTGCCATTGCCATATTCCTCCCGGATTGGAAGATAAAGTATAGGTTTGTGTGGAACCAATGCAGGTATTTCCGAGGCCGGAAATTACAGGGCAAAGAGTATCTACAACCAACACGTTTAATACTGATGTAGAATAGCAATTAAAAGTTCCGGAATTATTGTAATTGATATTAAAATAATTCACCGTAATGGTGTAATTGCCAGGTGTTGCAAAAACCACATTGTCGGTATTATTTATCGGTGTATGCGATGCAAACGGTGTGATTGACCAATTGGAACCAGCGATTGCAGGGGATGTGATATAATTGTAATTCGCTGGTTTTCCAACGCAAACCATGGTAGGTCCGTTAATTGCAGGATTTGGCGGTAATGGTACCAGTTGCACTTGTGCAACAATGGTATTGTTGCAAACCAAATTGGGATTGATTGCCGCAGCGTGAATGGTACCAATACTTGCACCTCCCCATGTAATATTAATACTCGTTGGAGATGAAGCATTTATGGTTCCGTTATAAACTGTCCATGTTACGGGAACATTTGCGGTATAAGTTTGGGTTGAATATTCGCAAACTGCCTGAATGGTATCCAAAACAATTGGACCTTGTACCACAACTGTAAATGTATCTTTTCCATCGCAACATGTAATTTCATTCCGAACATCTGCGATGATATTAAATGTGCCAACAAAATTAAATGGCACTTGTACAGAAATTTGGTTACCGGCATTGGAACTTACCTGAATATTCGGATTCACGGGCATCCAGCTATAACAACTACCGGGAATTAGAGGTACCTGATAATTCACCGTAGCCCCGGAACAAACCGTATCCGGGCCAGTAATTTCAAGGTCTTTCGGGAAAATAGGTATATCGATGGAATTGTATCCACAGGAATAAGGTCCGCCGGTTACAACCAAAGTTATATTTCCCAAGGGCCCATCGCCCCAGGTTACACAAATACCGGTGTCATTGGAGCTCAGCGCAAAAGTATCCTCACCTGTAACAGTCCAGGTGTATGTAGCACCCGGATAATACGGCGTTGAATAACAATGTTTGGTATTGTGGCAAACGGTTCCCGGGCAAAGAATTGGAGGTGGAGTACCACTATTTACAAGAACTTTTATGGTGGTATCATCGGTACAACCACTCGCATTTTTAACGCGCAATTTTACGGTATAAATTCCCGGAGTTGCATACAAATGACTGGTAATTGGGGTGGTTGTAGTAGCGGTAGAATAATCCCCAAAATCCCAGTTAAATGTGGTGAGTTGTGAAAGTATGGTAGAAGCAGATGCATTGAAATGGGTTGTTCCACCCTGACATGCAGTATCAGCTTTAAAGCTAGCTGTTGGTGAAGGGCAAACATCAAATATGCAGGTTTGTGTATCGGTGCAACCGAAATCATTCCAAACCACCAGAGTAACGGTAACGGTTGGTCCTGCGCCTACCTGAATCACGGCAGTATTGGTGCCCTGACCGCTAAAAAGCGATCCTGAGCCGGTAACCGTCCATTGAAAATTGTAAAGTGCAGGGTTAAACAACTGACTCGTATTGTCAATTGCAAACAGGGTATTCAGATTAAATGCGCAGAGACAATCTTTGCGGTCTTTATCCGGTTGGTTACCGGAACTCCCTCCTGTCTGGTGACAAAAATTACCTATTCGGGGCTGGCTGGCTACCAAAACATTAATGGTTTTACTATTGGAACAACCGTTTACTGTAGTTTCCGTTACGGTGAGGGAACCCGTTCCCGGTGTGGGCCACAATACACTTACGGTATTGTTATTATTTGGTCCTACTATAGTTCCGCCATTGATGGTCCAGAAAAATCCGGAACCTGTCATCCCGCTGGCTGTGTAGGTAGTAGTGGATCCATCACAAATGGTGTCCATTCCTGCAATGGAAGGATTGGGTTTGGGATAAACCGTAATCGTAGCAGTAGCGGTGTAGGTGGTGTTGTTCAGAAAATAATTCATCGTAACCGTATAAGTACCGGGATTGATGAATGTGTGGGTTGGACTGCACGCCTGGCTGCTATCAGCAGGGCCGCTACCAGGGTCGCCGAAAGTCCAGTTATAACTTCCGTTTCCGGAACTGGAATTGTAGAAAGTTACAGTTAATGGGGCGCAACCGCTGTATGAGCTGGCATTGAATTGCGCTACGGGCGGAACGCTTGCATGTAGTTGGGAAGTAAAGAATGAAAGGGATGCAATCAGGGTTGTAAATATTTTGTTCATAGGCGCATATTTTGGGGTAAAAAATGATACAACGCTGTGTCTGATTTACCCCGGCATTTTTCTCAAACTTACACAATTCTGACAGGAATCCGCAATTGAATTTCACCCACAAGTGTGAATTAACAGTAGATTAATTAAATTAAAATAGATTTTGAAGTTTGCAAAGAAGTTTTGTCTAATGTACGTTCAGTATTTGGGAACAAGGGCTTCTGCATTTTTATTTTATTAAAAATATTATCTGAAATATTAAGCGTTTAAGTTTTTTATTAAATATTGTTTTCACATTTTCACCTGGGATTTTCTTTTTAATACCTGATTGAATTTATCTCAAAGAAGCAGATTCGATTGCATTTCGTTCCTATGAAAATTCGCATTTTTTTAAAATATGGAATTCAGAAAATTATAGCCCATGATTATTTGCAAATGATGCTGGGGATTTTGGTTGAAATTACCGAATTTCGCGGCAGATTATGGCTTTCGATATCGATCTCATCCGTTCCGTTTATTCCAAAATGCCTTCCAGAATTGATGCTGCGCGCAATATTCTTGGCAAACCATTAACACTTACTGAGAAAATTTTGTATTCCCACCTTTGGAATGGGGATGTGAACCATGAATTTGTAAGAGGTAAATCTTATGTAGATTTCGCACCAGATCGCGTTGCCATGCAGGACGCCACTGCGCAAATGGCTTTGTTGCAATTTATGCAGAGTGGAAGGCCAAAAGTGGCAGTACCAAGTACCGTGCATTGCGACCACTTAATTCAGGCAAAAGATGGTGCCAGCGCGGATCTTGCATCTGCATTGGATAAGAATAAAGAAGTATTCGATTTCCTTTCATCCGTTTCCAACAAATATGGAATTGGATTCTGGAAACCGGGTGCGGGAATCATTCACCAGGTGGTATTGGAAAATTATGCTTTTCCAGGAGGAATGATGATTGGTACGGATTCGCATACGGTTAATGCAGGTGGACTCGGAATGGTTGCAATAGGCGTAGGTGGGGCTGATGCAAGCGATGTTATGGCGGGATTTGCCTGGGAATTGCTTTTCCCAAAAATTATCGGCGTAAAACTAACCGGCAAAATGAATGGATGGACCAGCGCAAAAGATGTGATATTAAAGGTTGCCGGAATTCTTACAGTAAAAGGCGGTACCAATAAAATAGTGGAATATTTTGGCCCTGGCGCCGAAAGTATCAGTTGTACCGGAAAAGGTACCATTTGTAACATGGGTGCTGAGATTGGAGCAACTACTTCCATATTCGGTTACGATGTTAAAATGAGTGAATACCTGCGTGGAACAGATCGCGCGGATATTGCGGATATGGCGGATGCCATTCATGAACATCTCGTAGGAGACGCTGCGGTTTATATGAATCCGGAACAATATTTTGATGAAGTAATTGAAATTAATTTATCGGAATTAGAACCCCATGTGAATGGTCCGTTTACACCGGATTTGGCATGGCCAATCAGCAAATTTGCTGCAGCCGTAAAAGAAAACGGATGGCCTGAGAAATTGGAAGTGGGGTTGATAGGATCCTGCACCAACAGCAGTTATGAAGATATCAGCCGTTCAGCATCTCTTGCAAAACAGGCAGCAGAAAAAGGATTAAAAGCAAAATCAGAATTCACTATTACTCCGGGAAGTGAGCAGGTGCGTTATACCGTGCAACGCGACGGATATTTGGCTGAATTTGATAAAATCGGCGGGGTAGTTCTGGCTAATGCATGTGGACCTTGTATCGGCCAATGGGCGCGACATACGGATGATCCAACTCGCAAAAACAGCATTATCACCTCCTTTAACCGAAACTTCAGCAAACGAAACGACGGGAATCCAAATACCCATGCATTTGTTGCGAGTCCTGAAATTGTAACCGCATTGGCAATTGCTGGAACACTGGCTTTTAATCCTCTTACTGATACCCTGGAAAACAATAAAGGAGAACAGGTGAAACTGGATGAACCGACAGGTTTTGAAATGCCTGCAAAAGGCTTCTCCGTGGAGGATGCCGGATACCAGGCTCCTGCAGAAGACGGAAGTAAAGTGGAAGTTTTGGTAAGTCCTACGAGTGACAGATTACAATTACTGGCCCCATTTGCGAAGTGGGAAGGTAGCGATATCAAAGGCTTGCGATTGTTGTTAAAAGCAAAAGGAAAATGCACTACCGACCATATTTCCATGGCTGGTCCCTGGTTGAAATACCGCGGACATTTGGATAATATCAGCAACAATATGTTGATAGGTGCAGTTAACGCATTTAATGATAAAACCGATAATGTTTTGAATCAATTGAACGGGGAATATGGAAGTGTTCCGGCAGTACAGCGCATTTACAAAGCGGCTGGTGAATTCAGCATTGTGGTGGGTGAAGAAAATTATGGAGAAGGCAGCAGCAGAGAGCATGCAGCTATGGAACCCAGATTTTTGGGAGTGCGCGTAATTCTGGTAAAATCTTTTGCCAGAATTCATGAAACCAATTTGAAAAAACAAGGCATGCTGGCATTGACTTTTGCCGATAAAAATGATTACGATAAATTCCAGGAATGGGATATTATAGATGTAATTGGACTTACCACTTTTGAAGAAGGAAAATCCATGTCGCTGGTATTGCATCACAAAGACGGAAGCAGCGAAACAATTCAGGTAAATCATACGTACAATGCACAGCAAATCGAATGGTTTAAAGCCGGCGGAGCTTTGAACCTGATTCGCAAGGGTGTGGGTGCTTAAATCCTTTTTCGCGATACATTCTAAAAACATCTTTAAACTTTATTAATATTTCTAAATAGCCATTTTCGGGTATGTTTGGCAATGCGAAATAAATTGACTATTTTTGTCATGTTGTTTTTTGTCTATCATGAATCCCTTTGCCACCCATATCGCAAAACAGCGCACAAAAGCCTGCAAGCTCTCTCGCGAAATTGCCATTGGGCTTGGTATAGATGCGGCTTTATACAGTCGTTTTGAAAGCGGAAAGCGGATCCCAAATAAAAAACAGGTATTGCTAATTGCAGAGTTATTGGATCTCGATTCCAAAGACCTTCTCGTACGCTGGGCGGGTAGCCGGATATTATATGAACTGCGCGATGAGCCGCATGCCATGGAAGCATTATTGCTTGCAGAAAGTGAAATTCAAAAGCTGCAAACTTCGGATGCCTATTCCATGCCACATGGAATGAAAGCCCTGCTAAAAAAAGCAGATGCTTTGAAAAAAAAGCTGCACCATCTGCGACACCTGAACAGCAGGAAAATTGTGGAAGCGCTCGAATTGGAATATACTTTTCAGAGCAATAAAATTGAAGGAAATACCCTGACACTGAGAGAAACAGATTTGGTGGTAAACAAAGGCCTCACCATTTCAGGAAAAAGCATGCGCGAGCATCTGGAAGCCATAAACCACAGCGATGCAATAGCCTTTGTACTTGATCTAATTTCGAAAAACAACCCGCTAAATGCTTCCAAATTGTTACAGGTACACCAATTGGTATTGCGTGGAATAGACAATGCCAACGCCGGCAAATACAGAAATGTGCAGGTGAATATAGGTGGAAGTGAATTTGTTCCGGTTCAGCCATTTTTGGTTCCCAAAAAAATGGAAGAATATTTTGAATGGTACCTGAGCAACCAAGCACAATTGCATCCGATTATTCTGGCTGCAGAAATGCATGAAAGACTGGTAACCATCCATCCATTTGTGGATGGAAACGGTCGCACAGCCAGGCTTATCATGAATCTTCTGTTATTGAGAGAAGGCTATGTTATTGCCAATATCAAAGGTGATTCCAAAAGCAGATTGCAATATTATGATGCTTTGGAAGCTGCACAAAGGGACGGAAATAAAACAAAGTTCCTCCAATTTATTGTAGAAACTGAAATAGAATCTATTCAGAAATACCTGTCTATTTTGGAGCCGCGTTAAGGCCCCAATGGCTCCGCCAAAGGGGCCTTGGCTATTCTTTCCATTCGTATTTGCGTTTCCTCCCCTCCAAAATCTCTTTCATATTTTCCAGATTTCTTCTGAAAATAGATTGTATGGTATAAGCTGCAGCTCTTGTTTTTAATCCATCCCAAAAAGAGAAATTATTACCGATGTAATATAATCGAAGGGTTATTTCACATTTATTTTCAGAAATGGATTTATAAATCTGTTGTGTTTCCAAATGATTTGCAGTCATCGGAAATTTTACCATATTTTCTATACTGATGGTTCGAAAACTATCTTGCTGAACAGACAGAATCTGTTCATCCCACCTACGTCCGGTTTCATCTTCGCGACAAAAGCATCGCCTTTTGCTTCCTGGTTTTCCATCTGGTACTTCAGTTGCATTTAGTGTAGAAATATGATGTACAAACACACTCCATTCCCTTGCAGAATTGCTGTTACTTAAATATTTCCAGGCGGAATCTCTGGATACATTTATTTGCATGGAATATTCTACGGATTTCTTATCGTCAATACCACTTTTGCCGAAAGGAGCAAGAAAGTATGCGGCCAGCAATCCTGCAACCAGAATAAGCAAGGCTATTTTAAATGTCTTTTTCATAAATGGCGTATTTCTTTATAATTTCACCCTGATAGAATTTCGAAATTCTCAGAGAATTATTATCTTCATGCATAAAGGCGTGTATCATATATTCATAATTGCTACTTACAAATTTTTTGTAAATAATTTCAGAAATCCATGCTCCCAATCCAGCATATTTTTTATCTGATATTCTTCCTATGGTTTTCACTATCATTCCATTTTGATGGGGGTTCAGTAAATCTCGCAAACTCAGGCAAAACCCAACTATATCCTGCTTATCCCGTACCAAAAACAAATCTCCTGGCAACAATATTTCTACCAGTTTCTGATATTTTGAATAAAAATTATCCTTACTTAACGGACTGTAAAATAAATTATCAGAAAAGATGTTGCATACAGGCGAATACAAATCCGGCAGCAATTTTAAAATATCTTCCTTATCCAATTCCTCTACTTGTAATTCATTTTCAAAAAAACTACGACCTGTTATAAACGGAGATTTTATTTCTTTGGATGTAAGTTTGGATGAAAAATAATGGAATTTCGGTAGAAACCCGGAATTCAATAAACCCTCTACAAACGAATGGTGATTGCTCACATCTGTGAGGAACAGTGCCTTGTCTGATGTGTAACCGAATCTGTAATCATTCCAGGTATTTCCTTCCAGAGGGCCGATAATTTTTTGAAATCCATTTGCTGTTGCAAAGTCGGTAATGCATTCCATCCACCCCAATTCAGTATGTAATTCCGGAAATACCGGCATACCGAATAATAGTACTTTTGCATTTAAAAATGTATTGATATGTTGGTTGCTGTATAAATACATCCAACTGGAATTATTTACCCTTATTTCCGCAATTTGGAAACACCCGGGATCCTTTTCTATTGCAGTTTCAACTATATTCATAGTGTTGGATTAAAGTATTTCACCATCATAGCCAATCCGCTGAAAAAAACGAAAATCAATACTACGCGGTGGAACCATTCCCGCTTCATTCTATCGATGATTAATTTCCCAATATAACTCCCCAAAAATGCCACTACAAATAGTCCGGCAATGTAAACCATATCATGTAAATGTATAAACCCTTCCAATCCATAAACCACGGTTCTGGAAAGATCCACGCCAAAATCAATAACTGCTGAAGTGCCCACAAATAATTCTTTGGAAATGCCTAAAGAACTCAGCATCAAACCGCGAATAGCGCCACCCGTACCAATTAACCCGGCTAAAAATCCGGCGAGTCCCCCGTAGCCAACCATATTCAACCGCTTTGGTTTTAGTGTAAGATTTGGTTTTATTAAAAAAAATATTGAAAATATGCATAAAAATATACCTAAAATCAATTGCAGTAAATGGCTTCCCCATGCCGCGCTCAACAAGGCTCCCAGAATAACAAGGATTACAGAAGGCAACCCTATCCACAAGATAATTTTCCAATCAAACTGATTGCGAAAAAGATAAATTTTAGAAATATTACTTACCACATGAAATAGAGCCGTAATGCCCAAAACACTCTGAAAATCCAGAAAAAAGTTAGCAATTGGAATAAAAAAAACAGAAGAGCCAAAGCCTCCTACTGTTCCCAGAATTTCTGAGAATAATGCAGCCAAAAGGAATAAAATAATACTCGCGTCTTTCAAAAATGCAAAGAAAGGAAATCTGAGTCTGTGGTAAGCAGTAGTCTTAAAATTACCTGCCTACGGCCAAAGCGAGATAATTGTCTTTTAAAAAGTGAAATCTGCTGCGTAATTTTGTAAATTCATGCATATTGAACAGATATACACCAATTGCCTGGCACAGGCATCGTACTATGTGGAAAGTGAAGGCGAAGCTGCGGTAATTGATCCCATCCGCGATTACGAGATATATGTGAAGATGGCTAGTGAACGGGGCGCGAAAATCAAGTATATTTTTGAAACCCATTTTCATGCTGACTTTGTGAGCGGGCATCTGGACATGGCAAAAGCAACCGGCGCTACCATTGTTTTTGGCCCCAATGCAGAATGTGGTTTTGAATGTATTGTTGCGCATGACAATGACATTTTTAATTTAGGGAATACCCAGTTGCAGGTTTTACACACACCGGGCCATACTCCGGAAAGCAGCTGTTATCTGTTAAAGGATGAGAACGGAGATGCGAGAGCAGTTTTCACCGGTGATACGCTGTTCGTTGGAGATGTTGGCCGACCAGACCTTTGTCAGGCGGGACTTCATATGTCTATGCAAGACATGGCCGGAATGCTATATGAGTCTTTGCATAATAAAATCCTGAAACTGGATGACCATATTCTGGTATATCCAGGACATGGCCCCGGAAGTGCTTGTGGCAAGAGTTTGGGCCCTGAAAAAGCCAGCACTATCGGAAAGGAAAAACAGAGCAATTATGCCCTTCAGGCAATGGACAAAAATAAATTCATTGAAGTTGTAACCGATGGAATTGCAGCACCCCCTTCCTACTTTTTTGAAGATGCCTCGTTAAACAAAAACGGTTACAGCCTGATAGATGACATCTTAAAAGAAGCCAAAGGTTTGGATTTGGCTGCATTTGATAATGAAATAAAAGCCGGTGCATTGGTATTGGATTCCAGAATTCCCGACTTGTACGAGATTGGCTTTATTCCGGGAGCAATCAATATTGGCTTGAATGGCCAATATGCCATTTGGGCTGCCACACTTTTTGATTTGGATAGAAAAATAGTGATAGTTGCCGAAGCGGGTAAGGAAAGAGAGAGCATTGTAAGACTTACCCGTGTTGGATTTTCGAATATCAAAGGATACCTGAGCGGTGGAATGGATGTTTGGCAGGAGAACCACAAACCATTGGATATGGTCATCAGTATTACTCCGGAAGAATTCGCGTTAGATAAAAAATATTCGGAAGTGAATATTCTGGATGTAAGAAAACCTTCAGAGTGGGCCCAGGGCATTGTTGAAAATGCGCATTTGTTAAATCTGGAAGACCTGCAGGATAAGTTAGATACGTTGGATCCCGAAGCGGAATACGAAATTCATTGTGCAGGAGGATACCGAAGTATGATTGCCTGTTCTATTTTAAAAGCACATGGTTTTAACAGAATTAAAAATGTATACGGTGGTTATAACCAAATAAAAACTACTGATATTTCTATTGTAATACCTGAAGCGGCAAACGCCTGATTCCGATGGTATTAAAAAATAAATTTTCCGGATTTTATTTCCTTATTGCCTGCAGTATTTTTATTGCATTCATTTATGCCGGATTTGGGTTGAGAGAATTGCAATTACGTACCGAAGGAGAAGGAGAAGGAGAAAATCCCGGATATTATGACCAGTGGTTGCGCGAAAAAATGCCGGCTAACGGCGTTTTCCCACATTGGATGCGCGCGAAATGGGCAGCATGGGATAAGAGAATTCGAAACCGATCTACAGAAAACCCAATTGAAGCAGTTTATGAAATTGGGCCCAATAACATTGGAGGTCGTACCAGATCGGTTTGGATTGATCCCAGAAACGAAAATATAATTCTTGCAGCCGGCATAAGTGGGGGAATGTGGCGCAGCGAAAACGCGGGCAGTTCCTGGAAAGCTTTGAATGACAATGAAACTTCTCTAATGGCTTCCTGCATTACTTCCAACCCTTTCAATCCCGATGAAATTTATTATGGCACCGGTGAGGGAAGAGCGAATAGCGCCGATGTAGATGGAAATGGAGTTTATAAATCCACAGATGGCGGCAAAACTTTTAAAGTACTCAGTTCAACCATTGGATTAAAGGGTTTTGAAACCATTTGGGATATCAAACATTCCCCGGATGACAGCAATACCATATTTGTAGGAACCCAAACCAATGGTTTGTGGCGCAGTTCCGATAAAGGCAACAATTGGGAGCAGGTATTCAACGGTGGCAACAGTCAGGTAAATAATATTTTGTTGTTGCCAAACCGCAGGGTTTTTATTTCCATGCAATCCAACAGGGTGTATGTAAGTGACAGCAATGGCAACCCGGGTACATTTACAGCTGTTACATTTCCAGCTTTCCCAAATGCCGGACAATATCGCAGAATGCAGATGTCAAATTGTAAGAAGTATCCCGAAGTAATGTATGTTATTGTGGAAGCGGTGAATTTTTGGGATTCTGCAATTGCATTTTATAAAAGCAGGGATGGGGGCAAAAACTGGCAAAAAATGCCCAGACCGCGGGGTGTGGGATCGAGCTATCAGGGATATTGCCTGATGTTGGGTGTTCATCCCACGGATAGCACGCGCGTGGTCGCTGCGGGAGTAAAAATCTCCCAAACCGATGATGGCGGACTCACCTGGAATCCCAAAAAAATAGGGCATGCTGATCATCATGGTTTTGCGGCTTTTGATGGAAGTAATGAATTTTTCGCGGGCACAGACGGCGGAATTTACCGTTATAGCTGGAATGATACAGCTGTAAAGAAGAATCTGAATAATGGATATAATGTTACTCAGTTTTATGCCGGATCTTATGGTGCTTTAGGCGCGGTAAGCATTAGCGGGGCTCAGGATAATGGCACACAGGTTGGAACCGGTGTTTTAACAACTAAAAAGTTTTTTGGCGCTGATGGTGCTTACGCACATATCGGTTTGCAAGATGGATCGGTGGCATATTTTTCTTCGCAGGATACCGGAATCAGGAGAATACGAAATTTCAATGCATACAATAATCCAAAAAGTGGGGATATTAAAAAAATACTGGATCAGCGTTTTAGAACAGATGGTACAGATTTTATTAATGCCTATGGGATGAATCCGGCAGATCAAAATCAATTGTATTACCGCACCAATCGCTATTTGTACCGAACCTCCAACAGTGGCGATGCATGGGATATACTCACCAATGTGCACAGTGGCTTAAAAGCAATTGCCATAAGCGATGAAACCAATCCGGTGGTGTATTGTGGAGGAAGTGCCGCGCAATTGTATAAAATTGAAAATGCGCTTACTGCAGCAAAGGGAACTGAGGTGGTTTACAACAGTTTTGTACCCGCTGCTATTACGGATGATTTTCTAAATGCAATTGCCATTCATCCAAAAAACAAATACTGCATTTACGCTGCATTCAGCAATTATAGCCTTCAACCCAGAATTTGGAGAATTACCGGGTTAGATGGCTCCAACCCTGTTTTTACAAATGTTAGTGGAGATCTTCCACCTGGCCTTCCGGTGAACCATGTGGCAACAGACCCAAGATTTCCGGATAAAAACCTGTTTGCAGGAACCGACTTTGGTTTGTACTACTCCACCGATAGCGGAAAAACCTGGAATAAAGAAAATCGCATTCCCAATGTTGCGGTGCACGAAATTAAGATGCG
This sequence comes from Bacteroidota bacterium, assembly GCA_018333525.1. Classification (GTDB taxonomy): domain Bacteria; phylum Bacteroidota; class Bacteroidia; order NS11-12g; family UBA955; genus JAGXTF01. Next base: position 29,809 of record JAGXTF010000088.1, on the reverse strand, counting down.
AAAAGACGGCGTTTTATTTTTGTATACCCATGGAAGGGGAATGTGGGTATTGCAGCTGCAAGGCGCGAATCCACTGTTTCATCAAGGTGCCGAAATAAAAGTATTTCCGAATCCAAATCAGGGAACATTTCAGATTCGCTTATCCGAAGTTCCGGTTAGTGCGAATTACGAAATATATGATACCAGAGGGAGAAGGATATTATCCGAAACTTTTACGGGCCATTCTAAATCGGTGGATGCATCTGCATTGAGCCCTGGCTATTATTTTGTGCGGGTTATTACGGATAAAATGAAACAAACCGAAAAAATTATGATTCATTGACAAAAATTTGTCAGGAAAATGCCCGCGAAGGGCGGATTTAAGGAAAAAGCGGGGATATTGGTTATTTTTGCACCTTACATGAAATTTGATTTTCAAAGGCTTAACAAGTTTGCGTTTGTGGCATTTGTTTTGGCATTTGCAGCCGGAGCTATGCAAATTGCAAACATAAAATCGGGCCGTTCCGGTGGAGAGTATGGTGAAAATCCGGGGTTTTACGAAGAATGGTACAACCAGAAAAAGGCCGCCGATGGCAGTTATCCGCATTGGATGCGCGCAAAATGGGCTGCCTGGGATAAATCTCAAATACGCAGCAGGGCTTCAGAAAACCTGATTGATACGGTTTTGGAACTGGGCCCAAAAACCACCGGTGGTAGAACCAGAAGTATATGGGTAGATCCAAGGAATGACCAATTTCTTCTGGCTGCAGCAATTTCAGGTGGTGTTTGGCGCAGTGAGAATGGAGGTGCCAGTTGGAGTCCTTTAAATGATCAGGAAACATCCCTTATGGCCAGTTGTTTTGTTTCAAACCCCTTTAACCCGGATATTGTCTATTATGGAACCGGTGAAGGACGTGCGAATTCGGCGGATGTTGATGGAAACGGAATTTATAAAAGCACAGATGGTGGAAGAACTTTCAGCGTAATTCCATCCACAGTTGGTTTGGCCGGATTTGAAACCATTTGGGACATCAAACATTCCCTTACCGATTCAAATACCATTTTTGTTGGCACCAATTCCAAAGGTTTGTTTAGAACCACCGATGGAGGAAATACCTGGGAACAGGTGCTATTCGGGGGAAGCAATATGCTCACTTCCATACTGGTACTTCCGGATAACAGAATTATGGCCACCATGAATGGAAATCCCATGTATTACAGTGACAGCGGGGGAAAAAAAGGTACATTTAAGAATGTGGCTATAACCGGATGGCCAGGAAGCGGAACCTACCGGAGAATACAACTCGCAAATTGTCAGAAATATCCAAATGTGGTATACGCATTGGTGGAAGGTTTTGGATTTAACGACCCACCAAAAGCCTTTTATAAAAGCAGCAATGGTGGCAGAACATGGAAAGCGCAAACCGCGCCAACAGCAATTGGTGCCGGATATCAGGCATATTGTGTAATGATAGGTGTAAATCCAAATGACTCCAATCAGGTAGTAACCGGTGGTGTAAATATTGCACAAACGAACAATGGAGGAAGTACCTGGACTGCCAAAACAGTGGGGCATTCAGACCATCATGCATTTGCATCATTTAATACAAATACCATTTATTTCCTGGTAGGAACTGATGGTGGCATCTATAAATACAAATATTCGTCAGGTGCTTTAAATGCAACCCTGAACAATGGCTATCAGGTTACCCAGTTTTATGCCGGAAATTTTGGACCTGATGGATATGCATCTATTAGTGGGGCTCAGGACAATGGAACCCATGTTGCCACCGGGGTTTTAACGAGCCAAAAATTCTACGGTGCGGATGGTGCCTATGCCCATATTGGCTTACAAGATGGTAGTGTAGCTTATTTTTCAACCCAAAATGCGGGAATCAGAAGAATACGCAATTTTGATCCAACCATAATACCATCTTTTACAGACGATATTAGCGATTCAAGATTTACAAATGATGGAGTAAGTTTTATCAATGCCTATGCAGTTAATTCTGCTGATCAGGAGCAACTTTATTACCGCACAGATAAATACATTTATCGCAGTAGAGATGGTGGTGATAACTGGACCCAAATCACCAATTTACATGCTTCAGTTAAAGCAATTGGCATTTCGGGTCAAGCCAATCCTGTGGTTTACGTGGGTGGCGCTGCGGCTCAATTGTATAGAATTAATAATGCAATCGATGCTACTCCCGGAAGTGAAATTTCTCATAATGCAGCCTTTCCGGCAATCATTACCAGTGATTTTATAAATTCTATTGTTGTACATCCAAATGATAAGAATACCATTTTTATCGGATTCAATAATTTCAGCAATCAGGGTCGGGTTTGGAGGGTTTCAGGACTGGATAGTGCAAAACCACAATTCCTGAATATTTCAGGAAATTTGCCAACTGGATTACCAGTAAATTTTGTTGCGGTGGATCCCATGTTTCCAGATAAAAATATTTTCGCAGGTACAGATTTTGGACTTTACTACAGCGCAGATAGTGGTAAAACCTGGGTTAAAGAAATGCGAATTCCCAATGTTGCAGTTCATGAAATTAAAATGCGTGCCGACAGGGTGCTGTTTGTATATACTCATGGCCGTGGAATGTGGTGCATACCCCTTTCAAATTCGGTTTCAACAAAATCAACCCCAAAAGAACCGGAAGTAAAGATATATCCGAACCCGGCATCAGATAGGATTCAAATTTCAATTACAGGAACTATTAACCATGCGTCCGTTTCCATCTTTGATGCCTCGGGAAAATTGGTTTATACGTCCAGAGTTATGGACAATAATATCCATATCCCTGTTAACGAATATAAAAATGGCCTTTATTTTGTGAAAATTATCAATAATCAGGAATCCAAAATTTCCAAGGTTCTTGTAAGAAAATAATTTTCATGGATGATCCGCTAAAAAAAGAACTAAAATTACTCGAAGCAGAAATTTCAGGGTTCAGCACAGAACTAATGGAAATTACCCGGGAAATGCTGGATGGCGGTTATACCGAATATCCCATTTATGTGGCACACAGTGGCACCATGGATATTGGAGAGTTATTGTTTGATGCTTCCGAATACAAAGTGCCTTTTTCAATCCATGTTTCTATGTTGGAAGACTTTATCGAAGCAGGAATTATTCCGGAAGACAAGTCTGATATTTTTAAAATTGCATACGGAGATCCCAAACAATTTATGTGCGTATTTTTTGTATACGGAGAGCACGCCAGATTTATTTTTTATCCCTTCGCCAAAAGACAAACTGACAACAATTAATGCAGGTAAGTATCGATATTGTAATACTTAATTACAACACAAAAAACCTGCTGGAACTTCTGGTACCCAAAGTATTGGAAAATTCGGCCTTACCTGGTGTAAATGTGGTAATTGCCGACAATGCCAGTACAGATGGTAGTGCAGAATGGGTAAAAGAAAACTTACCTCAATTGGAGTGTATTGTACTTTCAAAAAATTTAGGATATGCTGGTGGATATAATGAAGTTCTAAAAAATAGAAAAGCAGATTATTTTATTTTATTGAACAGCGATGCGGAACCTGCACCCGGATGGCTTGACCCTTTATTTCAACTGATAAATTCGCACCCGGATCTGGGCGCTGTACAACCCAAATTATTGGATTTTTATCACAGAAATAAATTTGAATATGCCGGTGCGTCCGGAGGATTTCTGGACCAATACGGTTATCCATTTTGCAGGGGTAGAATATTTGGCCATGTAGAATCGGATTTCAATCAATATAACGACAACTGCGAAATATTTTGGGCTACAGGCGCATGTTTTCTGGTAAAAAGAGAAGCTTGGGAAAAAGCCAAAGGCCTCGATGAACATTTTTTTGCGCATATGGAAGAGATCGACTTGTGCTGGCGATTGCAGCTTTTGGGATATAAGAATTATGTATGTCCCGAAAGTGTAGTTTATCATATGGGCGGCGGAACTTTGAGTAATTTATCACCGAGAAAAACCTTTCTGAATTTCAGAAATAATTTGTTGATGTTGTATAAAAATTTGCATCCATCAGAAAAAAATAAAATTATTTTTAGAAGAAAATTACTCGATGGATTGGCTGCCTGCTTTTTTATTTTGCAAGGGAAATGGAGCCATATTCCTCAAGTTTGGAAAGCACACCGGGCTTATGAAAAAATGAAATTGGATGTGAAAGAAACCCCAAATTCAAAAACACTATCAGAATTTAAAACTGTGATGAAATCCGGCTTGGTTTGGAATTTTTTTGCAAAAGGAAAAAGAGTTTTTTCTGCTCTTAAATTTTAGAATTCAACTACTTCTGGGATGAAATTTTAATATCGTTTCTGCAAGATAATTGCGGTCCAGGTGGGTATAAATTTCGGTTGTTGTTATACTTTCATGGCCCAGCATTTCCTGCACTGCACGAAGGTCTGCACCTGCTTCTACCAAATGTGTTGCAAAACTATGCCTGAAAGTGTGCGGGCTGATAACCTTTTTAATTCCTGCATTTAATGCCAGCTTCTTTATTAATAAAAATACCGATTGTCTGCTGAGTTTTCCACCTCTCACATTGAGAAAAACAATATTTCTGGAATTTTGCTGCACATTTTGGTGGATTCGAACTTCACGGGTATATATTTTCAGATGTTTTAATGCGCGGTTTCCAATTGGAACCAATCTCTCTTTATTTCCTTTTCCAATCACACGCAAATATTGTTCATCAAAATGCACATCGGTAATTTGCAAACCCACAAGTTCAGATACTCTCAATCCACAGCTGTACAAGGTTTCCATCATCGCTACATCCCGCTCTCCGGAAGGATTGCTGCGATCAATCTGCAATATCATTTCATCTATTTCATCCGCACTCAAAACCACAGGTAATTTTCTTCCGGTTTTGGGTGGTTCCAAAAAATCTGCCGGACTTTCTGCAAGTCTGTTATCCATGACCAAAAATTTATAAAAGCCTCTGATTCCCGAAATTATCCGTGCCTGCGACATTGCAGAAAAACCCATATCGGCCAAATAAGCAGAGAAATCCTGCAAGAGATTTATATCAAATTCCAGCGGAGATTTATGGATGTTTTTCAATGCTGCCCATTCCTGTAATTTGCGAACATCATTGTTGTAAGCTTCAATGCTGTTACCGGAAAGTGATCTTTCCAGGAGAAGGTATCGGGCAAAAGATTCGGAAATTTCCGCCCAATCCGAATTCATGGTTTTATTTCTTCTTTCGAAATATGAATTATTTCTTTGGTAGTGGCATCCACAATCCAAACTACTACCTCGATATTTTCAGGTTTCCAGGTATCTTTTGTTTTTACATAATATTGTTTTTCAAAAACCCTTCCTGCTGTTAATTGTGCATTTAATGTATCGCCTGTTGAAGCGGTAATTAATTCACGCATTGCATGATTATGTATATAATTTTCAAGCGAACCACCGGGAGCATTTTTATCCAATTGTTTGCTTTCCACATTACTTTCAATTAGTCCGATAAAAATGAGATGTTTTGCCGTAACGGCTGATGTATAAGTCACTTTTACTTCTACCCTGCTTTTATTGTCTGCCGTTATCCATTGTGTATGCAAATCAATATTCAATGGAGTGGTTTTCGCCAATTGATTGTTTACATGCCCATTCCAGGTACTTCTGTCCAAATAATAGCTTCCGGCAGGTTTTATCTGGTCCACTGCGCCAATTGGTAGGTTTGGAATAGCACCCAAATTACCGGTTATTGCATCCGCAGCATCACTGGTCAAGGGTTCAAAACCCGGCCAGGGCGATGTAAGACTGGGAAGAGAACTAGGATAAAGTGCAACAACTACAACACGCCCAGGATGCAGGGTATCTGCAATTTTTCTGGCCAGAGAAGCAGCTTCGGGGCAGTTGTTACATCGCACTCCGGTAACATCAAAAAGTGCTACAATTTTATCCTGTGCAGGGGGCACTGTACCAATAACATAGGTAGTGTCGAGCAAGGGCTTTTCAGGTTCTGTAAATTTCACCCCTTTCGGTTGTTCTTTACAAGACATTGCTACCAACGCCAGACCTGATAATATTCGGAAAGCTTTCATTTGAAACTACGAATTTAAAGAATCTTCCCCTTTGCACATATTATTTGGCGTTCTTTTGACTTCTTTTTCACCCATCTGCATTGAAATATGGTATAGGAAAATTATCCTAAACACGATCTATGCTCAGAACTTTCCGGAACAACTATTGTTACTTTTGCAATTCCATGTTTCGCAGAATTTTTGCATTTATACTGTCAGGTGGCCTGGTGCTCACATTAAAAGCCTGTATATCAGGTCAGAACAAAACGGCCATTTTCCCCGAGGACTCGAGCGCAGCATCTTCTCTGTATCCTATTCGCATTCAAACTTTAGATGGAAAATCGACCATTGATTTTTCGAGTTTCAAAGGGAAAAAAATATTAATTGTAAATACAGCCAGCGAATGTGGTTATACCCCACAATATGAAGCTTTGGAGGTATTGCAAAATAAGTACAAAGATAAACTGGTAATTATTGGCTGTCCCTGCAACCAGTTTGGCGGACAGGAGCCAGGCGATACTGCAGCAATTCGTGAATTTTGCACCAAAAATTATCAAATAACCTTTTTGCTCACTGAAAAAATTGAAGTGAAAGGGAAAAACCAACATGCCTTGTATGCTTTTTTAACTCAAAAGGCTAAAAATGGGGTACTGGATGCAGAAGTAATGTGGAATTTCAATAAATTCCTTTTGGATGAAAATGGCAAACTACTCGCCTATTTTCCCAGCAAAGTAAAACCAGATGATCCGCAGCTGACCGGGATGATTGAGAAGTAAGCTACTTAAAATTCCATCAGTTATTCCCTGAGGCTGGTTTTTTACTTATTTTCGCGGCACTTTTTTCAGCATTCATGAGCATTTTAGTAAACAAAAATTCCAGAGTAATTGTACAAGGTTTTACCGGAAATGAGGGAACCTTTCACGCCACTCAAATGATAGACTATGGTACCAAAGTAGTTGGTGGGGTTACTCCGGGTAAAGGCGGCAGCCTGCATATAGACAGACCTGTATTTAATACCGTTTCTGAGGCCGTAAAACAGGAAGGTGCGAATGTGAGTATTATTTTCGTTCCGCCTGCATTTGCAGCCGATGCCATCATGGAAGCGGCAGATGCCGGAATTGGGGTGATTGTAGCCATTACGGAGGGAATTCCAACCAAGGATATGGTTATGGTGAAAAAATTCCTTGAACGCAAAAATTCAATCTTAATCGGGCCCAACTGCCCGGGTATTATTACTCCGGAAGAAGCCAAAATTGGTATTATGCCAGGGTTCATTTTCAAAAAGGGCAATATTGGTGTGGTATCCAAATCCGGAACACTCACCTATGAAGCAGTGGATCAATTAACCAAACTCGGTCTGGGACAAAGCACTGCTATTGGTATCGGTGGAGATCCAATAATTGGGACGACCACTAAAGAAGCGGTAGAATTATTTATGAATGATCCTGAAACTGCAGGAATTGTAATGATTGGTGAAATAGGCGGTGGCATGGAGGCGGAAGCAGCACGCTGGATCAAAGAAAATGGAAATAAACCCGTTGTAGGTTTTATAGCAGGGCAAACAGCACCGGCAGGTCGCAGAATGGGCCATGCGGGGGCAATAGTAGGTGGTAAAGACGATACTGCAGCTGCAAAAATGGCAATCATGCGCGAATGTGGTATTCATGTGGTGGAAAGTCCTGCTGAAATTGGACAACGCATGAAAGAGGTGATTTAAATTTAAAATTAATCTCAATTCAATTTTACAATTTAATTATTGTAAAAAATTTAAATTGAACATTCATAAAAAAAGCCATTCATTAAAAATGAATGGCTTTTTTTGTTTGTATCAAAAGTTATTTTTTCGTCAGATCCACTTCAGAAACTCCCGGATGGGACTTGGCATCCCATTCAAAAAAAGAATCGGCTAATGCTGTATTTGGTGTCATGGAATTTACCGACATGGTGATTTCTGTCCCATTCTTAAAATGCTGAATCAGGCTTTGAATTTTATTGGTACTTTTATCAATTTCTAATTTTAAATAAGAATAAGTTACTTTTCTTTTTGGCACCATTTTTATAACCTCGTAAGTCTTTCCATTCTTTACGGTTGGACCTTCATAGGCGTTTTTAAAATCTTTGTTGTAAATGGTAAAAATATCGGCAGGATTGATGGAATTGTCCTTCACTTTGTGATTTTCTTTGGTTACCTCAGCGTCCGCTTTGTTATAGGTCCAAACAAATTTTCCGTTGCAAAATATTTCCTGTCCGGCATAATCCAGTTTGTATTTACTGCCTTTAATCCATACTGTTCCTGTGGAAGAAGTAGATTTCCCCGCAGCAGAAGTGGTGGTGACCGTAAATGATGCCTTAATAGTAGAATAAGACTTATAGAGCTTACTTACCTTATTCAATATGGCTGTTGCCTTTGCATCACTCTGAGCCTGTAAAACGCCGGTAAACATGAAGGTCAAACCCAGTATACCTGCACTTTTAAAGAAATTTATCTCCATTTTTTTTATAAGTTATTCAAAAACTGTTCCAAGCTATATTCATCGGGAATCAGTACCTGTCTGGCTTTGCTGCCCTGATTTGGACCCACCACACCTGCATCTTCCAATTGATCCATAAGCCGGCCCGCCCGGTTATATCCGATTTTTAATTTGCGTTGAATCATGCTGGTGCTCCCCACCTGACTCAAAACTACAACTCTGGCGGCATCTTCAAACAAATCATCTTTTTCGTTGGGGTCAAAACCTTCAGATCCACCACCCCCTGATTCATCTTTCACCTCCGGCAAAATGTATGCGGTTGGATACGCCCGTTGTTCTCCAATAAAATCCACGATGCGATCCACCTCCGGTGTATCTACAAATGGGCATTGCAGTCGAATCATGTCATTGCCACCATGATACAACATGTCTCCTTTACCAATAAGCTGGTCCGCCCCATTGCTGTCTAAAATTGTGCGGCTGTCAATTTTACTGGTTACACGAAATGCAATTCGCGATGGGAAGTTCGCTTTTATCATACCTGTAATTACATTCACAGATGGTCTTTGTGTTGCAAGAATCAGATGTATACCAATTGCCCTGGCCAACTGCGCCAACCGGGCAATTGGAGTTTCAATTTCTTTTCCGGCGGTCATAATCAGATCCGCAACCTCATCAATTACCACCACGATATATGGCAAAAACCGATGCCCGTTTTCAGGATTTAATTTCCTGCCAAGGAATTTTGCATTGTATTCCACAATAGTGCGTACCATGGCATCCTGTAATAATTTATAACGGTTGTCCATTTCCACGCATAGGGAATTCAAAGTATGAATTACCTTTTGATTATCCGTAATTATTGCCTCTCCATCACCGGGCAATTTTGCAAGAAAATGTCTTTCAATTTTATTGTATAAAGTGAGCTCCACTTTTTTGGGATCCACCAATACGAATTTTATATATGCAGGATGTTTTTTATACAGCAGAGACACCAGTATTGCATTTAACCCAACGGATTTACCCTGGCCAGTTGCACCCGCCATCAACAGGTGTGGCATTTTTGCCAAATCAGCAACAAAAATTTCATTGGATATGGTTTTGCCCAATGCCACAGGTAATTGAAAATCACAATCCTGAAATTTCTTACTTGCCAAAACTGTGCGCATTGGCACCATTTCCGGATGCTTATTGGGCACTTCTATTCCAATAGTTCCTTTGCCCGGAATAGGTGCAATAATTCGAATTCCAAGTGCCGCAAGACTTAAAGCAATATCATCTTCCAGGTTTTTAATTTTGGATATTTTTACACCTGGAGCAGGAATGATTTCGTATAAAGTTACCGTTGGCCCTACACTGGCTTTAATTTTAGAAATTCCGATATTATAATTCTTCAGTGTTTCAATAATCAGATTTTTGGAACTTTCGATTTCAGCCATGTCAATTTCCTGTTTTGTTTGCTCATAATCCATCAGCAAATCCAAAGAAGGAAATTTATAATTACTCAACTCTGCAGTTGGGTCATAAAGCGTATCAATTCCTTTTCTTTCAGGTAAAAGTTCACCTGTATTTTCGGTTACGAGCTCATCTTCCGCTTTGGTACGGTCTTCAATTTCAAAAGAATCATCTACATTTAAAACTAAGGTTTTTGCAGCGGGTTCAAATTCGATTTCCCGCACCGGCTCTTCTTTTTCTTTTATCGTAATTGGGGGTAAATCAGCTAAATTTATTTCTTCTTCTTCCGGTTCCTCATTCGGCAAATCCTCTTCAATTTCTTCCTCAATTGTGGCAACCTGGGCTTTCGTATCCTCCAAATTCAATTCAGGTTTTTCCTTCTTTTGAAACCACTTAATTTTTAAAAATGGATTGTAATTCAGAAATACTATAGAATAAATAATTGCAAAGGCGAACAAAACTAAAAACGTACCAATTCCGCCAATAGCCTGGTTTAATTTTTGAACTCCAAAGTATCCAAAAGTACCTCCATAAATTTGTAAAGAAGGTGTCCATTGAAATACAAAACCAAGAAATAAACTGGCCCAAACCGTAATAATTAAAGTGTGCAGAGAAACCTGCAACAACTGAAATGGTTTGTAATTAAATAAAAAATGCAAGCCGAATAAAGCAACACATGGAAGCAGAAAAAATGCAGCAATTCCAAATCCATTTTGGATAAACCAAAAACTGAGTTTTGCGCCCAAAAGTCCCATGGCATTGCTGATGGTTCCATCCATCTGTTTGTATTGTTCCCAGTCTGCACCACCTGAAAAATAGTCCTGATCGCTTTTCCATGAAAAAAAGAATGAAATAAAACTAATGAGCAAAACAGCAGTAAAAACCAATAACAAAAATCCTGCGATTTTTCTCGCCTGTTCATTTCTTAAAGTTGCAATTCCACGCACATCCTCACCGGTGACTTTTATTCCGGGTTCCGGACCGTGATCTGAATCAAAGTCTTTTTTACTATTTTCTTTTTTTGGCTGTTTTGCCATATAAATTCAGGCAAAATTAACTGTGGCCTGCATTTCCTACGATTTTACTTATTAACGAAGGTACCTTGTGTTTATTTTAGGAATCATGGATTTGAAGTTCTGATTACACCTGATAAGTCTTACCCTCTTCCGCCGCTTCAGTATTTGGGAATACTTCTCTGGCTTCAAGAGTTAATTCCTCTATTGTATGGTACCGGGCCGAAAAATGCCCTACTAAAAGTTTTTTAACTCCGGCGTTTTTTGCTGTTATTCCGGCTTCCTTAGCTGTAGTGTGAAATGTTTCCAATGCTCTCTTTTTCAAATCGTGCAAAAAGGTGGATTCATGATATAACAAATCAACACCACTTACAAAAGAAGCTACATTTTCATCATATATCGTATCGCTGATGTAAGCATAGCTCCGGTTTTTATTTCCCGGTAACGTGAGTTCGTGATTTGCAATCAGATGCCCGTCGTCCAACCTGTAATCTGCACCGTATTTGATGGATTCATATGCTGAAATCGGAATAGATAATTCTTCGCATCGCTTCACATTCAACTTTAACTCAGGTCCGGTTTCACGCAAAATATATCCCGTACAGTCAATGCGGTGTTTGAGAGGTACAGATTCAATTTGCCACCCTCCATTTTTGATAATAATCTCAGGAACAAATGGATTACACACTATAAAATCCAAATCAAACGGCAATCTTGTATCCCCGGATTCCAGAATAGTTTTAAGGGTAGCTTCGAGATTCGCAGGTCCGGCAATGGTGAGTGGTTCCGTTCGTCCAAACAACCCCATGCTCGTGACCAATCCCGGCAAACCAAAAAAGTGATCTCCGTGCATATGGGTAATTAATACATACTGTATCCGATGCATACGCAGACCGAACCGCACCATTTGTAACTGTGTACCTTCCCCGCAGTCCAACAGAAAATAATCTCCTTCCATGCGAACAAATTGCGCACTGGGATGTCGGGTTTTGGTAGGAGAAGCACTGGATGTGCCCAATACAGTCACTTCAAAAGCGCGGTGCATGAGTTGGCAAAATTAAGGATTGACAGCCTCGCTTTCAACTTAATCCATCCGGATGTCAGTGTTTTAGGGAATCTCCTGACCATGCAGGCATCTTCGTGGTATCCGGCTTCCATTTCTTTACTTTTATTCTCACAGTATCCGCATTATTGGTTCCCAATCTTGCTTGATGCAGACTATCCGCCATTCTTTTCAGCCGCTGGTAATTTTCAGAATTCAATATGTCTTTTGGAATTTGATAATCTATTCTGTCATAGTTGTGACGCGAAAAATCTGAAGTAGAATTACAGGAATTGTTACACCGAAAAATCAAAACTATTACCCAAATAATTGCAAATACAGACCGAAAGCCAAAAGATTTCAAAGATGATTCATCGTTTTCTGCATATATTTTGTGATTTCTTCTTAAAATATTTTTATATTCTTCATCACATTGCATCATGAGCATTTTTTTACTCATTCGCACCAGAAATTTTACATGAACTCCTTGAAAAGCAACGGCAAAGTTGATCATACACAATGCCAGTTCGTTAATCAGGAATTCAAAATCTTCGTTCAAATTATTGTAAAATTCAACCCAACTCCCTTCTACAATCCATAAATACTGGGAATTTTTGTATTCGGTCCTGATTACATTTTTATCCTCTATTTCTAAATGGGAAATCACTCTACGGGTATGTCTTACAATGATCTCCTCCATCCTGAAATGATAGGTATTTTCCAAACCCATAAACCAATTATAAAAAGCAAAAGCATGTTTGTAATGGTTGTTTCGGAGAATAAATTGAAAGTATTCCAGTTCTGCATCCACTAAAATTCCTTTTAATACAGCATCTTCATTTTCTCCAATTACGCTGGATACCTTCTGATAGGGGTTGGTCGCCTTTTCCGGATTTTCACAAAATGCAAGCAGATCCTTATTTCGAAATATAAACAAATGCGCATTTTTACCTTCCAACTCCCTTAATGCATCAACAGACTTCAAAACCGCATCTTTTGTAAAGTCTTTTCCTCCAATTTTAATGGTATAATCGCTGGTAATTTGAAATTCTGTCAGGATTTTTTTTCGAAGGCGCGTAATTCCTTCATCATCTAAATTTTCAGGATCCAGATGCAGGGCTTCAAGAATATGTAATGGCGAATGGTATGGCATTACCCCAAACCGGTTCCTTTTATAAAGTACTCTGCTTGCGAGGATTTGGACAGCCCCATCAACTCACTCAACACACTGCTTAATTCAATAAAATTTTGCCTGTCAAGTGCCTTTTCTCCTCGTGAAATGGCCTTTTTAGCCAGAGAATAATTGGTAAATTCCGTTTCATCCTTTTCTGCATAAATATGAAAATATGTGGTGGTGAGATGTGCGGATTTTAAAATCATTCTCCAAGCCAGGCGATTCAAAGCATTATTTTGACTTTTAATTAAAAAATAACTATTTGATTTCAGAATATCATGCTCTTTTTCGGTAATTTTATCAAATCTTTTGTGCAAATCTTCCGGAATATCATCAATAGTATCCAACCAGTTCCTGATTGCATTTCGGCTGTCGGTATATTCCATCATTTCCGATTGCACCCGCGTATTTTTGCCTCGTGTATTGTAATAGTGTTTCGCAATTTTTCTCTTTTGCTCTTCCAACTGATATCGGGTATCGGTCAAGTCCCCATCCCTCAGTTTTAAAGCATCTTTCTGCAAATTGTCCAAATCCGAAATGGAATTCATGATATGTTGGGCATTTTCAAAATCTTCATCATCCGCCGCCTTATGCAGCGCAATTTCAAACTCATCCCGCAATTGAATAATTTCCTCTTTTAATTTCGAAATACTCACATACTTTTCCGTTGGACTAAATACTTCAGAAAACTCCTGATTGGTAAATAATATGGTGGCATTTACATGCACATCCCTGCTTTCACTAATTTCTATTTTTATTTCCACTTCACTTCCACGCACCACTTGTCCGTTGAGTTTGTCATTCGCAATTTCTATAACACCGATAATCTTATTTGCATTGGGATGTGTGGTGTGATCGCCTTCCAAAAGGTTGATAATTATACTGTCCTTTTCTCCGGTTTTTATGGTGCGCGAAATTTCTTTATAAATCGTTTTGCTCAAAGGCAAAATGCTGTTGCGTTTGAATACCAGTTCGCAAATTGTAGTATTGTTTTCCAAATCATCAACTTCCAGACAAATATCCTCCGGAAGTGGCTGTCCATAAAGGCTGTACAAACCCTGGGTGATTTCTATCTTATTAGATCCCGTTTTTATTTCGTTCTGATTTTCATCATAAAAACGGATATGAAATACGTTTACAGTTTGCTCTCTCAAACTTACAAATTCACCAAAGTCATTCCCTTTTAATTGTTTCAGACCACTATCATAGCCTCCATCCTGGCGAAGTATACGGTAAAACACCGCCGGATTTTTACCAAGAATTACTGCCTTTACATATTCTTCATTATCCCTTGTGGAATTGTTATATGCAAGTTTGAATTCCAATAAAGGAGCATCGGGAATTTCTTGTCCCTGCTCCTGTTCTTCCGTTTTTTCTTCCAATCGGGCCATTTTGGTACCGGCGTAATAAGCTGCACCTATTGCAACAGCATTGGTTGGATCTACGGAATAATTTAAAGGAATTTCAAATTCAGATTCCAGCTTCTCTCGCACCAAGGGTATTAATGTACTGCCACCAATTAAAATAATTTCTGAAATATCTTTGCTTTCCAATTCATTCCGCTCTAACAATTCCGCAATCATACCTGTAGAATTGGATATTATCGGATCAATTAATATTTCAAATTCCGATCGCGGTATTTCCATAAAAATATCCATCGGCGCCTCACCCGGAATCTCAAATGTAAAATCAATTTCAGAAACAAGCTGGCTGCTTAATTCCTTTTTACATTCTTCAGCTTTTTGTAACAAAATATAATACAAACGTTCGTACGGGCCGTTGCGAGTTGCAATATGATCTGCCAAATCCGGCTTTCCACTTAGCTCTATCAATTTGGGAATGAGCAATTCTGTCACCATAATATGGTCTATGTCCACACCACCTAAAAAATTATCTCCCTGATGGTCCAATACTTTCATTTCACCGTTCACCACCTCAATAATTGCGGCATCAAAGGTTCCTCCACCCAAATCATACACCAGCCATTTTCCCTGGTCTATTTGGGCTCGATTGTTGAAAAAAGAAAGACTGGCAGCTATAGGCTCCTGTAACAATACCACCTCCTTGAATCCTGCCTGATAACCGGCTTGCTTGGTTGCATTGCTTTGAACGGTATCAAAACTTGCAGGAATGGTAATAACCATACTCTCCGGGTTTTCACCGGAATAGATGAAATTCTTCAACTCGCGCAAAACCATTGCGCTTAGTTCAATAGCCGAAATAGATTCGAGTTTGGCAGGAATAAAATATTTTTCTCCTGTACCCATTTTTCTTTTGAATGCAGAAAAAACATTTAACGGATCCTTTTGCACCCATTCCCTTGCCTTGTCTCCTACTATAATTCGCTCGCCCCGAAATGCCACACAGCTGGGCAACGTCTCCTTAAACCCAACCGGATTTTTAAATACCTCTGTTTTACCTTGTGAATAGCGGGCTATCAGGGAGTTTGTAGTTCCCAGATCAATACCAAAATTAATGGTTTTCATTCGCAGCCTCCACCATCACAATTCCCTTTTGTTCCAATTTGTTGTCCCTGTAAATTATAGGTTTCACAATATTTTTGATAATCAGATTTTCAGTGTTTGTTCCTGTAATCGTCGCTTCCAAATCGGTACTGGTTTCTGCATATTTTTCATACAGGGGAAGTTTATAATCATATCCCATATTTTTTAAGGACTCTTTAATGCGGGAAAAATTTCTTTCACATGCGCCTTCATCTGCAGTTCCTTTTATCCGCAATTCCAGTTGTGCCAGTTGGTTTATAATGTCAATAACGTCTTTCATCAGAATCTTATAATAAATTTATAAAATGCAAAAATATTCATATTTTTTTAACTGTTTGCGTTTGTTAAAACGCTCTCAATTGCGGTTTTTACTTCCAACACAGTAATTCGTTGCATGCATGTGTTTTCAGGGTGAACACAATGAATCTGATCGCAGGGATTGCATTCCAGTACATGGTGTATCATGGCACTATTGCTGGTTTTAGGATAAAACACGGTGGGAACACCAGGGCCGAAAAGAGCCACCAATGGGGTTTTTAATGCACATGCGATTTGAAGAGGACCACTTTCATTTCCCACAAATAATGTTGCTTTTTGTAATAATGCTGAAAGTTCCATCAAATCAAAATGATTGGTAAAAAGGGTAAATGGTACATTTAATTTTTCAGTAATTTTTTGAATTTGATTTTCTTCATCAACGGTACCTGCAAAAACCAACTGAAGTCCTTTTACGGCATATAACCAGTTGCATATTTCCGCATACCCGGAATCGGTCCATCGCCGCAACTCTCTTCGTGCACCGGCATGAATAACGGCATACCTCACTAACCCATTATGGTTAATAAATTCTTCAATTCTCTTTAAAGCATTTTGCGTTATAAAAATCTCGGGATGGCGATTTTCCAAATTCCCAATTATCGGTTTAATAATTTCATAATTGGTATCATACTCATGCAATTGCATGCCGCGATGTCTTGCTCTTACTGTACCTCTGTCCAATCGTACTTTTGGAAAATAACGGAAAATTTTCCATAAACTTTTCGATGTTCCACGCATTTCAATCACAAAATCATATTTTTTATTCCATGCAGAAATATCCGTAAAAACCTGATTTATATTTGGATTTCCAAGTAACAATGTTGCGGAATATGGCTTTGTAATCACATCTATTTTTGCATCTGGAAATTTGCTGTGTAGCAGCGAAAACACATGGGTAGACGTTGCCAGATCTCCAATCTCATCCCATTTTATACAGAGAATATTTTCAGGATAATAAGCCGAAATATTTTTTCCGGAATTCACCCATCGGGATACCAGAATATTGAAAAAATAAAGCCATTGTTCCCTCGAAGGAAATTTCATTTATACCGGAATTAAAGGAAATAAAAACGGACGCGACGGACTTGCATCGCTGCGAATTTTTGGAAAAGAAAGGTTTAATAAATATCGGCCATCCGGAATGTCGTCAGCTACAAAAATCAATTCGGTAATACTGCTTTGCATTCGAGGGGCATCGGGGTAATTCCACCAAACATGATGGGCCTTTAAAAGACCTTCATCCTCTTCAGGATCTACCGATGGCAAATCTGTGAGCAGATGTAAATAACCTGCATTTCTCAATTGTAATATTGCTTCCGGGTGAAAGTATGGTGGCTGATTCCCGGACCATTCTCTGCTTCTTTTATCCATGTCATTTGGAAGCGTGCGGATTATAATTGCCTCAGCCCGATTATCGGGAATCTGCTTCAATATAGAATTAGTAATCAAACTTTCTCCCTTAATATTTTCCATTTGAACCGTAATCAAATCCGCAGTAAAAAAAATCTGATGCAAACAATCTCCCACATTTTCATGAGTTGGAGTAATATGCCCGATACATTCTGTATGGGTAGCATTACCATGTGCACAGAATTCTATTACATCGCAATTGGCTCCGCTGCCCAAGTCTACACTTCCAACAAAATCACCAATTCGAATAGGTGCAATTTTTGCTGATGGTATTCCAAATGCGGATGGGTTATCCCCTCCGGGACCAAAAGACAGGGAAATATCACGTCCATGCCTCAAATCAGTTTTGAAAGACAGCTCACCTATTTTACAAAGCAATTCCACCAGACAAATATGGTTAATTTTTTTGAATGCATGGGAAGAGAAAGGTCTATTTATATTTGAAAAACCCCTACATAAGCACCTCTTTTAGTGCTTCATCCAACAAAGCCATATAAGTGTCGTGCTTAATTTCATATGCCCCAAACTGCTTTAAATGAGGATTTAAGTATTGGGTATCCAATAATTTGAAGTTCTTCTCTCTAAGGAATTCTACCAAATAAACAAAGGCTACTTTACTTGCATCGCGTTCCAAAAAGAACATACTCTCACCAAAAAAAGCTTTGCTGATTGCCACTCCATAGAGTCCACCAACCAGCTTTCCATCGCGCCAGGCCTCGAAGCTATGTGCAAAACCGCGATGATGGAGCTCCACATAAGCATCGATAATTTCTTCAGAAATCCAGGTATCCCCTTCCCTCAATTCCGCACATTTGCGGATAACCTCCTCGAACGCGCGATTCACATAAATATCGAATTTTTGTTGCTTGTACAAGCGGCGCAGGTTAGCCGGAACCTTAAATCTGTGGTCGAGGGGAATAATACCTCTCACCGCCGGAGTATGCCAATATATGGCGCCATTCTGCTCCGGATGCGCCATGGGAAAGGCTCCGGAAATGTACGCCTGTAAAAGCAATTCGGTCGACAGAAACATTTATGCAAATTTGCAAAAGAAATTTGGGTTCCTGTTGTTTTTTTGCAGCGCGGATGAGTAAAAATAAAACGGAAAAGTTCAGGGAATTCGAGAGTTTTACCAATACCCTGGATTTTAATAGCGATACCAAAGGGAAATGGCATGAAATTTTTGGGAATACGAATCCGGTTGTACTGGAACTAGCCTGTGGCAAAGGCGATTATACGGTTGGCCTTGCCAAAATGTTTCCCGAAAAGAATTTTATTGGTATTGATATCAAAGGAAACAGATTATGGAAAGGAGCCGGAACGGCATTGAAAGAAGATTTAAGAAATGTGCGTTTTTTGCGAATTCAAATAGATTTTATTGAAAAACATTTTGAAAAAGACGAGGTTTCGGAAATCTGGATTACTTTTCCGGATCCACAGCCACAAAAACTGAGAAAGAGATTAACCTCTCAGGTATTTCTCAACCGGTATCGCAATATAGCCAAACCCAATTGTGTGATAAACCTGAAAACAGATTCAGATTTATTTTATGAAAGCACCCTGGAAACGATTGCGGAAGAAAGCTTAGAAATTTTGGAAAACATTACCAATGTATATCAATTACAAGTGGTTCCTGAGATATTGGAAATTCAGACATATTATGAGAAAATGTGGTTGGGAATGGGAAGGACAATTAAGTTTTTGAAATTTAAATTGTTTTCGAATTCTCGATAAATGAGAAAAGAAATGTTAAATTAATTCCAAATAAGAAAACATTTACCTGTAACAGATATTTTATCCGCTTCCGATATTAAGGAAAAATAGATATTTTCCATTATTAACACATCTCCTGGTTTTAACGTATTTCCAATTGAATTAACAACTTGTTTTAATTTATCATAATTGCCTGAATAATTTTTACAATTTCCGGAAGAATACCATTTTAACTGAAAGGAATCCAACTTCAATTGCAAATATGACAATTCTCCTGGCATTGAAAAATACAGATATGAAATTAACTTTTGATTGTTGGAGTCCAAACCCGTTTCAAATCTAACTGTCGGTTCAGGTAATGATTTTACCCTGAATATTTTAGATCCCATGGGTATGAACCTGTCACCAATCCGAGCAGTAACATTAACAATTACCCGGTCATCCACGTTATTTACATAAAACACATATTTCCCTTTACCCAGATTTTTGACGTTACCCATAGAAGCAGAAATCATCACATTTTTAGGATCTATTCCCGGAACCGTAATGGTCATATGAGTGGCTATTTTCCTGTAAATAATATTGCTCTCATCGCTGTTTATGTAGGCAATTGGTGGATATACAATATACTTTATATGGAAAGAATCAGAATAAAGCAAAACATCTTTATCCAAAACTTGAATGTACATTGATTTTACGTACTCCCCCGGCATTACCGGATATATAGTAAATACTGAACTATCTGCATTGTTATCTGTTTCATTTCCATCCAAGTTTATTCGAATATTATTATTTGAATTAGTGCCGGTTAGTATTACAGATGTTTTAAACGGAACCCCCTGTAGGACAGCATTACTTTCAACAAACACCTTTGCCTTGATTTGTGAGAAAAGCCCATTTGCTGAAACCATTAATACCATGGTAAATAATATTTTTTTATGCATCTATTAACCTTTTTTAATTTCTTTTATTTCAACTTTATAATTTTTGTCCATTGCGGATTTAAATTCATTTAGCTTGCTATTGCGAACGGCCACTTTCAATATTACTTTATCTGAGTAATCCTGACTGATGATTCGAATTTCCAATTTCTTAATAAGCGCATATACATGGCTTTCTAATTCAAAATCAACCAGAATTTCAAAATGAGATTCCATATATTGCTCTATTACCTGTGCATTCTTCAGGACAAGCTTGGCCGCATCACCGTATGCCTGAATCAAACCCGGAATTCCAAGCATAGTACCCCCAAAATATCTCACTACAATTACCAGCGTATTCGTGAGGTCCATGGAAAGTATTGTCCGCAAAATAGGTTTCCCTGCTGAATTGGAAGGCTCTCCGTCATCGCTGCTTTTTTGTGCACTTTTGTCCGGATTTAAAATATACGCATAACAATGGTGTGTCGCATCGGAATATTCGGACCGCAAATCATGCAGGTATTTTTTTACCTCATTTTCTGATTTTACCGGATATGCAAATGCAATAAATTTACTCCCCCGCTCTCGCAAAGAATCTTGTGCCGATGATTGAATCTCTTTATATGTGTCAGAAAAAAGCATGAAAATTCAATGTAATAATTGCTACCAATGCAAGTACCAAGCCCCAGTAACCGGACTTGTGTAATCGCTCCCCAAAAAACAGGGCAGCGACTATGGTCGATAAAGCCACTATCCCAATATTATTCACTGCAAGAAACCACGCAGTGCTTCCTTTAAAATAAATCAACCCTTTCAAAATTGCAATCAGGCTCGTATAATTCAACCAGCCCAAAAATATACCGCATATTACTTCTCTCCAGCCAAATGTCTCCTTCTTTTTAATGATAAAAAAAAGTATAAGACCCAAAATTCCAGCCGTGCCAAACATGATGGTGGATGTTGTATACACATCGGTGGTTTTACCATAATAATGTCCAATAAGATTTAAACCTGTATCCACCATTCCTGATGATAAAAACACCAACAACAACAAGCCAAGACCCCTATGCAGGCGGTTGTTGTTTTCTGCTGGTTCCACCATTAAGTATACACTGAAAATAGAAATGATAATTCCCAGATATTGCAATATTTCTAATTTTTCCCTAAACAGAAATATAGATACCAATGCAGGAATGATTACACTCATTTTTGCAGCTACAGAGGTGGACGCAGCCCCTGCTTTTTTGGTTGCAAAACCCATGGAATAAAACCCTGTGATGAACAAAATACCCATACAGGCTACAGGAAAAACCCAATTACCTGAAAGTATATCCTTTTCAAAAACGGATGAATGCCCGGGAATTAGATTTCCGGTAATAAAACATATAAAATAATTGATTACAATTAATGGCAGAATATGAATTCCATGTCTGGCTGCAAACTTAAAAACCACAAACAACGCAGTGCTGAAAACAATACTCAGTAATAGCCAGATCATTGGTTGTAAAAATATACTATATCGGCACCCAAATCTGTATGTTGCTTTTCCAAACCAATTGCTTCAGGTGCTGCAATTCCTGTTTCCAACTTGATGCTTTTACTTCGAATTACCCTTATTTCATCCCAAATTTTAAGTTCTTTGAATTTTTCTATCGTATGGGTTCCACCTTCCACCAATACCGAATTTATTTGTCGATTATATAATAATTCCAGCATTTCCGGAATGAAATTTTCACTGTGGGATTGAATATACTCTATATCTCCATCTTCCCAGTTTTCAATTCTGTTAAAAACCAGAGTTTTACCAAATCCACTTTTGTAATCCCCGCGTAAATTTCCGTCAAAAAATATTCTGTTACGAGTAATTCCATCCCAATTGCGCACATTCAGCAAAGGGCTGTCTGCCACGGCGGTATTCGCTCCTACTAACACTGCCATTTCTTCGGATCGCCATTTATGCAGTAAAATATTGGCTTCATTTCCACTAATTTGAATTCTGGATTTGCTATCGTTGGTAATAAATCCATCTGCACTTTCTGCCCATTTTAATATAATATATGGCCTTTTTTTAGTCTGAAATGTGATGAACCGGCGATTTAAGAATTCACACTCTTTTTGTAACACGGGACCAATTACACGAACTCCATTTTCCCGCAATAATTTCAATCCCCTTCCTGAAACTTTTTCGAAGGGATCTTCCATTCCATATACAACCTCAGGGATTCCGCAAGACAGAATATAATCGGCACAAGGAGGGGTTTTACCGTGATGGGAACAAGGTTCCAGATTTACATATAAGGTACTTCTCTTCAACCGGGCATCGTGTTTTATTGCATCAATAGCCATGCGCTCTGCATGTCTTTCCCCAAACTTTGCATGCCAGCCTTCTGAAATGATTTCACCGTCATATACCACCACCGAACCTACCAGAGGATTGGATAACGTTTGTCCCAGCCCACGAGCTGCAAGGTCAATACAACGCTGCATAAATGGTTCATGAATTCCCGACACTTTACAAAATTACATATAACTTCGTAGCATTCATGGTAAGAAAAATTAGAGAGGTTAGCGAATTTAAAATCACCGCACTTTTTAAAGGCTTCTTTACAGGTAGCCAGACCGGAGGTATCCTGCTTTTACTGTGTACATTGATATCCCTTTTTACTGCCAACAGTATTGGAGGTATTGATTACCGCAATTTCTGGGACACAAGTATGCCTGTACACGCAGGACCTGTGCAATTAGAACACAGTCTTTCTGCCTGGATTAATGAAGGGTTGATGGCTTTGTTTTTTCTATTGGTTGGATTGGAAATAAAAAGAGAATTTCTGGTTGGTGAACTCAGCAATAAAAAAACTGCAATACTTCCTGTAATCGCAGCAATTGGAGGTATGATAGTACCGGCGGTGATTTATTTTATTTGCAACGTAAATTCTCCGGAGACGATTATTGGGGCAGGGATTCCAACGGCAACTGATATTGCATTTGCCATTGCTATATTAGGCCTGCTGGGGAATAAAATACCCAATGCATTGAAAGTATTTCTAACTGCACTGGCAATCATGGATGATTTGGGTGCAATCATTTTAATTGCAGTTTTTTATGGTACTGAGTTTTCAGGATTTTATTTAATTCTAACATTGGCTTTATTTGCTTTGTTGATGCTATTTAATAAATTAAAAATGAAATCCCTTTGGTATTATTTGCCATTGGGGATATTGTTGTGGTATTTTATGTTGCACTCAGGCATACATGCTACCATGGCCGGAGTATTGCTGGCTATCGCGATTCCATTTGAAGGCGGAGGACATAATTCCGCCGCACATATTCTGGAAAAATTTCTTCAAAAACCAGTAAATATTTTTATCATTCCCATATTTGCTCTTGCGAATACGGCAATTGAAATTAGATCAGAAATGATACCTGACCTTTTGGGACCTGAAAGTTTGGGAATTATTCTTGGATTATTCTTTGGGAAACCTATAGGGATTTATTTATTTTCCAAGGGCAGTCAACGATTGAAATGGTCCCAAATTCCAACAAACATTACCAACCGGAAACTGCTTGGTGCAGGCATTCTTGGAGGAATTGGATTTACGATGTCTATTTTTGTTACCAATCTTGCTTTTGATGAGAAAAACATGATAGACCTGGGCAAGATTGCCATACTGATTGCATCCGCATTAGCTGCATTTTTGGGTTATTTATTGTTGGCATATCCTTCCAGAAAAATAGATACTCTTAATTAAATTCATTCATTGCTGAAGTTGTAAAATAAAAATCGTTTTAATTATTAAAATATTCAGAATATTTTAACTTTTAATTACAGGGATATTGGATTATATGGTATATACTAAGTAGGTATTAATTTAGATTCCATAAAAATAGCACCATTTAAAATGGAGCTTGGGCTGGCGGTTTGGCGATTTTTTTGCGGCCCTGGCAAGCAAAAAAAATGACAAACCGCATGAATCATTTTCACAAAACATGGTAACAGCTATGCTCCTTTGATGAATTTGAAATCTAAATTCTGATGCATCTAGGGGTATCTGCGATTTCAATTGTATTATTGGTCAATTCAACCTCCAACTTATGGGAAAATACTTTACCCTCTTCGCTGGAATAGTTTTGTTATTCGCCGGGTGCACACGCGACAACAGAATGTACTATTCCTACAACTATATGGGCTTCAAACCCATTTATGCATCATCAGGTACACTTAAAGACCTGATTCGCACCACAAGTGCCAAACCGCTTTCTGAAACCGGTAAAATTTATGTGAAAGGAAACTTATTGTTGGTTAATAAACCATTTAGTGGAGTTCATGTAATTGACAACACAGATCCTTCCAAACCTTTAAACAAAGCATTTTTGGAAATACCGGGAAATATCGATGTTGCCATGAAAGGTAATTTTCTTTATGCAGACTACGCCGGGAAAATCGCAGTGATTGATGTCAGTGACATGGACCACCCGAGAATAACCCAAAGCGTAGAATTGGATACCAAATACCAACAATATCCACCCCAGGCAGATATGACCAACCGATGGTCCAGCCGCACCTATTTTGAATGCCCCGATCCTGCGAAAGGCGTGGTTGTCGGTTGGCTTTATACCAATTTAAAATCCCCTAAATGCTGGAAAAACCAATGAAAAATCTCATCTTGATTTCCTCAGCCATAGTACTGTTGTTGTTTTCCTGCTCCAAGGATAAAAGCATGTCCTCAGATACAGGCAACTCATCTACAGGGGAAGGTGGTTCCATGGCGGCCATGACTATTATGGGCGACTATATGTATCGCATTGCAGGTGGCAATGCCATTGAAGTTTATAATATTTCTGCCGACAGTTCTGCGGAACTGGCCACTATCCTGAATCCGGGCAGCGGATTGGAAACCCTGTTTCCTTATGGAAAATACCTTTTGGTAGGCACTACTTCCGGAATGTTAATTTATGATGTAACCAATGGGGCAAACCCCGGCTATGTAAGCCGTTATGACCATGTAGTGAGCTGTGATCCCGTTGTAGCCCAGGGAAATTATGCATATGTAACCCTGCGCGATGGCACTCGATGCAATCGCGCGGCAAACCAACTGGAGGTAGTAGATCTTAGCGATATTACCAATCCCCAAAGACTTACTACAATTCCTATGCAACAACCTCACGGGTTGGATGCGGATGGGGACAATCTGGTAGTTGGGGAAGGTTCCTATGGCTTTAAATGGTTTGACATTAAGGATCCAGTGAATCCAAAACAGTTAAAATTTGAAAACAGGGTACCATGTTTTGATGTAATCTCTCAGGGTGATCATTTTATTGTGGTGGGCAGCAATGGATTATACCAATATAAATACGGTACCGGTACTTTGGAACAATTGAGTGTAATCCCTGTTTCGGCCAATTAATATGCAGCGATTCAAATTGATTTTATGCGGGCTTGTTTTGTTTATGAGCCCCATTTTACTCCGCGCTCAAAACCTCGGAAACCCTCGCAGCAACGACATCCGTGCAAGATGGAATATTTTGCAATTTGCCAATATTGGAAGGTATGTGGTGCAGTTTGGGATAGAAAAGGACATTGCAGATAATAAAACCCTGGGAATGGAACTTGGGCTTTGTTATTTCAGAACAAACTCTACCGTTAACTATCAGCGATACGATTATAAAGGCTATCAAGGTCTTGTGGAATACCGGAATTATTTCAAAGGATTTCATGATAGCCGTGTAAAACCATTTTTGGCGCTTGGTCTTTTTGCCCGCAAACTGGAATTCGATGCCGATGTTGCATTGGCTTACAATATCAAAAGGGTGCGCGACTGGGAAAGCGCTACTCATTATGAAGAAACCTCGGCTCACTATAATACTTTCACATTACGCGGACATTGCGGTATGGGATTTCGGATGCCGATTTCCCCTGCCTTTTACTTTGAAACTGAAGCGGGACCCGCTTTTGGTATGTACACCATCAAAAACGATATCCAACGGAGTGCCCCTTTTGTGGTTGACAATTTCAGCAACCCCTTGTTTCTGAGTTCCCAGCCTGGCACATATGGTTCACCGGCTTTTTATGGTGCTATCAGTTTCGGCTTTGTTATTTGGAAAGAAAAACCGAAACCCTAGGGGAATATACTTCTTCCGATAATTTTTAAATTCCTCTTGAAAGTAACATTTCAAGTACGTATTTTTGCAGTCCTTTTTAAGGAACGGATTGGTAGTTCAGCTGGTTAGAATGCCGCCCTGTCACGGCGGAGGTCGCGGGTTCGAGTCCCGTCCAGTCCGCAAGAAAAAAAGCCCCAATTTGGGGCTTTTTTTATGCCTAAAGAAGTGGTGAGAAATACATTATTGATTCATGGTGTTTAATAAGACTGAGACTTATTTCCATGAAAAATTTTAAAACAAAAAACCCTGCGAATGCAGGGTTTTAAGGTAATTGAGACATTTTGTTTTCGGTAGAGTCGTCTCTCCATTCTCTTCCGCTCAGGGTACCTATTCGTATGGCATTGAATGTGGCACCCCTTTCTCTATTTATCTATTCTACTTAACTTTTATTTCATTCCATTTTTCTATTTCTCCAACAATTCCAATATTTCAATATTGCTAATTTTTCAGCTTTTCTTATCTCAGAACGTTAACATCCCCTTTCAAATAAACCGATTTACCATAATAATCACGGCCGAAGATTACGTATACATATACCCCCGACGGAACTTCCTTACTTAAATAGGTTGCATCCCATTCGAAGTTTATATCCTGAGTTTTGTATATAATTTCACCCCAGCGGTTGTAGAGCATCAAATCGAAGGATTCTATGTATTTGCTTTTCACACCGAAGACATCATTCAGGCCGTCTCCATTAGGAGTGAAAGCGTTTGGTACATAAATCCATGGTTTCACGCGTATATCTACAATCTTACTCACCGAATCGGCACAGCCACTGGCGTTATAAGCCCAAAGCCAAACTTTGTATTTGCCCGGATCAGGGTATTGTTTCATGGTATCTGTGTTATAGGAATAATCTCCCATATCCAGATCCCAGAAATAATCAACTGCTCCGGTGGATGTGTTTTTGAAATGCACAGTATCAGTAGTGTAAATCGGATCCGGATCAAGAATATCAAAACTCGCTTTTGGTCTTGCATATAACGGCACTATCATGGTAGTGCTATCTACACACCCGTATTCGTTGGTTACAACCAGTTTCACGTTATTATTTCCAATATTGGCGAATGTTCTGGTAACGCTGGCCTTATTCATGGCGTTTCCATTGTCGAAGTGCCAGTTGCAGATGTAATTCGGATTGCCTGTGCTTTCACTAAAGGTTACTGTCAATGGGGCACAACCCATCATACTGCTCGGATCTATCTTTGGATGTGGCAGAGAATCCACGTCTACGAAGAATTCAGAGGAATCCTGACAACCAGTCATTGGATTTACCTGATATATCGCAATCCGATATCTTCCAGGTCCGCCCCAATCTACATTAATGGCGTTGTTAGATGTCTGGATATAGCTAGCAGGATTACTCACTTTCCACGTATAAACCAGACTATCTGCAGTAGTTTTCTTCACGGAATAGGTATTCTCATCATTGAGATTTCCATCGGAATACGCACATGCTTTAACTCTTCCATTAATTTGTGGTTTTGGAAATCCAAATACCTGAACTGCTTTATCAGCAAATCCGGCACAACCGTTGCCTGCTTTGTAATCCAGATGAATTTTGTATTTGCCAGGCATGTCGTAACGAATGCTGGTGATATTCTGGGTGGATGGATTGGTAAATACGCCACCCGGAGCTGTCCAGGTATACACAGTATTTGCATATCCATCGGTGTAGAAATAATCTTCATGGCTCAGACACATTACAGATGGGCCGGAGATGATCAATTGCGGGAAGCGTAACAGATTCACAAATTTCTGCACTGTGCTGTCGCAACCGAAGGCATTGGTCAATTTAAGTTCCACAATACCTACTGGAATAGAATCCCATGTTACCTTAACGGAATCCAGAACTGACGGTCCAATAATTCGTCCACCTACAATATTCCAGGATTTCATCATGTTCACCTTACCAGCATAGTAAGTGCTGATATTCTTCCAGCAAATGCTGTCGGGACCACCAATTACTGGCACTGGTGTTGGCTGAATGGTAATATTGTTGCTGGCTATTGTTCCACAGCCAAATTCCGAAGTTTCCAACACGTTTATGGCTCCACCACCGGCAACGTTCCATTTTACATTTACGGTATTATTGGAATCCGGGCCCATTATAGTGCCCCCGGTTACAAACCAGGTGTAGCTATGTCCTGCTACCATTGGCGTTGAGTAGTTGTATGTCTTGGTCTCACAAGTTGCCAACGGGCCTGCAATTACAGGTTTTGGCATCGGCATAATAGTGATATCAATATTTACATTACTATCACAACCAAAGCCGCTTATTTGTCTGATATTCAGTCTGCCAATTCCTGCTGTACCCCATTTCACCTGTACTGTGCTGCCATTTGGTGAACCAATTATGGTACCATTGGAAACTGTCCATTGGTAGGAATGTCCGCTTATAGCTGTTACGAGGTAAGAATATACTTTGGTCTCGCAAGTACTGTCAGGACCTACAATGAATGGAGTTGGTGTTGGATTTACCAGAATTGGTGTGGTTAGCGCGCTGTCACAGCCAAATTCGCTTACTTCATTTACGGTTACCGTTGCATTTCCAGGACTTGTCCATCTCACGAAAATGACACTGCTATCGGGATTACTTACAATTACTCCGCCATTAACAGACCAGTGATAGGTATGATTTGGTGTGGTAATTACAGAATATTCATATGTTTTGTATTGACATACAGGAGATGAACCGGATACTACTGGATCAGGAGTTGGCAAGATTTCTACATAATAAGAAACAGTGCTATCGCAACCACTGGCGCTTGACTGGGTTACAAAAACATTACCAGGGCTAAATCCTCCCCACTTCACAGTTACGGAATTCAGATTATTTGCTCCGAGAATTTGACCTCCGGAAACGGACCAGATGTTGGCATATCCAAACGGAGTTGTAACATTATAGGTGTAAATTCGATTGGAACAAACGCTGTCGGGACCACTTATTACAGGCTGGGGTGTCGGCATGATTTTAACATTAAGGTTTATGATACTATCACAACCAAAAGTGCTTGTCTCTTTGATGCTCACAACACCGATTCCGGCATCTGCCCAAAGTACCTGTATCTGATTGGTATTGGTTGAACCTATAACCGTTCCGCCACTTACCACCCAATCATAAGTAATTCCACTAATTAATGGAACTGTATAAAAATTGCTCTTGAATTCACAAACACTGTCAAGTCCTGTAATTACCGGAGCTGGCGTTGGCATAATAGTAACCACTTTTCCAATTGTACTATCACAGCCAAATGCACTGGTTTGAATGATACTAATCAACCCAACTCCCATACTTCCCCACTGAACTCGTACAGTACTTGCAGTATTGCTTCCAACAAATGATCCACCAGTAACAATCCAGTTGTAAGAATTACCTATAACAGCTGGAACCGAATAGGTGTATATTTTGTTGGAACAGGTACTATCCGGACCACTCATAACCGGTGCCGGAGTTGGCATAATGGTTACAGTTTTGCTCATCGCGCTGTCGCAACCAAATGCGCTAGTCTGGGTTACATTTACTGAACCTGTACCTGCTGCATTCCACAATACGTTGATGCTGTTGTTGGTATTGGAACCCTGGATGGTTCCGCCTGTTACGG
>JAGXTF010000087.1 GCA_018333525.1 Bacteroidota bacterium | reverse complement strand
GGCCTGAATAGCTCCATACGATTGAACGCATCCACGAATGGAGATGGTTCCGTAACTCTGAAATGGCCTTATCTTTCCTTTACAGGAACCTATAAAATTTATAAAAACAGTTCCGGTATTCCTTTGAATTTTACTTCCAATGTTGCCACGCTAAATGCAACTGACAGCATCTGGAAAGATGGCGGTTCTATTGATGGAACCACTTCTGAATATGCTGTAGTAAGATTTAATGGAAGTGGACAAACGACGGCAATTGGATATATTCTTGCGGGTAATAAAACCAAAGAAATACCTACCTATGGCGGCATTATTTTGTTGGTCGACAGCAATTATATAAAGCCTCTTGCAGCCGAATTGGCAACACTAAAGCAGGATTTAATTGCCGGCGGATATATTGTTACAACCATTTATGCAGGAAGGAATGAAAAAGTTCCGGTAGTTAAAACCCGCATAAAAGCAGCTGTGGATGCGGGGAAACCAATTCCTAGCACCTTGTATATGATAGGCCATATTCCTGTACCGTATAGCGGTTATTTCAGTGGTAACAGCGATCGCTGCGCGTATCCACCCGATGGCCATATTGAAGGCTCCGGAAGCCATACCGGGGCATGGCCTGCTGATGTTTATTATGGCGATTTTGAAGGGATATGGACCGATAATTTAATCAATTACACTTCCAGCGGATTGGCCAGAAACAATAATATACCAGGTGATGGTAAATTTGATCAATGCGCTCCTCCGAATGATATTTCCCTGCAAATTGGCCGTGTAGATTTGTACAACATGCCTTTTTATGCGGGTAATGACACCCTGGCAATGAAAAACTATCTGGACAGAGCACATCAGTGGAAACAAGATCAAATTGCATATGTGGAACGCGGACTTGTGGATGATAATTTCACCTCATTGGATTTAAGTGCTACCGGGTACAGCATACTTTCTTCCTGTGTTTCTATCGATTCCGTTTTTAGCAACAGGGATTATTTCACCTATCAGAATAAAGAAAATTATTTGTGGAGTTATGGATGTGGTGCCGGTTCTTTTACCAATTGTTCCGGAATAGGAGGATATAATAATTTTAATCCCGGTACATTTAAAAACATTTTCACTGCATTGGCGGGTAGTTTTTTTGGAGATTGGGATGTTCCGAATAATTTCCTTCGTTCTCCGCTTTGTGCAGGTTCATTGGTGAGTTTTTGGGGTGGAATTCCCAAATGGTACGGACATTATTTTGGAATTGGATTGCCTATTGGCTATAGTGCATTGGTAACGCAAAATGAAAAAACGCAATCCTTTAATCTCAGCGAAAACAAGGTGCATATTGCATTAATGGGTGACCCAACGGTTACCTTAAAAAGTGTTCCACCTGCCGGGAAGCTGAAGGCCGTTGTAAATTCCGGACATGTAGACCTTTCATGGGGTGCAGCAAAGGGCAAATTTGATGGTTATGCGTTGTATACCATCGATACAATCAACAACAAATGGACTCGGGTAAATACTGCAATTATTACAGATACATTTTATTCAGACCTCGGAGCTTGGAGAAGCGGGAATTATAAATATGCTGTGCGTCCAATTCGTCTGGATAGATCCGGAAGCGGATCCTATTACAATTTGGGCGGTGGCACATTTGCATGGGTTACCCAAACCAATTCTGTTATTACACCACAAAATCTGAAAATGTCTGTGGTACCGAACCCAACTAAGGATTTTGCCATTTTGCAGGTGGGAAGTGAACTGCCCGCGGACGTAAATATTGATATTCTGGATATCACCGGGAAATCTTTGAATACAGGATTATGGCAAAAAGCGAGCAGCAGAGAAATTCAATTAAACCTTAGTGGCCTTTCAGATGGCGTTTATTTTGTGCGTCTGAGTTCCGCTGTAGTAACCGGATCTGCGAAAGTTCAAATTCACAGGTAAGACATTTATTATAGCAATTATGGAAGCCCCGCTCTAGAGCGGGGTTTCTTTTTGTGGTGCATATTTTCTTTTAAAATTTAAATGGTTATTTTCGCGGCCCTTAAAATTTACATCCAAAGTATCAATGAAAGATTCTATTCTTTATATCATTCCCGCACTAGGCGTAATAGGACTGATAGTAATGGCACTGAAAAGTGCCTGGGTAACCAAGCAAGATCCAGGTGATGAAAAAATGCAAAACCTCAGTGGCAAAATTGCCAATGGTGCGATGGCATTTTTGAAAGCTGAATGGCGCGTATTATCCTTCTTTGCCATAATTGCCGCTGCATTATTGGCTTATAGCGGAACTGTACATGAAGTGAATGGCGTGCATATCCATTCGCATTGGATCATTTCCATCGCGTTTTTGATTGGTGCTTTTTTAAGTGCACTCGCCGGATATTTTGGAATGCGCATTGCTACCAAAGCAAATGTTAGAACCACACAAGCTGCACGTACCAGCCTGGCCAAAGCCCTTAGCGTTTCCTTTAACGGAGGAACTGTAATGGGACTTGGTGTAGCAGGTTTGGCCGTGTTGGGACTCGGTGGTTTGTTTATCTTTTTCTATAACATGTTTTTCGTTGGCAAAGGCACTCCTGTCAACGGAGACGACATGAAAACAGTAATTGAAGTTCTTACCGGATTCTCTCTTGGAGCAGAATCCATTGCACTTTTCGCCCGCGTTGGCGGCGGTATTTATACCAAAGCAGCAGATGTGGGAGCTGACCTTGTTGGAAAAGTTGAAGCAGGAATACCTGAAGATGATCCAAGAAACCCTGCAACCATAGCGGATAACGTAGGTGATAACGTAGGTGATGTTGCCGGAATGGGTGCAGACTTATTTGGAAGTTATGTTGCTACCATTCTTGCAACTATGGTATTGGGGCAAGAAACCATTTTGCCATCCGGCGATAATTACGGCGGCCTCTCTCCCATTCTGTTACCGATGGTAATTGCAGGTATGGGATTGATTTTTTCTATCATTGGTACTTTTTTCGTACGAATTAAAGATGATAACGGCAGTGTACAGAGAGCACTGAATTTGGGCAACTGGTCTTCCATCATCCTTACTGTAATCGCAAGTTATTTTGCAGTTAAAATGATTTTGCCGGAACATCTGATTCTGCGCGGTGTTGAATTCACTTCCATAAATGTGTATTTCAGCATAGTAACCGGCCTTGTGGTTGGTGCTATTATGAGTTGGATCACTGAGTTTTATACTGCAATGGGAAAACGTCCCGTGTTGTCTATTGTACAGAAATCAGGAACTGGCCATGCCACCAACATAATCGGTGGATTATCTGTAGGTATGGAATCCACTGTAATTCCTATTTTAACACTTGCCGCTGGTATTTATGTTTCGTATTTCTTCGCCGGTTTATATGGCGTAGCGATTGCGGCTGCCGGTATGATGGCAACCACTGCAATGCAGTTGGCCATTGATGCATTTGGACCTATTGCCGACAATGCTGGAGGAATAGCAGAAATGAGCGATTTACCTGAAGAAGTTCGTGGACGTACTGATATTCTGGATGCTGTTGGAAATACCACTGCAGCAACCGGTAAAGGTTTTGCCATTGCTTCAGCGGCACTTACTTCACTTGCGCTGTTTGCTGCATTTGTAGGTGTTGCAGGCATTTCCGGAATTGATATTTATAAAGCAGATGTATTGGCCGCACTATTTGTGGGTGCCATGATTCCATTTATTTTCTCTGCTTTGGCAATTGCCGCGGTAGGCCGTGCTGCAATGGATATGGTTAAAGAAGTTCGTCGCCAGTTCCGCGAAATACCTGGTATTATGGAATACAAGGCAGAACCTGAATATGAAAAATGTGTGGAAATCAGTACCAAAGCATCCATCAGACAAATGATGTTGCCAGGTGCAATTGCACTTTGCTCTCCGGTTATTGTTGGATTTTTATTTGGACCTGAGGTATTAGGCGGTTTGCTTGCAGGCATTACTGTGAGTGGTGTTTTGATGGGAATATTTCAAAACAACGCCGGCGGTGCATGGGATAATGCCAAAAAATCTTTTGAAAAAGGTGCAGTGATCGATGGTGAAACTTTTTATAAAAAATCAGAACCACATAAAGCTTCTGTAACCGGCGACACTGTTGGTGATCCTTTTAAAGATACCAGCGGACCTTCTATGAATATTCTGATCAAATTGACATCCATAGTTTCTTTGATTATTGCTCCATATATCTCAGGTAAAGGCAACCACAGCAGCGCTGGAATGCACCATAAAAAAGAATGTTGCAAAGAGATGCACCATGGCCATGGCAAGCATATGATGATGGGCAAATGTTCGCATGAAGACATGATGAAAATGAACAAAGAAGCTTGTGCTAAAATGTGCGATAGCCTGAAATGTTCAGGTGAGGAAAAAGAAATGTGTTTGAAGCATTATGATTCTACAGGTAAATATGTGGGAGGATTGGAATGCTGCAAAAAGGATAAAGATTGCTGCAAGGATGGTGAACACTCCATGCATGGTGATATGGAATGCCACGATGGGGTATGTGAGAAACCAAAGGCCGGCTCAGCAAAAAGTAAGGCTTGCTGCGACGACCATCATAAAATGTAAAAAACGATTTATTTTTATAAAAAAACCACAGCGAAAACTGTGGTTTTTTTTATTCCTGTTTTACCATTTTTAATGGCACAGAATTAAAATAATTTTAGAACAGGGATGGTTGGGCCGCGCTCCAGCCTTCTTTTTCCAGCAAGAATTTCTTACGCCATAATCCACCTGAATATCCGGTAAGATTACCATCAGTACCTATAATTCTATGGCAGGGAATCAAAATTGCAATCGGATTTTTGCCATTTGCCGCAGCAACGGCGCGAATAGCCAATACATTGCCTATAGATTCACTTTGCTGCAAATACGTTTTGGTAATCCCATAAGGAATTTTCAAAAGCGCATTCCATACGGTTTTCTGAAAATCTGTGCCCTGAGGTTTCATTGGTATTTCAAATTCTGTTCTCCCCTCTTTAAAATACTCCCGCAATTGCAATTGAAGTGCATCTAAAACCGGATGTTCATCTATTTTATATTCCGTAATAGTTGTATCTGATTTTCTGATGGGAACATATCCGGATTTTTGAAATAATAATGAATGTAGTACATGGTCATCAGCTCTCGCAATTAAGGTTCCAATAGGCGTTTCAATTTCTCTAAAATACATGTGGGCGATGAAATGGTTGCATCGATCGAAATTACGGATAATGGGAATATTTTTACCTGCAAATTCCCAACAAATACATTTTTGAAAAAGATTCTAAACCCCCAATTGCCAATCATAAAGTCCGATTGGATTGGCAACCCGTTGGACTCTAAAGGACGATACATGAACATTGAATTTCCCTTTACTTCCAGTTGGATGGATGTGTATAAATGGCAAACAGGACCTAAACCCCTGAAGGAAATCAAAAGAGCTGATACACGACGACTTGAGCTGGTTCAGAATCCGGCGTTCCTCGATAAAAAAGATGACTGCCTGGTTTGGTTAGGCCATGCCTGGTTTTTTCTTCGCATTGGCGGAATCGAAATTCTATTGGATCCGGTACTCACGAAACTGCCATTGGTAAAGCAACTGATACCTGCACCCTATGCTCCCTCGTATTTTAAAAACGTGGATTTGATTCTGGTATCCCACGACCATCGCGACCATATGGATAAATCTTCACTCACTGCATTGGGAATTTTAAATCCTGAAGCAACAGTGGTGACTGGTTTGGGCAATACCGGCATATTGAATGCCTGGATGAAAAATAAAAAAGTAGAAATGGGATGGTACCAGCAATTTGAATTTGAAAAAACCGGTTTAAAGATTACCTATTTGCCTACCAGACATTGGAGCAGAAGATTGTTCAACGATACAAACAAAAGGCTCTGGGGAGCTTTTATGATTGAATTTGGCAATAAAAAAATCTACTTTGGTTCAGACAGCGGTTATGGCAGTCATTTTGCCGAATTGCCCAGCCTCTTTGGCAAAATAGATTTAGCTATGCTGGGCATTGGTGCTTTC
Source organism: Bacteroidota bacterium (assembly GCA_018333525.1). GTDB lineage: Bacteria > Bacteroidota > Bacteroidia > NS11-12g > UBA955 > JAGXTF01. The sequence goes on along the minus strand of JAGXTF010000087.1, from coordinate 14,410 downwards.
AGACCGGAATGGTTCATGCATCAGGCGCATATGTCGCCTATGGATGCGGCAAAAGCATTTGCAGATATGCAGGCTATTACCATGTTTCCCATGCACCACGGCACGCTGGATCTCAGTGATGAACCTCCGGGTGAGCCTATGGAAATTATAGAGGATTTAAAATCCAGGGGTGAAATTCAGGGTTCCCTTCTAACCCCGCCCATAGGATTATCTGTGGAAATTTGAATACCGCTGAAGTAATAATATACCCTATTTTCGTTTTACATTCCATAAATGCATCTTATTAAATCTTTCTTTTTATTTCTGATTTTATGGCTAACGCAAATGTTGCAGGCACAGAAATGTGAAGTTCAGGGAATTGTAATTGACGCTTATTCCGGAAAAGGATTACAACATGCCAATGTTTGTTTTATCGGTAAAAAGGATTCCATTTTATATCATTTTCAACGCACGGATAAGCATGGAAAATTCAAATTAAATGTTGCTCCCAATCATTATTTTGTGGAAGTCAGTTTTCCTCAGGCCATAGGATTTACAGATAGTGTAAATGTTACTACTCAGGCCATGGTGCAAATGGATACCATTAAAATATGGAACAAACTGGTATCCATTCGCGAAGTTCTGATACAGAAATACAACAATGGCATTCGCATTGATGGCGATACCACAGAATATCTCGCAGATTTTTTTAAAACCAACCCTGGTGCTACTGTAGAAGATCTACTAAAAAAATTACCGGGAATTCAGGTAAATAAAAATGGAGAAATAAAAGCGCAGGGACAACAGGTAAAAAAGATACTCGTGGATGGGGAGGAGTTTTTCCCCGATGACCCATCTATAGCAACCAAATACCTACGTGCGGATATGATAGAAAAAGTTCAGGTTTATGAGGAAAATAAGGATACCCTGAATGTAAGTGCAGATGATGAGAAAACTAAAACATTAAATCTACAGTTAAAGCAGGATCAAAAAAGAGGAAGTTTCGGAAGGGTTGAAGCTGCATCCGATTTTGAAAAATATTGGAGCGGGGGCGTTTTCGCAGGGCATTTTAATCAAAACCTGAAAATGGCTGGATTTGCCAAAACTTCCAATTATCAAAACGCGGCATTGGGTTGGCAGGATCGTCAGCAATTCGGCAGTGCAGCAACAGGAGGTACCAATACAAGCTATGAAAACGGAATGATGTACACCTCCTATAACAATTCGTTCAGCGATGAACTGGACAGAAGGGGCATTCCCAACAACACCAGCATTGGTTTGTTATTTAACAACAATCTGGGCAAAAAAGTGAAGCTTCGCTCTTCTTACAGACTTGCTTTGGAAGGTTTGCAAGGAAATATCAGCAAAAATGCACGGTATTTTTTACCCGATACCAGTTATACCATTGACGACAGCATATTAAACAAAACAGCCCAAACCGGACATAGGTTTAACCTCTCCGTAACCTGGAATCCGGATAGTTTAACCACTATAGATTTCTCCAATTCCTTCGGGCTTACTATGGGGGAAATACATTCGGAACTTATTTCCAAAACCAGCACTGCTTCTTTGCTGAACAGCAATAACAGAATTACAGAAACTGAATTTACCAAAGGCAATTACAATGGGGTAATTAATTATACCAGACGATTTTTGAAAAAGGGCAAATCCTTCTCCACCACAATTACAATTGGATATGCACCAAACACACAGGATAGAAAATTAACATCCGGAAGCAAATTTTATGACGAAAATGGTCAGATAAAAATTACGCAAAATCTGGAACAAAAATCCGAACAATCGACCTTCAATAAAAATGTAAATTTATCCTTGAATTTTACCAATCCGCTTTCTAAATATTTAACTTATACCATCTACGCCAATGCTTCGCATAAAGCCGATGAAAACAATACAAATACTTTCAATTCCGACAGCCTGATCGTTTTAGAAAAAGTGGATAGTCTGAGCAATTTGTTTGAATTGAACCAGGATAAAATAAACAGTGGTTTTTCCTTGAACTGGAAAAAGAAAAAATGGAGTATGTATGGTGGTTTGGGTGGAAATTACTTAATGATGTCGAGGTTGAATAAAGTGAGTTCAGTGAATGTAAAAACCCCGTATCTGAATTTATTCCCCGCTATGGGTTTCGGATATTCATGGAAAAAACAAAGAAATGTGGGGCTGAATTATTCGGGTTATGCAAATCCACCTTCCATCAACGCATTGCAGCCATTGGTAAACAATATGGACCCTTTAAACATTACAGTTGGGAACCCTGACCTGGTGCAAAGTTTTAACCACAATATCAGAGGAAGTATCAATAGTTTTCAAACATTAAAAGGGAGGTACCTCTGGGGATTTATTAATTTAAATATTCCAAGAAATGCCATGGTAAATTCGAGTTGGATTGATTCATCCGGACGCCGCCGTAATATGACAGTAAATACCAATGGCAATTATTATTTCAGCACCAATTTTGATGTGAATCAAAGGATGAAAAAACTACCTTTATACTATGATGCAGGATTGCAAACATCACTGAGCAAAAATATAACCTTTGTAAACGGGCAAAAAGTAATCACGCAAAGTCAGTCTTACACTATGGATATCGGCTTTGATGCCGAAGGCGAAAATATTGAATTCTCATTGAGTTATTCATTTTCATATAACCGGAATATTTCAAATTTAAATAACCAAAATGGGAATGAGTATATCACACAAACACCTTCACTTTATTTAGAAGCGAAACTGCCTAAGAAATTCGAAATTTACACCAATTGCGATTTAAACATGCGTCCGGCTACAGATGTATTTGCCAAGCGAAATGTTTATTTTATTGAAGCAGGAGTCAAAAAAGGTTTTGGAAAGAAAAACAATTTCGAACTCAATTTGCATGTAAATGATCTATTAAATCAAAATGTGGGTTTTCAAAGAAACATCACAACCAATTTGGTTTCACAGGAATTATATACCCAACTGAGCAGATATTGGTTGCTGAAAGCACGTTGGAATTTTGCAGCTGCAGGAGGGTCAAAATAATGCGTAAAGCAGGGATCTTTTTTATATTAATATTCATGTATCTTCATGCCGAAGCCCAAGTTGAATTTTACAATTCCGGCAGCATAAAATACGAGAGAAAAACCAATGCGTATCGCCTTGCTGAAGGAAGTTGGCTGCATAAATTTTACGAGAAAAATAAATTCATCAATGATACTTTTACCCTTGAATTTGATTCGATAAAAAGTATCTATCATTTTCCGGGATTTGAAGAAGATGCTTCTGAAGGCATGGGATTCAGTTTCAATATGGCTCCTGATAAATCGAATCTGGTTTACAAGAATCTGGCCGGAGATTCTTTTGTTGCAAACAGACAACTGTTTGATTCCAGAATCACCATTACTGACAGCATTAGAAAACCTGATTGGAAAATTACCGGAGAGACCAGAGAAATTGCAGGTTTCCTGTGCCATAAGGCCGTTGGAATTTTGTATGATTCCATGTATGTGGTTGCATTTTATACCGATCAGATTTTGCCTCAAAATGGGCCGGAAACATTCGGTGGATTGCCGGGTATGATTATGGGACTTGCAATTCCAAGACTCTATACTACGTGGATGGCCATTTCATTTGAACCTGGAAATCCGGAGATTTTGAAACCAAAATTTTCCAAAAAGAAAAAAGAAAGTTTTAATTGGTCAACTTATAACAAAAGTGTTAGTGAGCAATTCAGTGATTGGGGTGAACCTTATAAAACGCTGCTGGTCTGGATGTGGAGCATATAAAACCGATCAATAAGGGATGATCAGCACACCTGTCATCAACATATAATATTTACTTTTTGCATCGCGCACTTCATACGCATTGTCGTGCGTGACGTGGCTGAAGAATACATTTTTATCTTTACTGCTGAAAACATGGGCTAATATTTCAACATAGGAACCATCGGGGTTTTTTCGGAATAACCGAACGTTGATTTCCATCCATGCATCGCCAGCCCATTGATAGCGGACAGGATCCACCATCATATAATAATTTTCGTCGCCATATTTTCCTCCGGGTTTTAATTCCGTTCTTTCTCCTGTAAAACCCTGAAAATACAAATCCTTTAATATGCGGTTGTCGTCGCCGCGTTTTGGCTGTGCCTGAGAATTCCATGCGCGGAAAGTGCCAATTTTAAAGGTGTAATTATCTTTTCTCCATGCCGGTCTTTCCAAATGAATGGACGTGTCCGGAGTATATCGCAAAGCCCCTTCCCATTTTCGAACGCCTGTTTCATCCTGTTCTTTCATGCCGGCTTCATAATGGCCTTTTTTCCAATCGGTTGCAGTGTATAAATCGAATTCCCGGTTGAAACTATCAAAGATTATCATGCGAAACGCAGGGCGTTCTCCGGTATCATTATAAACCGGTTCATACTTGATGGCAATCATTAAAATTTCACCTTCAAGGGTATCCAATACCAAATTACTGGACCATTCCAAAAATGAAAGTTCGATTTTTTTAGCGGGTGAATATGTCTTTATCACGCCATTCCATTCGAGTTTGGTAAGCTCAAATTTTGCGATGTGATCTGCATTTGCATTACAGGCAAAAAACAGAACAAAACATAAAACAATTCTATTCATTACCACTCCGGATGATGCAAGTTACACCATTTTCCGGATAGGATTTTATTCCATGAAGAATTTTCTTCCGGGACTATATGGAATCTTCGATTCATCCATCATCCGCATCAATTCATTGTAGGAAGAATCCATCACTCTGGCATCTGCCACCCAGGAATCAAACGCCGAACCTGCTATTTTAAATGCATCAATATGGGTTTGGGTAGGACCTATAGTTGTGGAAGACATTCCATAAACAGCTGTTTCTATCATTTGATAAATGCTGTTTGAAACCTCAAATTCGCGGGAAGCCATGGCAGCGTCTCCGTTCATTTTGGTATTCAAAACATACCACTGATCCGCTATTGATTTAATTTGTTTCATTATTTCAGTATTTGCCCCAGCATAAGACACGGATTTTTTAGCTAAATCCAAATTTCGTTGAACATCGCGCATGTATTCATTGGCTGCAGCAACTTTGCGTCTCAGTTCCCCGAAACCATCAATCACGGCCATTCTCTGATCCCCTTCAATGCCGGGAACAGAAGGCTGATATAAATATCCGCAGGTAATTTTCTGGCTGTTCCCCATTTTGCTTTGAATACCGTTCTTGATTAAATACATAGAAACGGTATATGTTCCCGGTGACACAAAAGGTCCAACATCTGCATCTACATATGGGTTGCTCAGATCAGGTTCAGGAAAAGTCAAAGGATTTGTGCTTCCGTAGCGCAAATCCCAAACCATGGAATTTATCCCTTTTTTAGCAGCAGATTTTAAACGTCGAACTTCCTTACCGGTAGAATCTGTAATGGAAAGAATAACAAATGCCGATTCTTCTCTAACTTCCATTCGAATAGTATCAGCACTTGGGTAATAGGTGTTTTTCCCGGCCGCGGCTAAATCTTTCTCTTTGGCTTGACGGGCTTCTTTAATCGTTTTATATTCATTCGCCAGATGGAAAGAAATATGCGCACCCGGCTGAGGATTCGGAGCATTAAAATAGGACCCGCCTTTGAATGCCTTATCTCTTCCGCCATTTGGTGATTTGGGAATAAAAATAAAAGAGTGCTTCACCGGAAAAATAAATGCATCTTTTTCCAGATTATCTTTTTTTAACAATCGAATTGGCGCATAATTATCCAATACCATAAAACCTCTGCCAAAGGTGGCTAAAACCAAATCACACTCGCTTTTCTGAATGGCAATATCCTTTATCGGAACCGGTGGTAATCCTGCATTCCATAATGTCCACTTGCGGCCGGAACTATTGGTAACATATAGCCCAAATTCGGTACCCAAAAACAACAAATCCCTGTCGGCGAAATCTTCTGCAATGGTTTTTACACTTCCATTTGAGGGAAGATTGGAGGCCAGAGACATCCAGGTTTTGCCACCATCCATGCTCTTCACCACATATGGTTTAAAATCGCCGCTTCTGTGATTGTCAAAAGTGGCATACACCAGATTTTTATCGAACTGACTCGCCACAATACAGGTAACCAGGGTTTGATCCGGTACATTGGCAAATTTGCTTTGTTTGGTCCAGGTTTTACCTCCATCAGTTGTGATGTGAATTAAACCATCATCGGTACCTGCATATATAATATCCGGACTCAGTGGGCTTTCTGCAAGGAAAGTGATGTTACCATACATACTTACACTCTGATTTTTAGCCACTGCATCCATGCTCCAAACACGGCCCATTATCGGTAATTTATTTCGGTCAAGACCTCTGCTTAAATCCGGACTGATTGCGGTCCAGCTATTTCCACGATCGTTGCTTCGGAATAGCTTATTTGCAGCAAAATACAAACGTTTGTTATCATGCTGGCTGATGAGCAAAGGGGCGTCCCAGTTCCACCTCAATCCTTTTTCCTGGATATCCAAAAGAGGTTTGATATCCGTTTGTTCTCCGGTTTTGCGGTCAAAACGAATTAGTCCACCGTATTGCCATTGGCTGTAAACAATATTGGGATCATAGGGATCCACCTGAGATTTAAATCCATCGCCACCAACGGTTACAAACCAATCGCTATTTGGAATTCCATTGGCACTTCCATTCTGGCTGGGACCACCTAAAGTATTGTTGTCCTGTGTTCCTCCATAGATATAGTAAAACGGCTTGGAGTTATCTACTGAAACCCTGTAGAACTGCGTTATTGAGAGATTGTCTTTGAAATCCCATTCCGCTCCATTATCAAAAGTTTCATACAAACCGCCATCACAACCAACCAATAAATGTTTGTTGTTATCCGGATCAATCCAAACTACATGGTTGTCTACGTGTTTCCATTTTTCGCCCACATTGCTTACTGTTTTGCCGCCATCCAAGGTCCATTTCAGCCAGGTATCGGCAATAAAAACCCGATTTGCATCTGTTGGGTCTGCAAATATTTCCTGATAATAATTTCCTGCGGTATAGGTGCCGTTTTTCTTCGCCCAGCTCTCTCCGCGATCATAACTCACATATAATCCGCCATTTCCTCCTTCAGCCTCCACCATGGCATAAACCCGAGAGGGATCTGCCTTTGATATAGCCAGAGTTATTCTTCCAATATCACCTGCCGGAATACCACTGTGAATTTTTCTCCAGGTTTTACCGGCATCGGTACTTTTGTAAATTCCACTTTCAGGGCCACCACCAAGATAAGTCCATTCATGTCTGCGGCGCTGGTGAAAGGCTGCGTATATCACATCCGGATTAATAGGATCCAAATGAATTTCGTTACAACCGGTATTCTCGCTTACATGGTAAATTCTATTCCATGTTTTACCGCCATCTTCTGTTTTATACAGACCGCGATCCCCACCTTCTTTCCAAACCGGGCCATAAGCGGCAACATATACAACATTGCTGTTTCTCGGATCTACTTTTATCATCCCAATATGTTCCGAGTTTTTTAAACCCATATTGGTAAAACTTTTACCCCCATCGAGGCTTTTGTAAATTCCGTTGCCATATGAAACACTTCGTTGGTTATTATTTTCTCCGGACCCAACCCAAACAGTGGCACTGTTAGAAGGATCCAGAGCGACACATCCCAGGGATGTTGTACCATAATTGTCGAAAATCGGAGAAAAAGTAGTTCCGGCATTTTCAGTTTTCCAAAGTCCCCCTGCAGCAGATGCAACATACCAAATCCCTTTATTTACGGGATGCACGGCAATATCTACAATTCTGCCACTGGTAGTAGCAGGGCCAATATTTCTGAATGAAAATGCGTTGAGGGCCCCGGATGGGATACTGTCATTCTGGGCTGTTGCAGAAGTAACAATCAGGAACGCACAAACCGAAATTAGAGTGGATTTCATTTTGGGCGAAAGTATGAAGGGAAAATATGAACCGCAAATGAAAGCCGATGAAAGAAGGTATTTGATTGAATTATTCTATAAAATCAAAGTGAATTGGATTTAAGTTTCTCCTTTTTTTGACTGCAATTGGTGAACATATTGCACCAATAAATCTGCAATAGCATTCCATGAAAAATAATGCTCCACATAACTTCTGCCGGAAGCGGATACTTCGGAATGGTATTGTTGGTTTAACAACAACTTAACAACTTCAGAAATAAAGGCATCGGTAGAATTGGTAAGAATTGCCCCTTCCCCACTTTGAATTCCGAGACCTTTAAATCCTACTTTAGTGCAAACCACAGGAACTCCCGTTGCCATAGATTCTAAAACCTTGTTTTGAGTACCCGCACCGAACCTTAGAGGAGCAACAACTACATTGGATAATGAATATTCCTGGTTCATATCTTTTACAAAACCGGTTATGAAGACGGATTCTGATTTTAAACGCAAAACTCTGGCAACCGGTCTTTGGCCGGCAATTACAAAATGTGCATACGGCACTTGTTTTTTAATTTCCGGAAAAATTTCGCTGCAGAAATATTCCACGGCATCCACATTGGGTTCATAATCCATGTTACCCGTAAATAATATTCTACCCGGTATCGGTAAAATTCCCGAGTTGGGTTGAAATAGATTTGTATCTACCCCATTTGGTAAAACCTGAACATTTGCATCGGTGCTTTGAATCAAATATTCACAATCTTCCTTACTGCATACCAAATTCAGGGGAAAACGATTCAACTGGTATTTCTCATAAGCCAAAAGCCTTTTGTACTCCATGGCAGCAAATTTTCTCATCCATAATTTACCGGCATTTTCACTTCTTCTTTTCCAATACAAGCTGAATGCATCGGGCAGATCCAGAATGGCATTTAATTTATGCGGGTCTTCAATAAACTGCGACATTCTAAGATGTTGCACATGGATGGCATCGAATTTATTTTCTTGTAAATATTGGTGCAATATTTTTTGAAAATCCGGAGATTTAAAATATCCAACTTGCAAGGGTACCCCTGAAAATAGGGTGCGTAATACGCGTAAATACGATTTCCATTTTGGAAGATAAAACAATTTTACATGATGAAATTTTTTCTCTAATTCCAGTTTATAGGTAAGATCTTCTTTAGTTTCTGCAATGGTAATCAGATGAATTTCGTGATCTGCACCGAGCTTAGAAGCCAGATTGAAAATCTTCAGTTTGTCGCCCCGATAAGGAGGAAAAGGCACCCGGTTTGCGACAAACAGAATTTTCATGGTGGATATATTGCCTAACGGCTTGGCAAAAATAATGTAGTTTTGCGCCATACATGTTTGAGCCCAGCAAGCGAATTCTGGAAATAATAGAATCAGAAACCCTGGCGATGACAAAAAAAGCCCGGGAACTCAAAGAATCCGGGAAAGATGTTATCAGCCTCAGCATTGGAGAACCGGATTTTAACACTCCGATCCATATTTGCGATGCAGCCTTTGAAGCCATGAAAAATGGGTTCACGCATTATCCACCTGTTTTGGGATTGCTTCAGTTCAGAGAAGCCATTTGCAGAAAATTTAAAAACGAAAATGGATTGGATTATTTGCCCAATCAAATTATAGTTAGTAACGGTGCTAAACACAGCATCATCAATGCTGTACTGAGCATTATTAACCCCGGCGATGAAGTAATTATTCCAGCTCCATATTGGGTTAGTTATCCTAGTATGGTGGCCTACGCAGGTGGTGTTTCCGTGGAAATTCCAACTTCTATAGCCAATAATTTTAAACCCGGCGCTGCAGAAATTGAAGCGGCGATAACACCTAAAACGAAACTGCTGATATTCTCTTCGCCAACCAATCCAAGCGGTTCAGTTTGGACAAAAAAGGAATTAGAAGATATTGCTGAAGTGTTGCGCAAACATCCCGATATTTTCATCATTAGCGATGAGATTTATGAAAAGATTAATTATGTAGCAGAACATGTAAGTATTGCCTCCATGCCGGGAATGAAAGATAGAACTGCTGTTGTAAATGGCCTTGCAAAAGGTTATGCAATGACCGGTTGGAGGATTGGCTATTTGGCCGGTCCAACATGGTTGGTTTCTGCATGTGAAAAAATGCAGGGATTATTTACCAGTGGAGCAAATTCCATTTCTCAAATGGCGGGAATTGCTGCACTGGAAGGGGATCAAAAGCCTGTTGCAGCTATGCGGGATACATTTAGAAAACGCAGGGATACCATGTATGCTTTATTAAAAGATATTCCCGGAATTCAAGTGAATAATCCTTCAGGAGCTTTTTATTTTTTCCCTGATATCCGTGCTTTTTTAGGAAAATCTTATGGTTCAAAAAAAATGGTAACTGCTGAAGATCTTTGTTATTATTTATTGGAAGAAGCTGGAGTAGCAACAGTTTCAGGAAAAGCATTCGGGATTCCGCAATGTATCAGAATGTCATATGCAACGGACGAAGCAAGTATTATAAAGGCTTGTGAACGTATGAAAACGGCATTAACTGCGCTGCAATAGCAATTGGTTTATCTTTGCACAGGCAAATGCAACAATCGGATTTAGAAAAACTCTTTAATGACTTTAAAGGACTGAAGGTTTTAATAGTTGGTGATGTGATGGTTGACAGTTACATCATTGGCAAAGTTGACAGGGTTTCCCCCGAGGCGCCCGTTCCTGTGGTGGATGTACAGAAATTCGATTCCCGTTTGGGAGGTGCAGGAAATGTAGCATTAAACATTCAGGCACTCGGAGCGGAACCCGTTTTATGCTCTGTAATTGGGAATGATAAAGAAGGACAGGATCTGTGTACTTTGTTATCTGATGCCGGCTTGAGCCAAAAATCTCTATTATTGAGTGAGAAACGCAAAACCACTACCAAAACAAGAATTCTGGGCAATGGACATCAATTAATTAGAATAGACCATGAAATTACCACCCCTTTGGATACGTTGGATTCTTTTCTTCTGGAACAACATTTTGAGAGAGAACTGGAGCAGGCAGATGTTGTAATTTTAGAAGATTATAACAAAGGAGTTTTGCATGCAGAGAATATTAAGAGTTTAATTGATAAAGCAAAAAAAGCTGGAGTTCCTGTGGTTGTGGATCCCAAAAAAGAGAATTTCCTCAATTATGTGGGGGCCACTTTTTTCAAACCGAATTTGAAGGAATTGGGAGAAGGAATCCACATTTCTGAAAATCTTAAAGAAATTCCAAATCTGGAAAAAGCGGTTTCCATGTTAAATGAATCGCTTCATTGTGATATGTATATGATAACCATGAGTGAAAAAGGTGTTTTCCTGAAAGACGAAACCAACAGTTATCATATTCCTGCGCATTTTCGCAACATTACGGATGTAAGTGGAGCAGGTGATACTGTTATTAGCGTTGCAGCACTTTGCGTTGCATTAAAAACGGACCACAAGTTACTTGCTGAAATATCTAATCTTGCAGGGGGCCTGGTTTGTGAAGAAACCGGAGTTGTTCCTATTAACAGGGAAAGATTGATGGCCGAAGCCATGCTTTTGCTCGGTTCTTAAATAAAAAAACCGCCCCTTTTCAGAAGCGGTTTTATCTCTCATTTAATTATTTTATCGCAACAGGGTAACAGTTCCATCGAACTTGTAGAGTTTGCCTTCGAAGGACAATACTTCTACGTGGTACACATATACATCCTGCTGGCAATTGGCGCCGTTGGCCTTGCCATCCCATCCTTTGGTGATGTCATCGGTTTCATACATCTTCTCGCCCCAACGGTTGTAAATCTTCATGTTCATGGTCAGATAATTCTGCGCATCAATCATAAAGGTATTGTTCCGGTTCGGGCCTGCTTCATCCGGAGTAAATACATCCGGGATGAATACGATGATATCCGGACCGATTTGCACCGGTTTTACTATAGTGCTCTTACATCCGTGATTGCTGGTGGTAATCAGGGTGATGTAATAGGTGTTGGTGTCTTTGCCATAGGCATACCTTGGGTTTTGTAAGGTGCTGGTATCGTTTGGATCGGTGATTGGATCTCCAAAATCCCACTGATACGTCATGCTACCGGTGAATTCGGATTCATCCAGGGTACTCTTGTTGATGGTTTTGAATTTTGGCAATGCCACTGTGGTTTTGTACGGTGGATCGGTTACAAAATCCGCAACCGGATTGGGGTAAGCCAATACATAATCCGGAACTGTTCTGGTAGTTGCACAGGGGCCCGCTGTGTTGGTTACAGTGAGGCTTACGGTGTATTTGCCCTGGGCGCCATAAAACACTCCTGTCGGGTTTTGTACCAAACTGCTGTCTCCATTGCCAAAGTTCCATTTCCAGGCCAGTTGTGCACCGGGAATGCCTTTTTTCTCTATGCCGCTGAATCCTATGGTGAAAGGCACGCAGCTGTCGAATGGATCGGTAAAGTCTACATCCGGATATGGGTGCAATATGATCTGTATGGAGTCTACTGCCTGTGGGCATACCTCGTTGGGAATAGCCACAGTGCTCACCTTCAGCCATGCATAGTTATTGGCACTGTCCTGATTTCCGTGTGTATAGGTGATGTTTTGTGCTGCTGAATTGTCAATATTGCCATCGGCTCCATTGATTGTGCTCCAGCTTACATTGTTCTGGTCGCTGTATTTGGCCTGGCTCTGCACTCCAACCGGTGTTCTCTGGCAGGCCTGCAATGGTTTGCCGGAGGTTATTTTTACCTCAGGCTGGCTGCGAACCGTTACCGGATAAGTGTAATGCCCTTTGCATCCGCTGCTGTTGGTCAGTTCCAGTTTCATCAGGTACGGTCCTTCCAGAGTTGCGCTGTCTTTGCTCTTTGGCGTGAACAGGCTGCTGCCGGGGCTTACGTTCCAACCTGTCCAATCTGCGGTGGATGAACTTGGCTGAACATTGGTTACCCTGCTGTTCAGATCCAATGGGCTTCCGCTGCTGCAAAGGGTTATTGGAGGCAATAAGGTAGCACTTGGTGTATCCAGTACATCTACAAAGAAGCTGTCTTCCCGCAAACATCCGGTTTCATCGGAACTGAATTTGATCAGCCAGGTGCCTGCTCCGCTGGATGGCAGGAACATGTAGCCCTGATCCAGTATGGTGCTGGTAACTTTGGGATGGTTGCGCTGGTTTTGGTATTCCAGTATGGTAAACCAGTTATTGGTATTGATCTTGGGTTTGAATCCGTTGAGTTTTACATAATCCCTCAGATCCAGTGAATCCCAGTTCAGACATACCAGGTTTGGCGGGGTTACTGCCACTGTTGGCTCGGTAATGATTTCTATCATGGTGGTGTCCACATCAAAACAGCCGGTTACCTGATCAGTTACTGAGAATTTCAATATGTATTTACCCGCGTAGAAGTCCTGTGTTGGATCTCCAAAATGAAGTTCCCAGTCCGTACCTGCTCCAAAGCTGTTGTCTACCATAACCAAGGATGGATCTACACCACTTGGTACCTGCAGTACTTCCCAAAATTGCTTGGTGCCGAATTTGGTCTTTGGCGTAATTACGCTGCTGTCCATCTCCGCCCAGCCTTTATCCTGGCAATATATGCTGGTATCCAGTTTGATTATGGGGTTACCATTGATTCGCTGGCGGGTGGTGGCTGTATTGATACATCCGTTGGTATCCTTGAACCACAGGGTAAGCACATCTTCTATGTTTTTGCCTCCGTTGAGTTCGGTGGCGTTGTTGATCTTTTTGGTTCTGAAATAATGCGCGTCGAAATTGATGCTATCCACCAATCCGTTGCTGTTGAGGCCGGATTTGTATCCATAACCGGTTTTGTTGCCCCATATCATGGTGCTGCCAGGTTTCCAAAGACTGTTAAACGGTCTGCTCACAAAAGGATCCAATCTTATGTCGCCATAATCGTGGCATTGGGCATCCAGCGGGTTCTTGGTCCAGCTCACCACCGGCAAGGTATTTACCTTGATGGTCATCGTATCCCGATGCTCACAGGTTACCCCCACCTGGGTGATTTTGGTAAACAACTCATAACTGAAGTACTGCGCCGCTCCACCATTTGGATTGGTATTCTTGGGCTGAACCGTATATTTCTGATTGGAGCCCAGCACCGTGCCGGTCTTCAGGTCTGTCCACTGGTAATTCGGGGTCAGAGATGCGTTGCGGTGGTTGGCTATAATGTCGTATTTATCGTTGGTACATATGGCTTTGTCCGATCCGGCCAGGGAAACTACCGTATCGTTTACAAACAGGTGTACGGTATCCTTCATCTCACATCCCCAAATGGTATCGGTTAACTTCACTATATAATCCCCGGCCAAATGATCGGTAATGGTGCGGGTGGTATCTCCTGTGTTCCACAGGTAATACATGGTATCTGAATGCAATGCATCAAAGGTGGCCTGCTGGTAAGTACAAATGCGCTGGTCCGGCATCATCGGTTTTTGCGGCAATGGTTTCATGAATACCGTTGCGGTATCCCAGAATATACATCCATCTCCATCGGTTACACGTACCATAATCGTGGAATCG
>JAGXTF010000086.1 GCA_018333525.1 Bacteroidota bacterium | reverse complement strand
GGCCACGTGGAGAAATTGGTAGACTCGCCATCTTGAGGGGGTGGTGTCGCAAGACGTGTCAGTTCGAATCTGATCGTGGTCACAAATATTGTACTGAATTTAATATAATATAACACTTTTGTAATAAAAATTTAATAGATTGTTTCTATTAATATACAATAGTGTTAAATTATGTTATATATTTGTCGGGAATATATCGGGAAAAATCAGTCATTATGCCAACTTTCAACTTTATTATTAAGGGGAAGAAAAATCCGGCGAATATTTACGTTCGCTTCCTCCATGGTAAATCAATAGATATTTCTTATCCGTTGAATATTTACATAAATCCGGTTCACTGGAATAAAACCTCACACAAAATTAGAGACGTATCAGAAGTGAAAAATCGTCATGAAATCAATACCAAGCTTGCTGGGTTGAAAGTAAATCTGATGGAGAAATTTAATTCTAGTGTTATTGAAGGCCAAATTTTCGATTACAATTGGCTGAAAGAACAATGCGATGTTTATTTAAAACGGCCGAAAGGGGAAGTTAAAAAAGTCAACCTTCCGGAAAATGTTTATTTTATTGATTTTGCTATTTGGTGGCTAAAAGAAAAGGCGCCTACATGGAAAACTGAAAAGAATAAATATCTTGGCAAGACAGCTATTAAGCAATACAATTCATTCTTAGAAATTGTTAAGAAGTACGAGAAAACTTTGAAGTCAAAGATTAAATTGTCAGAATCTAATCCAGACGAAAATCCCTCAATGCTAAATGGTTTTGTTGATTATATGGAAATGAAAGAGGGTTATGCGCCCGAGACCGTAAAGCGTCATGTTGGTAGGTTCCGCTTTTTTTGTAATAGATGGCAAGGCAAAGAGAGAATATTTATCACTAAAGAGGTGGAAGATGAAGTGCTTGAGCCTATTTTGACAGAGGAAGAAATCAATACTATTTTTGCCTATGATTTTTCATATAACGATACTTTGGAAAATGTAAGGGATAATGCAATAATTGGTTGTTGGACTGGTTTAAGAATTAGTGATTTTAATAATCAGTTGGATGTTTCGAATATAAATGGCGACTATATTGAAATCAGAACATCAAAAACCGGTGCCTGGGTTTCTATTCCGCTCCACCCTCACGTTAAAGCTATTTTGGATAAAAGATTTGGAATGCTACCAAGAAAAATTTCGGACCAGAAGTTTAATCTTTACATAAAAGAAATCTGTAAAGTTTGTGGTTTAAATGAAGTTATCAAGGGCAAACTATTTGATGCTGAGAAAAAAAGGAATGTGATTGGCTTTTATGAAAAGTATAAATTAGTATCTTCGCACATTTGCAGAAGGAGTTTTGCCACCAATCTTGAAGACCTGGTTCCGATAGAAATTATTCAAGCTCTTGGAGGCTGGAAGACACAAAAAATGGCAAGACACTACATTAAAAAAACTATTAGGGATCGAGCAGATGTCTTGAAATCTAAATGGAAAGAGAAATATCCACAAATTAATCAAGAATGACAACAATGGGAAAGTTAAGAGATTCAGAAATTTTACTGGCTGTAATTAACACCTTGAATGAAACTAAATACAGTTTTGCTAAGAAGTTAGATTATAAATCAGTTCAATCGGTTTATCATGTTATAGACAATGATGAATCATACAATTTGACCGAGGGCATGAAAAAAAGAATTATTACAGCGTTTCCAAACGTTAGCTATAATTTTCTTTGCTCTGGTGATGGTGATATAATTTTAGATGCTGATGCTATGAGAAATCAAATGAATTTCTTTAATATTCCGATTAATGAGGAAATAGAGTTCAGGGAATTTGTAATGTCGGTTTCAAAAAAGCAGGATAAGATTATTGAGCTGCTTACGAAAAATAATAGATTGCTTGAGAAAGCTTTTGGTGAGAAATAAAAAAAGCCCCATATAGGGGCTTTTTTCGTAGTGGTATTTGATTAGTTTTCAGTAAAACTAATGTCCGAATCAAGCGCGTCTAAAATGCGCGTCATGGTCTCAAAAGTGATTCCTTTCTTTCCGTTCTCAATTTTATTAATAAAGAACCGATCTACTTTATCATTTTCACTTCTTCTGATAGCTTTTGCTAAATCGGTTTGGCTCATTCCTAAAGCCATTCTTTTTTGATACATGAAGTTTCTAAACTTTGTAAATCTTTTGTCTTCGATAATTGTCTTTGCCATAATTCATGATTTTAAAACACTTAGGGGAAGGGTGAAAATTTCTATTAATTCAATGACTTGCCTTGTAGTCCTTCCCCCTATTGATTATCAGGCTTCAAAAGTGCTTATTTTTTATATTTCTAAATGATTTTTTCCCAGCTATTAATAATTAATAGCAGGTGGTGTTTTTTTATGTCTGCAGGTGGCTTATCTGTGCATTTAGATAGTTTACCTTCTAACGGTTTTAATCCTTTGTCATGAAGTTCGCAAAGTCCGTTAACATTGAAAGCGCAAAGTCCGGTGCTCTTATTCATTTTAGGCGCTATAATTTGTACTGGCTCTTTATGTGTTCCTAATACCATGCCCGTTGCCCAAAGAGTAGCTGAAAGCTTGTCTGAATAACCCGCCTCTATCAAATTCAGAATATCGTCAGGAGTTCCAATGCATGGAGTTTTGCACATGCTTTTACATCGCTCGCAAGCGCATTCACTGACTACTGTTCCTGATTCTTTAATTATTTGTTCGTTCATTTTAAATAGGTATTTGGTACCGACTATCGATGTCTGCATAAACGGTTACAATTTTCTTGTTTTTGAACGTTTCAATAATACAAACGGCTTTAGTGGTAAGACGTGTATTTGTAGTTCTCTGAGGTCTTCTTAAAGCCTCGTTTATTTTCCTTTTTAGGGTCGGTTTTCTTAATTGTGATTCCATATACTTTAAAATAAAACTGCCAGCAACATGGTTGCCAGCAGTATGATTATTATTAATTTGTGGTGTTGCTGCTTTTTCATTTTTTAGAATACAACATACTTTGAAAATTCTGAACAGTCATTCTCACATTTTTTACAAACTACTGAATCAATTTGATTATTCGTGTTGTTTAAAATGTCGATTTTACCATTTTCAACAGTAGCTTTGTAGGTGATACTTTCATTCACATAAAAATCGGTACTACCGCATTTACATTGAATTTCTACGGGAATTAATTTGCCCTCTGGTGTGTATTCGTTTCCTTCGGCGTCATAGTAGTTTTCTCCTTCTTCTATTTCTTCCCATTGTGTCCAATAATAGGCTTCATCCTTGTAGGCTTCATCTAGGGAATTATAGCCTAATTCAATGGCTTTTTCTCTGGCTTCTTCTTCTGATTCACAATAGAATCCATAAGATTCAAATACAAAGCCTTCATTCATTCCGTTGCCAGTTACAGATGATTTTCTGGCAAATTTTTCTAAGGTGATGTTTGTGTTTTCCATAATTATTCAATTAGTAGTCCTTTTTGTTTTAGATGATTATAAATTTCTTGCTTTACGTGTTCGGAATTTCTCCAATTTACTGAGAAGTCATTAGGGATATTCCCGTCAATGTCAACAACATTAAAAAGAAAGGCGTTTTGATTTCTGGCCACTAATAACATCAGTTCATTTATTTGTGTGTATGCGTAAGGCTGGTATTTTTGCTTGCTTTTAAGCCCTTCATTCAAGGCTTCAAGTAGTTGTAGTGCCTTTT
>JAGXTF010000085.1 GCA_018333525.1 Bacteroidota bacterium | reverse complement strand
ATTATATTAACGATATTGTAGAGAATGACTGGGATGAAATGATAACAGTTAATTTGTCTGCTCCTTTTCGATTATTGAAAGCTATTTCAAAAAAAATGATCACACAACAATACGGGAGGGTAATTAACATTGCATCAATTTTTAGTACAATTAGTAAAGAAAAGCGGTCCGCATATTCAGCTACAAAATTTGGGTTACATGGTTTAACTGTTGGTGTTTCTAATGATCTAGCACGTTACAATATCTTGGTAAACACATTATCACCTGGATTTGTAATGACTGATCTCACTCGAAAAAATTTGTCGGCAACTGAAATGGAACAACTAGCAAATCAAGTTCCAGCAAAAAGGCTTGCAGATGTAAAAGATATTTCAAATGTTGCTGTTTTCTTACTAAGCGAGATGAATACATATTTAACTGGTCAAAATATAGTTGTTGATGGAGGATTTACAAATGTCTGAATCTTTTTCTGTTAGCTCTAAGTTACGTAGTCTATACTATGTCAATTTTATTGATGACATTCAGAAAAGTTTAACTGTTTTAACTGAAAGAAAAAATATTGTTTTTGTCATTGATGAAAAACTCTGTGACTTGTTTAAAGATGAACTTTCTGTGATCATGTCATATAGTAGATACGTACTACTTAAAAGTAGTGAGGAAAATAAAACGATAAATTATTCGCAAGAAGTTATCAGAGAATTAATTAAAGTAAATGTTCGCAAAGATGATTCATTGATAGCTATCGGAGGAGGAATTACGCAAGACATTGTTGCATTTATCTCATCTATTTTATTTCGTGGTCTTGATTGGAAATTTTATCCTACTACTCTTTTGGCACAATGTGATAGTTGTATAGGAAGTAAGAGTTCAATCAATTTTGATCAGTATAAAAATCTTGTTGGCACATTCAATCCGCCATCTGAAATTTACATTTATTCTGGATTTTTAAATACACTTTCTGATAGTGAGATAAGGTCAGGTATTGGAGAGATGTTGCATTACTTCTTTACTGAAGGTATAAATTTAGCACAAGAAGTTTCTGATAAATTCGATGATTTAATATCCGATCGAAATAGTTTGCCTTATTTTATTTCAAACAGTTTAAGGATAAAAAAGAAAATTATCGAAATCGATGAGTTTGATGGCTCTATCAGACACATATTTAATTACGGACATACTTTTGGTCACGCTCTTGAAGCAATAACAGAGTATACTATTCCACACGGCCAGGCAATTTCACTAGGGATGGATCTGGCCAACTATATTTCACTTCAAAAAAATATGATCACAAAGAATCAATTTAAGGAAATGCATTCAATATTGGAAAAAAATATTCCCATTTTTAAATTTACAAGTGAAAATATTGAACCTTACTTTAATGCTTTGTCGAAAGATAAAAAGAACAAAGGGACTCAATTAGGTTGTATTCTTACTTTTGGAGCTGGAAAAGTTGAGAAAGTTTTTATTGAATTGGATATTACTCTCAAGAATATAATTTTAGAATATTCTAATTCTTTTGCAAAATAATGGAACCTCTTTTCTTATCTTATTTTCTTAATGAAGATACACCGACATATGGTGGAGCAGTGGGGACCATATTATTTGAGAAAGACCGAGCTATTTCTAAAGGGGACACTTCCAATAATTTGAAATTTACTTTACCTGCTCATGTAGGAACACATATTGATTTCCCTTTACATTTTTCAAATAATGGTAAAAAATGTAGCGATTACCCTGCTTCTTTTTGGATTTTCAAAAAAATAGGATTTTTGAATTCATCCGTTGATGATATTGAAAGTAAAATTGAGACCTTGCCTGAAGATATTGAACTTTTAATTTTAAAAACCGGCTTCGGAAATAAAAGAGGTACCAATGAATATTGGGCTTCACAGCCGGTTATATCATCAACCTTTGCAGGTTTATTTAGATTGAAATTTCCCAAACTTCGAGTATTTGGTTTTGATTTAATTTCTCTTACTAGCAAGTTAGATAGGGCAGAAGGTAAAAAAGCTCATATTGAATTCTTAATTAATAACGACATTCTTATTTTGGAGGATATGGATCTGCGGTTTTTAGAAGCAACACCTTCATTGGTGGTCATAGCTCCGTTGCAGATTCAGATTGCTGATGGGGTTCCATGCAATGTTTTATCATTTTAAAATCTACAAATGAAAGTTACAGAAGAAGAAATCCGTCCTGAAAAGGTATTTAATGAATACCTACAACTTACTAATAAAGATGTGGTGGATTATTTTGAGAATGCCGAGCGATTTGACATCCTTTGTCCGGCATGTGGAGGAAAGGGAGAAAGTTGGGCAATGAAATCCGGATTCTCCTATAAACTATGTCCCGATTGTCTGAGTATTTATGTAAGTCCAAGACCGGTGATGGATGCTTTTAATGCTTATTACACTGATTCTCCGTCAACTAAATTCTGGGCAACAACTTTTTATAAAGTCACTGAGGCGGCAAGACGTGAAAAATTGTGGAAACCCAAAGCACAAATGATCAGGGCCAGGATCAAACAGTATGAAGATAATGATCCTGTAAAATATATAATTGACATTGGAGGAGGTTATGGTGTATTTGATGAAGAGATCAAAAACATTATGGACATCGAAGCAATTATTATAGAACCATCTGTTCACCTTGCTAAGATTTGTAGAGAAAAAGGATTAAGCGTTGTTGAAAAATTCATGGAAGAGATACAGCCAGGCGAATTACCGGATGGCAGAAAGTGTTATGTAAGTTTTGAATTGTTTGAGCATTTGCATGATGCAACTGTTTTCTTAGAAACCGTCTTTAATAACATGCAGAAAAATGATCTTTTCATTTTTACTACGCTAAGTAGTATGGGAATTGATATACAATTACTGGGTGAACATGCAAAAGCTTTATCTCCACCTCATCACCTTAACTTTTTAAATCCAAAATCGGTTTCGGCTTTATTACAGAAAAATGGGTTTACCGTTCTGGAAGCAATCACTCCGGGAAAATTAGATATAGATATATTAAAGAAGAATCAACAATATATAAAAGACCCTTTTTGGAAAAATGTGTTGACCTATTATAATGAAGAACAGTTGGCAACTCTGCAGGAATTTATTGCTTCAGCTGGATTGAGTTCACACATGATGATCACTTGCCGTAAACCGTAATGATGAAATTTGTTGATATTTCCGGATTTGGACATTCTGGTAAGGGGATTATAACTGATCTTTTAAGAGAATTTGATGGATACAATGTACCCCATTCAAATTTTGAATTTAACCTCATTAGGATCAATGGAGGTTTATTGGATCTGAAGAACGCTTTGGTGAATAAT
>JAGXTF010000084.1 GCA_018333525.1 Bacteroidota bacterium | reverse complement strand
TCTTCAAATGTCAATGATAGTCAGGCCATATATTATAAAAAAATACAATATCAATATCACCATACTTGAGCTTTTGTTATACCTGTATCCTTACAACTATTTTACACGGCCAGATTACATGTTGCTAATACGTCCTTTTAGTGTATTGACAATTGATAATTTGATAGATAAGGGATTGGCTAGACTGGCAGTAGATGTGCCCGGTAAAAACAAAAAAATATACCAGTTATCTACTATTGCAAAAAACATTGTGACAAATTATTACGAAACGTTAGCCGGTGCAAAGAAAATACCAATTAACTACAAAAATCCATTCATGACGGCCGAGGCTAATAGAAGTGATAAAATCCGATTGAAACTAATTAAGAACCTTCAGAATTTGCCTGTTCCAGATACTCGGAAATTATATTTCGAAGAATCAAATCCCGACGATAAGAGTTAATAGGGATTTTATTGATTTCCTCTAAGTTTTTACGAATTAATTTGGCACGGTCTTCCTCCGAACCCTTGAAGAAAAACAAAGGGCTTACTTGGTAAAGGCCGCGCCCTTTCTTTTTGTTTAGAAGGTAGTTATCAGCCAGGCCACTAAAGCATTTATGAATTGTGCTTTCAGAATAAGGTTCTTGACCGATTTTTATTAGTAAAGCATTGAACCTACCGCGAACTTGAAAACTGTTTGAAATCAAATTGTTTTCATCCATTTCCTCGGTTATAAAATCAAGCAAAATCCTTTCTGCTCGAGACAACTTCATTAACAGCAAAATTGATGAAAAATACCTTTTTACAAATGCACATTCTACCTCTACAGATGTATGACGAAGCAGCTCTAATTTTTCATTAAGGCTTTTCGGAACATCCTTTGTAAGATAGTTTATTCTTTTTTTTTACGCATTTTCAATTGAATTTGATTATCATCAATCTTTCATCAATCCTTTTTTTTACTTCTGAATGTTTCATTTTCACAATATAGTAAAATGAACCTGAGACTACTGTACAGTGATTATCATCGTAAGGACGTATGTGATCAATGTTGTAAAAAGTATGAACCTTTACATCACTCTTTGAAATATCAATATAAACATTCATCTTTTGAAGTTCATACTGTTCATCATTACACCATAGAACCGGTAAGTCCAAACCTAGCATCATATAATAACCTCTACATCATTTTTCAAAACACCAATGTTTAAAAACAAACAGTCTTTACCTTGATAGTTTACCGGCTGGCCATGACCTTTAAAATATCTCACATGGTCACCTATTTTTACCTCTGTCACTGATTGGCCTACAGCAACGACAATACCTTCATTTGACTTTCTGTTTTTTACAGGAATGTAAACTCCTCCAACTTTTTCCTCGGTAGGAAGCTTCTCAACCAATATTTTTTTTCCAATTATAATCATAGTCTGTTACGGTAAATTAAAATAGAGTAAGATTAACTTCAAGCAGTATGAAATTCCGGCCGATAGCACCAAAAAAATCACTAGCAAAATATTTCCGGATTCGTACCAGTTAGCAGCAAATCGACTTTTTGTGTCGTGTTTAAATACCGGCTCACTTGTAAACATCAAGTAAGTCCAATACAGAAACATGATAAAAAATACGATTGCATAAAGTTCAAAAAAGGTTTTCATAATATTGGTTTTGGTTTATCGGTTAGTATTATTTGTACATTTCCTTAAAAAATATCTCCATATCGGTATATTCAACAAAAAAGAAATTTTTGCCAGCGTATGTTAAAGTTTTACTTCTAACTAATCTTTTACTTTCTTCATTAAAATTTGCAGAAATGTTATTTGGGAATACCTTTTGTAATTCTTCAAACATATCTTCTACTAATTTCAGATCACAAAAGATTACAATTGGTTTCTCAATGATTTCTGAACTAAAACTAAAAGAATCTATGAGCTTTTCTATTTTCAAGTCTTTACGAAAAGATAGAACCCCTGTCTGTTTAAAAATATTTAAAGCTTCAATAACCGTAGTTCTGTTTTTAACCGGAATAGCATCAATATCAACTGTGAAAAACTGATTCTCTTGTTTTTTTAAAGACTTTAAAAAACGGTAGCTTTTTAAGTGTTTCCTTTTGAATTTAAATCCCATTTTTTTTACGTTTAATTATTTTTGTTTTATCACAATCACAACTGTCACAGTTGCATTTTTTGACATTCGATATGATTTCCGCATATTCGCCGTCTTTCCAAAATACGACTGCGCCGCCTACAGTAGTATAGCTGTTACTTGCTTTATCGTATGAGTAAGTTCGATTGTGGCTTACGTCAATTGTCAACCCGGAACGCAAGCATTTGATAGATTTTGCCTTTAAAAAGTAATTGGCAATAGAGGATAGTCTTGGTTTTCTACAGCTCATAAAATTCAATTTCAATACGCGGAATGAATCCGTAAATTTTTCTCGTTTTTACCTCGGCAATCTTTGCATCATCGATGAAGACTATTCCGCTCATGGCATCGCATAACCCTTTCATCAAGTTATCTGTCAAATCGGGTTTAGTATCTTTGAAAATTATTGCGCCTTGCGATAATTCTTGTATCTTTTTTTTCGGCCAACTTGACAGTGGAGGAAATACAAAAATTGCCTTCATTCCAATGGCCTTTGAAAATGGAACAAAATCAAGAGGTAACTGTGATTTTATATCAAAAGCAATGTTTCTCTCGTTTTCAACGACTTCTTTACTTTGATAAGACTGTACAAACTCTTTACCCTTGCCTTTCACAATACGAAATCTCGCCGACTGTTTTGGCTGTGGAACACCTTTAACAACTAATTTTAGCATCATACTTTACATTTTTTTTATCAAGTAACCACTTCGGAGCTGTCAAAAAATATGAATCTCTCCAACCCACATTTTCAACCTTCTCCAACGTACATTTCGACTTAGGAAACCATTCTAATCTACTGGCCGATGTATTTCTACCAAGCGAATCAAAATGCAAATCAACCAGAACACCATAGCTACTTTCACTCTCAGCATGAAAAGAAACCTGAATTCTTAAATTGTCGCCATTATTCGCCATCACATTCTTTGTATTTTATTCTCCAAACACCAACATCACAAACTTTATTTCTTGTCTTTAAAGTATCCATCCGGTAATGAACCTCTGTACCATCACTAAATACCGTAACAATGATGTAGTACGGCTTTTTTGATATGGGAATTGTTATTGGCATTCGTCAATGATGTTTCGTATTTTATCAAAAACAAAAATCTTTTCAAGTACTTTTCTTCTTTCAATACGATCCTCAATAGAAATTTTATCATCAGGAACATCATAAGTTTTGTTTCTTTCTAAAAAACCTTCCCAGAACGAACCAATCTTATCTTTAAGTTCAAAATCAATATAGGTTTTGACTTTCTCAAACTTGGCCTTAATTAAATTCTCCTCAGAAGTATTGATAACTAGAGCCGCCGGTGGTGCGATATGCAATAAATCGTTTTCCAGGAAGAAAAGCGTTTGGCCATTATTCGGGTTGTACTCGACTTTATCGGCCACAATATTCTCAGAATAATTTCCGACTGTGATACGATAGTTCTTGATTTTATTCATGCTATCTATACTTTAATTGTAAATTTTACACGATAAGTATTTCTATCAATTTCAATTTGTCCAGGATGCTCAGCCATAGCTCTATTAAAAATCCTTCTAATAAAATCTTCTTGCGCCATGTTACTTTCTGAATAATCAGGGTCAATTAAATTGAATTTATCCGCTTTACTTTCCCATTTATTTGGTGTTCTTATACCTTGTTTTGTAGGTATGTAGATAATTTTTTCTTTGAAAAGAATTTCTATAGCTTCATTAATCAACCTTGTTGTTTTTCCACTTCTTCTCATAGCTATTCAACTTTTTCAATTTCTACAAAATCGGCCTGATACTTCTCCGGATTTGACAAATACAACTCAAGCATTGAATCGGCATGTACAAAATCATAAACACCAAGCTTAGAAGCTTTACCAACAAAACTGTTCAAGGAATCGAAAAACGTATTCAAAACCTCTTTGTTTACATTGTATAGCTTTGTGTACTCCTCTTTGGCAATACGCTCAAAAACCTTCTCAGAACGCTGTAAAATGCCTTTCAGGTAATTATCGTCAGCATAATACTCCTTCAATTCATCGTCCAACTCAAGCATGATTTGGCAAAGAATAGTTCTCTTGACAAGCAGTTGAGCAAGTTTAGTATTGAATTTTTCCTCAGAATTCAAATGCTTTTTAAGTTCATGGATATTGATAGAATGCCAATCACCTTTTACAAGGCCGGTTCTAAGTTTGGCATAGTCATACTCTTGATATCGATTCTTAGCGTGTAGGTAAACTTTCCCGGCTTTTCTCGGGTGCGCTAATACGTGAAAAATTGCCCCGTTCGGATGCTTTACATATTCCTTTGAAAGCTCCTCCAAAGACTTCATGTTGTCAGGCACCAACTTATCAATATTTGAATCTTCTGTTGGGCCTTTTGTTTTTGTGTTGGCTGTGTTCATGCTTTTTCCCTTTTTTTAGTTTGATTCTCTTTTTAGGCTTTGTTCTCGGAGTTCCGATATGAATAAATCCACAAAGCTTACATTCATAAATTTCAGCATTCGGCTGAAACGTTAATTGTGACAGAACATATTGGGCAGATGTTAATGAGGTATGCTTTGTCTTACCATCGCAGCCACGAAACTTATCTCCCATATTATCATCAATTTTTAATCTTCACTACTTGGCGTTGGTGAATTTTGTTTATACTTTTCCGGAATATCACCACTAGAAGTCAATAGACCTCTTTCAACGAAATGCTTAGATTCAACCTCAGAATTAAAATCATTCGGTCTCAAACTTCTCGATGACCAGTCATTCGGAATACAATACTTAACACACAATTCATCCCACAAATCACTAAAAGTCTTAACCTGTACACCATTCTCCGAATAACCAAAATTCATCACAAAACAGTAATGCTCAATCTCACAGGTACCATCCGGC
>JAGXTF010000083.1 GCA_018333525.1 Bacteroidota bacterium | reverse complement strand
AAAATCGAATACGACAATTTTGCGGAATTGAATTCCCTCCTCGACCAGTACAGAGCACATTTTAGAAAATATAATTCCGGAGAACAAAAAGGAGCTTTCCAGAAATGAAAATTTTATTAATTCCCTCTTTTTCAATGCGTTCCTATTCAGAGGAGAAATGGTTCCTCACAAGGGATGCTCACGGCAATCAAGCAGCAGCTTTCTCGAAATATCTGAATCAATTAGGACATGATGTAGATGTTTTAATTCCCTCGAAAAATGATTTAGACACGATGCCGAATTTCTTTCAGGATTCCTTTTTGATTCCTGATTCATTTTACTCGGTTTCCATTAAAGACCAGAGGCATAATTTCAAATCGAAAGATTTATTGAAAACTCGGTATAATGTGATATTTACGGGGCACATTGAATATGTCGAATTCCTCCGGAAACTTTATCCTGATTCCAGAATCATTTCAGTTTTCACTCATGGACCCCTGATGAATAGAGAATATAAGTTCCGGAACAGGAAAAATATTCTCCAATCTGATTTGGTTCTCTATAATTTCAGGAAAGATTTAATCGAGGATTTAATCAGGGAATTCGGCGAGGATAAATTCCAGGCTTGTTATCGTTATTCTGATGTTTCCTTATCAACCTATGCTTTGGATTTGAAACCGAGAAAAAACACAATCCTGATGCCATCTCGATTAAATGACCGGACGCGTTATAATCTCGAAAATCTGAATATATTTTTTAAGAAATTGAAGAATGACGGGTTCGAGATTTACTACACAGACCCGAATGAATCAAGTCTTTTTTTCGAGGGAACTTTAATCCATCAGATAAATCGCTTTGAATGGCTTTATCTCCTCCGGAAAATGGACTATATTTTTATTCCCTATGATACGGAAACAACTTTTTCTGCGATTCAGAATGAAGCAATGCTGATGGGAACAAAGATTATAACCCAAAGACCGAAGCACCATTATTCGAGATTGAGTGTTCATTCTCAGTTGTATTTCGAGGAGGGAAATTTTGAGTCATTGGATAATCCGAAATTATCCGGATATGACCAGTACGATATGTCAATCGAAGCGAAAAAATCTTTCTCGATTGATTCCAATTACACGAACAGATTATTTCTCGGAGGTGAACCAAGTGACTTCTTATAATCCGGAATTTTATAAATCAATCGAAAGAAGCTCTACGATTGGAGCTTTCAAAATCATTCCTCTCGTTCTGAAAAATATCAGCGATAGAGGATGGAAAATAAAATCAATTCTTGACGTTGGCTGCGGGACTGGTTCGTGGCTGAAAGTCGCAAAAGAATTCGATTCGGAAATCAGGATTAAAGGAATTGATTTTGATGTTCCTCCGGAATCTCTTTTGATAGAAAAAGAGGAGTTTGAAATCGTCAACCTCCGAAGCCCTTTCTTTATCGGACAATCTAACGGGTATGATTTAACAATCTCCCTCGAAGTCGCAGAACATCTGGAGGAGGAATTCTCCGATTCGTTCATTCAATCATTGACACGAACGACGGACTTGATTCTTTTTTCTGCAGCGATTCCTCATCAAAAGGGAACGAATCATGTCAATTGCCAATTTCCTTCATATTGGAAAAAGAAATTCGTGAAATACAATTTCTTTTGTGTCGACACGATTCGCCCTTTAATCTGGAATGATGAGGATATAAAATTCTGGTACAAACAAAATATAATGATATTTTACCGGATGAATAAGGAAAAAGATTTGAGCTTCGGGAAATTGAACGACGGGCTTTATCCTTCATTTTATGGAGCTGATTTAGTTCATCCGGAAATGTTGAAACAAGTTATTGAGGAAAAAATATAAATGATTGTAAATCAAGAAAATTTTGAGGAAGCACTTGATTTAATAACCGAGGACGAGTGCGTTGTTGATACGGAAACCGAGGGGCTTGATGTCTGGAATAAACACAAGCAGTGCGGGATTGGGATTTGTAATTCGAGATTTGAAACGGCGTATTTTCCGTTTCGACATAAAAATAATTTAGAGAAAATGCCGATGCTGAATTTCTTCTCTGATGAAAATGAAATGAATCTCCCTCTCGAATATCTCCCTCGTATTTTTGAACGCCTGAATCGCGTTAAAACAATAATAGGACATAACATAAAGTTCGACTTAGTCGCTCTTTTGGGAGATGGTTTTCATCTGGAGGAATCCCAGAAAATCGAGGACACCATGGCTCTCGCGAGATTATATTTTCCGGGCAGATTCGATAGGTTAAATCTGGAAACTGTCTCAATGAAAGTTTTGAATCTCGATGAAAAGTGGAAATCAATCTTTGTTCAATATTTGAAGAAAAACAAGATTGACCATAACTACGACATGGGAGACCCCGCAATCGTTGGAGATTATTGCGAAAAAGATTGTCTCAACACCGCTCGTGTAAGAATCTGGATGAGGGATAAAATATCGCGAATGGATATGGATGAGCTTTATCTTCAAGAATCGGCTGTAACGCTTGCTTATTGGGAAATGGAACAGGTCGGGCTTCCTTTCGATTCTGATTATCTGGAATCGAGAATCCCTCTTTTGAAAGATAAACTTATCCGGATTGAAGCGGATATTCATTTTCTCTGCAAAGAGCATTATGAGGAATCAGGGAAAAAATACACGAAGTTCGATATTTTATCCAATAACCAGCTCGATGAAGTAATGATGGAGCTCGGAATTGAATCTTTCACGAAAACCCCAACTGGGCAGAATCAATGGGATGTTACTAATCTCCTCAGAATCGAACATCCGATTGCAAAAATGATTCTCGATTTCAGGGCGATGGATAAAATGCTCGGAACTTATTTCCTCCCTCTCCGAGAATGGAAGGACGGGAGAGTTCATCCGAATATTGTTTCTGCTGGCCCGATTACAGGACGCGGGGCTTGTAGAAATCCGAATCTCCAGAATCTTTCAAGAAAGAAAATTTTCATCGAGGGAGAGGAACTGAACGAAGAAGCAATGGACGCCGTCCGAGCAATGCTTGGAGCGAAATCCGGAGTCGAGAATACGGACGTCGTTCAGGGAAAAGCCTTTTCCGGATTGATGGGCTATTCTCAATCGAAAGAGGACGACTCGGAAACCCTTTCAACTTCGGAAGTCCGGAGATTATATATTCCTCCGGAGGATTATTATTTTTATACGATTGATTATTCTCAGATGGAAATGAGGGTTTTCGCAGATTATGTTCAGGATGAATCATTGACGGCGCTTCTGGAATCCTCAGATTTTGATTTCCATTCACACGTCGCAAAAGAAGTCTGGAATACTTCGGAAAAATCCGATTTATGGAAATTCTACCGAGTTCTCGCGAAACAGATTAATTTCGGTCTGATTTATGGAATCGGAGACGGGAAATTGGCAACTCAGATTCATAAAACAATTGATGAAGCGAGAATTTATAAAGCGGAATATTTCGCGAGATTCCCGAAAGCCCTCGGATTCATGGAGAAAGTCAAACAGACGATATGCTCAAGGGGCTGGGTAAAAAATCGGTTCAATCGGAGATATTATATTGAAGCAGAAAAAGCTTACAAAGGAGTAAATTATCTCGTTCAGGGAACAAGCGCTGATATTGTGAAAAATAGAATCGTTGCTTGTCAGAACTTTATTAAAAAAGAAAAACCATTATCAAAATTAGTAGTTCCCGTTCATGATGAGGCTATCTTTTTCGCCCATAAATCCGAACATCGGCAAATCATTCCATATTTCAAAGGAATCATGGAGGAAAGATGTATACAAACATTTTTACCGACTTCGGTTGCAAGAGCGAAAACTTCATGGGCTGATAAAAAAGATATTTGTATCGAGTGTTTTGAATATTTGAAAGAGGAGAAATGTAATAATGACAAATGCGTCAGCTACAAACCAGAATCAGAATAGGCTTTCATGGGATGAATATTTTTTCTCTATTCTGGATAAATTGAAAGAAAGAGGAACATGCCCTCGGAGACAATGTTCCGCCCTGATAACGGATGATAAATTTCATATTTTATCAACCGGTTACAATGGAGCTCCCTCCGGAATTGATAATTGCATCGAACATCCGTGCGGAGGTCAGGATGACGAAAAGGGAGACACGAGAAATTGTATTGCCCTCCATGCGGAAGAAAACGCCGTCCTCCATCTGGAGGGAAATTCAAGATTCGCTCATTATCTTTATTGCACGAATCTCCCTTGTTTTCATTGTGCAAAGATAATTTCTCAAAGTTCAGTCAAAGTCGTAATCTATGAGGAAGATTATGCGGATAAAAGAGGTCTGGATTTACTAATCAAAAAAGGAACTCTCGTGTTTCAATATGCGAGAATAAATCGAGGAAGAATACCATGTCAAAATTAACAATAAATCGAGAAAAACTACTAAAGAAATTGAAATTTATCGGAGGGATTCAAAAGGAACAGGACGCGAAAATCCTGATTCGAGGATTCAGGGACGAGTTATTCGATGGAAAACAACTTGAGTTTATTTCCTATCAGAATAATTTTATTGCAAAGAATTATTTCATGAATGAGGAATTTTTCAGTTACGACGAGGAGTTTGAATTTATGCTTCCCGTGAAAAAATTCATTCAATTAATTTCCCTGATGAATCAGGAAGAAATAAAGATTTCGATTTCACCGACAAAGATTTTAATCGAGTCTGGAAAGTCGAAACATTCAATGAATCTTTCTCTGGAGAAATTTCCGGAAATTCATAACGAGATTTCATTCAATGAAATAATCTCCATTAATTCCGAGAAATTGAAGCAGCAGCTTGAAATGACTTCGCTCTCCATGAGTAAAATCGAATCGGCTCAATTTCAGCTCCGAGCGTTCGAGATGAGGATTACACCGGATTATCTTCAATTCTCCTCTTGTGATGGACGACAAGCCTCAAGAGCACGGCTTCATGATGGATTTGAGTTATCAA
Organism: Bacteroidota bacterium; assembly: GCA_018333525.1. Lineage (GTDB taxonomy): Bacteria > Bacteroidota > Bacteroidia > NS11-12g > UBA955 > JAGXTF01. The sequence continues at coordinate 1,685 of JAGXTF010000083.1, read as the reverse complement.
ATGATGAAGAAATAAAAATAACTTTTTCCTTTGAATCATTGGACAAAATTAAATCTTTCCTGATGGACAAGAATTCTGAGATTGAAATTTCTCTCTCTCCGTCTTATATTAAATTTAATTCCGGAAAATCCGAGTTATTTATTAACCAAGGATTTTCAAACTTTCCTGATGTAGATAAACTATTTTTTGATACTCCAGCAATGAAGGTCGAAATTGACAACGGTGAATTCTCAAGATTATTGAGATTGGTCAAAATCTCTGAGGACGCGCTTAATCAACAGATAGTGTTCCGAATGAAAGATAACAGGTTTTTTATCGAACTTCGTTCCTCATTCGGAGAGGGACAGGAATTTTTTACAATTGATTATCCGAAAGAGGAAAGAAAATTTTCTTTGAACGATAAATCCCTAATTGAATATTTAATGAAGTTTCCGGAAAGAAAATCAAGCCTTAAAATATTTGATGACATTAGATTTCCGGTAAATTTGCTAATGGAGATGGACAATCAAGATTTTGAATTATCCCTCTTTCCTTTAAGGACTGATTAGTCTATAATAGTTTCGATGTCTACCAAACATCGGTTGAAAAATCCGAACCACGAATCGGCACATATTATTTTTAGATTTACGTATAGCCTGTAAATTTAAGTTAATGCTTCAAACTTCTAAGGGTGGTACCTCAGAGGATAAAGAGGTTTGATTCGTGGACTCTTTTGGAGCATTAACTTATTTTTAACAGGCTATGTTTTTTCTACTCTACTTTTTATAGGATAAAAAATAATATGTCAGCTACAGTCGTAGTCCCGAATCAACAAGATATTGATTTAGACTTTGAATTGGAGAATCTTTCCGAGCCATTCGTAATGATTCCCAATCTCGTTGCTCAAAATCTTGATATGTCCCTCGAAGCACTCGGAGCTTTAACAAGAATGCTTTCTTATTCAAAGAATTTCAAATTCAAGCTATCTTGGCTCCAGAAAGCGTGGGGCATCGGGCGTGATAAGCTAAAAAATATCATCAAGGAATTGAAGAATCTCGGATTCATCAAATTCGTTTCAAAAAGAACCCCTGATAACACGAAGTTCTCCGGATGGAAATGGTTTCTCTCCAATAAACCGGTGTTCAAATCAAAGGGAATCGAAAAGGAAATCCAGAAAGACGGATTTTCAGTATCTCTGGAGGAAGATAAAAACCAGAGTGACGAGATTTCAGACTCTCTGAATATCAGTAACTCATTAAGAAAGACTAGATTGAAAGATAAGAAGAAAAATAATAAAAAGAAAACTTTCATCTCTCCGGATTTCGAGTTAACACATGTTCTGATTGAATGGACTCAGAAAACCTTTGAAAAGAAAATCCCTCTCAAAGAATTGATATTTCAAACAGATTTATTTATTCAGGAATATTTAGACTCCGGAATCGAAAGAACCTCATGGACACGGTCTTGGATGACTTGGATAAAAAACGCCGTTTCATGGGATAAGATAAATTATGAAAATCTTGATGAATCCGAGAAAGTTTTAACCCCGCCGAAAGATGTAAATCAATATATTGTGAAAAGACCGAAAGATTGGTGGAAAACGAAACCGAAGGCTGAGGAGGAACTGCCGCTCTAATGCTGTTTCCTTCGAGCAGGATGGATTTTCTCCCTCTGGAATGATTCATCCATCGAATCTAAGTTTTATA
>JAGXTF010000082.1 GCA_018333525.1 Bacteroidota bacterium | reverse complement strand
ACCTGTGATTATGGCAGCTGCCCAGCAGTGGAACAAAGCGTTTGAACCTTTGGGATTTATAAATGCGGTACAAATATTTGAGCAAAGTGATACCGCAAGCTGGGATGCCGGAGATATCCGATACAATGTACTGCGCTGGACATCTTCACCCACACCGCCATTTGGAGGTTACGGACCGAGTTTTGTAAATCCGAGAACAGGAGAAATATTGGGTGCAGATATTATGTTGGAATACATTTTTGTTACCAACAGGGTACATGCAGAAAAACTATATGAATCCAATAGTGCAGATCATTATTGCGAAGCCGGAAATAATTTACACAATGAAATGTTAATGGGCATGCAGATGTTGCGTGCAGCAGGTGCTTCTGAAATTGAAATGACCAAATTGATTCAGCAATCCTTATTTTATCTGGTTTTGCATGAAATGGGCCATACCCTTGGCTTACAACACAACATGAAAGCTTCCAATTTGTTGTCGCCTGAACAATTGAAAAATGTTGCAGAAACAGATAAAAATGGGGTTATAGGATCAGTTATGGATTATCCGGCAATCAATTTTAATCGCGTTGAAAATCAATCGGTACAGTATTGCCAGACGGCTCCGGGGCCCTATGATTTGTGGGCCATTGAATATGGTTACAGCATTGCAGAAAATGATGCTGAAAAGGAAACCGAAAGGTTAAATAAAATTCTTTCCAGAAGTGGTGAAGCAGTACTTACATTTGGGAATGATGCCGATGATATGCGCTCACCCGGTAAAGGAATAGACCCGAGAGTGATGATTAATGATCTCTCATCCGATGCCATACAATATGGAATAGATCGCATAGAACTCATTAAAAAAACCATGCCGGGTTTGATGAATAAATTTGGGAAAGAAGGAGAGAGTTATCAGGAAATTACCAGCAATATGAGTTCATTACTCAGCGGTTATTCCGGAATGTTGGGAATTGTTTCACGGTATGTTGGAGGTGTTTATGTGGAGCGGGTTGCACCGGGTTCCCCAAATGCAAAACAACCACTTACTCCTGTGGCCTATGCAGATCAGAAAAGAGCGATGAAAATGCTTGCGAAATATGCATTTGCACCCGATGCCATGGATGTTCCGGATGCACTGATTCCCTATTTGCAAAAACAGCGCAGGGGATATAATTTCTTTGCATCTACCGAAGATCCCAAATTGCATGATATGGTTGAAAATGCACAGATGGGGGTTTTGGATCATTTGCTCAGCAAATCGGTTTTGTTGAGACTTACCGACAGCAGAGAGTATGGAAATCAATATTCTGTAGGTGAAATGATGAATGACCTCACAATTGCTTGTTTTAACGAAGATTTAGCCGGCAATGTAAACAGTCACCGCCAAATTTTACAAATTAATTATGTGAATTATTTAATTCAGATCGCGGGCTTTAAAAAACCTTCCACTTACGATAATATTGCAATGGCAAGGGCAACCACCCAATTGCTTGATATTCAGCGTAAATTAAAGGCTGTAACTACCGGTGATAAGGATACCAGAGACCATCGCGCCTATATAAATCAATTAATTGAAAATGCATTCAAAGAATAATTTTTTTAATTATTTTTTGTAAATAAAATTTGCGGACTTCTTAAAATGAAATCCGCATTTTTTTTGCTTTTCGCAACAAGCTGTTCTGCTGCTGTTCAAGCACAGATACATGATACTATTCAATTGCAGGATGCTGTAATTCAAACTAACAGGATTCAACAGAATCTATCAGAAACTGACCGAAATATTACGGTTTTGGATGCCAAGACCATTGCTTCTCTGCCTGTCAAATCAGTAAGCGAGTTGCTCTCTTATGTCCAGGGTTTGGATATACGGCAACGTGGCGTTTGGGGCGCTCAGGCCGACGTTGGAATCATGGGAGGTTCCTTTGAGCAGGCATTGATTCTAATTGATGGCGTGAGAATGTCGGATCCCCAAACCGGACATCATATGATGAACATTCCAATCCATCCGGATATGATTGACAGAATCGAAATACTTAAAGGTCCTGCCGCCGCCAGGTATGGTATCAATGCCCTTTCGGGAGCAATTCATATAATCACCAAAACAGCGGATAAATCCTTGTGTATTGCCAGGCTTTATTCGGGTAGCAGTATGGAAAAAGACAGCTCTGACAATCAAACATTTTTGAATTCGGGATTGTCGTTTGTTGCAGGCAGTAAAATAAAAAATACAAATTTTATGCTGGGTGGCTCAGCAGATTTCGGAAATGGGTACCGTTATAATACGGACATGAATAATTACCGATTTTCCGGAAAGATTTCACATTTAGATAAACAAAAAAACGAATGGTTTATTCAGGCAGGTTATATTCAGAACAAATTCGGGGCAAATGCCTTCTATGCTGCTCCGGGAGACAAGGAGTCCAAAGAAAAAGTGGAAACCGCATTTGGTGCAATTCGCTATAAGTTAAAAAGAGATAAATGGGAATTAATTCCCATGATTTCCTACAGGTATAATTTTGACCATTATATTTATATCAGACAAAATCCTGCGATATATCAAAACAGACATTTTTCACATGTTTGGAATCCGGAATTGAATTTTACTTATAACTTTCATCATGGAACATTGGCCCTCGGAGCTGAGTACAGAAGAGATACCCTGCGCAGCAACAATCTGGGCAACAGGTCCAGAAATCTTACCGGAATTCATGCAGATTATTTGTTTCAGAAATGGAATAAAATAAAAATTTTATTCGGTGTTTATTCTATTTACCATAGCCAATACGGCTGGTCAATTTTTCCAACTTTGGAAGCCGGTTATTTGTTAAGACCCGGCCTTCGTTTGTTCGCCAATGCAGGAACTGCCCAAAGACTCCCTTCTTACACGGATTTGTATTACAAAGGACCTTTAAATGTCAGCAATCCGAATTTGAAACCGGAAAATTCCATGAATGTCGAAATAGGGATAAAAAGAAATGTTCATGACAAATCTCTGTCCGCTTCCATTTTCAGAAGGGATATTTCCAACCTCATAGATTGGGTGCGGGATAGTGTAACCCATCCATGGAGCCCGGTCAATTACAATCAGGTAATAACTACAGGTTTGGATATTGCTGCGGATTATTACCTGAATTTGCATTGGAAAAGGATTAAAAATATCAGATTCCGCGCCGGTTATGTTCATTTATATCAAAGCTATTCTGCCGGTTTGGAGAACACTATCAGCAAAAATGTTCTGGAAAATTTAAAAGACCAGTTTATTATTTCTGCCAATTCTGTTATATTCGATGCATGGAAAATGCAGGTGAGTTACAGATACCTGCTGCGCAACAATATGAATGCTTATAGCCTTCTGGATTTGCATTTGGCATACAACAAAAAAGATGTTACCTTTTTTGCAGATATTAATAATATTTTGAATACCCAATATCGTGAAATTTCAACTATTCCAATGCCGCCCCGCTGGTTTGCAATCGGATTACGGTTTGAACTGAATCCTTAAATATGCAAAAAAATAATTTAGCTTTCATAGCCTCTGTCTTTATTGCAATTGCAATCTTGCTTGGTGCATGGAACGCGCATGGAATGGAAGATTTGGTCATCCATAAAAGTATTAGTGAAAAATATTTGAAAACATTTTATACCGGTGTGCAGTATCAGTTCTTTAATTCTTTGGGATTATTGATTCTGTCATTTATTTCAGATCGCCATAAATTTATGAAAACAGGAATTTGGTTTATTGGCACTGGGATGTTTATTTTTTCTTTTAGTTTATACATCCTGTCATTTCATGAAATAATAGGTAGTGGTTTTAGAATATTAGGAGCTATTACACCTGTAGGTGGTTTGTTAATGGCCTGTGGGTGGATTTTGGCAGCATTCTCATTTTTGAAAAAAAACAATGCCTAAAACCGTAATTTTTATGCGTCATGGCAAGGCAGCGGATATATCCGATTATGCCAATGATTTCGACAGACCGTTGGTAATTCGCGGTATTGAAGAAGCCGCTCTTGCCGCAGAAAAATTGAGAATAGTTGGAATAATTCCCGATTTTATTATTGCCAGTCCTGCACAACGCACCAAAGATACCGCGCAGTCTGTTTGCAAAATATTTGGTCGTGACCGGCATGATTTTATTACTGAGATATCACTGTATGGCGGGTCATTTTTTGATTATTTGGATGCGATTGCAAAATACGATTACCCCAATATTATGCTTATTGGCCATAACCCTGAAATTGGAAGATTGAGCATGCATTATTCCAAAAATGAAATCCATTCGTTTCCTACCTCTTCCTGTGCCGCTTTTCGCTTTGAGTCTTTGCAGCCCGATAAGAATTCCATAGCTGAATTGTTGTATTACGATTTGCGGAAATAGACTATTTGATACGAATAACATCCCTAAAATCAGAGGCAAATTCTTGCTTTTCTCTCTGATTGTACCGACCTTGCACCTTTTTAATCATGCAGATATCTCCTAATAAAGTAATAAGCATAAGCTACAGGTTAACACTGGATAACGGCGAATTGGCCGATGAAGCAACTGCAGAACATCCACTGATGTTTATTCATGGAATTGGCCAAACCCTGGAAGCGTTTGATGACAAATTACATGGTCTGGAAACAGGCGCAGAATTTCAGTTTTCTTTAACACCGGATGAAGGTTATGGAACATCCAGTCCGGAAATGGTAATCGATATTTCCAGATCCATTTTTAATGGACCCGAAGTACCTAAAGATTTGCTGGAACTCGGTAATATGGTGCCTATGCAGGATCAGGACGGAAGACCAATGAATGGTATTGTGCTCGCAGTGGATGATCAAAATGTAAGAATGGATTTCAACCACCCGCTTGCAGATCAAAACCTGCATTTCACGGGTACCATTATCAGTATTCGCGAGGCAACGGATGAGGAAAAAGACCATGGTCACGTACACGGACCTGGCGGCCACCACCACCACTAAAAACATTATGCGTGTAGATTTGCGCAGCGATACGGTAACAAAGCCCACTGAGGGCATGCTGCATGCAATGTTTGCATCAAAAGTTGGCGATGATGTCTTTGGTGACGATCCTTCAGTAAATGCATTACAACAACAAGTTGCTTCCCTTTTTGGTAAAGAGGCTGCTTTATTCTTTCCCAGTGGTACCATGGCCAATCAGGTTGCCATAAAAACCCATGTACAACCCGGGGATGAAATTATTTGCGACCAAACTGCACATGTGTATCGCTCGGAAGGTGGTGGAATTGCCGCAACTTCAGGCGCTTCCGTTCGTTTATTAAATGGGGAAAGAGGAATTTTCACTGCAACAGATGTATTGGAAAATATAAATCCGGATGATGCACATTGTCCCAAATCTGTTTTACTATGTGTAGAGAATACGGTGAACAAAGGTGGGGGAGCCTGTTGGTCAAAATCGCAAATTACTGAAGTTTGCGAGGCTGCAAAATCGCGGAATTTAAATACCCATTTGGATGGTGCCAGGCTATGGAATGCAATGGTTAAAACCAATTTAAATGCTGCATTTTTTGGCGAGAATTTTGATAGTATTTCGGTTTGTTTTTCAAAAGGATTGGGTTGCCCGGTAGGCTCTGTACTCGTGGGTTCAAAGGAATTTATTCATCGCGCACACAGACACAGAAAGAGGCTGGGAGGCGGAATGCGACAAATAGGATATTTGGCTGCCGCTTGTTCTTATGCATTGGAAAATCATCTGTATCGTCTGCAACAAGATCATTTAAATGCAACCAAAATAGCAGAGGTATTATCGCAAAAAAACTGGGTTAAAAATATACTTCCTGTAGAAACCAATATTGTAATTTTCAAATTGGGAAGTGCATCAAAAGCAGCAGAGTTATTGCATAAACTTCGCGAATTGGATATTCATGCAACGGATAATGGCGGCGGCTGGTTGCGCTTTGTATTGCATTTGGATATAGACGAAAATCAATTGATATTTTTAATCAATCAATTGCAAAATCTGGATTTCTAATTCACCAGGAATTTTTATTTTTTTTACAACTACCACCAAACATTAAATTTAATTGCAACATTCTTTTGCAATGCCTAAAAGGATGTATACAGCTGTATCTGAATTCCCAAAATGGAGCCGGACCTTTTTTACAACCGGCAAATCTGTATGCCAAAACATGATCCAAATAGATTTTTGGGGCAATATTTTTTCGCACGAATTTTTTATATTTTCTTCTACTGATTCTGCCGGACAAATATTGTTCCTTCATGTCCCACGCTTTGGATCTCAACTCCGGGCTGGTGGAAATAATGGCATTTATCAGAAACGCCCGAATCGCCATTGCAGCGCTGTCTGAAGGCAGGTAATTACAGGCGCATCCTGCATTAAAAATATAAGCATCAGGCAACCAGCTTCGAAATTCCTCGTATTGTTCGCAAATGGAAAATCTTACACTGTCTTTGCCAATAAATTGCGCTTGGTTGGTGTTTTGAAAAATGAGAAGTAAGAATGCTATTAGAAATAGTTTTTTCAAAAGAATGGTCTTGAATCGTTCATTAACATTCTTCAATGTCATTGGTATGGTTGGTTTCCAATTCCAGCGTGGCATGTTGAATATTCAGATGAAGCAACTCATGTTTTAATTTGCTCTTTAATGCACCGGCTTCCTGTTCTGTCAATTCTCTTGCCAGCAGCAGGTGTGCTGTCATAGCATTTCTGGTGGTACTCAAAGCCCAAATATGCAAATGGTGTATGTCTTTAATGTCGCTTAGTTTTAATGCTTCATTTCGCACTGCTTCCACATCTACATTTTCAGGCACTCCGTCAAGCGATAATCGCAAACTGCTTCTCAAAATTTTAAATGTTCCAATTAAAATTACAACACAAATCATTATGCTGATTACCGGATCAATCCAAATCTGATCGGTAATATAAATTAAATAACCACCAAGCACCACACCCGCAGAAACAGCCGCATCGGCAAGCATATGTAAATAAGCAGATTTGCTGTTTAATTCATTCTTTTTTGCGAATAAAAGTGCGGTAATGGTGTTTATTACAATTCCAATTCCAGCTACCAAACTCATAATATTCCACTGTGGTTTTTCGGGTTGAAATAACCTGTGTATAGCCTCATATCCAATGCTTCCTACCGCAAGCAATAAAATAATACAATTGCTTAATGATGCCAAAATGGTTCCTTTAGAAAATCCATAGGTATAGGTTTTATTCGGTTTCAACCTGGCCATTCGAAGTGCAAACAGACTTACAAATAAACCCGCAACATCACCCAAATTATGCCAGGCATCTGCTATCAAACTCAGAGATTGGGATACAAATCCATAAAAAAATTCAATAGAAACAAAAAACACGTTCAAAATAATACCCAAAATATATGGCCGCATCATATTGCGTTCCATCGCAACATGTGGCAGATTATGGTGTTGATGGTCGTGTCCCACATGGCGAATTTAAACATTCGCCTACAATATTCTCGGTTATGTTCTCAGGAAATACCCAGAACTTTTTCAATCGGATTTTTGCCGTCGAACAGCATTTCCGGATTTTCCAAAAGCTGTTTCACACGTACCAAAAAACTAACGCTTTCTCTTCCGTCAATAATGCGGTGGTCATAGCTCAGCGCTACATACATCATTGGCCGTATAACCACATTCCCGTTTTCAGCAACTGGCCTTTCTACAATATTATGCATTCCCAAAATACCACTTTGCGGTGGATTGATAATGGGTGTACTCATCATGCTGCCAAAAACACCTCCATTGGTAATGGTAAATGTTCCACCGGTCATTTCTTCCAAACTCAGCTTGCCATCGCGCGCTTTGGTTGCAAGCCTTTTTACTTCAGCTTCAATCTCAGCAAGGCTCAGTGTTTCTGCATTTCTCACAACCGGCACCACAAGTCCTTTTGGTGCGCTAACCGCAATAGAAATATCACAATAATGGTGGTAAATTATTTCATCACCATCAATACTGGCATTTACCGCCGGCCAATCTTTTAATGCAATACAAACGGCTCTGGTAAAAAAACTCATAAACCCAAGTCCAACACCAAATTTTTCTTCAAAAGATTTTTTGTATTTGGTACGCAAATCCATAATGGGTTTCATATTCACCTCATTAAATGTGGTGAGCATGGCAGTTTCATTCTTTGCAGCAACCAGGCGTTTACTCACCGTTTTGCGCAAATTGCTCATCTTTTCACGCTTTTCTCTTTCACCATTTAATGCCACTGTTGTATTCAGATTTTTAGAAACACCACTTGCAACAATAGCTTCTAAAACATCCACTTTATTTATTTTCCCATTGCTGCCGCTGCCTTTTATTTTACCCGCGTCCAGCCCATATTCAGCAATCAGTTTTGCTGCAACGGGTGATATATGCAAATCGCTGTAATTCGTCGCTGCTGCAACTTCTACAATTTTGGGAACAGCTTGTTCTGCTTTCGGATTTTCTGTTTTGGCATTGGCGGAGTTCTCTTTTATTGCAGTTCCCGCAGGTTTTTGTGCATCGGTGTTTATCACGGCAACCACACTTCCAACTGCAATCGTGTCGCCAACTGCGCCATTTAATTTTTCAATTATTCCCGATTTTTCGGCATTCACCTCAAATGTGGCTTTATCGCTTTCCATTTCCGCAATGGGTTCATCCATTTCCACCCATTCACCTTCTTTTTTCAGCCAGTTCGCAATCGTAACTTCACTTACACTTTCACCCGGTGCCGGTACTTTAATCTCCAGAGACATTGGTGTTGCAAAATTAATCAAATTGTATCAAGGTCAGAAATAAGGATACATTCCAATTTTATTATGGCACCTTCGGGCTGTTCGCTATAGCCCACGGCAGAAGCTCCAATTCCGTGCAGGTTATGTATGGGG
>JAGXTF010000081.1 GCA_018333525.1 Bacteroidota bacterium | reverse complement strand
CCAGTACGAACCAATGTCAAAGGCATAGTTTGAAAGTTGTTGGTTTATTTGAATTATAGAAGAGTTGTCTGGTTCTTTTTGGCAATCTGAGAAAAGTAGAATAATCCAGAGAAGTCTTAAAGGATGTTTCATTTTTCTTAAAAACTACTCCCAATTCCTCCAACCTTTTGTATTTTCAAATACTTCCGATAAAATTTCTTCTTCAGATTTGTCAAATTCTTTTTTTCTTCTCGGCATCACCATTGCAGCAGTTTTGAATGCTGCATCCAGCTTATAGGTGGTGAATCCGCTGGCTCCGCCCCATGCGAAATCCGGTATAAATTGCCTTGGAAATCCGCTTCCAAAAATATTTGCAGCCACACCGACCACAGTGCCGGTGTTAAACATAGTATTAATGCCGCATTTGCTGTGATCGCCCATAATTAATCCGCAAAATTGTTGTCCGCTTTTTTCGAATTTACCGCTGGAATAATTCCACACTTTTACTTCGTCATATGTATTTTTTAAATTGCTGCAATTGGTATCTGCACCAATGTTGCACCATTCGCCAATTACTGCATTGCCCAAAAAACCATCATGCCCTTTGTTGGAATAACCCTGAACCTGGATATTGTTTACTTCTCCACCAATAACGGAATATGGTCCGAGGGCCGTGGCTCCGTAAACTTTGGCGCCCAGTTTTATTACTGATCCTTCCATCATGGCAAATGGACCTCGGATGAGACTGCCTTCCATGACTTCGCAATTTTTACCAATGTAAATAGGACCAGTAGTGGCATTTAACACCGCGCATTCCACTTTAGCTCCGGAATCAATATAAACCGGATAAGAGCCAAAAATGCGATTGGTTTCACTGGCAGTTTGCGGTTGAATATCTCCATCCATTCGCACCAGATCCAAAGGGATTTCTTGTTGCAGCAACCTGAATATATCAAATGGCCTTTGAATCCATGTCACTTCAAAACCAATTTCGGTTTCAGTAGCATTTTCACCCGGCATTTCTGCAATTAAAGTACCCTGATACACCAGTTTATTTCCGGCTTGCATGCGTTGAATAGCGGCCAACAATGCAGGGTTGGGTAACAACCTGCCGTTAATCCGAAAATGCGGATTTACCACTGCACTGAATTTGGAATTTAAATAAGCTGCACTTTCGAATCCAAAATCAGAAGCGCGTAAATCGCGTTTCCATTTTTCGGCAATGGTAAAAATCCCGCAGCGCAGATCAGCAGCTGGCCTGGTTAATGTCAGGGGGTATAAATCGCTGATTTTATTATCGTCGAAAAAGGAGAGGATCATGCGCTTCGAAATTAAGTGAATTGGAGAATTTTCATGCAACAATTGATCTTAGGAAGTAAATTGCGCCAATGCTGCTTTCTGCGTGGGGGATAGCCCTTTTTTCTGCAATATTTATGGGTTTTTCAGGTGTTTTCCTCGTGGTAATTGCAATTAGTTATTATGTGGATTACAAAAAAAACAAACGCTATTACACAGATGTTTTGGTGTTTTGGAGTATTTTGCTCTGTGGGGCGGCCATCATTTATGTGATATTTAATGCCATTCTGAACGTAAATATTTTGGGTTGGTTTCTGATAGGAGCCTGGTTAATGTGGGTTTCATACCGATTGGGATTTTCAGATAAATCCGGGGATTAGAAAAGTATAGCGCAAAAAAAAGCCGCCCGAATGAGCGGCTTTCCATTATTAAATTTTATTATGCTTCTTCTGTTGTGGCTGGAGCTTCTGCAGCGGGTGCAGCAGGTGCGGCGGCTTTTTTGCCATAACGCTTCATGAACTTGTCAATACGTCCTGCGGTATCAATCAAATTCTGCTTACCGGTATAAAACGGGTGCGATTTGGAAGAAATTTCCAGCTTAAAAAGCGGATACTCATTTCCATCTTCCCATTTGATAGTTTCCTTGGTATCCACACAGCTATGCGTTAAAAACGCATAATCACAGCTCATGTCTTTAAACACTACTTTGCGGAAAGTCTTTGGATGTATATCTGGTTTCATTACTAAATGCTCAATTTTCGGGCTGCAAAGATAAAATTCTTTTTTATTTTTTCAAAGAAGAATATGAACAAATCTAATCGCCCAGGCCGGAAACGTCTATTTCTCCTCCGTTATTGGTGTTATCCCCATCTTCATTGCAAGCGTTCAATATATCACTCACCCGAATCGGGGCGTCGGGCCAGTCCGTGGATAATCCCAGTGATTTGATTTTCATACAATCCTGCATAAACATGCCATAAATGGGTAATGCCATCATCGCACCCTGGCCATACCAGCCATTGCGTATTCTCACACTTGGATCATCGGCCCCAACCCAGGTGGCACAAACGAGATTCTTTGTAACGCCAACGAACCATCCATCTGCACTGCCTTGTGTAGTACCGGTTTTACCGCCGTAAGCACCACTCAGTCCATATTTCCCTTTCAATCCACCTGCGGTACCAAAATCAACCACTCCGGTAAGCATTTTAAACATCAAATAGGCTTTTTCCTCGCTCAATACCTGATCGTGTCGGGTGGCCTGAAATTCTGCGAGAATATTGCCCTTTTTATCCTCTATTCGGGTAATAAAGGTGGGTTCTACCCAAAGTCCTTTATTTACAAAAGCTGTATAGGCACTGGCCATTTCATAGGGGCTTAGTTCAACTGCACCTAAACAAATGGAAGGAACGGGCAGGATTCGGTTTTTTTCAATTCCAACGCGTTCCGCAAATTTCACCACCATTTGAGGACCTTCATCACCAAGGGTTTTCATTACCTGTGCAGTTATATAATTATCGGAAAGCGCCAAACCTTTAGCCATGGTCCATTCCCCGCCACTTCCGTTGTCATTTCTGGGTGTCCAGGTACCTCCGGGAATTTTGAAGGTCACAGGTTCCCTTGGGAATTTCTGGCAAGGAGGAATTTTATTAATGTCCATAGCAGTTGCGTAAACCAATGGTTTAAAGGTAGATCCGACCTGCCGCCTAGAGTATTTGTTTACATGGTCGAACTTGAAATATTTGTGGTTGATTCCGCCAACCCAGGCTTTAATAAATCCTGTTTCCGGCTCTACAGCAACAAATCCCGCATGAAGCAACTTTTTGATATACTTCATACTGTCATAAGGGCTCATGAAGGTATCGCGTTCTCCATTCCAACTGAAGACAGTCATTTTCACCGGTTTTTTTAACTCGGCTAAAATGCGTTTCTGATCGGGGCCAAATTTTTCCTGTAACTCTTTATATCTGTCCGTTCTCTTGATGGCATTCTCAATAAAATCGGGAATAACCTGCCAGTTTAGCGTTCTCCACGGATCCTGTTTGCCCCAGCCCTGATTAAATACTTTTTGCATCTCTTTCATATGCTTCTTTACCGCCATTTCTGCATTGTGCTGCATTTTACTGTTAATGGTGGTATAAATCTTCAATCCGCTGCGGTATAGGTTATATCCATTGTCTTTACACCAGTCTTTCAGGTATTCAGCAAGCTGGTCTCTGAAATACAGCGCCTCGCCATCGCCTTCTGCACTAATATAATCCAGTTTTATGGGAGTCTCCTTTAATTTCAGAAATTCCTCTTCTGTAATTTTATCGTATTTCTTCATTTGCTGAAGCACTATGTTTCTTCGCTTCATGCTTCTATCCGGATTGAGTTTGGGATTGAATGCAGAGTTGGCTTTCAGCATTCCAATGAGCACTGCAGATTCTTCCAGTTTCAAATCTTTGGGCTTTTTATTGAAAAACTCCTTGCTCGCTGCTTCAATTCCAAAGGAAACACCACTAAATGGGACGGTATTGAGATACATGGTAATTATCTCATCTTTGGTATACCGGCGTTCCAATCGAATGGCAATAATCCATTCCTTGCACTTTTGCATTACCCTGCCAAGTTTGGTTTTGGGCTTTTCATAAATACTGAATAGATTTTTAGCCAATTGCTGGCTGATAGTGCTTGCTCCTCCGTCTTTTCCCAACATGGCCAGTGCTCTGGCTGTGCCACGAACATCGATACCCGAGTGTTTTTCGAATCGTATGTCTTCTGTAGCTATCAGGCAATCGTATACGCTTTGTGCAATCTCCTCATGGCGCACGTTGGTGCGGTTTTCCATGAAATACTTGCCAAGTACCTCTCCATCTTCGCTATATATTTCGCTACTGAGTGCACTACTTGGATTCTCCAGTTCTTTGATATCCGGAAGATCTCCAAACAATCCAAAACTCACTAACAGAAAAAACAGGAACGAGAGTACAACTCCACCGCCAAGCGCTTTCCAGAATCTGGGAATCATCCGGAAATTAGAATTCTTACCTGCCTTGGCCATTATTTTTTATCCGTTTTGAAAAAATCCATATAGCTGCTTATTCTGCCGTTTTGTGAAAGTGTAACAAAATTGGTTTTGCTAATCCACGCAAGTTCATATTCAAACAAGCCTTTAGAAGCAAAGAAATCGGCTTTGCCCATTAACATTTTCATATATCCCTGAGCCACTTCCGGTTTGCTGAAATTGGCAACGCTTAAATAATTCGTGCTTCCAATATTTACTACAATACCCACTTCCAAATTCTCAAATACAAAATTCTCTTTGTTAAAATCATTCAAACCCGCACGGAGTAAATTACTATTTGCGCCTTTAGGATAAACCAATAAAAAGGTTAATTCTTCTTTGCCATCCCAACCTTTCCATAACTCCCCGCCTGCATTTCCTGAATCCACAGTAGACACGGCTCCCCTTTGAATTTTGTCGTATGCATCTAAGGTGGCTCTTGCGCGTTCCGCAACATCCAAATCAGGATAATCACTCAGAATTTGCTCAAGGGCATTCATTCCATCTTTTACATCCCCTTTTTTAATCAGACAAAGTGCATACAGATAATCGAATTTGGGTTGAAGGTTATTGCCCGCAAACTTCCTGTCTGCTTCTTGTTTGATGCTTATTGCTTCAGTGAAATTATCTTTCAGATATGCTGCATACATATTTTCGTAAATAACTTCTATCTCGCGCTTCTCCATCCCGGGTCCTTTGTTGCCGTCATTTTTCGCGGCATTGGGGTTGTCCAACAACTTCAAATAAATACTTTCAGGGAATTCGCTTTCCAACAGACCTCTGTATTTTTCGTAATCTTTTGCTTGGTTATCGGATTTGGCAATTTTTGCCAGTTCATAATATACCTGCGCTTTATATTTTGTATTGGGATAGCGCTTTAAAAGTTGCTCGTAATAAAAAATGGCTTGTTTTTTTTCACCAAAACTATTTTGATAAATTCCGGCAACAGCGAAAAAAGATTCTTCAATTTTTGCTTCTGATTCCTTTTGTGCCGAGGCAGTCATTGGAATATCCCTGTAATACTTTTTTCGGTCGGCAGGAATAGGGCCCCTGGCCGTATCTTCCTGCTCTACAGTATCATTATCGCTTTGGTTGTTTATTTCTGAACTGTTGGATTTTTTGCTGTTGATACGCCAATAATCCCGGTTTGTTCGGGCACCCCAGTTATTTTGAAAATCCTGAATGCCACGGTTGCGACTATTCATATTATAAAAAGGGAAGGAGCCCATATTTTGCTGGGCGTTGATACCGGGAATTATGGGATCCGGATTTGTACCGGGGTTGGAAGGTTTGGTTCCACTATTATTCTGGGCTTTTTTCTTTTCCAGTTCAATCAATCTGTCTATAGTCTTCTCCCTAAGTACAGGATCCTTTGCCAGCCTCAGGAGTGAATCCTGCCTTTTAATGGTTATCAGGTGCCGCAGGAGGTCGGTGAGCATGAGACTTTTCTTCGAAATGGTGGCGAAATCAGGATGCTTTTCATCTAGAAAATTATTCGCACTGTCATAATAAAGGCCTGCTCTTTCAAAATCGCGATGCTCGTAATAATAATCTCCCAGGGCAAGGTAGGAAGTAGTGGTCTGTGCTTTGTCTGCCGGGCTGTTGCGAACGGACAGGTTTAAATATTGTAAGCCCCTGATATCCTGTCTGGCGCGCAACTCATTCCGCCCCATGCGATAATAAATCTGTCCAAAGTATTCGATATTTTTATCGTCCTTCAACATTTTACGTAAAAGCTGGTTGGCTTTTGCATAATCGTGTTTTTGCAATGAAAGAATTTCAACCTGATTAATTCGGGAATGAAATGCCATTTCATAAGGTGGATTCATTCTCACGACTTTAGAAAAATGATTTTCGGCAGAATCGAATTTCTCCAGTTTTTGATATGCCTGTCCCAATGCAAAATGCAAGCGATATTTCTCCATTTTGCCCTTGATACCTTTCAGGCATAGTTCCATATGCTTTACTGCCTGAGAGGGTTTGTTGTTTTTGAGATAAATAGCCCCCAAACATTTGTTGAGCATAGGAGTGAGTTTGGATGGGAATTCCTTATCGCTTTTTAGCGATACAACCAGGTCTTCTGCCTCATGAAGTTTACCCTGAAACATAAGGCATTGGAAAATCCATAGCCTGGCATCGTATTTTACCATCGGGTCCTTGAAGGTAGAATTCACATATTCAAAAATTTCGTTGGCGGCGATAAAATCGCCTTTCATGAAATAAGCTTTACCTATAAGAAGATAAGCATCATCCACCCAACGGCTTTTTGGATGCTTGTCTATCATGGTACTGGCTTTTTTAACGACTTCGTCCATTGCACCCAGATTTGCCTTCAGGCTTTCCGGTGAACCATAATTAAATAAAGAAATAAAAGTGCGGTAATCGTCGGGGTTAGATTCTCTGATACCCTGTACCGTAAGCTGCCATTTCTGATCGGCGTTAAAGTAAATATTGTAATGTGCATTGGTATTGTGCCATTGCCTGCTAAGCCAGCTGTCGCTGTTTTTACATGCCCCAAAACCCAATAAAAAAAAGAGCCCTACAGCGCAGTTGCGGAAAGTAAACATTCTATAAATCTTAGATAAAAACGGTATTTTCGTTGTTTTATTACCCAATGTCAAAAGGTCGCAAAATTATTGCCAAATTACGTAATAAATACCGCCTGGTATTAATAAATGATTCTTCCTTTGCTGAGGCCTTTTCTATAAGATTAACACCGATGAATGTGGTGATGTTGTTCAGCACTTTTTTTATTTTGTTTACCCTGATCATTTTTTTATTGATTGCGTATACACCAATGAGACAGCTGGTTCCGGGATATGGCAAAAGCACTGATAATACAGCCTGGATGGAAATGAATCAAAAGGTAGAAGACTTACAAAGACAAATTAATGATCATTCTTTGAAGGAAGATGCCATTCAAAAAATATTATCAGAAAACGAAGAAAATCTGGATACTGTTTCAGCGAAAAAACCCCAGCAGGCCAAGTAATTGCGCCGAAATCCTCGCTTAAATATCTTTTACTTAGTAACAAAATATACACACACAAATTCCGTTTTGTTCTATATTTGTGTAAATTATGTTTTCTGCCGCGGATAAATTGAAAAGAGGAAAGAAGGAAACTGCTGTAAGCAATAACCTGTTAAACATTATTGGAACGGAGACAAAACTTCACGGAGATTTGGAATCGGTTGGTGATATTAGAGTGGATGGCATTATTGAAGGCCGTGTAACTGTAAAACAGCGTTTGGTGTTGGGAGAAGGCGGGATCGTAAAAGGAGATATTGAAGCAAATGAAGCTATTATTTCAGGTTTGTTACAAGGAAATATTAAAGTGGAACAAATGCTGGTTTTAAAGTCTTCAGCTAAAATAGAAGGAGATATTTCCACGGATAAAATTATTATTGAGAGTGGGGCGCAGTTCAACGGGAGATGTTCCATGAACATGCTTTTACCTTCCATACCCCAAAAAGAAAGTGGCACAGTATCCAAAGCCAAAGGGCAAACTGACTAATTCGGGCTTTGCAGCCTACATGAACATGGGATTTACCATGTTAATAACCATATTGGTTTGTGTTTTGGGTGGCATTTATGCGGATAAAGCCATTGCCTGGAAATTCCCATTATTTACTGTAATCGGCAGTCTCATTGGGGTTTTTGGCGCTATCTACGCGGTCATTCGCAAGTTGTAGTTCTGCCCAATTTGTACTTCTTTTGCAGCCCCATGTTTCAGGGTTACACAAACAAGTTATTGTTGATTACTTCCATACTGATAATTATCAGTGGTATTGCAGATGCCGCGCATTGGGTTTCCATTCCCGATTATACCTGGGCCGGTTTGCTGTATCTGGCACTCCTTACTTATGGCATACATCGCTTTGTTAAGGGATCAGGAGCCAATCCCAATGCGGCAGTTCGCCGATTAATGATTGCGAGTATTCTTCGACTTTTCGGAGCTTTGATATTCCTTTTAATAACCTTGATCAATACGCGTCCGGTTAACAAGATTTTTCTCGGTTTTTATTGTGCATATTTTTGTGTTTTCCTTCTATTTGAAATTTCACAATTGCGTACTAACTTGCGCCCCGATTCAGAACCAAGGCCAAAAAACGAAAATGCCTGATTTTACAAGTACTTTCAAAAGCTCGCCCCTCTCAAAAATTTTGTTGTTAACAGCATTTTGCGCTTTTTTCAACCTAAATATTCTCAGAGCATCCCATGAAGGTCATGAGGATAAAGGCGCGACTCATACAAAAACAGAAGTTAGCAACGAACATGAAATTGCGGGAGTAACCGATGAACCTGAAAAGCCAATTGGCAAACAGGTGAGCGATATGATACTCGGGCATATCGGGGATAACCATTATTGGGATGCATTCGGGCATTATGTATTGCTTCCGCTTCCATGTATTGTATATACCGAAAGTCAGGGTTTACAGTTTTTTATGTCTTCGCAATTCCACCATGGCGAACATGCATACAATGGCATGAAACTGGTGAATATGGGCGCAAAAATTGTATGGGAAGATGCTGCTAAAACAGAAAAGATTTACGATTTCAGTATCACCAAAGTAGCAGCTACCGTAATATTGGGTTCCATTGTATTATTGGTAATATTTATAGGTGTTGCCAGAACTTACAAGAAAAGAGCAGGAATGGCTCCAAAAGGATTTCAAAACCTGATTGAGTCACTTTTTATATTTATGCGCGATGGTGTAATCAAATCTTCAGTAGGGCCGCGATATAAGCAGTTTATGCCTTTGCTGATGACCATCTTCTGGTTTATTTTTATTGTGAACCTGATGGGAAATATTCCATTTTTCCCGGGTGGTGCTAATGCTACCGGAAACATTGCTATTCCTTTGGTAATGGCTCTGGTTGTATTGCTTTATGTTTCAGTGAATGCGAATAAAAATTACTGGAAACATATATTCTTACCTGACGTACCGGTTGGATTGTACATCCTTTTAATACCCATTGAAATTCTCGGATTTTTCCTTCGTCCATTCGTATTGATGCTTCGTTTGTTTGCAAATATTACAGCCGGACATATCATCATTCTTGGTTTCTTTTCTCTGATCTTTATTTTCGGTTCCATGAAAGAAGCAGTCGGTTATTCGGTTGCACCTGCATCGGTGGCATTTACTATATTTATGGGAATGCTGGAGTTGCTGGTTTCATTTCTGCAGGCATTTGTATTTACCCTTCTTAGCTCTTTATATATTGGAATGGCCATAGAAGAACATGGCCACGAACACGCAACAGAAAAACACTAAAACAAAAAAATAAATAAACTAAAACTATGAGTTTCATGATGATCCTTCAAGACGCAGTTAACGCAGCTGCTGCGAACTACAGTAAAATGGGTGCCGCTATAGGTGCCGGTTTAGCGGCAATTGGTGCCGGTATCGGTATCGGCCGTATCGGTGGCAGCGCTATGGAAAGTATTGCACGTCAGCCGGAATCACTGGGTGATATCCGCTCAAACATGATCGTAGCTGCAGCACTTGTTGAAGGTGCGGTATTCTTCGCTATCGTTGTTTGTCTGTTGATCCTTTTCCTCTAATAGAAAATACAGGAATTACTCCGTTTCAAAGGGAACGGAGTAATTCCAATTTAAAAAACAAAAAATGCTGAATATGATCTTAATCGAATTGCCACCACTGGTAAATCCGGAACTGGGACTAATCTTCTGGATGACATTGTCATTTGTACTGGTGCTTGTAATACTCAGAAAATACGCGTGGAAGCCAATTATGGCATCTTTGCAGGACAGGGAAGAAACCATTGAAAAGAGCCTTCAGGAAGCTGAAAACGCGCGCAGTGAAATGGCCAGACTTACCAGTCAGAATGAGCAATTGCTTGCAGAAGCCCGCGTAGAAAGGGAGAAGATTTTGAATGAAGCCAGACAAATGAAGGAAAAAATTGTTGGTGAAGCAAAATCGGCTGCAGACGATGAAGCAAAGAAATTAATTGCCAGAGCTAATGATGAAATTAACAAACAGAAATTAGCTGCAATTGATGAATTGAAGAAAGAAGTTGCAGGTTATTCCATAGCAATTGCGGAAAAGCTGGTTCAAAAGCAACTTGATAATAAAGGTGCGCAGCAGGAGCTTATTGCAACGCAACTGAAAGAGCTCACCAAAACCCAAAGTGTAGCAGGATAATCTATAATTATGTCAGAGTCAAAAATCGCTTCCAGATATGCCAAGTCGCTCTACGACAAGGCTGCAGATACCGGAGATTTGGAATCCGTAGCATCGGATATTAAAAATCTAAACCTGATTTCCCATTCCAACCGGGATTTTAACAGATTTTTAAATAGTCCTTTGATCTCCAGAGAAACGAAGAAAGCAACTTTGGCAAAGATTTTTGCTTCGTTCAACAAAGAAACCATCAACCTGTTCAACCTGATGGCAGATAAAAGCAGAGAAAATCTGATTGCTTTTGTAGGACAGGAATTTACCAAAATATATAACCAAAACCACGGAATAACCATAGCTGTAGTGACCAGTGCAACGGAACTGGATAAGGACAGCCTGGAAAAGGTGGAAAATTATGTACGCTCCAAAACGGGAGCCAAAAAGGTGGAAATAACCACCGAAACAGATCCTTCTTTAATTGGCGGCATGACTATCATGTTTGAAGGAAAGATATACGACAGCAGTGTATCCGGCCAAATCAATAAAATCAAAACAGAACTCAACATAGCATAACAATCATATATGTCACAAATAAGGCCAGATGAAGTTTCAAGCATTTTAAGGGAACAGATTTCCGGATTTAGCGCAGCAGCTGAACTTGAAGAAGTAGGTACCGTACTCCAGGTGGGTGACGGTATTGCCCGTATTTACGGTTTATTCAGCGTTCAAAGTGGAGAGCTGATAGAATTCGATAACGGGGTTCGCGCAGTGGTGCTTAACCTGGAAGAAGATAACGTTGGTGTCGTACTTATGGGTAACAGCACCTCCATCAAAGAAGGAGATAAAGTAAAACGTACCGGTAAAATTGCCAGTATTAACGTAGGTGAAGGCATGCTCGGAAGGGTAGTAAATACACTTGGCGAACCGATTGATGGCAAAGGTCCGATTACGGGTGAATTGCTGGATATGCCATTGGAGCGAAAAGCTCCGGGTGTTTTGTTCCGCGAACCTGTTAAAGAACCACTTCAAACCGGAATTAAAGCGATTGACGCTATGATTCCAATTGGAAGAGGTCAGCGTGAGTTGATTATTGGAGACCGCCAAACAGGTAAAACTGCTATTGCGATTGATACCATTATCAACCAAAAAGAATATTTCGAAAAAGGCAAACCGGTTTACTGCATTTACGTTGCTATAGGACAAAAAGAATCCACAGTAAAACAGGTTGTTAAAGCATTGGAAGACAATGGAGCAATGGCGTATACTGTGGTAGTTTCTGCTGCCGCTTCTGCTCCTGCACCATTGCAATTTTATGCTCCAATGGCCGGTTGTGCAATAGGTGAGTTTTTCCGTGATCAGGGATTGCCTGCATTGGTAATTTACGATGATTTATCGAAACAGGCTGTTGCTTATCGTGAAGTTTCCCTTTTGCTCCGTCGTCCTCCGGGACGTGAAGCATATCCGGGGGATGTGTTTTATCTGCACAGCCGTTTATTGGAAAGGGCTTGCAAACTGAATGCGAATACAGAAATTACCAGCCAGATGAATGATTTGCCTGTTAGTCTGAAAGGCAGGGTAAAAGGTGGAGGATCATTAACTGCCTTGCCAATTATTGAAACTCAGGCGGGTGATGTATCTGCGTATATTCCAACTAACGTAATCTCTATTACCGACGGGCAGATATTTCTGGAATCCAACCTTTTCAACTCCGGTGTGAGACCAGCGATTAACGTTGGTATTTCCGTGAGTCGAGTGGGTGGTAATGCTCAAATTAAATCCATGAAAAAAGTTGCAGGTACTTTGAAACTTGACCAGGCGCAATACCGCGAACTGGAAGCATTTGCAAAATTCGGATCTGACCTGGATGCCGCAACCAAATCTGTATTGGATAAGGGTGCGAGAAATGTGCAGTTGTTGAAACAGCCTCAGTTTAGCCCGGTAAGCGTTGAAAAACAGGTTGCCATTATTTATCTGGGTTCTGCCAATGCATTGCGCGAAATTCCGGTAAATAAAATCCGTGAATTCGAAACCGAATTTTTGGAGCATATGGAAAGCAAGCACAAAGATATTTTGGAGAAAATTGCAGCAGGCAAAATAGACGATGAAATTACAGGTGCATTAATTGCTGCCGGTAAAGAAGTTGGAAAAAACTATACTGCCTGATAGCTAAAACGGATCCATGGCGAATCAAAAAGAAATACGCGGAAGAATAGCTTCCACCATAAGCACCCAGCAAATTACCAAGGCAATGAAGTTGGTAAGTGCTACCAAGCTTCGAAGGGCAGGTGAGGGAATCATGAGAATGCGTCCGTATGCCCAAAAACTTCAGGGTATTATGGCCAATTTGCAGGATAGCGTTGATGACGACAGGTTGGTTGGGTATTTCAAAGAAAGAGAAGTAAAAAAAGTATTAATAGTTGCAATAAGCAGCGATCGTGGACTTTGCGGGGCATTTAATGCCAATGTAGTAAAAAGAACCAGAGCAATTATTGACAGCAAATATGCCGATGCCAAAAAAGCGGGAAATGTTACCATTTTGGTAATAGGTAAAAAGGCTGGAGAATTATTGAAAAAGCAAGGTTATAAGGTAGATACAACCTATGTAACGCTGTTGCAGGGATTGGATTCCGATAGTGCTTTTGCAGCAGCTGAAGAGATATTGAATTCCTATTCCACCCATCAATATGACCGCATTGAAATTGTATTTAACCAATTTAAGAATGCAGCAACTCAAATACTGAAAAATGAAGTGTGGTTGCCCATTTTGCGGGAAGATCTGGTAAAAGGCAAAAAAGGTAAATCACAAAATAACGATTATCTTTTTGAACCCGGTAAAATAGAAATCCTTCAGGATTTGATTCCAAGATCTTTAAAAACGCAGTTTTACAGAGCCATGTTAGATTCTTTGGCTTCGGAACACGGCGCCAGAATGGTTGCAATGGATAAAGCCACAGAAAATGCGGGTGATTTGCTCAAAGCCCTGCGATTGGCATATAACCAGGCACGTCAGGCTGCTATTACCAATGAAATTTCTGAAATTGTTGGTGGTGCAGCTGCTTTGGAAGGCTAGAATTTTAAGAAACAATAATTTTAAAAAACACCCATTGGGTGTTTTTTTTATGTAAAATTGTAATGAAACATGCGTTTAACTTATATATTTATTTTATTGTTTTTTGCTTGTAATTGTGGTGCTGTAGCCCAAACCACACCTGATACATTAATATTTACCAACCAGGCAGAAAATGAGAATATTCAAAAGGTACTGAACAAATCCAAATTTGATACGTTCGCACTGTACTACCTTGCGGGGAACGCAGACACAACAGGCTTTGCACAGCATAGAGTTTATTTGGAAAATTTTGTATCCAATCAACGTAAAAAATACGGAACATTTAGAAAACCGAAATATGTCAAAAAATTGCTTGAAAATGTACATGCATATTTTTTAAAACAATACGAATTAAATGTTCCTTTTTATCGCATTTTTCAGGATGGGCATTACAACTGCCTCACCAGTTGTGCATTATATGTGCTGGTGTTCGATAAACTTGGTATTCCTTATCAACTGAAAGAATTACCTACCCATATTTATTTAACAGTAAAAATTGGAGATAAATTTGAAGACATTGAAACCACCATTCCGGCAGATTTACAGCATATCAAGAAATCAGATAAAGAAAAATATGTAAATGATTTGGTGGCCAATAAAATTGTGAGTCAAAAAGAACTGGAAGAAAAAGGTATACCCAAAGTTTTTGATGAACATTTTTACGAGAGTACGGATATTGATATTGTGCAGATGTGTGGTTTGGCCTACAACAACCTGGCTGCGGATTTTACAGATTCTTCGCGCTTTTTCAAAGCACTTGATCAATTGCTGATTTCCCGTAATTTATACAGAAGAAACGAAGTGAACCTTTTTGCAGGGTCCATTCTCAATATGTTGGGTAACAATACCAGCAAATATGGCCAATTTGAGGTAATGAAGTATGCCATCATATTTTCAGATTTAACGGATAATGATATATTGGCTCAGGCATTGATATACTTCGGGAATAATACACTGTTCAGAAAAAATGAGGCAGATAGTTTTTTGTTGATTTACCCGTATTTAACTTCCAATATTATTCGAAACGATGAAAAATATTTTCGTATCCGGGAAACCTATCATAAGTTATTGGGGGAATATTATTTTCTGACAAAAAAGTATTTACTATCGGCACAGAACTATCGCGAGAGTTATGTGTATAATCCCTGGGATATACAGGCTCCTAACCAAACAAAAATCAGTTTAATCAACCTTTTCAATCAATTATTTGATTCCATAGAATATATCAATAAAGGCAATTTAACTGAAGTTTTTAGCTTTTCATTTATTGAGACTGACAAGCAATATACAACTGCACTTTTTGAGTTTATATACAAATCATTTCAGAAGAATTTCATGGAGGATGTGTGGGAGAAAAACAAATTAGATACACTGTCATTTTTAGTAATGAACAAGACGGAATCATTGGGGAAACTCCGGTTAATGCCAGAGCAGCTGCAACAAATATATTTTTCTATTATGCGCAATTATTTAATTAAACGAAATTTTGAAGGTGCAAATGTTGTTATTCAGGCGGCGAAATTGGCCGTACCATTTGATAAAGAATTTGCAAACCTTTCTGATATGCTTCAGGTACCTTCCCAAAGGGAAATACTGTACAATGGGCTAGTTGAATTGTATCATTCACAAAAAAATACGCAACAAACTCCCTTTTAAAACTGACTTGCTTTTATAAATGAATCCAATTCCTTGTTTTCTTTGCGCACGGCATCTATTTCGTGTCTGTTGCCCTCCCACCATTTTTTGCCTTTAAAAATAAAAATGATTTTTTCTCCAATGTCATAAACCGTTTTCATATCGTGAGAATTGATAATGGTTGTAATCTGATATTCAGATGTAATATCTTCCAGCAATTCATCGATTACGCGTGAAGTTATTGGGTCCAGGCCACTGTTTGGTTCGTCGCAAAACAAATATTTTATGTCCAGTACAATTGCCCTTGCGATACCAACACGTTTTTTCATTCCACCGCTGATTTCTGCCGGATATTTATCATTTACATCTTTTAAATGCACGCGTTCCAGACAAAAATTTACACGGTCAATTCGCTCCGCAGGGGTCATTTTGGAGAACATTTTAAGCGGAAATTCAATATTTTCCTGTACCGTTAATGAATCAAAAAGTGCGGTGCCCTGAAACAGCATACCGAGTTCCCGGCGTATATCTTTTTTCTTTTCATATTCCAGAGAAACAAAATCTCTACCGTCATATACAATATGGCCGGTTTCCGGTGTCATCAAACCCACCATGCATTTCAACAGTACACTTTTTCCGCATCCGCTGGCGCCTATAATAAGATTGGGTTTGCCCGGCACAAAAGATGCAGAAATATCAAACAATACCTGTTTCTCGTTAAAACTTTTATTGACGTGATTTAATTCTATCATTTTGCCAAAGGTATCAGAGCATTAATTTGGCTATGATAAAATCGAAGAAAAGAATCAGTACACAACTGCGCGTAACAGCCCGGGTGCCAGATTCTCCAACTTCCAAAGCACCACCGTTGGTGAAATAACCCTCATAAGTACTGACGCTGGTAATAATAAATGCGAATACAAATGATTTCACCAGGCTTACCGAAAGGGTAAAAAATTTAAATGTGGACCTTGCACCCTGAACAAATTCAGAGGGTGACATAATACCGGTGAGTTTGGCGGCAATTATTCCACCGCCTATTAATAGGGAATTGGCAATAATGATAAGACTTGGAATCATAATCAAACCTGCAATGATTTTAGGAAGTCCTAAAAATCCACTGGAATTGATTCCCATAACTTCATAAGCATCAATCTGCTCAGTGATACGCATATTTCCAACTTCTGATGCAATATTGGCCCCAACTTTACCGGCAAGCACCAGACAGGTAATGGTGGGAGCGAGTTCCAACATGGAACTGTCTGAAACGATTTCGCCAATTACGCTTAAGGGAATTAATGGTGATACCAATTGGTAAGCAGTTTGAACAGTGGTAACGGCTCCAACAAAAATGCTGATAATTGCAACGATGGGTAGTGAGCCAACGCCAATATTGTTCATTTCATGAATCGTTCTGCTTAGAAACACCTGAAATCTTTCAGGTTTAAAAAACATACTCCGAATGAAAATCAGGTATCGCCCCAGTTCGTAAAACATAAATTTGAGGCCGTAAAATTAAGAACCTTTCCAATGCATATGCAGGAAAAATTTACAACCCGATAGTCTGGGCACAAACTGTGTAAAAAAGTACGGCATTACGAGGTTGAATTGTGAAATTATTTGTTTCGGGAAAAGTATAAAAGCAGTATTTTCGCCGGCGTTTATATGATTAGGTTTACAGGGATTGCCATGCTACTTGCCATGGCTCTTAATACACCGGGTTTGAAAGCTCAGGCAGGAAGCGGCAAACAACCAAAAGAAATTGCCCCGGCAGTTCAGATTTATTTTGATAAGAATAAATCCAATCTGAACAAAGGCGAAAAATCCAAGCTGGATAAGCTAAAAGAAGATTTGGCTTCCAAAAAGGAGTACAAGGTTGTATTAACCGGACACACAGATAGCATTGGAAATGATGCATTCAATTTGGAACTTTCCGAATCCCGCGTGGAGGAGGTTTATGAATATCTGGCCGGTATAGGTATGGATACAGGGGTAATAACCAGATATTATTATGGAAGATCCCGACCAAGAGAAGGCAATGACCAGGAAGAGAAAAGAGCGAAAAATCGCCGGGTTGAAATAACCATTATTGAAAAACCCAAACCGGTGGAGAAACCAAAACCCAAACCGGTTGTAAAGGATACTTGTAATTATGATACTGCTGTGGTGGTAGGAGAGTTCAGCGTGAAAATGAATGTTTGTGAGTACAAGAACCGATGCAGAAAAGATCCTAAAAACTGTATTGAAGTTTCAAAAATTGCTTCTGTAGATGAAATTTTTCAGAGTGGCGTACCATTGAAAACCGCAAAAGGTGAAGGTTTTGTTTGGGGTGCAATTTGTGAGTTTAAAATTGCAGGAGATTCCTGTTTTAAACATCCCGTAAGCATGCAGGTAGCAATAGATGATCCTGAGGCTTATAAAAGAGCCCGGTTGATGGCGCAGAAAACCAAAGGAGAGAGCCTGGAACCAGATAAAAATACCAAGGTTACCATTTCCAAAACAAAGTCGGATATGAAGATTTCTATACCTGTTAAATGTCCGGGTAATTTTATGATTGCCAGCAATGCAGGAAAATCTAAAATTACTAAATTCAAAGACAAAACCGGAAAAATTGCTGAAATATATGTGGTTTCAAACAGTCCGATAACTATTATTCCGGCAACTAAAAAAGGAAAAAATTGGTATTTGAATTATGCAAATGTGCCTGATGCAAAATTGTATGTCAAACTCAATGATGACGATGGAACAATGATTTCAGATATCGATTTAAATAAGGTTCGCAAATCCAAAGTAAAAGGTGAACTGAGAAAGAAATACAAGGTAAAACCAAAACACCTGAAACAATCCTGAGAAAGCAATGCTGACCAACAGATCCAAACAAGTGGTAAATAAAAAAATGACGTTCATGGAACGCATTTATTTGCCTGCTATTCTAAAAGGATTGTGGATTACGCTATCTCATTTATTCAAGAAAAAAGTTTCTTTGAATTATCCGGAAGTAAAAAGGACGTATTCACCTGTATATCGAGGGCAGCATGTGCTAAAACGCGATGAACAGGGAAGGGAGCGTTGCACGGCATGTGGATTATGTGCCGTTGCTTGTCCGGCTGAAGCCATAACCATGGTAGCCGCAGAACGCACTGATGAAGATAAAATGAATTACCGGGAAGAAAAATATGCAGCTGTTTATGAGATAAATATGTTGCGCTGTATTTTTTGCGGGTTGTGCGAAGAAGCTTGTCCCAAAGAGGCCATTTTTCTTACAGATCGCCTGGTAAATGTGGAAGATAACCGCGGAAGTTTCATTTACGGAAAAGACAAACTGGTGGAGAGCAGAGAAAATCCCATTGACATTTCCAAAAGACAGGTTTGGAGTTTTGCCGGGGAGGGGAAAGCATGAATCCCAATTACATTTTCACCCTTTTGGCTTTTATCACCATACTATGCGCGTTATATGTGGTTATCAGCAAAAATCCAATTCACTCTGTTATTGCGTTAATTCTAACTTTTTTTAGTATTTCCGCACATTATGTGCTTTTGAATACCCAGTTTCTGGCGATAGTGAACTTAATAGTTTATGCCGGTGCCATTATGGTTCTGTTTCTTTTTGTATTGATGTTTTTGAACTTAAATAAAGAAACAGAACCGGTAAAATCTACTTCCTGGCTTACAGCGGCAGCTATTGCTTCCGGTTGTTTGCTGGTTGTGCTTGTTGCCACATTGCGCGAAGGAAGTGAGTTAGTAATGAAAAGCCCCAATGGCCATGCCGGTTTGGTAAAAACTCTTGGCAAGCTTTTGTTTTCCAAATACCTGGTTCCTTTTGAGTTAAGCGGAATATTGTTTCTGGCGGCGATGGTTGGAGCGGTATTTTTGGGTAAAAAGAAAGGGGATGATGATCAGGATGAGTTAATAATTCAGGATAATGCAGGAGGTAACAATGGGTAATTCCATTTTTGATCAATTGCCTATCAGCCAATATATTTACCTGTGCTGTGTATTGTTTGCAATTGGATTATTTGGCGTGCTTTATCGCAGAAACGCGATAGTGCTTCTGATGTGTATAGAGTTAATGTTAAATGCTGTTAACTTGTTGTTTGCCGCATTTTCATCGTATATGGGCGATTCAAACGGACAGGTATTCGTGTTTTTTATTATGGTTGTGGCCGCTGCCGAAGCTGCAGTTGGGCTGGCTATTCTGGTAATGATGTACAGGAATACCAGAAGTACCGATGTGAGTCTCATGGATAAATTGAAGGGATAAATGGAGAATTTGCTATGGATTATACTGAGCCCTCTCGCGGGATTTGCGATATCAGGGCTGGCAGGGAAATATCTTCCCAAAGGCACCACGGGCTGGATTGCATCTTTGGCAGTTCTGGTTTCATTCGTGCTTTCATTTTCTCTGTTTAACGGACTTTTGTCCAACCCGGCTGCAATTAAAAAGGAATACTTTACCTTCATTGGCAGCGGAAATTTTCATGTAAATTTTGCTTTGTCAGTGGACAGGCTTACCGCCATGATGATGCTGATTGTAACCGGAATCGGATTTCTGATTCATGTGTATTCTATCAGCTATATGCATAGCGATG
The DNA here is from genome assembly GCA_018333525.1 of Bacteroidota bacterium. GTDB lineage: Bacteria > Bacteroidota > Bacteroidia > NS11-12g > UBA955 > JAGXTF01. The sequence continues at coordinate 6,584 of JAGXTF010000081.1, read as the reverse complement.
AAGGCTTTTATAAATTTTTTGCTTTCCTGAATCTCTTTATTTTCAACATGCTGATCCTGATTATGGGATCTAACTTTTTAATGTTGTTTTTTGGTTGGGAGGGCGTTGGACTCTGTTCCTACCTGCTTATAGGCTTTTGGTATCAAAATGAAGCATACGGCAAAGCGGCCAGAAAAGCCTTTGTAATGAACCGCATTGGTGATCTTGGATTGCTGATCGGAATATTCCTCATTGCATGGCAATTTGGAAGTTTGGATTATGATAAAGTTCTGGACCCCGCGAAATTGGTAGCCATAGCGCCAGGAATGATTACTGCTATTTGCGTATTGCTATTTATTGGTGCCATGGGTAAAAGCGCCCAAATTCCGCTGTATACCTGGCTACCGGATGCAATGGCCGGACCAACACCGGTTTCTGCATTAATTCATGCGGCAACCATGGTTACAGCTGGTATTTACCTGGTTGTGAGAACCCATGTGTTGTTTGATATGTCGGTATTTGCCAGAGAGTTTGTTCTCATTATTGGTCTTTGTACTTCCATTTTGGCGGCATTAATTGGACTTAAACAAAACGATATAAAAAAGGTACTTGCTTATTCTACCGTTAGTCAGTTGGGATTTATGTTTATCGCCCTGGGGTCGCAGGCATACGTTGCTGCAATGTTCCATTTAACTACCCATGCATTTTTCAAGGCATTGCTTTTTTTGGGTTCGGGCAGCGTTATACATGCGTTAGATGGGGAACAGGATATTCGTAAAATGGGTGGCTTGAGAAAGGCTATGCCCATTACATTCTGGACTTTTTTATTGGGGACGCTTGCTATATGCGGTTTCCCATATTTTTCGGGATTCTTTTCCAAGGATGAAATTCTTGCAGAAGTCTATAAGCACAATGTGGTATTATGGGCATTATGCGTGGGAAGTGCCGGTCTGACATGTATCTACATGCTCCGGGTACTTATAGTTACGTTTTGGGGCACTTTCAGGGGCTCAGAAGAGCAAAAACACCATTTACATGAATCACCGGCACTTATTACCATTCCATTGGTAATACTCGCTGTGCTTTCCGTATTTGGTGGGATTTTAAATCTTCCACCTTTGCTGTCGGATTCTATTGCCCATGGCATGCATCATTTCTTGTCACCGGCATTGAATTTGGCAGAAGTACCGGAGGAACTCTCACCATTGAGCCAGTTAAACCTGGTTGTGGTTACCGTGGTTGTGCTTGCGTTGGCATTTTGGTATGTAAGGCATAAATACATTGCGAAACAGGTAGTACCGGAAACAGATGATGCCATGAGTGGAATGGGTAAAGTGATGGCCAACAAGTTTTATGTGGACGAAATCTTTGATGCTTCTTTGGTGGAACCAATTGAAAAAACATCGGATTTTACTTATAAATGGCTGGATCGCAAATGGATAGATGGTTTGGTAAATTCATTTGGTAAAATAGCCAATGCCATGAGCAATTTGTATGGCAAAATGCAAAACGGGAATCTCGAATATTACCTGTTGTACATGGTAGCGGGAATTATATTAATTGTGGGTTATAATTTAATGAAATAAGCGTGGAACTCATTCTCATACCAATAATTGCAGGATTTACAGCAGCTTTCGCAGGCAAGTGGGGCAGGTGGGTGGCGCTTTTAGGCAGTGTAACTGCTTTAGCCATCACATTTGGGTTTTTGAACAAATTTCAAATGGGAAATGGCGAGTTCCAAATGATTTGGGATCGCATATGGTTTTCATCGGCTATTCACTTTAAAACGGGGATTGACGGCATTACCATGATCATGTTGTTGCTCACTAATGTATTGGGTGTGTTGATTCTTGCTTCCGCAATTAACAAAACGAACCGGAATCCGGTGTTGTTTGCTCTGATTGTGGGAATGCAGGGGGCTCTTAACGGGGTTTTTCTTGCCATGGATGGCATCATGTTCTACATTTTCTGGGAGTTGGCGCTAATACCGATTTATTTTATTTGTGCCATGTGGGGAGAAGGAAATCGTTTTGCCACAACTTTAAAGTTCTTCATTTATACATTTATTGGAAGCCTTGCCATGTTGGCATCCTTGATTTATTTGTACAACAAAATGCCTGCTGGTGGAACATTTGATTATAAGGCTTTACTGGCTGTGAATCTTACTGAAACAGAGGCAATTTGGGTAGGGGCGGGAATACTACTGGCTTTCGCAGTTAAGATACCCTTGCTTCCGCTGCATAGTTGGCAACCCGATACTTATACAGAAGCACCAACTGCCGGTAGCATGTTGCTATCTGCAATTATGCTAAAAATGGGACTTTACGGTCTGATTCGCTGGTTTTTCCCTATAGTGCCGGAAGCGGTTTTATTCTATATACCTCTGATTATCGGAGCTGGTATTATTGGAGTATTATACGGTGCTATTATTGCTATTCGCCAAACAGACATGAAACGTCTGGTGGCCTTTTCATCGCTTTCACACGTTGGATTGATAGCCGCAGGAATTGCAACATTAACCATGGAAGGAATGCAGGGGGCTATTTTGCAAATGTTTAGCCATGGCATTAACATATTTGGTCTTTTTTTCGCAATTGATATCATACAGCGCCGGGCCGGAACAAGAGAGTTAGGTAGCATTGGGGGGATTGCCAAGCAAGCACCAAGGTTTGCTGCTTTGTTTTTGATTGTAGTTTTGGGAGCCACTGCAGTGCCATTTACCAATGGATTTCCGGGTGAATTACTCCTATTGAAATCTGTTTTCAATTACCACACAGTTTGGGGAATTTGCGCAGGACTTACTATCATATTTTGTGCGGTTTATATGTTGCGAATGTATCAAATGAGTATGCTGGGAAAGGAAAAAGGAGATGTTTACCTGTTTCCGGATTTGGCTTTACGTGAGTTGGGCTTAATGGGAATAACAGTGGCCATGGTAATCGGTATAGGCATTTATCCGCAGTGGATTTTGGATATATGCGGTCCTTCAGTACATAAAACAATTTTGACAATTCAGGATACAGTGGGGGTATTGAAATGAAATCGCTGCTCATAATTTTCATCGGCGCCATAGTGGTGTTGTTTACTGGAATTAAAAAACCTGAAAAAAAGAGCATTGGACTCGCCATTGCTTTTTTGGTAATGGCACTAGCTCTGATACCTTTCGATATGATGGGAAAATTACCCTGGAATTTCGAAATTAAATATGCACCGATCAATATGGTAGCATTTGATATCAGTGCCAGGGCATTTTCAGGTGTATTGATTTTGGGAACCATTTTCATTCTGGGTTTATTCAGTGGCAGTGATCGCAAGGGTTCTGATTTGATCGGATTGGTGATGTTCAGTTTATGCGGGGCAATTTTGATGACCTCGTTTACCAATCTGATTATGATGTTTTTGGGAATTGAAGCGTTGAGCATTCCGCTTTACGTATTGGCCGGAAGTAAAAAATCCGATTTGAGAAGTAATGAGGCTGCTATCAAATACTTTTTGATGGGGGCTTTCTCCACCGCGATTTTTTTGATGGGGTGCGCGTTTTTATACGGCTCGTCAAAAGGTTTTGATGCATTTTCCTTACATGATATGTCGGCATTTGTTGGTCATAACCATATGTCACCACCATTGTTTACTGTCGGTATTTCATTGGTATTAATAGGTCTTGCATTTAAGGTTTCGGCATTCCCATTTCATTTTTGGAGTCCGGATGTATATGAAGGAAGTCCGAACAGGACCACGGTTTTTATGGCAGTAATTGTTAAGATTGCGGCAATAGCGGCCTTTTATCGCTTTTTCCCGTTGATAATAGGAGAGGCGCAGGCAGTTACCTGGGGAACTATATTGGCCTGTATCAGCGCATGCACCATTCTGGTGGGTAATATCGGAGCATTAAGGCAAAAGAGTGTAAAACGATTGTTGGCTTATAGTGGAATTGCACAGGCAGGTTATTTGCTCATGGGTATTTTAATTGCTCCGGAAAAAGGCTTTCAGGCTTTGTGGATATACAGTTTAGGCTATGTTTCGGCAAACGTGATTGTATTTTACCTTTTCAATAAAGTAAGTGCGGGTGGGGATGAGACTTTTGCAGCATTCAGGGGATTGGGCAGAAACAACAAAGGTGCGGCGTTAGTATTATGCCTGAGTATGTTATCTCTTGCAGGGATTCCTTTAACTGCGGGCTTTGCGGGTAAGTATTTGTTGTTTTCATCGGCTTTTTCCGATTATATTTATCTGGTTATTATCGCATTGATTGGTTCTGCCATCAGCATAGGCTATTATTTCCGAATTTTTAAAGAGGCCATTTTAATGGACGGTGAGGCCAGAGTTCAAATGAGAATTGTGGACATTTTACTTCTTGGGTTGGCCGTAACAATGATACTGGGCGTGGGTATACTTCCCGGTTTTGTAATTCAAATCCTTCAATTTTAATGCCAATTCAGGTAAAAGAATAGCCTGAAAACCCTTTACTTATTACTATGTAACACATTGTTACTCAATAAGGTAACATATGTTACATAAAAAAACTCGTAAACTTTAAGTGCTCTTTCGTAAACCCATTACATCATACGGTAAAAGTAAAATATTGTGGTGGATAACATGGTCTAGTTTTGACATCCTCTATTTTTCTCTAGTATGAAAGCTAAATTTACTAATTGGGTGAAAGCTGCATTGCTTTTACTCATCGTTTTCTTTACCGGAAATCTAAGAGCTCAGTTGTACACACCCAAACTCCGATCCGTTAATTCGATCTTTATTATTAACGGAGAAGTGCGACGCCACACGGCGGAAGCAGATTGGGTAGATTCAGCATCTGTTAGCGCTTGGACCGGTAAATCGATTCTCTCCACCGCTGGAGCTTATCTCTTTGCGGATTCTCTATCCCCTTTGTGCATCACTCGTAAGGTGGTTGACGTGTACAATGGAAAATCCTCAAATCCGGATAACCAGTTTGATGGTGGTAACAAATCCAATGGCAATCCAACTTCCTGGGGTTGGAAACTGCCTAGTAATGCCGTATTGAACAAGAATGACGTAAACAACGTACTTGTACATTTTACGGAAAGTAAAACAAACCCGGATTCCATTTGGGCACTGCTTGGTGTAGACAGAAATACTACCAGCGGCACCAGCTATGTGGATTTCGAGTTTTATCAGGCCGGAATTGCCGGCGTACCCCCTCCAGGCGGCACAGGTGGTGGTGGAACCTTTTCCACTACTGGCCCAAATTGTGGTAGAACTGTTGGTGATCTTTTGATTACCGTACAATACACCAATGGTGGTGTTGTAGATTCTATCATTTTCTTTAAATGGGCTGCAACAAGTTCGTCTTGTGGTTATGATTGGGTTCAGTTCCCAATTAGCAACAAGGAAGCCTTTGGTTATTCTACTAACGTAACTGCAGCAAATGTTCCCTGGGGAGCTTTTGGTGGTACCAGTTATAGCCAAAACCAAATGGCGGAAATTGCTATTAACCTTACTGCTGCAATTGACACTGTAAGAAGTGCCAATGCATGCCGTGCACTTATTTACAGAACGTTGTTCGTAAAATCTAAATCTTCCTCATCCACAACTGCGGATTTGAAGGATATGATTACTCCTATTGATATCAACCTGAACCTTGGTTTGGCTGATATTTCATATAATGGTCCGTATTGTGCTGGTACAGGATCTCACCCTGTTACTTTTGTTGGTCCTAATAATACAAAAGGTGGTAAGTACAGATTTGTTGGCAGCAATAGCGGAAATGTTGTTCTTGACTCATTAACTGGTACAGTTACGACCAATGCAGGTGCCAGCGGACAATATTGTGTTGGCTATTACTATTCTCTGAAATCCGGTTGTAACAAAGCAGATACTGCTTGTTTTACTGTAAATGCAAAACCATCGAGCTCAACTACTCAGGTAAATGCTTCATGTAATGGAGCAACTGACGGTTCCATTGATTTAACAGTTAGCCCGGCGGGAACTTATACTTATGCATGGAGAAAATCTCCGAGCACAACAGTAATTTCTACGGTTGAAGATCCAACCGGACTTTCAGCAGGTACCTATGGTGTTAAAATAACCAGCACCGCTGGTTGTACCGATACCAATACCGTTGTAATTACTGAACCGAATGCTTTGACCTTGGTGCTTACACCTACTGACGCAGATTGCTTTGGTGCATCTAACGGATCTATCAGCGCTGCCTTTGGTGGCGGTGGAACACTGGAAATCAAAATCGATGGCAATGCGTTTGCAGCAGTTTCTTCATCTTCACCACAGGTATTCTCTGGCCTTGCTGCCGGAACACATACTGTGATATTGAGAAGAAGCAATGCAACTACTTGCTCTATTACTTCTACAGCTACAGTAGGACAGCCAAATACTTTGACTCTGACTCTTACCCCAACCGATGCAACATGTAACGGAGCCAGCGATGGTTCTGTAAGTGCAGCATTTGGTGGCGGTGGAACCCTGGAGATCAAAATTGATGGTAACGCGTTTGCAGCAGTAAGCTCATCTTCACCACAAGTATTCAGCGGCCTTGCTGCCGGAACCCACACCGTGATTTTGAGAAGAAGCAACGCGACCACCTGCTCTATAACTTCAACAGCTACAGTAGG
>JAGXTF010000080.1 GCA_018333525.1 Bacteroidota bacterium | reverse complement strand
CTAAGAGCCAGTAGCCAGCGGCTTGAGGCCAGTAGCAAAAAAAAAACAACACGGAACACAAAGGCGCTTTGCTTTGCACAAAGAACACGGAGATGTTTTTATTAACTCATTTATCATTAGTAACTCGTTGCAACAGGTAGACACAATGGCTCGTTTCACTCGAAAGCAGCCGGTGGCAGGAAGCTGGAAGCCGGAAGCGGTATTCCATTTTTTCATTTTCTTAATTCTTTCATTTCTTTCATTAAATAAGAAGCACATTTCAACAAATGAACCGCACACTCAGCTCGCGGCTTGCGGCTTGCGGCTTGCGGCCTTCTTAAAATAAATCACCAATAAAAGTGTATTACTTCCGGTTAAAGAATTCTAACAAAATCTAATTTCGCATCATGATAAGCCCCATATTCTGGACAGCCTATAGCCATCTCGAACGGCATGTTTTGATCAATGAAATAGAAGAAACTATTTTGAAGTATGGCAGCATTTTGGAATTCAAGACCTTTTCTGATTTAGCGATTTCGATTACGCTGGAATTGGAAGAACAAAGGTTGCAACCGCTGTACGAAGCCTTATGTCGTATTATGAAACTGGACGCGTTTGAAGCTCTTGCGGAAATTAAAATGCAGGACAGAATTGTATACCTGAATATTTCGTTTTCAACCGGAAGCGGAGACTTAAAGAATATTGTTCCCAACGTACCCGGCTAGTTTTCCGATAATCCTAAACTTTGTTCGAAAAAGAGACAATCGGAGAGTCAAATTGAATTCCATATTAAAGTTCTTATTCTTTTTTTCTACATATTTGTTCTAAACTATGAGCAACAAACCTATTGTTCAAACTTATATGGAGGGCTTTAATGAAGGGGATTATGACAAAATTCTCGGTTGTCTTACAAAGGAAGTTGTATGGATTATGCCCGGCCATTATCGCAAAAATGGCATCGAAGAATTCCGCGGGGAAATTCTGAATGATGCATTTGTTGGAAGGCCTATTATTTCTATCATTCAAATGGTGGAAGAGGGAAATGTAGTAATTGCTGAAGGCACAGTGAAATGTGAGTTTAAGGCTGGTGGCTGGCTGGATGCCGTTTTTTGCGATGTATTTATTTTTGAAAATTCCAAAATCAAACAGCTCACTTCCTATTTAATGAACTTAAATCCAACGTGAAAGCTGCAGTCTATAAAAAATATGGCCCGCCGGAAGTGGTGCAAATTGCAGAAATCCCAAAACCGGTTCCCAAGGAAAATGAGATTTTAATTCAGGTACATACTGCAACTGTTAACCGCACGGATTGTGGCTTTAGAAGTGCAGAATACGTAATTTCGAGATTATTCAGCGGTCTATGGAATCCCAAACTTCCGGTGTTGGGAAATGAATTTTGCGGAGAAATTTCCGCAATTGGAAAAAATGTAAAATTATTCAAAACCGGCGATAGGGTATTTGGATATAACGACAAAACATTTGGTGCTCACGCTGAATACCTGTTGATGGATGAAAATGCAGCTGTTGCTACTGTTCCGGAAAATTTGGATTTTGCAACTTGCGCAGCATTAACGGAAGGGGCACACTATGCACTACGCGATATACGAGCGGCAAAAATTACCGGAGGACAGAATATAATGGTGTACGGCGCAACAGGAGCAATTGGCTCTGCTGCAGTTCAGATATTAAAAGCCATGGGAAACTTTGTAGTGGCAGTATGTAATTCCCAAAATGTGGAGCTTATTCGAGCCTTGGGTGTCGACATAGTGGTAGATTATCAGAAAGAAGATTTCACCAAATTACAACACCGTTTTCATTTTATTTTTGATTCGGTAGGAAAAACCTCTTTTGGTGCATGCAAACCATTATTGCTGGAAAAAGGTATTTATATTTCCACCGAATTAGGCAAAAACTGGCAGAATATTTTTCTCGCATTGATTACCCCTTTATTTGGCGGTAAGAAAGTATTATTTCCAATTCCAACCTGCACCAAAGACGATATTCTATATATAAAAGATCTGGCTGAAAAAGGAAAATTCAAACCATTAATCGATAGTGAATATCCTTTGGAAAATATTGTTGAAGCATATAAACACGCTGAATCCGGAACCAAGGTGGGGAACATTTTATTGCATGTAAAAGCTGAGGAATAAAATAATGGATTGGTCTGTTTGAAACTGGTAATCCGATTGAAATTAAGACATTTAAATATTATATATTAGTGGTTGGTCGACTCGCGCTTCGCCAGCGAGTCAAGAGGACCAACCACGGTATATCCCCGTTCCAGACAAAGAAGTCGAATCCGCGGTTGGTTGATCATACCAGTTAGATTCGACGAAGTAAAATAAGGATTGAGCAACCACTCATTCCTCAATACATAATTTTGAGAATAAGGAATATTTGAATACTAAAACAACGATTGTATAAAGATTTCGTCTATATTCTATGCAGAGATTTTGTTTTATTCTTTTTGTCCTATTTCAATTGAGTATTTCACAAATTTTGGCTCAAAAGCATAACTATGATAAAACCTTAACCCCTAAAATAGAAAGAAAAATTGCCTGGCCCGATAGTACGGTATTTCTTCCTTATACAACTTTATGCTTTATTGAAAAGGCATCTTTGCCACAAACTTATGGATGGCTGATGACATCCGATATCCTTCCTTCAGTGAGCAACTCGTTATTGATTATGGAAATGTCATCAAGCGACTTATTACATGAAAAATATGCTTCCGGTTCTTTGCAAATTGTATTCGAAATTCCAGACTTTACAGATTCATATCAAATTCAAATGCCATCCTGGAAAATTTCATTTCGTTATATAAATGGCTATGGATCGGGGACTACTCCGGATCCCATTAATGGCAATTTAAATTTGACCAGAAAAAATGGAGGAATTGCATTAAGTGGAAAACTCGAATTGACAATACCCAATCAAAAAACCTTTCAACTACTGGAATTTAACAAAAATTTGATACCCAATTTGAATCTCGGTACATTTTTGTCTGAAAGGTTAAAGAAAAAACTAGAAGATAGCATAAGACAAAGTGAAATGATTCAGAAATACGTAGACGACATAATCCAAAATCCAGATTTGTTTACCCCATTTGAGGAAGACACCTTTCCATTGAATCGTTCAACAATGGATTCTTTCCATGGTTTTTTATTTACTTATAACCAATTGGGCTTGGGGTCAAATCAATTCTATCCCACACATATTAAGATAATAATATTGGATTCTATACTTCAATATGGCCTGATGCGAAAAACCGATGAAGTGGAATACATTGATTTTGCTACAGGAGATACCACTTGGAAGGAGAGACGAAAGTGGCACTCCATCCCAACAAATGGAGCATTTCAGGATTCCATTTTGAAAATCATTCATGGCTTTGAAGGTAAATATCTATTTTTCGACAATACAAATGTAATGAGCGGTGGCGTGAGTGAGTATTTTATACAGTACAAACACCAATGTACCTCATTGAGTATGAAAAATGTAACTCCGGAAATCGAAGTAAAATTGAGCAAGTTATTAAATTTTTATCTGCCGGAATCCGAACATTTTTATGTTGGACCTGACCCATTTTCAGATCTTGGCTTGAAAGATTCAACAACAAATTCAAGCCCATTAGTCACAGAATGTAAAGGATGGAGCGTCAAAAATAAAATCACCTATTGGGGTGAAGAATTTGAATTTATACGTGCAAATTCTGAAAATCATAGGTAAAAATTACTATTTTAATTTGAGTTATGATTTCTTTATGAGACTCCTCTCCTATTCACATTTTGACGAATAGTGGTTGGTCGCCTCGCGCTTCGCCGGCGAGTCAAGAGGACCAACCAAAGATATCCCCTTACCTGAAAAAGAAACACAATCCGCGGTTGGTGCTCATGTCTGTTTGGTTCGACGAAGGAGAACAACAGACCACCAACCGCTTATATCCTGGAATAAGCCTCCCTCTCCAGAGACGACATATTTAAGTCCCTAAAAAGTGCGCCAAATCCACAATTTCATGATGAAGAATGCCGTTGCCCCACCTCACCCTTCCATTCCCGGAATTTTGTGCTATCTTTGCACTACATAAATGACTCCAAGCGATGTGAGTCTCCAGGTTCCACTTAATTTTTCCGGAACATCAGAATTCTACACCACCTATTGCATTTATCCTAAAATTAAAAAACATGAACGACCTTAGACTTGCGGTTCTTATTGATGCCGACAATGTGCCATATGCTTCCATACGCGAAATGCTGGAAGAAGTTTCTAAAAATGGAACACCTACTATAAAACGAATTTATGCCGACTGGACAAAACCCACTTTAACCGGCTGGAAAAGCGTTTTGCTGGAACATGCAATTACCCCGATTCAACAATACAGCTATACCGTTGGTAAAAATTCCAGCGACAGCGCCCTGATTATCGACGCCATGGATATTCTCTATAGCGAAAGAGTAGACGGCTTTTGCATTGTTTCATCCGACAGTGATTTTACCAGATTGGCAACCAGACTGCGCGAAGCAGGTATGAAGGTAATAGGCATTGGCGAAAAGAAAACTCCCAAACCTTTTATTACTGCATGCGATAAATTTCTTTATATAGAAATATTAAAAGCAAATACAAAACCGAATAAAGAATACACCAAAAAGTCACCCGCAAAACCAGAATCATCACCTTTAAACAAAGTGGATAATGAACTCATTGAGCTGCTTTCAGAAAGCGTAAACGACCTGGCAGATGAAAGCGGATGGGCTTTTTTGGGAGAACTCGGTAATTTCATCCTTAGGAAAAAACCGGATTTTGATGCAAGAAATTATGGCTTTCAAAAATTATTGCCACTTATTAAAAGTACCAATAAATTTATTATCGACGAAAGAGAAGCCGCGAATAAGAACATCAAACATATTTATGTGAAATTGAAATAATTTCTATTCCTTTTTATCCCAAATCTAACAAATAATTATGGATGACAAAAAACCGGAGCAGGCCGGCGAGTTACGGGTTTGGGACCTTGGCGCTTCCTGCAGGAAGCGCCCCAAACCGCCCTATTCCCTAATCACCATTAATTTCGAATACACAATTCCTTGTTGCGTTATCACACGCAATTGGAATGTCCCTGCCGGCAAATTATTGCCAATAATATTTCCAATTTTTACCGTTCCCATTTCCAATTTTGCTCCTGTTAATGAATAAATTTCATATACAGTACCTTCTTCCACGCTGGCAATGGTAAATCCGGAAGAAGAAGGATTGGGAAATACTTTTATTTGAGGCTTTTCAAAAGACTTTTTTCCTAGAGAAACCAAATGAAAAAAGCTGTCGCGAAATACTTTGTCGTTTCCACAATAATGAAAAGGGGCATTCTTTAAAAACCCGATATTGTGGTGGTATCTTTCCGTATCAGCTTCACATTGCAAAATAAATCCGGAGCATTTATTCTGATATTCTGACGTGGTGTTGATTGGAATAAATCCACATGAAAATCCAATCCCCTGCATGGCATAGTTTTTATCAGAAAATTGAAAACTGTTTTGAAAATAATTATTTTCTATCCAATGATAATAAATGGTTTTATGCGCTTTTCCATCCTTGTATTTTAAATATTTTACGCTGTCAACCAGATACCTGTCACTGGTAGCCGCGTCCGATGGATTCAAATTCACCGAAACTGTATCCCCCTTAGCTTTGCTAAAGTCAAAAATCATTTTGTCCTGAACATATGCAGCAGTTGAATTCGCACTGTGCGGTATTTTACCTGTAAAAAATAAATTGTCTTTATTTTGCTTTAATAAGAAAGTATCCATAGTGTAATTTGTTGCAGAAACATACCGGGTTCGATATACTGTGTAGTATGATTCACTGAGAATAATGGAATCCAATACAGCACTATCTTTGGTATAAGAAGCAAAAAATGGAATTCCCTGGGTTACCGAAGGTGAGGTATAAACAGAATAGTTCAGGGATATTTCAGGCAATGTGCTTTGTGATCTTAAATCAGAAATGGACTGAAAACAAAAAACCAACAGAAGTAATTGTATTTTTCTCATTATTTTTTGGGGGTAAAATTAAATATTTTTCCCCGCATTTATCCTTGTATTTATTCCGTCTTTCCACTTCTGCTAGCAAAGCAATCCCTACCTTTGCCCTGTGAACTTGCTTTCGGCCGATAATATTTCTTACAGTGCAGGAGATAAAATACTATTTACCAACCTCAATTTCGGGATTTCCAAAGGCGATAAATTTGGCCTGATAGGTGTAAATGGTACAGGCAAAAGCACGCTGTTAAAAATACTTGCAGGAATAATGCCCCCTGAAACCGGTAATGTGAGCGTGCGAAAAGAAACCAATATTGGTTATCTGGGGCAAAATCCGGAGTTGGAAGAAGAAAAGGATGTATTCGACAACGTATTCAACAATAAACACAAGCTTACCGGACTAATTAAAGAATACGAGGCACTTCTGGAACATGCCGATGATTCAGAAGAATACCTCAAAAAACTGGATGTAATTTCTACAGATATGCATTTACACGATGCTTGGAGCTATGAAGCCCGGGTAAAGGAAATTATTTCCAGATTGGGAATTGGTGATTTGATGCATCAAGCTGTAAAATATTTGAGTGGGGGACAAAAAAAACGAGTGGCTCTTGCAAAAATTCTGGCGGAGGAACCGGATGTGCTCATTTTGGATGAGCCTACCAACCATTTGGATATGGATACGGTAGAGTGGTTGCAGCAACTGATACATGACCAATTTGAAACCCTTTTGGTGGTAACCCATGATCGCTATTTCCTGGATGGAATTTCCAATCAGATTATTGAGTTGGAAAGAGGAAATCTGTATAAATACTCCGGCAACTATGCCTATTTTCTGGAAAAGAAAAGTGAAAGAGAAGAAAATATGGCAGCAGAATTGGAAAAAGACAAGAATTTGTTTCGGAAAGAACTGGAATGGATGCGCCGCATGCCAAAAGCCAGAGGTACCAAATCCAAATCCAGAATAACTGCATTTGAAGATTTAAAAGAAAAAATAAGCGGTAAAAAAACGGATGAAAAAATTCAACTGGAAATTAAAGACCGAAGGCAGGGCGGTAAGATTTTAGAAGCCCGGGGAATTGGAAAAACAATTGGCGAAAAAACAATTATTGACCATTTCAGACATTATTTTCAAAAGGGAGAAAAGGTAGGAATCATCGGTCAGAACGGATGTGGTAAAACCACATTATTGCGTTTGCTTACAGGCCAATTGCATCCTGACAAAGGAGATGTAGTTATTGGAGAAAATACTGCAATAGGTTATTACAGCCAGGAAGAAGATTTACCGGCTACCGAAATGAACAAAAGATTAATTGACGTGGTGAATGATATTGCTCCGAATATTGAACTTGCAGATGGGTCCAAAGTTTCAGCCAGCCAGTTTCTAACGCGTTTTAAGTTTCCTCCTCAGGATCAATACAAATTGATTCAAAAATTGAGTGGAGGAGAAAGGAAAAGGTTACAACTATTGAAGATATTGTTGCAAAATCCCAATTTTCTCGTTTTAGATGAACCTACCAATGATCTGGATATTGAAACCCTGAATGTATTGGAAGAATTTTTGGAGAACTTCAGGGGATCGGTAGTTTTGGTAAGCCATGACAGATATTTTATGGACAGAGTTGCAGACCATGTTTTTGTTTTTACCGGTGATGGTGGAATTATGGATTTTCCAGGCAATTACACGGATTATAAAGAATGGAAAGCCCTGAAAAAACAAGAGACAAAGGCGGAACAGAAAAAAGAATCGGCGGTTCCGGATAAAAAAACAGAAAATAAACCCAAAGGGAAACTCAGTTTTAAGGAACAAAGGGAATTGGAAGAGGCAGAAAATAAAATGAATGTAATTGAAGAAAGAAAGAAGGCATTGCTTCAACTTTTAGACCAGGGAAGTGCAGACCATGAAGAATTGATACAGTGGAGTGCCGAATTACAAAGGCTGGATGCGGAACATGAAACATATATGAATCGCTGGATTGAGTTATCTTCATGACGTATTTATGCACATTGCAATTGCCTTTAATTCGGAATTCTTTATTTTGCCAAACCGCTTAAAATGATGCATCCAACCATAAACAAAAGAATCTGGCTTCTTGTATCCATTATGCTTTACGGCGTTACCACTGTATTTGCGCAAGACAAACAAATCCTCTCCGCGAGGAAATCACTTGCCTCCAAGAGTTACAGCAAGGTTTTAAGCGCTGCGAAAAAAGGAATAGACAAGGACAAAACCGCTGCTGAATGGTACTATCTGAAAGCCTGTGCTGAATATGAATTGAGCCTGAATCCGAAATATCAGGGGGATAAATATTCCTACGATAAAGATGCGGTGAAGAGTGCTGTAAAAGCGCGTCAACACGACAAGGAAAACAATTATTATGCGGATTATGAAGCTACCATGCAGAAAATTGTGGATCGCAACAACAGGGAAGCTATGGCAAACTTCGCCAAAAATAGCTGGGCTAAAGCCATACAAATGTATAAGAACAGCTACGACCTTACAGGTGATACGATCGCCTTTGGAATGTTGGGAATGAGCTATTGGGGAGACCACAAGGAAATGGATGCCTTGCGCATTTTGAGAGAGGTTACCAGATGGAATTATGGTGCAAAATCCGAAGGATGGGGGGATGGTACTTTTATTCGTGAACCATTTGAAATCATGAGCAATTATTTTCTGGGAAAAAACCAGATTGACAGTGCTCTTTTTTATACAGAAATGGGTTTATCCGTTTATCCCAAAAACAGGGTGCTTTCCTACAATGAAAGCAGTATTCTGAAATCCTTTTTAATTGAAATGGGACGGTATGAACTCACTACAGATTTTATTGCTTTGGTAGACCGGGGTCTTACTTTTTTCCCATCGGATTCCTTCTTTTTAAGACAACAAAATTATTATTATCTCACCCAGTTGATGGGGATTACCCAAACCCGTCCGTATGATGGTGCAGACAGCCTGATGGATGCGTTTTACGCAGCAAAGAACACAGAAGTAAAGTCCGGTATTAAAAATGGATACGATGAATTTTTAATTGCAGATTACAATTTATTTTTATTTAAATGCCTGGACTATTATCTGCGTACAAATACCAAAAATACCGTTCCATTTTGTTTCAAGAAATTATTTGTACGTGTAAATAATGTACCGGAATGGACAGAGAAAATTGCAGAGAGTTTTTTGAAAAATCCGGCCGATTCTGTTTCCAGAAGGCTAATTTCTATGATGTATACGGATGCATTAGGCGAATTTCCATGGAATAAAAATTTTAAAAAATACAGGCTTGCCTATTTCAATAACTGGATGAAAAAGCCACGACACAGAGGAGAACTTTCCAATTTATTGGAAATGAACGATGCCGTAATTGCAGATTTCCCCTTGGATAAAACATTGAAACCAATGTTGCAAAAGAACTTAATTTCCATTACAGACAGTAGTATATCCGAAGAAAAAATGTACGATTGCTGGACCTATTTTAACCGTTTGCGCAATGAATTTCCACAAACCACACAATTGGATTATCTCCAGCAAAAATTGGTAAAGACAGACTTTCAAAAAAGATATTCTGAAACCAGAATTTATTATACTACTGTTAAAAATAAAAAATATGCGAATACCGGATGGAATGGCGAAGGAGCCTCATGCCGTGCCGGTCGCTTGCCTGACAGCACACTGTACAGAGTATTGCATCGCGTAAATTATTACAGGCAAAATGCAGGGATTCAATTGCCCATGAATTTATCTCATGAACGGGTTCAGAAATGTCAGGAAGCTGCGGTTATGTTTTATGGCAAACCCATGTTTACCAGGGAACCAACACGTGAAACCCATTTGTGTTATACCGACGGTGCCAAAGAAGCTGTAGCCGTTGCTCAGGGAATAAGAGAAAGCAATCCGGCGCAATGTGTTACCATTTTTATGGACGATTCCAAAAGTGCCGAGCTTGTGAATCGCAGGTCCATTCTAAATCCGGAAGCATTGGACATGGGCTTTGGAAGCGCTGAAGACAATAGTGTATTCTGGCTTTTAGACCTGGGTGGAGCACCTGATTCCGCTTATTACAAAACCCATTTTGTGGCTTGGCCTCCTGCAGGATATTGCCCGAAAATGCTGGTATTTGAAAAATGGAGTTTCTCCATGGCTGCGAATTTGACAGACGCCAAAGTTACCATTACAGATAAAAACGGAGAAAGTCCGTCTTATGGCGTTACCTACGACCCTATCCCCGGTATGTTGTTGAATACATTGGTAATGACATTGGAAATAGATACCAAAAAACTCACCGACAAAGACTTTTTTAATGTGACGGTAGAATTGGCCGATAAGAGGAAATTTACCTATAAAGTAACTCTTTTTTAATTCAGGGTTTTAAATCCGGCTTTGTTTCAATACCTTTGCAGCCCTTTGGGAGAGCGGTTCTCGTACCGATTGTCTCAATTTTAGATCCTAAAAGCACACGTGGCGTAATTGGTAGCCGCACCAGACTTAGGATCTGGCGCCGAAAGGTGTGTGGGTTCGAGTCCCTCCGTGTGCACCAAATGAAATGAAGTCCCAGGACTTCATTTCGCGTTCCATATGACCATTTGTCATTTTTAAAACAAAGGCACAATTATTTCATAAAGAAACACAACCGTGAATATATCAATAGACAAACTCGATGATTTGAACACAACCGTAATCATCGATCTGGAAAAACAAGACTACGAAGAGAATGTAGAAAAAGAACTGCGCAAGGTTCAAAAAAATGTTGCAGTAAAAGGTTTTCGTCCAGGTAAAGCACCTCTTGGAATGGTTAAGAAATTATATGGCAGATCCATTTTGGCAGATGAAATTCAGAAAAAAGCCAGCGACGCATTAAACGAATATATACAGGAAAACAAACTGGACATTTTGGGTTACCCCATTTCCAGCGAGCGTGTTCCAAGCGATATCGATATTGAAGGTAAAGAAAATTTCAAATTTGCATTTGATCTGGGTTTGGCTCCTGCTTTGGAGTTGAATATTTCAGCCAAGGACAAATTGACCAATTTTCAAATTGAGGTAGGTGAAAAAGAAATTGATGAGGATATTGAATATGCGAGAAAGCGTTATGGTAAAATGGAAGATGTGGAAGTTTCTGAAGCAGAAGACATCATCTATTGCAACCTGACCGAATTAAATGATGAAGGAGTTGCATTCGAAGGAGGTATTGCAGAGAAACCTGCAAGTCTGGTTGCAAACCTGATTGAAGATGCTGCATTGAAACAAACATTAATTGGCGTTTCAAAAGCTGCCAAATTTCAGGTGAATATTTTTCAATTGTTCAATAACAATGATACCGTTATCAGCAACACTCTTGGAATTCAGAAAGAAGGAGTTAAAGACCTGAACATGAATTTTGAATTGGTGGTTACGGATATAAAACGCCGCACCATGGCAGAGATTAATGAAGATTATTATAAAGAAGTATTTGGTCCTGAGGATTTCCCTGCAAATGAAGAAGAATACAGAGCCAGAATAAAATCCAATCTCGAAAATTATTATAAGAATGAAAGCGATTTGTGGCTGGATCATGAAATTGGTCATTTGATTCTTGACAAGCACCAGATGCAATTGCCCGACGAATTCTTAAAACGTTGGCTGGTAGCGACCAAACCGGAACAGTACAACGCGGAAGATATTGAGGAAAAATATGCACAGGAAAGAGCAGCTTTACACCGCAGACTGGTTGTAGATAAAATTGCAGAAGCAGCCAATATTGAGCCAACAGAAGCAGACATTCGCGAAGAAGCGAGAATTTATTACATGGGATTATATCGCCAATATGGACTAACCATGATGCCTGATGATAATTTTCTGGACAATACCATCAACCAACGCATGGGAGAAAGAGAATTTGTACAGCAAATGGCAGACCGTGTAATTTACAGAAAAGCTTATGACGCAGTTAAAAATATGATAACCCTGGAACCCATAAAAATTTCAGTGGAGGATTATTTCAAGCACGTAAATTCGCACAAACACGAACACGCTGAATAAAACTGCATTTTCGGGTTTTATAAATCTGGTTTTACCAGAGGCTTTTAAACAATTGAAACACTAAACTGTTAAACCAATAAACACAATCAAATGGATCACGGAAAAGAATTTAGAAAGTACGCTGTAAAACACCTGGGGCTGAACAGCATTTATGTAGACAAATACATTGATGCTTCCGTTCCCAGAAATATGATAGTCCCCAATGTCACCGGAATGACTCCGAACATTATTGAGGAGAGACAGATGAATGCAGTAGCCATGGATATCTTTTCCAGGCTGATGATGGACCGTATTATATTTTTGGGTGTTCCCATTTATGAAGATGTCTCCAATATTATCATGGGCCAGTTATTGTTTTTACAAAGCACCAATCCAAACCGCGATATTCAGATTTATGTGAATAGCCCTGGTGGAAGTGTTTATGCAGGTTTGGCAATTTATGATACCATGCAGTTTATTACCAGCGATGTGGCAACCATTTGTACAGGTATGGCTGCAAGTATGGCAGCAGTATTGATGGCAGCCGGAGAAAAAGGTAAAAGAACTGCACTTCCCCACTCCAGAATAATGATTCACCAGCCTTTGGGTGGCGCTCAGGGTCAGGCATCAGACATAGAAATCACTTATCGCGAAATCAATAAACTCAAAAAAGAACTATACGATATTTTGGCAAACCACTCTGGTAAAAGCTATGATGAAATTGAAAAGGATGGCGACCGCGATTTCTGGATGACTGCAGAAGAAGCAAAAGCCTATGGGATGATTGATGAAGTATTGGGCAGGAATTCTAAATAATTTGCGAAAATGAAAACCAAAGAACAGACTTGCTCTTTCTGCGGTCGCAAAAAAGAGGAAACCGTTTTACTGATCAGTGGACTGGAAGGCCATATCTGTGAAAATTGCGCAGAACAAGCCCACAAAATTGTAGAAGAAGAACTCGGCTTTCAACCAGGATCTACTGCTAAAAAAGAAGATGCATCTGATGGATTTAACATCAGTCTTCCCACACCGGCTGAAATAAAAGGTCATTTGGATGAATACGTAATCGGACAGGACGACACCAAAAAAGTAATGTCTGTTGCGGTATACAACCATTACAAAAGAATTTTGAATCTGAAGAAAACGGCAGATGTGGAAATTGAGAAAAGTAACATCCTTCTCGTTGGAGAAACAGGAACTGGCAAAACACTTCTTGCAAGAACTTTAGCCAAATACCTGAATGTTCCATTTTGCATAGCCGATGCAACCGTATTAACCGAAGCAGGTTATGTAGGTGATGATGTGGAGAGTATTCTCAGCAGATTGCTCCAGGTTGCAAATTACGATGTGAAGGCTGCGGAACGCGGTATTATTTATCTGGATGAAATTGATAAAA
This sequence comes from Bacteroidota bacterium, assembly GCA_018333525.1. Lineage (GTDB taxonomy): Bacteria > Bacteroidota > Bacteroidia > NS11-12g > UBA955 > JAGXTF01. Next base: position 43,191 of record JAGXTF010000080.1, on the reverse strand, counting down.
TCAGTCGCAAATCCGATAATCCTTCTATTACCCGCGATGTAAGCGGAGAAGGCGTACAACAAGGTCTATTGAAAATTCTGGAAGGTACTGTGGCGCATGTTGCACCGGAAGGTGGACGCAAACACCCGGATCAGAAATACACCAAGCTGGACACTTCCAATATTCTGTTTATATGCGGCGGTGCCTTTGATGGAATTGAAAATATTATTTCACGCAGGGTACAGAACAATGCTGTAGGATTTAAAGTTTTTGGAATTGACAAACTGGAAAAATCAGAAATTTTAAAACATGTTTCACCGGCCGATTTGAAAAAATTTGGTTTGATACCCGAAATAATTGGAAGACTTCCGGTAATAACAGCATTGACACCTCTGGACAAGGATGCGCTGCACAATATTCTTACCAAGCCCAAAAATGCCTTAATAAAACAATACATGAAATTGTTTGAATTGGAAGGAATTCAACTTTCTTTTGATGATGAAGTGATAGACTTTATTGTTGACAAAGCATTTGAATTTGAGCTTGGGGCAAGGGGTTTGCGAGGAATTTGCGAAGCTATTTTGCTGGATCATATGTATGAAATACCGGGTAAAAAAGGTGTTAAAAAATTGCGGATTTCATTGAACGATGCCAGCGGACAGTGGGAAAAACATAAAGCAATTTTTAAGGCTGCCTGATCAGGAATCAATTAAATCCTATATACTTGCTTAGCATTTTTGCAGGTATTTATGACACAAACCGCTTTCGCTGAAGCATTAGAGACTGAAACCGGACATCTCCCGGAAAAAGACAACAAAAAAACGACCACTGCCTGGGCCATGTACGATTGGGCCAATAGTGTGTATCCACTGGTTATTTCTTCTGCTATTTTCCCAATTTATTACACGGCAGTTACTACAAAAAAAAATAGTGCCGGAGATATCATTGATGACAATGTAGTATTTCTGGGAAGTACATTTAAGAACACTGTTATCAGCAATTACGCTCTAGCCCTGTCCTTTTTGGTAATTTGTTTTCTCTCTCCTCTCCTTTCCGGTATTGCAGACAGTCGTGGCAATAAAAAGAACTTTATGCGGTTCTTCTGCTATCTGGGAGCGCTTTCTTGCGCCAGTTTATATTTGCTTACCAAAGAACCGGAAACTTTCCCCTGGGGCATTGTTTCCATATTTTTTGCGAGTCTGGGATTCTGGAGCAGTTTGGTATTTTACAATTCTTTTTTACCGGAAATAGCATCACCGGAAAACATGGATAAAACAAGCGCAAAAGGCTTCTCATTTGGATATTTGGGCAGCAGTTTGATGCTGATTTTATGTCTGGTTTTTATTCAGGGCTTTAGCGAATCACTGGGTATAGACAAGGGTCAGGCCACGCGCATTTGCTTTATTTTGATAGCAATTTGGTGGATGGGTTTTGCGCAGATTTTTTTTACAAAAGTAAAAGAACCGAAACCGAAACTTAAAGATGAATCCATCTTTAAAGGCTTTCATGAAATTCAAAAAGTATTTAAACAGGTTAGAAAAAGCAAGAGTATAAATCGCTTCCTTTTTGCATTTTTATTTTATAGTATGGGGGTTCAAACAGTGATGTTGGTTGCTGCGTATTTCGGCGCTAAACTCCTTAATATGCCGGCATCTCAGCTAATTCCGGTTATTTTGATTATTCAATTTATTGGAATTGCGGGAAGTTATTTTTTCTCTTTTATTTCACGCAAAAAAGGCAATAAATTCTCTCTTGGAATTACACTGATAATCTGGGTTGGAATTTGCATTGGTGCATGGTACGATGCAGAATATAAAAATATTGACCGCGATAAAGCCGTTGCAGGTTTTTATGTGCTGGCATTTTTCGTAGGTGCCGTTATGGGTGGTATTCAGAGTTTGAGTCGAAGCACTTATGGCAAACTAATACCTGAAAACACCATAGACCATGCTTCATTTTTCAGTTTCTATGATATTACTGAGAAATTTTCTATGGTTATTGGCCTGTTTATATTTGCTTATGTAGAACAACATTCTCCCGAAAAAGGAATGCAAAATTCCGTTTTGGCTTTGATTGTCTTTTTTGCAATCGGATTTATTTTGTTGCAGCGCTTGAAAGACAAACGATTAAAAGCTGCCTGAGAGTCAGAATTAACGCAATAAAGAAACGGTGCCGGATTTCTTTACGTAATTGCCGTATATGGTATTTGCTTCTACCTCCCACACATAGACACCCGCCGGAGCTTTTTCATTCAAATAAGTTCCATCCCAGCCCGAAAATTGGCTAATGGAAGAGAACATTAATTGACCCCATCGGTTGCGTATGGTTAAATGAAACATAGATGCAGAATCCATCACCACCTGAAACATTTCATTTTGATATGGTCCTTTGCTATCCGGAGTAAATGCATTTGGAACAAAGAACTGCAATCCCGGTCTTACGCGAATATTTTTGAAATCTGATGCCTGACATCCCTGATCTGTCACCAATAATAATTTCACCCCATAAAGACCTGTATCTTTCGGAAAGTCAACAGAAACACGTTGTTTGTCGCTGGTTGCTGGAGAACCTCTTTCAAAATTCCAATATCTCACATAAGGCACTTTTGAACTACTTATATCTGAAAAAGTAAGTTGTGTAAAGTCTGCAGATACAGTTCTGTTTTTTGGCTCTGTTTCAAATCGCGCAACAGGTGTCTGAAATGCCTCAACAGAAATTCTTGCAATTTCACTAAAACACCCTTCAGCAGATGCTTTTACCTCATAAGCATAAACACCTTCAGTATTTAAAACAATAGCCTTAAATAAGGATCCTTCATTCCAGTCTGCTCCTTCTTTCCAATAATATCTGGAAGGTTTTACATTCGGATTTTTATTCTCCGCAGATAAAATAGAATAAAAAGGCACACAACCCTGTGCTGGTTTTGCTTCAATTTCAATCTCCGGAATTGGCTTAATGGATATATCTACATTAGCCGTTTTATCCGGACAGGCCTCATAACCTTTTATAGTGAACACGTATGACGCAAGTACTTTTTGTTTTACATTACTGCTGTAAAATACATATGCATCATCTACCCTCTTCACCACTAAATCCGGATGGTAACCACTCATTTGAATACCGGAAGAATTTGTAATTTTTGGATCAATTTGCAATTGAGAATTTGCACACATTTCATATCCCGGTAATAGCGAATATTCCACAGCCGGGTTGACATATAATGTTACCTTATCCGTTGATTTGCATCCGTTTATTTTATCCGTATAAGTGTAAATATATGTTGCCCGATTCAAACTTTTTGAGGCTAAATCGGACGGAGAAACCATATTTGGCATTGGTGCATTCACATCATTTTGCCACACTCCACCTACAGGAATTGCACCTAATGTAAAATTATTTTGGGTAGAACAGAATACTGAATCCATTGGTTTTACGATAAAAACACCTGGTGCTTTATGTATCACAATTTCTGTTGTGTCATGCAACAAACAACCATTTAAATCCTTTTCAAAAACCAGATCAAATGTACCTGCACCTGATTTTTTCGGATCGAAATATCCATCACTAACCGCTGCAGGGGCAGTATTGGATTTCCAAATCCCATCCTTTAATGTACAGGAAGTAATTTGGTTGATATCCAGTTTATTTTCGTTGCTACAGGCAGATGCAGGACTTTGAATTCCTGTTTGAACAATATCTACTACCTTTATGGTAAACGAGGCATCATAATGGCATAGATTGCCATCTGTATAAAAAAAGTTAAATAGGTGGTCGCCGGATGAAGCCGGTGCAAAATAATATTTCCCATTTGATGTAGTAACATTTCCATTGCTACCCAAATATTCAAATTTGTATTGATTTAGGATGGTAACCGGTGTAATGGAAATGCGATTATTCAAACTAACCGCTTTACCAGATGCGGGTAAACACATTGCGGTATCATTTGGGCTTAAAGTTACAGGGGTAAAGATTTTGATTTCTTTGGAATACTGATACCTGCATCCATTTTTATCCTTCACAGACAATTCAAAAACTGTTGGTTTATTGATATTGATTTTAAATGAATCTGTGCCAAGAATTCCATTCCACCAATAATAAAATTCAGCTGTTCCACCATTGAAATTCTTTTTCAGAATAAAATCTTCATTTTGACATACGTTATCAGGCCAGGAAAATCCGGTAGTCATCAGCGAAAAGTATGGTACATCAATACTGTCTACCGTTTCAGTCCGACAACCTGTATTGGTATTTTCCACCTGATGTCTGATGTAATATTTACCAGGGTTTGGCACTTCAAAATATCCATTGCCACCATGCTTAGATTCCAAAAGCGAATTGCCACTGAATAAATGCCAGAAATGTTTGTATTCCGAACCCGATGCCTGGGTTTTGAATTCCACTTTGTTGCATTCCTTAAAACTCACCTGTGAGACGGGATCCGGAACTCCGGTTACTTTAATGGAAATAGTTTTATAAGTACTTGCAACCACAGGACAATGATTATCTGTTGCGACTATAGTTAAATAATAAGGGTTACTTCGAATAAGATTTCTGGTGATTGGAACTGTATATAATGCGTCAAACTGATTTTTGGAATTTCCAACTTTTGCTTGATTACCTCCCGGTAAATCTGAAAAAACTGAAAATGAAACGGAATCTTTAAGTCCTGAATAAATAGCATCGAGAATACCAAAGTCCAAAGAAAAATCGGTTTCACTACAAGCAAAATATTCAAATGCAGAAGTAGTAATTTTTGGAGGATTGTTATTTAAATCCACTACGATTACCTGCATATCTCTTCTGCTAACTCCAACCACTGCCCAGTTGCCATTAATTTTCCTCCATTCGGTAACTTCAACAACAACAAATCCTGTTTGACTTTGGGTAATTGGAGTAAAACCCATCCATCCTGAATTAGATTCTATTCCTATTCCATCTATCGGCCATGTATTTTTATTCAGGTCACATGAACTTGAACAATTTACATCGATTGGTTTTGCAGCGCTATAAACAGAAGGGTAAGTGCAATTGGAATTCCAGCCTTTCTGCGCTTTGGAAAACTTATATGACAGTGAATCTCCATCCGAATCTCTTGCCAAAATATTGTAAGTAAAACTTTGATTTAATGGCAATATATAAAAGGTTGGAGATAGAAATTGCGGACTGTTATTGTTGATATAGTTGCAAATATTAATTCTCGTAAAATTATAGTATGCTTCACTAATGGATTGGTTGTACGCATCCAATCTTGAATCTACGCGCAATCCAATTTCCAATTTGCAATAGTCAATTATGGTATCAAAATTATACGTTCCCTCATAAATCAATTCTTCAATTCCATGGGAGAAAGATCCTCCGGTGCATACCGAACTTGCCGATTTACATAGAGGAGTAACATCTTTTTTGGAAACTTTTGAAATTGGAATGGTTCCCAATTTTTTTGCAAAACCCAACTCTTCAGGGCTTACATAAATATCCAGATTTTTAATATCCAGACAATTCAATGTATTGAATTCACATTCGTTGCAATTGCGATATATATGCGCGGTAAACTTATATTTATTACCAGAAATATGGGTGTAGGAAATTTCACCTCCAAGGATATGCTTAGCCTGGATACCGCCATAAACACCAAACCCCGCCACAAATAGCAGGGTTTTAATGGCATTATGCCAATGATATGAAAGCTTTCTGAGCACTATCTCATAAGGGTTACAGTTCCATCATAATTATAAATTTTTCCATCAGGGGCCTCCACCTGAATTTTGTAAATATAAACACCATCCGGACAAATTTCACCATTGGATCTTCCGTCCCACCCTTTGGTAACATCCGTAGTTTCATAAAGTTTTTCTCCCCAGCGGTTAAAGATCAGCAACTTCATGGTTTTGAAATTAAGAGCTGAAATCATGAATGTTTCATTTCTTCCCGGACCAGAACCTTCCGGAGTAAAAACATCCGGAATAAATACAATAATATCCGGACCAATAACAACAGACTTTGTTATGGTAGAAACGCAACCATGGTTGGATGTAACGAGCAAAGTGATGTAATAGGTATTGGTATCTTTACCATAAGCATATTTCGGATTTTCAAGATTACTCACATCATTTGGATCAGTTAAAGGATCGCCAAAATCCCATTGGTAAGACATGCTGCCGTTAAATATAGCCTGATCCAAAGTACTCAGATTGCGCATGGTGAATTTCGGCAATGCAACAGTAGTTTTGAACGCTGGATCTGTTGTAAAATCGGCAACAGGATTTGGATATGCCTCAACAAAATCAGGTTCACTAATAGTTGTTGCACATGGACCCACATCATTGGTGACTTTTAAGGTAACTGTATATTTACCGGATTGACTAAAAGCTATGCCGGTTGGGTTCTGAACAGCACTGGTAATGCTATTTCCAAAATCCCAATCCCAAGACAATTGAGATAGCGGAATATTCTTGGATTCTGAACCATAGAAATTCAATGTAAATGGAACACAACTGTCAAACGGGCTTGTCATCACCGGTGCCGGATATGGATGCAAAATAATTTGAATCGAATCCACTGCCTGCGGACATACTTCATTTGGAATTGCAACTGTACTTACTTTCAACCAGGCATAATTATTTATGCTATCCTGATTTCCATGAACATAAACGATATTTTGTGCAGCGGGATTGCTGATATTTCCATCAGCACCGTTTATCCCCACCCAATTTACATTGTTCTGGTCGCTGTATTTTGAAGTACTTGTAACATTAACCGGAGTTCTTTGACAAGCCGTTAATGGTTTGTTGGAAGTGATTTTCACTTCGGGCTGGCTGCGAACAGTTACCGGATAAGTATAATGTCCTTTACATCCGCTGCTGTTGGTTAACTCCAAAAACATTGCATATGGTCCTTCCAATGTTGCACTGTCTTTACTTTTTGGAGGAAATAAACTGGAACCGGGACTTACGTTCCAACCAGACCAAACCACTGTTGAGGAACTAGGCTGTACATTGGTAATCCTGCTGTTCAGATCTAAAGGAGTGCCGCTGCTGCAGACGGTAATTGGTGGCAGCAATGTAGCACTTGGAGTATCAATTACATCTACAAAGAAGCTGTCTTCGCGCAAGCAACCTGTTTCATCTGAACTGAATTTAATTAGCCAGGTACCACCGCCACTAGCAGGTAAAAACATATAACCCTTATCCAGAACGGTACTTGTTACCTTCGGGTGGTTGCGTTGATTTTTGTATTCTAAAATTGTGAACCAGTTATTCGTATTGATATTTGGTTTGAATCCATTGAGTTTTATGTAATCTCTGAGGTCCAGAGTATCCCAATTCAAACAAACCAAACTTGGTGGAGAAACCGCCACATTTGGTTCAGTAATGATTTTAACCATAGTGGTATCGGTATCAAAGCAACCGGTAACCTGATCTGTAACAGAGAATTTCAAAATATAATTTCCTGCATAAAAATCTTGTGTGGGATTTCCAAAATGCAATTCCCAATCCGTTCCTGCACCAAAACTGTTATCCACCAATACCAGTGACGGGTCTACCCCGCTTGGAACCTGCAATACTTGCCAGGATTGTTTGTTTCCGAATTTAGTTTTCGGAGAAATAACACTGCTGTCCATTTTGGCCCATCCTTTATCCTGACAATAAATACTGGTGTCGAGTATTATAATTGGGTTTCCATTGATGCGCTGGCGTGTTGTCGCTGTATTGATGCAACCATTGGTATCTTTAAACCAAAGGGTAATGACATCTTCTATATTCTTACCACCATTGAGTTCTGTTGCATTGTTTATTTTCTTGGTTCTGAAATAATGCGCATCATAATTAATGCTATCCAACAATCCATTGTTGTTCAAACCGGATTTATATCCATACCCGGTTTTAGTGCCCCAAACCATGATATTTCCCTGCTTCCAAAGCGAATTCAAAGGTCTGTTGATAAACGGATCCAGACGAATATCCCCGTAGTCATGACATTTCTGATCCAACGGATTTTTTGTCCATGAAACCAAAGGCAGCGTATTCACTTTGATAGACATTGTATCTCTGTGTTCGCATGTCACACCAACCTGGGTTACTTTAGTAAATAATTCATATGTAAAAAACTGTGCGGAACCACCAGTGGAGTTGGTATTCTTGGGCTGAACCGTATATTTTTGATTAGAACCAAGCACAGTACCGGTTTTTAAATCCGTCCACTGATAAACCGGAATTAAAGATGCATTTCTATGGTTTGCAATAATATCATACTTGTCATTGTTACAAATGATTTTATCTGAACCAGCCAATGAAACTACCGTATCATTCACAAAGAGATGTGCAGTATCTGTCATCTGACAACCCCAAATGGTATCAGTAATAGTGACGATATAATCCCCGGCAATATGATTGGTAATATTTCGTGTAGTATCCCCTGTATTCCAGAGGTAATACATGGTATCCGCGTGCTGTGCATCAAAGGTTGCCTGCTGATAAGTGCATATTCGCTGATCCGCAATACCAGGATTATTTGGCAATGGCTTCACAAATACTGTAGCAGTATCCCAAAAATTGCATCCATCGCCATCAGTAACCTGAACCATAATGGTGGAATCGCGATCTACACTGCCCAGAGTTATGGAGTTGAAAGTATCCCCAGACATATGCAATAAAGGACGAGTCCAATAATATTTGTAAGGCAATTTGGCATATAATACACTGGCCTCCAGCACAAGTTTGGTTTTGTAGCAGGCAAAAGTATCTTTAGTTGCCAGCACCGCTGTTGGAGGATTCGGAATGTCTATGGTATCTCTGTAAATAGTGGGACAATTGTCGCTGTTGTTAACTGTGTGCACTACTATATACCTTCCACCTTTATAGAAAGTCATAGTGTCCGACTTTTTACTGGAAAAGTAAAATTCATTGTTTCCGTTACTATCGCGGAAGCTCCATTTATACTGCGCCACACCTCTGAATCCTTCAGGCAATTTGGCTTCATAAGCAAACCTGCCACATTTGAGAATGGTGTATTTGCGTGTATCAAAAGCACGGAAGTTCACCTTCACTTTAAAACCACGGGTTGAAAGTGATGGTTTTGGGCAGTGGTCATCGGTTGCAGTAACTGTAAAAGCATATGCAATTTCACTTGCCTGCCCAACTTTGGTTTGCCAGCAGAACTGTGCAGTTTTTTCCCTGTCAGAGGGATTTTTTATGGTGAAAGTTCCACCGGGAATACCATTGTTCCACTTCATCTGAACAGTATCCGGAATGGTTTGGTAAGGTGTAAAGGTTTCGTCTTTCCCTTCGATATCAAAGCATATTTTGTCGCCTTCACAAACTTTATTTACCGTAGGACCTGTGATTTTAGGCGTTTTATTATAACCGCAATCATCCTTCACAATGATCTGTATATCCCTTCGGGTTTTTCCAACCCATATGTATTTACCCAAAGTATCCTTTCGCCATTCGGTAATCTCCAAACAGAGGATTGCTACTTCATCACATTTGGTTGGAGTAAATACAAGGTCACCTGTGCTGGTATCCAGAAAAAAGCCGCGCGGCGGATCAGTTTTCAGGTTTGGCGGACAATCAATTTTGGTAGCAGGAACACAATATGGGGTTAATGGATATTTATATGAAAACGGGGTTGAATAAGTTACTGAATTGGCTGGTACACCGCGCAAGGCAGGTGCAAGACGGTATGAAAGTGAATCGTAATCAACAGTATCCGATGCACCATTATTGAAGTAATAGGGCTGGTTACAACAGGCATATGCAATTGGCGCGTTTGTAAGCTTGGGTGAAGTATTGCACTTGTTGTCGGATTTGGAAATATTGCAGACATTAATTACACAGGTGGTCCAGAAGTCCTGCCAGGTTGCCCCGGTGGTGATTGCTTCATTTCTGCAGCATTGATTATATGCAATAGTTAGTTCACAGCAACTGGATGATTTTCCAACAACACCTGCAAAAGGGGTTTTGGTAATATCAATTTCAGTTTCATAAGTATGCTCCTCTACGCCTTCACCGGTATAGTCTGTATTTTGCGGGCTACAGGGCTTATTGGCCGTGGAACAGCGTGGGGTGATATCGCGGATACCGGTCCGTTGAAAATTCTGAAATCCAGAAGAACCTCCGCCACAGGAGTTTCCACCATTTTGTCCCACATACCAGCTCAGGATACTCCAGCTGGGAGGTGCAGCAGCACCGCGGCAATCGCGGTAAAAAACGATAATAATTTTATATTTACCATTACCCAGACACTTGTAACTCATATCGGCACCCATTACATGGTCTGCCCTGAGCTTAATTGCTGAAAAGGAAAGGAATAAAAAAATGACTGATAGTAAGATTCTCTTCATCCGATGGAGGTTTATGGAGATACTTCAAATTTAACTGAAATATCCGATAATAGTTATGACATTATAAGGTCATTTTATGTTGCCTGCGTGCAGTCAAAAACTGATAAGTGATTATGGAGAACCCCTCCTAATGCAAATATATATAAATCAAATACTTACAAATCCAAATAAACAGAGACGCGTAAGGTTTACTGTTATGCACTTTTTATTCGGTTTCCATTTCAAAAACCGAAAAATCTTTTTATGGAAACCCAACATTCCCTTTTTCGATCTTCGTCTGCAACAATAGATTGCAAAGAATGGCACCTCAGAAAACGCACATCTGTAAAAAGACTTTCACTATAGAAAGCAGGTGCTGGTTGTGGTGAAATCCATTCATCTGACCAAAGTATAACCGCTTTTGGCTGGTAATCGGCAATAATCTCAGCGAGCCTGTCATCTGCCAGTACATCCGCAGCATTGATTACGGAGTAATCGGCACTACTCAAATTCTTGCCTTGAATTTTAACCGCCCCCATCAATTTATTCAGAACATTGGAAGCATTTGTTGGAATTCCCCGCTGATCGTAATAAAGCACATTCAGGATTCCCAAATTTCCTCCACCGGTATAATGAAAATTACTACCGGAATTTTCCGTTATCAAAAAAATACCATCCCCATACAAAGCTGTGAGCTCTAAAGGATTATCCACAAACATGCCGTTTTCCTCCATAAATGTTCGATTTAAATTAATTTCGCCCCGCTGATGGCGCACAAAATTAATATTTACAAGACTCAAAATAGCAGGCTTGCGGAATTCGATCCGCACAATATTGGATTTGGTAAAATTTTTACTGACCATATGTTTGTTGCGGATTATGATGGGAAAAACTGGACAGACCTGAGAATCGAACCATATAGCCAGATTCAGTTAAGCCCTGCTACCAGTGCCCTGCATTATGGTCAGGCTATTTTTGAAGGCATGAAAGCATTTTCCGCTTCAGGAGAAGTTTGGCTTTTTCGCCCAAAGGAAAACTGGAAACGCTTAAATACTTCAGCCAAACGAATGGTAATGCCGGAATTGCCGGAAGATATTTTTATGCAGGGATTAACCGCATTGGTGGATATTGACCGACAATGGGTTCCGGGTACCGATGGTTCCAGTTTATATATTCGTCCATTTATGTTCGCAACTGACGAGCACGTTGGTGTGCGTCCTTCAGAAAAATACAAATTCATCATTTTTTGCTGTCCTGTTGGTCCATATTATAATAACCCTCTTCGTGTTAAAGTGGAAGAACATTATAGTCGTTCAGCCCCTGGTGGCACCGGATTTGCAAAGTGTTCAGGAAATTATGGCGGTTCACTTTTCGCAACCAAAAAGGCGCAGGAAGAAGGCTTTGATCAGGTACTTTGGACAGATCCTGTTACCCATGAATTTGTGGAAGAAACAGGCACAACCAATTTCTTTGCCGTTATCGGAAAAAATATTGTCACTCCGGATTTATCAGAAAACCTGCTTGCAGGTATCACCCGGGATAGTGCAATTAAATTATTGAACCACATGGGATATGAAGTGGAAGAAAGACCACTTTCCATATTGGAATTGAAAAAGGAATTTCACAATGGCAATTTGAAAGAACTCTTTATTACCGGAACCGCGGCAACACTCATAAATCTGGTTGGTTTTGGACATAACCATCACTTTTTTGATGTAATGGCTCAGGGAGATACGAGTATTTCTTCATCCTTGAAATCCCTTTTAGATGGCATTCGTTATGGCCAATCTGAAGATGTTTTCGGTTGGATGCAAAAGGTAGAACAGGAATTGGGTGAACCGGCCTGATTAATTGCCGGAAATGCAAAGAATCTGAGGTAAATAACCATCGGCTTTTACTATATAAATTCCGGCGGGCAAATTCAAAATAATTGAATTTCCGGTGGGTTTTTCATATGCAATTCTTAATCCGGAAAATCCAAAAATTTCCAATTTTGCACCCTTAGTCAATCCATCTAAAAACAATACCTGTCCTTTACCGACTGGATTGGGATACAAATTAAAACCCGGCATAGGTTTAGGGTTGTATTTTATTCCGACATTGAATTCCGATTTTTCATAAAAATTTCTCGTGGATTTCAAACTGGTACGCAGCGAAGCTGAATCCGGAGCATTGGGAATTATTTTAACAAATCCATCTACTGCTTTGCAGGTATTCCCTTTTAGTTCATTCCAGCCAGTTGAAATCAAACCTGTTCTGACTCCAGCTGTACCGGGAGTTTCATCCCAATCTTTATTACTCTGACCTATATCCGTGCCATTGCTGTAAACGAATGATGCTGGTACTGAGCCGTCAAGCCCTGAACCACCGAAAGAGAGAAATTTGCCTGTTTTCCAATAACCATTGCTCAAATTATAAAAATCACTGGCATGAACCGGTTTGCCATTCACTGCATCCGATCCGGGATCAAAATAAATGGATTTCAGAGGTTTTTCAGAAAGCCAGCCCACCGCCACAGCAGGCCAGGTATTTCCATAAATGCCATCATTACCGGCTGCATTAATTCCCACAATACTTCCGTTTTCTACATCTGTAGAAAGGAAATTGTCATTGGGCATCCCTATCTGCATAGCGGCCACAGCGCTCACTTTGAGTCCGTTTATTGTTTCAGTTCCCCTATTGCAAATCACATTTCTGAAAAATATGGTATTTGGACTACTGTCAGATTTTTCCGAAAGAAACCAAAGCGTAGCCATATCCAAATGAGATGAAATTCCGCTGTTTCTGAGCAAAAGAGTAGAATCACTGCCCATTGTAAAAACATTTTCAGCACCCGGGACATATGGATAATCGCCGGATTTATATTCGTAAACCCCATTCTGGTTGGCATCTGCAAATGCCGCCAACACTTTAGGGAAACCACTCACATTATACGCTGCAGGCCAGAAAGCTATCCCGGAGGGTACAACATAGTTTCCATCCAGATAATGGGATTTATGGTAATTAATTTCAGAAGCATTTACAGAAATAAATGATTTCCATTCGGCGGAATCCACATGCATTCTATTTCCGGAAATGGACGTTGGCCCCGAGACCCAGGCCGATTTATTAGAAAAAATATCGGAACATAATGCAACCGTATCTCCTGTTTGATCAATGCCGGTAATCCAAAAATCAAGTCTATTCAGTGCATAATTACCACTGGAAACAGGATATTCTACAGCTTTAAAATTGCTATTCCCAAGGCCGGGTAAGTGGCTTAACCTAAAAGTAGCATCTCCTGCATTCTTCAAAAAAACGCCGTTCTGAGAAGATGCCGAACGGCTGATAAGAAGAAGTAAAAGTACTTTCAGACTTCTGGATAACATCCAGCAAAATTAGAGCTTAATCATCAATCCAAATCCCATTCCGAAACCAATGCGGTTGTATGTATTCCAACCATGTCCAAGTACGGATTGGTAGGTGGCACCTGGTTCAATAATAATTGCTGTGCGTTTGTTCAATACATAATAAAGACCCATACCCAGCCTGCCGTCCAATGTCATTTGATTGATTGAACCTGTGGTATTTCTGCTGTCTTCTTTGCTAAAAATTTGACCATTTTCTGCTGAAAGCCAGCCTGGAGCTACAGTTCCATTTAATCGGAACAAGGTGGTTCCACGTCCCAAATAATATTGAAAACTCAATGGAATGCTAATTTTACTTAGGGTATAAGACAGTTTGCCTGTTTGAATTTCGTTAGTTGTAACGTAAGTAGTATCTCTGGTTATCACCTGTTTATCCGGGAAACCAGGTTGAACGATGATGGTGGTATCTATACGCACTTTTTGGGTAGTAACAGGGTATAAATTTCTCCACTCCCCGTTACCTGCAAATTGGCTATATCCCACACCGGCTCCGGCTTTCCATCCCTTGCCCAGATCCCATAAAGCAGATGCTGAAAATTGGGTGTAACGGTGAATTCCGCGAACAGCATAACTGTTTAATGTGGCATATTCTTTCACATTTCTGTTTCCGGTAGCCATCATCAATTCGATTTCCGGTAAAACTTTTGGATCTTTATTATCTACCCGTTTGTGCTTGTATTTGAGTCTTTTATCATTGGATGCAAGACTGTATTTCTCCCATTTTTCGTGCAATCCGAAACTATGAAGTCCGCTCCAGTCTGTCCATATATTTTCAGTAATGTTACCGGCAACTTCTCTTTCAACAGGATTTTCAATTGGACCCTCTGATGGAATTAAATCCCGGTTGCGGCGAGCAGGATAAATGGCCCTTTTACCAGAACCTGCATTTGCATTTTGCATTTCAGATGCAGAAATGGAAGCATTTTCCATTGAATTTTGAGTTGGCGATTTTTCAGAAGCAACCGGATTGTTGGATTTATCGCCAACATCCGAAGAACCCTGATTTTTGCTGTCAGAAATTTGGGAAACAGTTTCAGACGGATTGCTATACTTTTGATAGAAATAGTACCCTGTAAGAGATACAACACCTAAAATACTGGCTACCATCAATGTAGGTTTCCACCAAATATTTCCGCGTTCCTTGGTTCTCATTGCCATCACCTTTTCGAAACTCACATTCCCTCCCAGAGGAGTTTCCAGGTTGTAAAGCTTATTTTTAATATTATTTTCCAGGTTACTCATAACCTTACTTGCTCGTTTTTTTCAATTAATTCTTGCAGCGCTTTTCTCGCTTTAGCCAGCTGCGATCGGCTAGTTCCTTCGTCTATTCCAAGTTCATCGGCTATTTCTTTATGGGAATAACCTTCAATTGCATACAGGTTGAACACCGTTCGGTAGCCCACGGGGAGCTTTTCCAGCAATTGCAACAATTCTCTGGCATTCATGAGTTCGAATGCCCTGTCATTAAATGCAATTTCCAAATGTTCATTATCAATAGTATCTGTAATTTTGGTAGACCGGATTTTGTTAATACTGGTATTCACCATTACCCTTCTCATCCAGGTTTCAAGTGAACTCTGAAATCGAAATTCTCCGATCTTATCAAATATTTTTACAAATGCTTCCATCAATACATCTTCGGCATCTTCGCGGGATTTACAATACCTGATTCCAATAGAAAGGAGCTTTGGCGCGTATTTGTCCCAAAGAAAACGCTGGCAAATCCGGTCTTCCTTGATACAGCCATCTACCAGTTCTTTCTCTGTCATCCTTTCGGTGTTCGTGCATCCGCATGTGCCGATTTGTAGCTTTAGACAAATCCCGGTTAATAAACGCGGCCTCGAATCTGATTTTTTTTCAAAATTAATACAATTGCTGCCCGAACGCACTGATTCTGAGTGATAAAGCCATGGAAGTTTCATGAAATTGGAATCTTTCTTCCTGGATGCAATATTTGACCAATATCCACAATCGCGGCAAAGGTTTTGCTCTTTACTTCGTTATTCAGGTAGTTCCTTTGTGATTTGAGATATGCGTAAGGCCTTCATTCTGTTACTTTTTATTAGATTTTCGCTTCTTTCCTCCCAGCAATGGACTCAGGGAAATTACCACCATCCATGGTCGGACAGTTTGTTGTCGCATATGAATCTCAGGCAGCAAATTGCCCAATTAATGATGATCAGCGCGTATTCCAACAAGGGACCCGAGCATGCCGAAATGATAGAGAAACTGATTTTGGAAAATCAAATCGGGGGCTTGATCTTTTTTCAGGGTGCCCCCATGGCACAGGCCTATTACACCAATTATTACCAGCAATTGAGCACAATTCCATTACTAATTGGTATTGACGGAGAATGGGGATTGGCCATGCGTTTGCAGGGTGTCAATAAATTTCCTTTTAATATGACACTGGGCGCAGCGGGTAAAGACTCTCTGACCTATGAAACCGGTTACCTGATTGGGAAACAGTGCAAAATGCTCGGTATTCATGTAAACTTTGCTCCGGATGTAGATGTTAACACCAATCCGGAAAATCCAATTATTGGTTTTCGAAGCTTTGGCGAGAGTACTGCACAAGTGGAACATTCAGGTGAATTATTGATGCGGGGTATGCAGGATGCCGGTATTATGGCCTGTGCCAAACATTTTCCCGGGCACGGTGATTCCAAAGGAGATTCCCACCTTGAACTGCCATACATTGGCCACGATTTGGCAAGACTCGAAGATGTGGAATTAAGACCATTTGCCAATTTATTTAAGGCCGGCGTCATGTCTGCCATGGTAGCTCACCTGGAAATACCTGCATTAGATACCGTGGCGCATCGTCCCAGTTCCATGAGCCCTGCAATAGTTAATGGATTACTAAAAAAGGAAATGGGCTTTCAGGGATTGGTTTTTACAGACGCATTAAATATGAAAGCTATTTCCAGATTTTATGGAATCGGGTATGCAGAAGCTGCTGCAATCAAAGCCGGAAATGACATTCTATTATGCCCGGAAGATGTACCAAAAGCTATTGAAGTGATTTTGGAACAGGTAAATTCCGGTTATCTGGATAGCGCTGAAATAGCAGAACATGCGCGCAAAGTTTTATTCTTTAAAATGCTCTCCGGATTGGATCAATATAAACATATGGATCTTTCCGACCGCGATATTCAAACCTGGAATCGGGAAGCCGAATCTATATCCGAAAAAGTTGCAGAAGCCGCTATAACAGTGGTAACTGATTCTGAATATCGCCTGCCCTTACCCAGAAATACCAAAAGAAAAATTGCGCAATGGAGCATAGGAAAATCCGGAAATTACATATTTGGCGATGCAATAAATGAATTTCAAAAAGCGGAATTATTTTTTACCTATCGCGATTCCGGATATGATGTTTTCGCTAAAATGTCTGATTCCATTTTAGCCCATTTTGATGAAGCCATTATTAGCATACACGAACAAAATTTATGGGGTAAAAAATCACAATTGTTGCCCCAGCAACTCGTACAGAATATCTACAAACTGGCAGATCAAATGCCCGTAACAGTTGTGGTATTTGGCAATGTATATGTGCTTAAAAATATTCCAAATCTCAAATGTGTTCTGGTAGCATATGAAGATGGAGAAATATATCAGAAAGCTGCGGCAGATATATTATTCGGTGAAAAATATTCTCATGGCAAACTTCCGGCTATGGCATATAAAGGTTACTATCTGGACCAGGGTGTAAGCACCAGAGAAAATGTAAAAAATATATTCGAAGAAAAATCACCTTTAATCGCAGGATTTCAAAAAGATTTTACCGAAGATCTGGATAAATTACTGGCCTTTGCTCAAAAAGAACATGCATCTCCGGGCGGACAAATGTTGGTTTTGAAAGATGGTAAAGCGGTATATAACCGATCATGGGGAAGCTTTTACTACGACAGTTTACGCCCAGTTAAAAATACGGATTTGTATGATTTGGCATCGGTTACAAAAGTTGCTGCTACCACTTTATGTTTAATGAAATTATACGAAACTGGCGATATCCGGCTGGATGCAGCTATTTCGCACTATTTACCTGAACTAAAGGGTACCAATAAAGAAAAGCTCACTCTGAGACAATTGTTATTGCATGAATCGGGGTTGCCTGCATGGATTCCTTTTTACAAAAATGCTATGGTAAAACCTGGGGTTTTTGTATCCAATTATGACTCCGGCCATACCGTAAAACTCGCGGATAGTTTTTGGATGGATCCGGCTTTTGAGCAAGAAGTTTGGAAAGAAATTGTTGCGTGTCGCCTGGAGAAAAAAGGAGTTTACAGATACAGCGATTTGGGGATGATAATCGCCGCAAGAATTGTAGAAAAAGTAAGCGGTATGAATATATCCCAATTCGCCAATAAATATTTCTATGCGCCTTTGCATTTGCAACGTACTTTATTTTTACCTGCAGGTACCTATTACGAATCTGAAATTGCCCCTACTGTGGAAGACAATTATTTCCGCAATCAAAGAGTACAGGGTTATGTACATGATCCGGCTTCCGCAATGCTTGGAGGAATCGCAGGAAATGCAGGATTGTTTTCCAATTCATCTGAAATGGCAGTATTATTTGAAATGCTATTGAATAATGGATCCGTTGGAAATACAAAGTGCTTAAAGGAAAATACCATTAAAGAATTTACAAAAAAGGGGCATAAAAAAACCCATAGAGGTCTTGGATTTGACAAGCCAAACGCGTTACCAGGGGAAAAAGCGAATATTTCTGAAATTGTACCTTTAGCGCTTTACGGGCATAGCGGATTTACAGGCAATTGGGCATGGGCAGATCCGGAAAATAATATTGTATTTATTTTTCTGAGCAACCGCACGTATCCGAATGAAAACAACAAAAAATTGCTCGAGCTAAATATCAGAACCCGAGCAATTGAAATTGTTTATTCCTCTCTAAAAAAGTAGTTTTATTGACGAACCAGTTTCATGCTGGTACTGATGTTTGCAATTGATGCCCGTAAAATATAGGTGCCGGGATTTATGTCCCGCAGAATCATGGTTTGATGTATTACATTTTCTTCAAAATTCAAATGGCATTGCTTTATGGTTGCACCGGATAATGTGCAAATATTTAATTCAACAACACCGGAGTTGATTGAATAAACTTCAACCAATGGGTCTTCTGAAGCCGGATTTGAAGTAATATTGATATTTAAAATGGAACTTTTATCCAAATCCGTATTTTGAAAATGAATGGGGCTGCTTCGATATATTGGTTCACCGGCAGCGAGGATATCTAATACAAAATAATTACCTTTTTCTCTGAAATTCTGAATTTTATTTTTGGGAATGGAGCATTCATACCAGCCCGGATTTAAACTGTCTGCATTGGCATTTAATTGTAACACTTCATACCAGTTATTCAAATCTGTGCTGTGTTTTATTACAAATAGAACCTCATTGGATTCTAAGGTTGCGTGCCAGGAAAATGACAATAAATCCCCGGTATTTTTAATTTCCCATTCCGCTAAAATAATCGGTAAAATACCTGCAACAAATGAGCTTTGAATATTGCCACTTGCAGCAATTACGGAGGAGGCAGTTGCATATCTTGGACCGTTGGTTACTATATTACTTGATGTAAATGGCCCGGTTAGAACTGCTGAAGTGCCATTCCATTGGAATTGTGTGTTGTTACTACCTCCTGAAATTGTAGCAGTACTATTCATTAATTGCAAAACACCGGTACTATTTAAGGTCATCACTTTATTATTCACCAATATCAGATTCCCGTATATATATACCGAATCTACATATGGCGAAGAATTGTTAGCATCGAACTGAATATAATCTCCGGACCGGATGATATAAACCATTGGAGTGCCGGAGCCGCTGCTGTTCCATGAACCTGAATTTGACCAGTTTAATGGGGAAGACGATGTACCGCCGGTTGATGTTTTTGTTGTAAGGCTATAAAGTTGCAATGGCAATAACACCATTAAAAAAAGTGGCAATTTTTTTCGAATCATTTTTTCAGAGGGTTGTAGTAGTATCTTATTTCAATTTCAATACTACCCTTGCAGAAATGGAGACAGCCCACCAATTTATGAATGAACTAAAAACCCGTATGAATAGGGCAATAACCTAAATGAACTGAACCTTTTATTCAGAATTCGCTCACGCAAACCCGAGTTTTACATATTTTATCAAACCGTACAAAAAACCGCACATTTTTAATAAAATAAAAACAAAAAAAGGCGATTCCTTTTTTAGAAATCGCCTTTCAATTGTCCTGGTTTTTTACAATTTTACAAAGCTGTAAGATTGAACAGTATTGTTACTCATGGCACGAATGCGATAGATTCCGGGATCTAAATCCTTCAATGTATACGAGTGAATTTGGTTTTTAAAATCTCCCGTAACGGACATATTTCGCAATAATTTACCATCTCCGGTATAGATTTCCACATTAATTTCTCCAGGATTCAAAGCAGTTAAACTCAACACAGGAGTCTCTTCTGCCGGATTAGGAGAAACATCAATTGCCCAATTATTCGCCTGTATGAATTTGCAATTCGCTACAATGGATTCTGAAAATCTGTAATTCCCATTTACGTCTACCATTTTTAATTTAAAATAGTATTTGTTCTTTTCCAGGTCTTTCGCATTTTGAATGTTTGCCTCCAATTTGATGTCCGCAGTATAATTACTTGCACCCGAAGCAGAAGCCAAGGCATCCATTTTTGCGACAGATTTCCAGTCTTTCCCATCTTTACTCTGTAAAACATCGAAATACGCCAGTTCATTTTCATTGATTGTATTCCAATGCACTTGAATGGTATTATCCGAACATGAAGTATAAAATTCGGTAATATCTACCGGCAATGTTCCCATTACAAATGCAGCCTGCGCATTACCACCGGATGCTAAAGCACTACTGGCAGTAGCATATCTTGGTCCATTAGAAATAATGTTGGCGGCCGTAAAGGGTCCGGTAATAAAAGCCGAAGTCCCATTCCAAACGAATAAAGAGTTGTTACTGCCTCCTGAAATGGTTGAATTTGTGCCTATTAATCCAATAGCCCCGGAACTGGTAAAAGTCATGGAAACGTTATTGTTCATATACAAATCTCCCATAACCAAAACAGTATCTATATAGGGCGAATTGTTGCTGGTGTCAAAAAACACATGGTCTCCTGATCGAATTAAATAAACCCGTGGAGCACCGGTTCCGGTAGCACTCCAGGTTCCGGAATTGGACCAATATTTTGGGGTTCCACTTGTACCGCCCGTAGACGTATAAACTGTTGCACTTTGAACTCCAAAAGTCCAAATGAATGGCATTAAGATCGTTGCGCGAATCCAACTCCGTGTTGCACTGCCAACAACCACGGCTAGTTTGCGTGTTTTCATTTTTAATAAGGTTTAAATCGAGCCCTCCAGGATTGCGATTTGTAACTTCAAATATGTGGATAAGTTCCCATACCTCCAAAGTTTTTGCATTTTTTGCAAAAAATGATAGGGGAATTCCTTCGATAAAATTGTCAAAAAACCATACTCAAAGCCACTTTCCGGGGTTTAATATTTTTTTGGGATCAAAGGTGTTTTTAATGCCACGCATCAGTTTCATATGGCTTTCGCTAAATACAATATCCAGATATTCAGCCTGAACCAGGCCGACACCATGCTCTCCACTGATAGTGCCCCCCAATCGCTTACAAACCTCAAATATTTCGCGAATCCCCTTGGGCACATCCTGTTGCCATGCTTCATCACTCAGATTGTTTTTCAGAATGTTCACATGCAGGTTGCCATCGCCGGCGTGCCCGTAACACACCGAGTCAAATCCATATCTGGTGCCAATCTCTTTTACCGCTTTTAATAGTTCAGGCAAAGCAGCACGGGGCACTACTGTATCTTCTTCCTTATAAACAGAAGCAGATTTTACAGTTTCCCCAATTGACCTGCGCACTTTCCACCATTGCTCCTTTAAATCGGCGCTATCTGCATGTAAAACATCCAAGGCTCCACATTTTTCCAATACAGGCAACAAACGCTCTGCATCCTCAAAGAGCTTGGCAGCATCATCTCCATCCAACTCCAATAACATATAAAAAGTGGCATCCTTCCTCATGGGAAAAGGGGTTTGGGTTGCTTTGGACGAGATATCCACGCCAGAAGACTCCATAAGCTCCAGGGATGAAGGCGTTACTCCGGATAGCAATACTTCATTAACCGTTTTTGCTGCATCTTCAGCTTCAGCAAACGGAATCAGAAACAATTGGTCAAATTTGGGTTTGGCAATAAGCCTGAAAACAATTTTGGTTACTACACCCAACAAACCTTCACTTCCAACCATCAGTTGAGTAAGGTTTAAACCTGTACTGTTTTTTACGGTATTGGCTCCTGTCCAAATGATATTTCCGTCGGGTAACACTACTTCCAAATTCAGTACATAATCTCTGGTTGTTCCATATTTTACTGCTTTTGGGCCACCACTTCCATGTGCAATATTTCCACCTAAAGAACAGCTGCCTTTACTTGCAGGATCCGGTGGATAAAACAATCCGAGTTCTTCCACGGCATTTCGAAAATCCTCGTTGATTACTCCGGGTTCTACAATTGCCTGAAAATTATCCAAATCTATTTGAAGAATTCGATTTAGCCTTTTGGTGAGCAAAACCACACCCGGCAACACTGGTAAAGCACCTCCTGAAAGGCCTGTTCCTGCCCCCCGCGTATAAACCGGAATGTTACGGCTATTACATAAAGCGAGTACCTCAGAAATTTGAAGGGCATCTGCCGGTACCACCACTATGGCTGGAGGAAAATAAAAATCCTCGGTATAATCGCTGCCGTATGGTTCTAAATCGGAGGTAAGCACATGCGCATCTCCCAAAATATGGCGCAGCGCAATAATTAATTCATTATCAGGTAATTGAAACATGAAATTGTAAAAACTTTCCAAAATAACCAATTTTAGGTCATACCTTACATATTATTGTCAGACAGAATTTCACCGGCATGAAATTAACTCCTAAAACAAAGCTTAATCTCACCATCACCTTTGTAACACTATATATGTTTGCTGCTTTCTTTTGGTGGACTTATTCTCTGGTTAAATATGGAAATCAGGAAAAAGCCATGCAAATGGAAATACTTTCTACGGATAGTATACATGCAGCCGGAGAGACGAGCCATAATATGATTCACGGCCGTTTTGCATCTGAAGCGGGAATGCAGAGTAAATATCAGGGCAAAATCCTTTTTACGGATACATTTGCATTGCGTGAATATGTGCTTGGAAAATTTCCAAATTACGATATTCGATTTTTTCCAAATACAGAATTGAACAAAAGTTTTAAAGTATTTATTAAACCTGAAGTAATCAAACGGGAAGAAGAAAAAACCAATCGCAGAAAGGCCGGGTGGATAGGTGAAGGCGCGACAATGGGTGCAATAATGTTATTTATTTCTATCGCAATGTTTTTATTTTTAAATCGTATTTTAGATGTAAACCAACAACAAAATAATTTTTTACTTGCTGTAACACATGAATTAAAAACACCTGTTGCAAGTGCGAAATTGGCGATACAAACAGCAGAAAAAGAGCTGAAAGATTCAGATACCAAGTTAAAAAAACTATTGCAAATGGCAGATAAAAATCTTGCAAGACTCGGCAAAATGATGGACCATGTTTTGATGTTAACAAGATTGGAAAGCCTTACCAGATATCATGTAGAGCAAGTATTGGTTTTACAGGAACTGGTTGAAGAAACAGTATATGAATTGAAAAATTCATTTCCGGAATCCATTAGTATTAATTTACACTTTGAACCTGATTTGGCCATTACCGGTGACAGGGATCAACTGGGAATGGCATTGAGTAACCTTATCACTAACGCAATAAAATACAGCACACCCGGCATGGAAAGGATCTTTATTTTCACCTATGTGGACCGCGGCAGGGTGGCATTAAAAGTAATAGATGAAGGAATTGGAATTCCCAATACAGAAAAGCGTAAAATTTTTAGAAAATTTTATAGAATTGGAGATGAAAATACAAGAAGTAGTGCAGGTTCCGGACTTGGTTTGTATTTGGTATCCAAAATTTTACGTCAGCACAAAGCAATAATTTCGATAGAAGACAATATTCCAAGAGGAACAGTGTTTAAAATTGTATTCAGGAACAAAGTTTAACCCTAACCAATATTTAATATGAAGCAGTACAGAATTTTACTAGTTGAAGATGAACACGACATAGCTGACCTTGTAAAACTTAATCTCGAGAACGAAGGCTACAAGGTTTCTCACGCCCGCGATGGAGTTGAAGCATTACAACGCATTAAGGAGGAGAGCTTTGACCTTATAATAATGGATGTTATGTTACCCCATGTGGATGGATTAACAGCCACAGAAAACATCCGTTTGAACAATGCCGAAGTTCCTATTTTATTTCTCTCTGCGCGAAATACTACGCAAGACCGAATTGCGGGTTTAAAGAAAGGTGGAGACGATTACCTTACCAAGCCATTCAACTTGGAAGAGTTATTGCTCCGCGTGCAGAAACTTATTGGTCGTGCAGCTCCAAAAAATGAAAATCCTTTTAATTTAACCGAATACAAATTCGGAGATAATTACGTGAATTTTGAAAGCTTTGAAGCAAAAGGCACGCAAGGAAATTTCATGTTGACCAAGAAAGAATCCATGCTTCTTAAATTATTAATTGAGAACAAAGGACAGGTGGTGAGCAGAGAAAAAATACTGCAAACTGTTTGGGGTTATAATGTATACCCTTCTACAAGAACCATTGATAATTTTATTCTTGCATTTCGTAAATACTTTGAAAAGGACGTTAAAAAACCGACATTTTTTCAGAGTATGCGAGGCGTTGGATATAAATTTAACGATGTAAAAAGTCAATCAGAAGGCTAAGCCAATACTTACTTTTACCCCAAAATTACGAACTCTTGGTTCGTTCCTGTAAGTTAGCCTCCATACGGCATCTACGCGAATTATTTTGAAAATATTTTCTATTCCGCAGCTAATTTCAGAATATGGTTTATTTGTAAAAGTTTTAAATTGTGTTACCGGGCCTTCATTTATTTTTTGAGGAATAATTAAAAAGTTTTTATCTGCCAGGGTGCCGTAAATAGCTTTGGATCCGAATATTTCACGCCATTTTAATCGCTTTAATAAGGGCACACGATTAAAGAAAAAACCATTAAAATGATGTTCGAAACTCGCTGAAATACTGCGATCGGTAATGAACTCAAAAATGCGCATCTGATTATATGCACCGGTGTTATAAATAAAACTTTGATTGCCTATATACACGGTTAAAAGAGGATATGGCAAGGTTCCAAAAACCCGGCTTCCTTCCACATTAAATGCAGTTCTTCCCATCACGCCCCACACTTTGTTGTAGTTCAGGCCCAAAATCAAACGGGTATAACTAAATGAAGACCCAAGAAAATTGGGTATTCCCTGAATCCATGTACCATACCATTCCGGTCCGATACCACTAAAATTCACCCTCCGATTGTCATTCTGCAGAAAATAATTTCGAGGTGCGTAACGCACAGTTAAATTCAGCGTAGAATTGATAAAACTCTGCGATATTAAAGTAGTATCCGGAAATTTTGGGTACCATGCGAAATTATAATTCCCCACCTTTTGAAATTCATACAATCGATTGCCCAGCGTGAGATTCACTCGCAGTCCATTTCTAATATCAGTGCCGAACATGAGGCGCATATCTCTGTTAAAATTGAGGTTATTGCTACCCAATAAATTAAACGCAGTAAATAATCCGGTGCTGTAATTGTCGTTATCTGTGATCCCAATTTGCTCCACATCCTTTCGGTATAAAACACCCAGTTTTGTCCATCTTTTGCGATTGAGAATACGCTCGGCTTTGATGCTGTATTTCCATCTTTCATCCTGAAAACCATATGCGCCAAAGCCCTCAATTACCCAATTTCTGCTAAATTTTACCGATGTCCTAAAACCCAGTCTCAAACGCAGGCCTTCCATCTGGTTGTAACTAACCAGGCTATAATATGGCCCCAAATCTACAAGACCATAATTCTTATATCCATCCACTAAAAAATTTACAACATCCACATATGTTCTGATTCTGGGTAGGTTAACCAGTGTATCAATTTTATTTGCTATTCTGATCTCCGCCGGATTCATGGGATAATGCCGATGTGCTTCCCAAAAAGTATCGGAGTGGTCGAATGCTCCCGGCGCTATGGTAACCCGGGTTTCAAAAAATTTAGGGGGATGCTCCACGTTTACCCGGATATTTCGTGCAGTGATAGTAGTTGTGGCTACGACTCCGGCTGCTTTGGTATTCACTTCTGCTGCATCGACAACTACTCTGGCATTGTTACAAAAAAATGCACCTTTTTCTGTCGCAATATATTCCTGTGTAATGCGCAATTTTTCTATATAGTTGATATTCGCAGTATTGTTGAGTTCCAGTGAAAGACGCACCAAACCTCCGGTGGAATCTTCTATCCAGATAAAGCCGCTGAAGGCGAGGTCTTTCGCATTGCGCGGTTCACATTGTATTTGAAAAATCCGCCTACCGGTACTTCGATCTACATTGACAATTTTATAATTATAAATTGCAGTAGAACCTTCTGCAATGGGACTCATAATACCTTTATCCACCACAACCAATGTATTTTGATAAAAGTTATAATTTACAAAAGTGCTACCCAAAACCTGGGAAATAAATGTTCCGTCCTGAACTCCAATTCCCTTTAGTCTGCTAGCCTTTATTATTTCTTTGGATAAATATGGATTTCGGTTAAAAAAATAATCGCTGATAACTTCAGACAGAAAAACAGGTAGAACAGATTTGGTTTTATCTCCACTGATATAACTAATGGTGTCGAAGAGCGGTCCTATTTCACTTCCCAGTTTCCCATTTCGCAGGCGGGCCGAAATATTATTGACTGCAATGGTATTTTTTGTAAATGTTTCGCACTCATAAAATGGCAATTTATCCGGATTGTTTTCTTTGCGCCTGTCTTGTGCAAGTGCAATCCACTTTAGTGCCGGATTATCCCTGGAATGAATTAATACTTCACCGGTTTGTACAACCGAACGAACCATTTCAATTTCAAATACATTCATAGAATCAGAGGTTAGCAAAAACATTCGCTCTTTATAACCGGAATATTGAACCAGCAGCGTATCAGATGGAAAATGGTCCGAATGATACTCAAAATTCCCTTCAAAATCTGAATAGAACCCCTTACCGGTTGTACCAAAATAAAAATTGGCAAAAGCCAGAGGTTCAATAGTTTCTTCAGCAAAAATCTTACCTCTGATACCATATATCTGGGCAGAGGCAAGGCAGGATAATCCCGCGAACAGACATAACAAGAATAATTTTTTCAAACCAGAATCTTCAAAAATACACATATGCAAAAACCGTCGCAAAAAGGATTTGCGTTGATTTTCATTTAAATATACACATTGGAACGCAAATGGTTAGGATGCAGCAAGAGGAATATCCACTGCTACCATGATGGCTGTAGCAGTGGCAACAAGCCTCTCCCCTTCTTCTGTAATATCAAAAACATCAGCATCGCAGAAAAACATCAGATTTCCCGCTTTTCGTACACGTCCCTTGGCTACAATCATATTTGCAGTGGAGGGATGCAGGTAACTAATTTTAAGATCGGCCGTAACGACATTTTTCCCTTCAGGTGCCATAGTATAAGCTGCAATTCCGGTAGCAACATCACAAAGGGTAGCAGTTACGCCACCGTGTGTAAAGCCATTTTGTTGCAAATGATAATTTTCGATGTGAATTTTTAATGCAGCTTCACCTTTAGAGATAGAAACCAGTTCAATTCCCATATGTTTGATGAAATGATTGGTACGCAGCCTGCTGTTGATATACTTGTGTAAATGGTCCATTACCGGATTGGGTTATAAGTAGATTTTCGATACAAATCTGCGGCATCTTTAAATGCCCATAATTCTTTTAAAGACATATTTTTTTCTTTCATAAATGCTTTAACAATTCTATAACCAGTAAAGTTTCCGATTAATGGCGGGCAATCCGGAGGAATGCCGCTTCCAAAGGTGTGGTTGCCATAAATAAAATACCTTTTATAGGCGTTAAAATTAGAATTAAACAACATATTTTCATTGACGTAATGGCGCCATATCTGGCCTTCTTCTTCTACCATCTTTTTCCATTCCATTTCTGTATATCCCAGGTTTTTCCAAAGTTCCTTTTCACCAAAAACCCGTTCCATAGTATACCAAATTTTGCCATTAAAAACAGCTTCATCCAGCATGTTTTTGGAGGGAAATTCCGATTCGTATTTCGCTTTCAGATAATTCCAAACCAACATGGCAGGCAATTGTTCAGTGGCGTTATAGCGATTATAAAAATCAGGAACTTCGAGCATTTTATACAATGGGAAAGTATCGTCCAGGAACATTTCCGCACTATATGCTACCACCGTGGTTTTTCCCATAGTATCAATAAATGTTCTGTAATCGCTGAATTGCGAAAAATAAGAAACGATGCGGTATGGTGATTTATCTCCAATCAACTGTTGGGTATGCCCTAAAGCATCGTTGATCTGATTGTTTATTTCCGGATATTTTTCATAATGTTTTAACATGGCCAGAAAAACTTTGCGGTTATTTCCGGCAAAACGTTGTAGCAGTTCAGCTTGCGCAGAATCACCACTTCCATATTTTCCCAGATCCATAATTTCATTAGTCCAGACCTGAAAAAACCGGCCGTATTCCTTTTTGAGTTTGGAATAAACCGCATAAATGTTGGCATTTGGTGCTGCAATTTTATTGAGGTCAGTTGTAAAATTATTTACAATTGCCGGTTGTACTTCATCGAATTTTGCCCGATCACCTGTGCAACCTGTTGTACACAGCAGTACAATGGCAATAACAACTGTAAATGTTTTCAGCAAAAATGATTTAGTTTGCATGAGAAATATGAGAACGCAAATAAACAATACTTTGTTGTTGGGTGCCATGATATTCTGTGGAATGCAGAATCCAGCCTACACACAGTCTGACAAATTTGATAATTTCAGCAACTTTTCTTCTATGCAGAAGTCAGGTGAATTAGAATTGCGCAAAGCCAGATTCGGGTTCAAAATAAGTCCAAATTTCAATTGGATTAAAGTAATGGAAGGAAGAATGAAAAGCAATGGAACCGGCCTGGGTATTTCTTATGGCATCATGGCTGACTTCAATATTGGCGGAAATGCATCCTATTGGCTGGGAACAGAATTAATAGTTTCCACCACGCCAGGAAAAATTGCAGCAATGGATACGTTATACAACAGCAATGTACCTGGTCAACCCTTTACCAAAGCGGAGTTTGACTATAAATTGCAATATGTTCAATTGCCCATTACCCTCAAACTAAAAACCAATGAAATTGGAAATTTTGTTTATTGGGGTCAATTCGGAATTTCTCCAGGATTTCTCATTCAGAACAAGGTAACTACCAACACTGTGGAGAAATTCTATGAGGATGGCACTACCAGTCATTCTCCAAATAGCAACAGCAACGATGCCCTGGATTTTGACGGCAATGGCAAAAAAGGTGCATTTGAAGATAATATTATTGCATTGCGAGCTTCCATGATTTTAGGTGCAGGTGTTGAATTTCAAATCAGCGGCAAAACCACTGCTTCTCTTGGTTTGCGTTTCGACAACGGAATCACTGATTTGTTCTGGGATAAAGGTGTAAAAGGCAGAAACAATTACCTGGGCATACAAGCCGGGATTTATTTCTAAGGTGCACAGAGGTATGTAATGAAAATATGCCTTGCACAACTCAATTACACCATTGGTGATTTTGAGCAGAATACCCTAAAAATTTCTGATGCCATTCAAGAGGCAAAAAAATCAGGAGCGGATTTGGTTTTGTTTTCTGAATTAGCCGTTTGCGGCTATATGCCCGATGATTTATTGGATTACGACTGGTTTGTAGAAAAATGTGAATCCAGTTTGGAAGCTGTAGCTCAAAGCTGTCAGGGAATTGCAGCTGTTGTAGGCGGAGTGATGCGAAACCCGGGAAAAGGTCGCTCGCTACAAAATGTAGCCTGTTTTATGCAGAACGGAAAAATAAGCCATGTAATTTGCAAAACACTGCTACCAACATATGATATTTTTAATGAAGCCAGGTACTTTGAACCGGCCGACCACACAGAGATTATTGAATATAAAAATGTAAAATTGGGTATCGCAATTTGTGAGGATTTTTGGGATATTTATAATGATTTTGAATACAAAGAATCCCCTGTTCAGCGCTTGAAAAATGCCGGTGCCGAATTAATTTTACATCCTTCAGCATCCCCATTTCATTTGGGTAAAGCTGCGGTAAGAGATCAGGTTTTTGCAGGAAATATTTCCCGTTTTTCACTTCCGGTTTGTTATGTAAATCAGGTTGGTGTGCATACCGATTTAATTTTTGATGGCGACAGTCAGGCACTGAATGCGGCTGGTGATACCATTGCGGAATTGCCATATTTTCAGGAAAAAATGGTATATGTGGAATATGCAGATGGAGATTTGAAAGGGAATAAAATTGAACCATTTTTTCCGGAATATATTTCCACCCTTCATGATGCAATTGTTTTTGGAATTCGCGAATATTTTTCAAAAATGGGTTTTAAAACCGCAATACTTGGAAGCAGCGGAGGCATTGACAGCGCTGTTGTTCAGGCATTGGCAACAGAAGCACTTGGCGCAGAAAATGTATTTCCGGTTTTAATGCCGTCGGAATTTTCATCGGAAGGTTCTATTACCGACGCAGAATTATTAAGTGGAAATTTGGGAAATAAAACCAATATTATTTCTATTGCGGACACTTATCATTCTTTAGTACAAAGTCTCTCCGAATCCTTTCAGGACAAACCTTTCGATGTTACTGAAGAAAATTTACAAGCCCGAATTCGCGGAATACTTTTAATGGCATTGAGCAATAAATTTGGACATATTCTTTTAAATACTAGTAACAAAAGTGAAATGGCGGTTGGCTACAGCACCTTGTACGGCGATATGTGCGGCGGTCTCAGCCCATTGGGTGATGTTTATAAAATGAAAGTTTATGCTTTGGCTAATTACATAAACAGAAATGGAGAAATAATTCCCCAGCAAATTATAGATAAGGCACCAAGTGCGGAATTGAGACCGGGTCAAAAGGACAGTGACTCGCTTCCGGAATATTCTTTACTCGATGAAATTTTAAATTTATTTATTGAAGAGCGCCGTGGGCGCGATGAAATAAAAAGTTTGGGTTATGAACCGGCTGTCGTGGATCGCGTGATTCAACTGGTTAACCGGAATGAATACAAAAGGTACCAGTCGCCACCCATTCTCCGGGTTTCCGGAAAAGCTTTCGGCTCCGGAAGAAGGATACCGCTGGTTGCGAAATATGGCTAAACATAAGCCATCGGAATTTTCCAGAGAATTCTGGTTAATGTGCTTTGGATCACTTTTGTTTTTCCTCTCCTATAATTTGATGCTTCCGGAGCTCCCCGACCATCTAAGAAAAATTGGTGGTGCAAAATACCTGGGATGGATTATTTCTTCTTTTTCCATTTGTGCATTGTT
This sequence comes from Bacteroidota bacterium, assembly GCA_018333525.1. Taxonomy (GTDB): domain Bacteria; phylum Bacteroidota; class Bacteroidia; order NS11-12g; family UBA955; genus JAGXTF01. Next base: position 11,892 of record JAGXTF010000080.1, on the reverse strand, counting down.
GGCCAGGCCATTTAGCGGATTGGTTACCGATATATTAGGAAGAAAATGGGCCATGATGGGCGGAACCGCATTTTGCATTGTTGCCGGCTTGTTATATCCTATCAGTCAGGTGGTTTGGTTGTTTTTTATGGTTCGCGGACTACACGGCTTTTCCACTGGCTTTGCTCCCACAGGTTTTGCGGCTTATACAACGGATATTATTCCTTCCCATCGCCATGGTGAAGCTCTTGGCTGGCAAGGACTATTCAGCAATATGGGTACTTCTCTTGGTTATATAACCGGTTCGCTTCTTGTTTTTTTATTCGGCCGGTCTGGCATGTACCTCACTTCATCGTTATTGGCCATTGGAGCCATGTATATTTTTTCAAAGCTACCCGAAGACAAGGCTGCCAGACAGCATGCAGGCAAGAGATCGAAGAAGATATTTCATTGGAAATCCTGGAAACCTGCACTCTTAATGATGCTTATTTGTATCCCTTTTGGTGCAATTCTCACCATCATGCCTGATTTTACAGTTTTTTCGGGCTTTAGCAATAAGGGTGTTTTTCTTTCTGTTTCGGTAGGATTTTCTCTGTTGGTTCGCATTTTTAGCGGCAGGTTGTCTGACAGGCTGGGTAGGCCATTTTCTACCGCAATTGGAAGCAGCCTTCAACTTATTTCCCTGCTAATGTTAATCTTTACCCATGGCAAAATTTGGTTTGTGATATCCGGTATATTTTATGGAACCGGACAGGGCTTTAATGCGCCTGGTCTGTTTGCATGGGCAGGTGACAATAGCAGCAGCCATACCAAAGGCAGGGCTCTGGGAATGTTATTTATAGCCTTGGAAATAGGCGTAATTATTGGAAGTCTTGGAGGTGGTTACCTGTTCAATGGTACCGAAAATGGATACAGGAATATCTTTATTGCTTCAGCGGGTTGCCTTGCCACATGTCTTCTATTCAGCATATGGTTTATCGGCAATCACCGAAACAATAAGGTAAATCCGCAATAACCTTATTTGTAATGAAAGTGGTTCAGCAACCACACCAGATCACGTTTCCAAACTCCATAAGGATTGTATGAACCTAGCATGAAATTGATCATTTCAAGTTCTGTTTCCGGCTGTTTACCATATTTGGTTACATACTTTTTTTCCATGATATCAATGTAAAATTTGAAATCCAGCATGCAATCATGCCAATGGTTAAAAATAGCATAAGAGTTGTGACCTTTAGCCACAGCTGTGGTTTGACGACCTTTACCCGGCCAGCGCATACCTGTGAGGTTGTTATACTTCAGGGCATAAAAGCTGTTTTTGCCATCGGCACCACTTTCTTCGATTTTAATAACTGTAAATAGTTTGGCCCATTTGCCAACTGTAATTTTAGCCACGGAATACAAATCCTGAGCCTTGGGAATTTTTTGGAGGGATAAGGTTATCGAATCCACTCTTAAAGTATCTCCGACAATGACAACTGAATCTCTCTCTTCTTCTGCCTGTTTCAAAGGAGTTCTGTTCGTATTCAGGTTGGCTGCTGTTGCGGCAATGACCAAAGTTAGTACGCCGGCTGTTAGCAGTTTTCTCATACCCGCCCAATTGCAATTAGTGTACCAAAGTCATTTTTTCATTGCAATTACCTATTAATCAATATCTTACAAGCCATTGTCCACAAATCCACCTCATGGTATTTACCTGTTTTACAAGGGAATATTCTCAATGTGCATATAGTGTTGTGGAAAACTACGCCGAACCATTGTTCGTTCCAAAATGGAATACTGCACCACCAACTTCTTGTGCAATACGCATCTTCACAGTATTTAGATATTCAATTAAGAGCATTGTTTCGTCTGTGTTTTCGGCATCCTCTTTTAATTTTTCAATAGCCTGCCGAAGCATATTGTCCAACTTTTTCCTTCGCAAGTGAACAAAAATGCTCACCAACTCCTGTTTGAAATTATCGTTTTCATGGATAATGTAGATATAATTTTCCAAATACGCCGGTGAAAGTTCATGGCCTTCACTCAATATTCCCGCAGCCCAGTTTGCAATGTCCGAATCTGTATGTTGAATGAAATACTGTTGCCCCGGAAATTCCCCGGATTCATGATTTTTGAAAGCTTCTATGATCTGGGAACACAAGGAATCGTGAAATTCAATGATTTCATCCCCCTGCAATTCATTCATAACAAACCCATATACCGTGGTTTCATCGTTAAATGCCTTATCTCCATGTAACAACAATAACTTTAGTAAAGCGCGTTCCTGACTAATGTCTGAAAAGGATTCTCTGGGCATATCAACCCCGGCGGATTCCGTAATCTGCCGCAGTTCCTCAATAATCTCACGTCCGGTATCGCTCCATTTATTGCGAACCAGTTTGCTCAATTCAGTTGCAAGCAGAGATTCGTCCATTTCGCAAATACGCGCCAACTCATGATTCAACGCATTTCGCTTTAATGGATCTCTGATCTCTGCCAGACTGTCTAAAATATCCCTGACTGCTTCCGTTTTCCTTATTGGGTCATGTTTTACCCCTTCCAGTAACAATCTGGCCTTGAAAAAGATAAAATTCTCCTCATTTTCCTCCAGATATTTGGCAAAGGCTTCGGAACCGAGCATTTTGCAATAAGAATCCGGGTCTTCCCCTTCGGGCAATGGCACTACCCGAACATTGAGATCTTCGGCAAGCAGCAAATTGATACCTCGGAGTGAAGCTTTAATTCCTGCTTTATCTCCATCGTAAACTACCGTTACATTGGGAGTAAAACGCCTTACCAGTTTAATTTGACCGGGAGTTAAAGCGGTTCCGGAACTTGCCACCACATTTTCAATTCCATATTGGCTGAGTGTAATAACATCGGTATAACCCTCTGTTAAAAAGACCTTATTGTGTTGCTTGATGGCATTTTTAGCCTGAAAAATCCCATATAAAACATCGCTTTTTTTGTAAAGTTCTGTCTCGGGAGAATTCACATATTTGGGTGAATTCTCTGCACTGCTCATTTTGCGTCCGGCAAAGGCAATGGTTTTTCCCGAAACACTGTGAATTGGAAATATTACGCGGTTGCGGAATAAATCAAAATATTCTCCATTTTCCTTTTTACGCACCAGCCCGGCCAATTCCATGTTTTCCATAGAATAGCCTGCCTCTTTTGCCTTTTGGGTAAGGACTTCCCATCCGGACGGGCTAAACCCCAACCCCCATTTATTCATGGTTTCTGCGGTAAATCCCCTTTCCCTATAATATTCCAAACCTATGGTGCGACCTTCTTCGGTCTCTGTAAGATTTTCGGCAAAAAAATGTTGGGCAAAATCCAGTACAATCTGAATATTTTCTCTGAGTTTTTGGGAATTCCGGTATTCTTCCGAATCGGCCTGCCCAGTTTCTATCAACTCTATACCATACCGTTTTGCAAGGGTACGGGCAGCTTCCACATAAGTGAGGTTTTCCATCTCCATGAGAAAATTCAAGGAATTTCCTCCTTTTTGACAACCGAAGCATTTATAAATTCCGAGTGCCGGGGTTACTACAAAGCTAGGTGTCTTTTCATCGTGAAAAGGGCATAAACCCTTGTACCTGCTACCTGCTTTTTTAAGACTCACATAATCCCCGACCACATCTTCGATCACGGCTACATGAAGCAGTTGCTCCAGTGAATTCGGGGCTATCATGACCCAAATTTATTGTACGGAATAGGATTTTAAAACATAGGTTTTGCCTGAAAGCAATTCCTTTCTCACAATACCGATATTCTGTGCGAGAAATATTTTGCGATATACAACAGAGTGTAAAGGTTTTAACTCCACCACATTGGCATAAGTTTTTCCCGCAATGGTCATCGAAGGATGAAGGGTGAAACTGTCACCGCTGCCTTTAATTCCACTCAAAATTCCTGAAGCACAAGACCAATCCATGGTATGTTTGAAAAAAGTATCTTTTACAAACATCACTGCCCTGCTGGTATTCTGATCATCCGCAATGACCCGCAATTTGTAAATACTATCCTTATCGGATGCAAGATCCACCTGAATAAACTCCTGATCAAAGGCATCCCAGACCATTTTACCCTCTGTTCTATCCTGAACCACAATTTGCTCTTTATCCGCTGAATCACTCAGGGAATAATATGTCCAGGTGCTTCCATTGCCAAATGAAAAATAGGAACGCATCAACGCATCTATTTTAAAATGCTTCTGAGATTTATCACAGGAAGTCATCCAAATTAATCCGGACAAAGACAAAACTAAAATTAACCGACGCATGTATTTAACTTTGCAAAGTTCAGTTATTATTTGAATTCTCCATCCACATGCCAAACAAGGAAAGTATAAAAAAACAAGCCGCTGACCTGAAAGCCTCCCTTATTGAAATCAGGCGTCACATCCATATGAACCCTGAATTATCCTTTCACGAATATGAAACTTCCGCTTTTGTGGAAAACTTCCTAAAGGCTGAAGGTATTGCTACCAAAAGGCTTGCGAATACCGGAGTGGTAGGGATTATTGAAGGCAAGAACCCCGGGAAAAGAGTTGTGGGATTGCGAGCAGACATGGATGCGCTTCCAATTACCGAAGTGGATGACAACCGCCCATATCGCAGTAGAAATGAAGGCGTAATGCACGCTTGCGGACATGATGTGCATACAACTTCCTTGTTAGGGGCAGCAAAAATTCTAAAATCTTTGGAGAATGAATTTGAGGGAACCATCAAATTGGTATTTCAGCCGGGAGAAGAAAAACTACCGGGTGGTGCGAGTTTGATGATAGCCGATGGCGTTTTGGAAGATCCCAAAGTGGATGTAATGATAGGGCAGCATGTGATGCCACAGATTGAAACCGGAAAAACAGGATTTAGACCCGGATTGTACATGGCGAGTACCGATGAATTGTATGTTACCGTATACGGCAAAGGCGGGCATGGTGCGATGCCACATTTTAATATTGACCCGGTACTTATTTCGGCACATATGATAGTTGCCTTGCAACAAATTGTTAGCAGAACAGCAAACCCAGCCATACCATCGGTTCTCAGTTTTGGAAAAGTGATAGCGAATGGGGCAACCAATGTAATTCCATCTCAGGTTACACTTGAAGGTACTTTTCGCACCTTAGATGAAAAATGGCGCGAAGAAGCCCATGAAAAAATGACACATATGGCCAAGGGAATTGCAGAAAGCATGGGAGGCAGTGTGGAATTTAAAATTGTGAAAGGTTATCCGTTTTTAAAGAACGAACCTGAATTAACTGCCAGATGCCGGAATGAAGCAGCGATGTACCTGGGGGAATCCAATGTTGAAGAACTTGGTATCTGGATGGCAGCTGAAGATTTTGCGTATTATTCCCAGAAGGTACCCAGTTGTTTTTACAGATTAGGAGTTCGCAATGAAAGCAGGGGGATTATACATTCTGTACACCATCCTTCTTTTGATGCAGATGAAAATGCACTTGAAGACGGTTGTGGTCTCTTTGCCTGGCTGGCTTTGAAGGAATTGGAAGCCAATTAGGCTCCAATAATGTGCCTCAGATTATCTACTGCTGAATCCCAAATGGATGCAGCCATTTCCTCTTCGTCTTCATTCACAAATTCGGTGATGATGAGTTCCACATCTCCTGTAATATCATCCTGTGCTACCCGAAATTCCATAAATTCATCTTCCGGTGCATTCACAATTGCAAATCGAATGTATTTATTAGTGACGTTTTTGATTACTTCTGTCAAGGTTTCCGTACCATCTTCCCATTTAAACAGGAATTTCCCCTGATTTACCTGGACATTATCTGCAAACCAACTCTGTAGACCGGATGGAGATGATATATATTGGTATAAAATGTTGGTGGAAGACCGCAATGGATATTCCAGTTCCATTTTTACACGATTTGGCGATTTCACTTTTGACATGGTCATTTTCTGCTATTCACAATCCTAATAAGTCGCAAAAAAGCGATTTCAACTCAAAAAAGCAAAGGAATAAAAATAATAGCGTCAACAATACTGAAAACCATTGCTGCATAAGCATTTGAAATGAAATTATTTTTTTCTGTAATTATTTTCCAAGCTTCCAATTCAAAATGATGTCCATAATATCTTTGCGCCAATTGAAACGTGTTAGCACATTTTGGTACGTAAGTCTTGGATTCCTTCTGGTATCTGTACCAATTGTAATGTTTGTACACCCAGTATCTCCTACACTTTGGGCGAATGAACACCGAACTTTTGTTCTGGATTATTTCTTTGAATATGCGACCAAAGTTGCTGAATGGCCTGTAGTTGTTGCAGCTATTGTACTTGCATATTCCAAACATTGGAAAACAGGGCTTTATGTTGCCGGATTTTATGGCCTGGAAGCTCTTTCTGTCTGGATCATCAAAATGGCACTTCGCGAACCAAGACCCAGCCTTGAAGTTGGCATCGGGGCCCTGCAACAGGTAAATCACATTGTAATTCACCAATACAACAGTTTTCCAAGCGGGCACACTGCAGCCGCATTTATGGGTTTTGGGTTTTTAAGCTTTATGACTAAAAATCCCTGGTTACAGGCACTTTGTGCTATATGCGCAGCATGCATAGCTTATTCCAGAATGTACCTCGGACAACATTACCTTAGAGATCTGATGGCAGGGGAACTAATCGCTTTGTGCATTTTGGGAATCTATTTATGGTTACATAAAAAATATCCGGACAAAGGGTTAAAATGAAAAGCAAAGTTGCCGTACATACTATTATTACGATTGTGGCAATTCTTATGTTTTTGCCGTTTTTATCTGCGAGTCATTTATTTGACTGGGATGAAATAAACTTTGCTGAATCTGCGAGGGAAATGATAGTTTCCGGCAATTATCACCAGGTACAAATTGGTTTTGAACCTTTTTGGGAAAAACCACCTTTGTTTATATGGATGCAGGTTTTCTGCATGAAAATTTTTGGTATAAATGAATTTTCTGCCCGATTACCCAATGCAATATTTGGAATCATTACCTTGAATTTTTTATATTATTTGGGATGCAAAATTCGAAATCATTTTACGGGTATATTTTGGGTATTGGCATATGGAGCGAGCCTTGCACCGGCGATTTATTACAGGTCCGGTATTATTGATCCGGTATTTAACCTATTTATTTTTCTCGCTATTTATCAATTATTTTCAGCAGAATCCGATGCTGTGTCCAAATTAAATCCACGCAAAGCCATGCTTTTTTGTGGCATTTTTTTTGGACTTGCGGTTCTCACGAAAGGTCCGGTAGCACTGCTAATTGGAGGAGTTGTATGGTTGGTCCGTTTTATGCAGAATCCCAAATATGTATGGAATGGTATTTATAATTTTTTAATCGCGTTATTCGGTTTTCTCGCGATTATTTCCCTTTGGGTAATCCCGGAGTTATTGCGTTCCGGTACCTGGTTTTTTACAGAATTCTACCAGTATCAGATTTTACTTGCCAAAGGACAAATGGAATGGCACAACCAGCCCTGGTTCTATCATATTCTGGTATTGTTGTTTCTCTGCTTTCCTGCGTCTGTTTTCGCCATACCACAACTTTTTCGTGCAGACGATTCATCAGGGGATGAAAAATTATGGTCCACTTACATGCGTATTTTATTTTGGGTAGTTTTGGTTATTTTTTCACTGGTAACTACCAAAATTATTCATTATAGCAGTTTATGCTGGTTTCCATTGGGATGGTTTGCCGGAAATATGTTATACAAATTACATACCAACAGAACGCGGATATCTGGTTGGCTAATGTTTCCCTTTGCACTGGTAGTAGTGATTCTGGGAATTGTATTTGTGTTGATTCCAATATTATTTGTTCAACCTGCTTTAAATCAATTTTTTACACAAAATGTGAAAGATGTATTTGCAAATGCAATTATATCAAATCCCGATGGATGGCAAGGTTGGGAATATATACCCGGTGTTTTATTTCTTGTCTCTTCTTTTATATGGTTGCTTTACTTTCGAAAAGCCCATGCGCATTGGCCATTTACGATTACTGCAATTTTTGGAATTTTATTTTCTGGAATTTTAATTCCTAGAATTGACAACAGCCTGCAAGGCAAATATTTGAATGAAATCGTATCCCAAAAAGGGAAAGATATTTATATTGAATCATGGGGATTTAAAACTTATGCTATATTGTTTTATGCACAAGTTGGACCCAATAAATTCAAAGGGCCGTGGCAACAAGATTCCATGGATCTTAAAGAATTTGAAGCACCAGGCAGGCAGGCCAGATTGGTTTGGATGATGGATAAAAAAATGGATAAACCCATATTTATCTATACAAAATGCGATTTCAACCCGGATTATTATTTTAAGGAAAAATTCAAATTACACAGGGACCTGGGGGCCTATTTACTCTGGGAACGAAAAAACCCTTCGAAGCCGGATATTCGAATGTAATCTGTACATTTGTCCACCCCCGCATTGTTATTATGCCCTTGAATCAGAAGAAACTTGAAATCATAAAAGCTGCATCAGAGCTGGGCGCAGGCAAATCTGGCGCAAGAAAAGGACCCGAAGAATTATTGCATTTCATTCAAAATGACATACCTGAACTTTCAAACACGAAATCATTTGAAATTCAGAATTTTAATACCTTAAAACCAGCAGCCAAATTTACATTTGCAAATAATATTGACATACTGACGAAAGCACTTTCCAAAGTCTCAGACGGAGTAGAGCATTCACTAAAACATGGTTACTTCCCCCTTATTTTTACAGGTGATCACAGCAATGCAATAGGAACTATTTCCGGATTTGCGAGTCATTTTAAACAGGAAAAAATTGGTGTTCTATGGGTGGACGCCCATCTGGATCTTCATTCCCCATTCACAACACCTTCAGGCAATATTCATGGTATGGCACTGAATGCGCTGGTTGGCAATGACAATTTGGACCAAAAAAAGAATGAACCCAATGAGGACGAAATTGCATGGTGGCAAAATCTAAAACATCTGGGCAGCGCAAATTTATCTCCAAAAATACTTCCCCAGCATATTGTTTACATCGGCATCCGAAGTTTTGAAAAAGAAGAAAAAGCGCTTGCGGACCAATTAAATATAAAAGTTTATACCCCGGAAGACATCAGAAAAATTGGAATGCCGAAAGTGCTGGAAAACAGCTTACAGCATTTGCAAAATTGCGATAAAATTTATGTGAGTTTTGATGTGGATTCTCTGGATACTACAATTTCAAAAGGCACCGGAACCCCGGTTGATGGCGGGTTGACGTTGGATGAAGCAAGAGATGTATTTCAACTTTTGCATCATCCAAAAATTGCAGCTTTTGAAATTACCGAAATCAATCCCGATCTGGAAGAAAATAATGCTATGATTAAAGCCGTTGATCTATTGCTTCGCAGTGCTTTCCAATCCGATTAACCACTTCAGCGTATCCATATTATCGGCGTAGTCTCCCAATTGTGTTTTCTGGGTTTGACCAAATTCGAGTCCTTTTATTTCCGGTATACCTGAAACTACACACTGAATTCCTTCCTCATTTTCTTTGAGGTAGGCTTCAATTTCATCTGAATTTTTATAAAAACTATAGTTGAGCATTCCAACAGGGCTGTACAAATCCTGCCTTTCTTTCAATAAAACAAATCCGTTATCCATATGAGGATCCAGATTCATTAACAACAATGCCCGATGGTAATGGAAATTGTTCACGTATTTGTTGTGGTTTATCAGGAAATAAAATTCTTCCCACGCATCAAACAATGGTTTAAACGCATAATTTTCCGGTAATAATAAATGGGTAATATTACGGCATCCAAGTCCGAAATAATCAAATACATCATGTCCCAAATCCCTTAACTGTTCTGGAGTTTCATTTCCCGAAAGCACGGCAACACTGTTTCTGTTTTTGCGCAAAAGTGATGGAATATTTCTAAAATAATATTCAAAATATCTGGCAGAGTTATTGCTTCCGGTGGCTATTGCGGCATTTATTTCTTTCATATTTTCTGAAAAAACCATACGGTTTTTTAAATCAGGCATATAAATAGCCGCTTGCTCCAACCAGAATTTTGGGAGTGTTTCATCCTCGGAAGAAAACTTAACTTGAATATGGTGGCCGGCCACCAAAGCGCATATTGCATCATGTATTCCAACCAATGGAATATTCCCGGCCATGATAATTCCAATTTTTAATGGTGATTTGGGCTTGTTCCATTTATATGCTGAAAGCCATTCTTCTGCATTTTTATCAGAGAGAGCCTCGTTCCATTGACCCAAACTTTGCCTGATATTTTCAGGTTCAAACCATTTATTCATCACATACGCCTTTTCAATGGTATGATTCCATGCTTCCGCATTGTTTTCATTGGGCAGGGAAAGTCGAAAAGCGCGCAGCACCTCAGATGCAAACATGTTGCAAAAATAACCAAAGCCATTGGCTTTGATGTAACAATATACATAGATACTGCGTATGGTTTGCAGCCAATAATTAAATCATAAATTTGCAGCGATGTCAAAAAAACATATTCTATCATTTCTCCTTATCCTGACTGCATCAACCGCCCTGCTGGCACAAAACAAATGGACCGCCGGGTTTAACCTTGGTGGCAATATTTCGAGAATTGGGGTTGCTGATACTTTTCCTCAAAATTTTAGCCGAAGAAATCGCATTGGATATAATATTGGCATACAGGCCAGCTACGATATCAAAAAGTCTGTAGCAGTTAGTTTGGGTTTTAATCTGGTAAATAAGGGCTATAAAATCAATAATGATACCTTATCCGGAAGCCCATCCATCATTCAGAAATACAACTCACTTAACGTACCGGTTGGATTGGTGTTCCGTCAGGCATTTAGTGGTACCAACTTTATTCATGAAAAAGCTGGATTGATTTTAAACTATACCACAAGAAGTGACAGCCTTTTTAAGCAAAATTCAACATCCAAACCCAGTTTTAAAACCACAGATGTTTCTATAAATCGCCTTTACCCAATGTTTTATTTAGGCTTTGGATTGGGAGGTACTACCGAAACCGGAGACAGGTATGAATTTACAGTTACTTACAACCAAAGTTTTTCTACTGATGCCAACATAAAAGTGAATTATGGACAAGGATTTTTAAAAGAATTCCCTTTGAATTATCGCGGTGGATTTTTACAATTTGGTTTCAGTTACCACTTCAATCTGAGCAACTTCGGTAAATCAGATGAGTATTTTTATTAAGTGACCGAGTGGCCGAGTTACCAAGAGTAGAAAAGCTGGAGGTCCGTTATTCAACGCAAAGACACGAAGGAGCTTCCCGCCCGTGCCGGTACGGACGTGGCGCTCATCGCAAAGGCATGAGGTTTTTATTTATTACTCATTTATAAAAATAATCCCAATACAACAGTTCGACACAAGGACTCGTTTCACTCGCAAACAGCCGGTGGCCGGTAGCTGGAAGCCGGAAGCGGTAATTAAAAAAGCGCACGGAACCCACACAAAAAACGAATCGAGCCAGCGGCCAGTGGCTTGAGGCCAGCAGCTGTATTCCATTCTTTCATTCCCTTCATTTTTTCATTTTTTCATTCCAGGAGGCGCACAGAATCCACAGAAATCACAGATCAAAATCCTACTAGGCCTACCACTTTCATAAAATAAAATTCATTATTTCAAATCTCACAGAAACATGTCGGTGCCTGAAATAAGTTGACCGTTTTAAGAGCAAAAAACACAACTTAAAACACAACAATAATGGCAACAGTAGAAAAATTCAGATTAACGCTTGAAGAGCGGATTCGTCGTCGGTTTAGCGAAGAATTCAAAAAGAAGAAGGTTAACGAGATGGAACTTGGACACACCACAGCCGCAGAGGTTTCCAGGGAATATCAGGTTCGTTACAGCAATGTAATAAAGTGGAAGAAAATTTATGGTTCAAAGCCAAAAGATTCAGTACGTTTGATTGTAGAAATG
>JAGXTF010000079.1 GCA_018333525.1 Bacteroidota bacterium | reverse complement strand
TGCAAAGTAACCTCTAAAGGCTGGCATTCGTTAAACTGACAATATATTAATGATTTAGGCTTAAAATTGGGCTTAAATCATTGTTTTATAGCGCTTTTATAGGTTTTGAATTCCTATGAAAGGGTTAAAAATTTTAACAAAAAGGGTTTTTCGATTTACAAAAACAGGTTTTCAATTAACCAAATTTGGTAAAATCGGGAGGGATTTTTATCTTCGTAAGGCCGAATCCGAAAAAAAATCAATTTTTTTTAGAAAAATTTTCAGACGTTCTTCCCATTATAATAAGGAGTGATTTTTGTAAAACACCTTTTTCGCTTTACGAAACCACGTTTTCAATTTACGAAAACTTGCACGGTATACTTTTCCACATTATGTTTGCATTCATAATCTGGAGGGTTAAATGGCAAACTCGAATCGTTCTTCTTTGATATACATATCACTATTGTGTATATCCTTCTGCAGCATGGCACTGTTTTCACAGCCCATCGCAGACTTTACGGCTACCCCCGTTCAGGGTTGTAATCCGTTAAAGGTAGATTTTCAAAACAAAAGTACCGGCGCAGTTTCCTATAAATGGTTCTTTGGCAATGGAAACAGCAGCACACTCACTTCACCTTCGGCGGTATATAATACTTCCGGTAAGTTTAGTGTAACACTCATCGCTCAGGATGTAAATGGCCAAAGCGATACTATCGTTCTGGAAGATTATATCACTGTGTTCCGCACCCCAAAGGCTTCTTTTAATGTTCAAAAGAAAACACTTTGTACCGGTGACTCAGCCATCTTTACCGATAATACGTTATTGGGAGATGGTCCAATCAAAACCTACAAATGGGATTTCGGCAACGGAGGCACATCTGCCCTGCAGAATCCATTTTATGTATATAATACCAATGGAACTTTCGACATCACTTTTGCTGTAACCGATGTAAACGGTTGCCAAAGCAGCATTAAATCTGATAAGTTCATTTCTACTGTTTCTCTGCCTACCGGTGATTTTACCACCAGCAGGCCAAATTTTTGTAAGGCTCCGGCTTCTGTCAAATTCAGCGGCACCGCTCAAGGAAACGGCTCAATGGCGTATTCCTGGAGCTTTGGCGATGGCAAAACCGGCTCAGGTTCCGTAGTGGACCATATGTATAATAATCTGGGGGCCTTTACGGTTACCCTGAATGTAACTGACGGCAACGGGTGTGTATTAAAAATTACCAAACCCGCCATCATCCAGATTAAAGAACCCACTGTTGACTTTGCAGCATCTCTGGCAGTGATTTGCGCGGGTCAAAAAGTGAGTTTTCATAACCAAAGTTTTCCTACCGATGGTTCTGGCAGGTTCCATTGGGACTTTGGTAATGGTGATACCGCATCTGCAATTTCTCCGGAAGTAACTTATTCCAAAGCAGGTGTGTACTCTGTTTCTCTTACTTACTACTGGGACAACTGTGTGGTAACAAAGACAAAAACAGCTTATATAACAGTTTCTAATGGTGCCGTTGGATTAATCTCACCCAGGGATACTGCATTTTGCAGAACTCCGGGAGAAATTTTCAACCTCAGCACCAAAGGCAATGGTTACAACAACGTCATTTGGCAACTGGGCAAAAACAAGCCCGTAGAATCCCTTACTTTTCCTTTTAAACTGGATACCAATATTGGTACCTATGTAATTCGGGCTACTTTCATTTCAAATGTTGGATGTAAATCTTCCACAGATAGTACCAAAATCACTTTGCGTGGTCCAAGGGCTGTAATTGGAATTGACAAAACGAGCGGGTGTATGCCTTACAACATCAATGCATACTCTGTTTCGGTAAGTGCAGCTCCTATAGTGAAATACCAATGGACTGGTATCGATCAACCAGTTAACAGTACTGCATCCAGCGTGAGTTTTGTAAACAACAAATTTGGTAAAAGTGCCCTGCAATTGATGGTTACGGATGTTTATGGTTGTTCCGATTATACCGTTGTTTTATTGGGTGCAGGAATACCAAAACCGGCAAAATTCGCAATTGACAAAAAAGTCATTTGCAGTAATGAACCTTTAACCCAGTTCAATTTGTCTCCTTGTCAGGATCCGGATACCGTAATCTTTCTATGGAGCTGGACAAACAACGATACCATTCTGTATCCGCCACTTGCCGCATCCAATGTGGTAAAATTCAGGACCAAACCATCTAAAAATGTTAAACTCACTTTTACCGCTAACTCTTTTGGTTGTGTAATGCGTGATTCTCTGTTTCTGGAAGTGAAGGGTGCATATTTGGATGGCAATGTAAAAATGCTTTGCGAAGAAGACAGCCTGCTTGCAACCAACAAAAGCATCGACTACACCAGTACTTTTTGGAAGTATTCCAACGAAAATAACACCCGAATTACCGATAACAGACTTACCTGGGGAAGGGCTATGTCCAAAACCACAGATATCTGGCTTTATGCTTTTAATACTATTAATAATTGTAAAGACAGCATGCCGGTTATTCTGGATATTGATCCGCAGGATGCTTCTTTTGACTATACCATAGATTGCGGCTCAGGCCAACTCCAAACCAAAAACAACTATTTGGGTTTGAAACAGGATACATTGTTTGAATGGACCCTGACCAATACAGCTACTAATGCCGAAGTTTTCTATAAAGGCAAAGATTTCAGCCACCGCATTAGTGAAACAGGACAGTTTAAACTGCAATTATTTGTAAAAAACCCCGCCTATAAATGTACCAAACCGAAAGTGGTTTACTTTACCATCAGACCGATTAAAAACTTAAGAGGCGATGTAACTATAAACAGAACCACCTGTTATCCTGTTGATTTTACACTGACAGATAACAACTACAAATCATGGAGATCCGCCAAATGGATTGTAGATAATGAAGTGGAACTGCTCGACAATGTACAGAGCCAGAAATATACCTATATCAGCAACAAAACCGATATGGAGATTTATCTGGTGAAGGCCGACAGTTTGGGTTGCAGTTATACAGATACTTTCAAGTTTCAGATAAAAGGTGTTAAAGCGGCAATTGGAATGGATCAGGACAATACCGATTGTACCAAACCAATTTTGCGCTTTACTGCGAGTTTTAGCCCTGTAAAACCCAATACACAATATCAATTTGCATGGGATTTTGGATACAAGAAAAGCACCAAATACTCGGATACAGTACGCACCACCGGCACCGGCACTGTTACAGCGCTTCTTACTGTAAATGAAGGTGGTGGATGTAAAAGTATTGCGAAAATGGAATATGCAGTAAAGGCGGGTAAGCCCCATGCAAAATTCATTACTCACGATACACTAACCGCTTGTCCCCCTTTAAATATTAACTTTATTGATCAGAGTACTTCTGATTTTGGTCCTATCACTTCCAGAAAATGGGATTTTGGCGACCTTAGTACTTCTGACAAAAACGATCCCGGTAAACTTTATGTAGTTCCCGGTAAGTATACCGTGTCGCTAATTGTTACCAATACTTCCAATTGCAGTGATACATTCTCTGTTTCAGATTTGGTCGTGGTAAAAGGCCCATATGGCACCTATTCCATAGACAAGTCTGCAGGCTGCGCACCACTTGCTGTGAAACTGAATACCAGTATACGCGGAGTTGTTGCCAAATTTGATTTTGATATGGGGGATGGAAATGTATTTGACCAAGGAGTTAACGAACATATGTATACCCAGGCCGGTACCTACATTCCCAGATTGATACTGATTGATAGTGCCGGATGCAAATATTCACCGGAACCAACAGACACTATACGCGTTTACCCAAAACCAAAAGCGATGTTCACCACAGGCCCACTGTGTTTGAATCAAATCTATAAAATTCCGCACACAACTATTTGCGAAGATTCTGTAACAGTGGAGTGGTTTCATACTTCCAAAAAACTATCCAGCAGCGATACACTTGCTTTGGCATTAAATGCCGCAGGTCAACATGATATTTCCCTGAAAGTTGTGACCGAACATGGCTGCATGGACAGCACTACAAAACCTTTCTTCGGATATGGAATTTATCCCAAGCTCAGCATGTCTAAAGAAGAATATTGCCTTGGAGATGAAGTGAAAATCCACGACAACACCAAGTCGGATACTACTCTTACAGAGCGCAGGGTTTGGCTCGATGACAGATTGCTGGAAGATGAAAAGCCATGGAAATATGTTGCGGATACACGTGGAAGAATAACGCTGAATGCCGAATTTACAGATGCTTTGGGTTGCAAAACGGATTTCGCAAAAGCTGATTTTATTAAAGTTGGAGATACCAATGCGCCACCACCACTTACACTATATCGCACTTCTGTAGTAGATGATCAGACTATAGAAACCAAATTCAGCGCATCCAAAGAACCGGATTTCAAAGTTTACAATCTTTTTATCCAGGATGGCAATGTATGGAAACCCGCCGCAGATGTGGCAAAACTAGAAGATACAATTTTGTATACCTCAGGTTTGAATACCCTGAAGAATTCTTATTGCCACATGATTTTACAAAAGAATTTCTGTGGCTCACAAACGCTTGAATCTGCTACTGTAAAGCATTGCACCATTGAGGCAAAAGCAAAAGGGGATACCAATGTATCCATAGTTAATTGGACACCTTATATTGGTTGGCAGAATGTTGCCGCTTACCGCGTGTGGCGTAAACCAAGATCTGAGAAAGAATTTACCTTGATTAGCGTAGTACCCGGAAATGTTAACGTATACCATGATTCTGCCGTTTTCTGCAAAATGGAATATGATTTTCATATAGAAGGTGTGGAAGATGGTGGTTTTCAGCAGAATAGTTTTAGTGATACTGCACAGTGCAAACCCATTATTCACCATGATGTTCCTTCACCTGAAATTTGGAGAACTACTGTAGAGAATAACCTATTTGTACACACCGAATTTGTGATGCCAAAACCATCCAAATATCCGGTTTCTTATTATTCCATTTCAAGAGATGGCGCTGACTTTGTTCGCATAGAATCCGGTAAATCCCATTTCGATGATTACAATGTGGACGTGCAGCATATCAATTATACATATACCGTAATTGCTACCGATATATGTGATTTCACCAGTCCAATAAGCACCATTGGTCGCAATATTGTATTGGATGCGAATTCTGTAAATGAAACACAGGATCCGAAACTTTCATGGACACCATATGTATATTGGAATGAAGGTGTACAGGAATATAAAATTGAGCGCAGCCTTTCAGGAAGTGAATTTGTGGAAGTAGGCAGGGTAGAAGGGGATGAACTTAGCTTTACAGACCGCGATTTGCCGAAACATTGTGAGAAAAATTACAGCTACCGTGTTGTTGCGATTCGCAATCAACCACAGGCTTCGGATAGCAGTTTTGAAGTGGAGTCGGTTTCCAACCAATACAATTTTGTACCTGAAATTCGTTTTTTCATACCAAACGCATTTACGCCAAACAACAACAACTTAAACGAAGGATTCCATCCGGATGGTCAGTATTTCTCAGGATATGAAATGAAGATTTACAACCGCTACGGTCAGAAATTATATGAGAATTCAGATTGCATGAATTCGTGGGATGGCAAATACATGAACGAAGATGCCCCGGAGGGTGTTTACGCATATTACATTGAAGCTTGGGATGTGGCAGGTAAGTCCTACAAGTTCAACGGCACCATTCATTTGATACGCTGAGCAAAAAAAGCTTCACATTAGAAGAAATCAAAGCTTAATACTCCAGATTATAACCATTAAGTTTTGAAGAAAAGCCTGGCGCCACCGGGCTTTTCGCTATTTATATACTTCCCGGGTTTATAAGTTTTAAACCTATAACCTGGTGTTTCATATTTAATTTGTTGTTGCGGGATGAAAGAGAAACTTAAAGTTTCAAATTTGCGAATACATGCGCGCGGTAACGAGTTGCTGCATCTTCAGCAATTTCAACTGCATACCGGTGAAATTCACGGAATTATTGGAGAAAGTGGTTCAGGAAAATCTCTGTTTTTATTCGCAATCATGGGCTTATTGGCGAAGGGACTTGCATTTGAAGGGGAAGTAGAAATGCAGTTGGATGGCAAATCTATGGAACTTTTTAAGTTGACTTCTGATGCATTTCGAAAATTACGTGGCAAAGAAATGGGCATGGTTTTTCAAGAACCAATGAGTGCTTTAAATCCTCGGCAATATTGTGGTTTGCAAATTGTAGAAGCCATTAGAATACATGAAAAAATGGATTTCAATTCCGCTAAAAATTTGGCATTGGAAGCATTAAAAGATGTAGAATTGGAAGATCCGGATAGAATATATCATTCCTATCCACACCAAATAAGTGGAGGTCAAAGACAGCGGGTAATGATTGCTATGGCTACTATTTTGAAACCCGCGCTGGTGCTGGCGGATGAGCCTACCACAGCACTGGATCCTGAAACCGGAGAAGCCGTTTTAAAAACCCTTGTACAACGCTGTAAATCCACTGGTAGTTCTTTGATTTTGGTGAGTCACGATTTAAAAAGTATTGCGAAACATTCAGAAAATATTACCGTATTGCGAAAGGGAAGTTTGGTAGTTGCCGGAAATACCAAAAGCGTATTGGAAGGTGCCAATGATTATGTCAGGCAATTATTGGAAGCGGCTACTTTACCAGAGGCGGAAATATCGCAACACAGCAATAAAAAACTGCAGGTTGAAAACATAAAAAAATCATTTAAAAATAGGGGAAAAACAATGGAGGTAATTCGCAATGCGAATTTTGAAATCCCGGCAGGTGAAACTTTGGGTATTCTTGGCAAAAGCGGATCCGGCAAGAGTACGCTTGCAAAAATACTCACCGGTTTGGAAAGAGCAGATGCAGGAAATGTGTATTATTCCGGTGATAATTTGATATCCAAAAAAATTACAGGAATTCAAATGGTTTTTCAAGATCCTTATGCTTCGTTAAACAATGAAATCACTTGTGGCAGTGCTATTTCAGAAGTGTTTCTCATACGTGGGTTTCCATCGGCGGAAGCTAAAAGACGAGCGATGAATTTGTTGGAAAAAGTAGGACTATCCAATGAATATTATTCGCGTTATCCGCATCAATTATCCGGAGGGCAAAGACAAAGAGTGTGTATTGCAAGAGCATTAGCGGCAGATCCTGAAATACTCATACTGGATGAAGCTGTTGCTGCACTGGATCCTTTGGTACAAAGACAGGTTTTGTTATTGCTAAAAGACATTCAAAAAGAAACAGGTATTATTTATTTGTTTATTACCCATAACCCGGAAATTGCCAGGCATTTTTGTCATAGCGCTGTTGCATTTCACAACGGCATACTGAGCTAATCCCCATCAATCAAATTGTATTCAATAATAGACAAGGGTTGTTTGCGTGGAATTCATTGTGCTTTTTCCCGCATCAGTAGAATAAATGGGCACTAATTTTGTTTTAAACTTATGATGACTAAATATGTGTTGAGATTGACAATGGTTTTGTCGCTGTTTTGCTTTGCGTCACTTGCAAATGCCCAAAGCAGCACTACCAGGGAAGTAAACGGGAAAACCTATAGGGTACATAAGGTAGTTGCGGGCGAAACCCTGTATAAAATTTCAAAAAAATACAATGCTCCGGTAAAGGAAATTCAAAGCCTGAACCATATCAGTGAAACTGTTAAAATCGGACAGGAATTGCTGATACCCGGAGTGCTGGAAACCGCGAATTCGGAAAGAACCACAGTAGTTAAAGGGAATACCGCAAAAACACATAAAGTGGTAAAAGGAGAAACCCTTTCAAAAATTGCGAAACAATACAATACCACAGTAGATGCCATAAAAACAGAGAATAACCTCCATGCCGAAAGTATTGGAATTGGTCAGGTATTGAGAATTCCTGCCTTAACGGATTCAAATACAGAGGCCACCGAAGTAGTTGCTTCCAATGACAGCGCTCCGGTAGTTGTTGTTGCCGATGAAAAACAGGAAGAAAAACCAGTTGAAAAACCGGTGAAAACTGCTGTAAAAGAAGAAACAAAATCACAGGAAATAAAACGCCCTGCCGGTCCAAGACAAGGTGATCAGGAACAAGCAAAGAAAACTACAAGAAGTGAAAATGGCGGTATGCCCGGAACGGCGGAAATTGTATTGGCAGAAACTGCTACGGAACGAGAAGAAACTGCAATGGCTGTAGTTGGAGATTATAAGCTCGATCAAACCAGAACATTTGTGGTGCATCCATCTCTTCCCAAGGGAAGTATTATTGTAGTAATCAATGAAGCCACAGGAAAAATGGCATATTGCCGTGTGGTTGACAATATAAAATTTACAGATCTGAATGGCGCAAATCTGGGTATTACCAAAGCGGTTGCAGATAAGATTGGCCTAAAAGACAAACAGGGCAATGTGAAGATTAAATATGCCGCGCCTTAACTTCGCGCATTATCTCAGAAATTAGCAGGAAATCATATCGTGGAAAATGGCAGAATGGTATTCTGCTGTTTTCTGTTATAGGCTTTGGCGGGGTTCATTTTTCACCTGCTTTGGGTGCTATCGGCCTCGCTCTGGCATTTGTTTGTGGCCTTGGGCAATTATTTTTCGAATCCGAATCCGTTAAAATGCCTTCCTTTTATGTGCTTGCTCTGCCACTGATGTTTGTATTGCAATTGCTTTGGAATTTCATATTCCACCAACAGGGTGATGCCTATTCCGGAAAATTATTATTGAAATTGCCAATACTTTTGGCTCCGCTACTGGCATTGGCCGTTTGGAATAAAACTTCCAGATTATACCTGCTGCTTGGAACCATACTTCCTCTAACCTGGATTTCTACCGCCAGTGTGGTGCATTATTGGAACCATCGGAGTTTTTATAATCAGATGGTACTGGAAAGCAAGCCTGTTCCAATTTACAGCAATGTATACCACATTGAATTTAGCGTATTTTTAGCCGTATTTACCGCATTAGGTCTGTTGTTTTTATTTCAGAACCGAAATCGTTGGGGCGAGTGGATGTTTATTTTGTTAATTATTGCGGTTGTTCTGAATATCGCGAATCTTCATATCCTTACCGCAAGAACAGGGATTTTGACGTTTTGGGCTGCATTGACCGGATTTGTGGTGGCGTTTGGTTTCAATCCATTTAAAAGGCCGTTGTTTTGGATTACCGCAATTGCAGGTGTTATTCTGATTCTGGCCATTCCGTCTTCCAGAAACCGAATGTGGAACAGTTGGGAAGATTTTAATGCCATTCGCAAGGGACAGGATTTAAACAACAAGAGTTTTGGCCAGCGCTGGATTGCCTGGCAAGTGGCAGGCAACATCATTCAGTCGCATTGGGTAAAAGGCGTGGGAATGCAGAATGTGGCTGAGGCCATGCACGTGGAATATGCAAAAAATGGCAATAATTTAAAGGAGTACAACCGCATTATGCCACACAACCAATACTTAGAAAATTCATTGCAATCCGGTGTATTGGCAGGGCTAGTATTTTTTACGGGCCTATTGGGAGGAATTCGCGATGGATGGAGGAAAAGAAATGCAGGAATTTTGGGATTTTGTTTGGCGTTTGCTGTAGCCTGTATGTTTGAGAGTTTATTGGAAAGGCAGACAGGCGTTATGCTTTTCGCATTTTTGCTACCGGTTTTAAGCTGTTGGACAAGTCCTACAAATTCAGAGTAATTTTTCAAGGAATATTTTAATTATTCCGAATAATTCTTATCTTTGCACCCCCAAAATTATGTCCCGCGTTTGTGATTTGACAGGAAAAAAGGCGATTAAGGGTAATCGCGTTTCGCACTCTAACAAGAAGACGAAGCGTAGATTTTATCCCAATCTGCAGACCAGGAAGTTTTTCATTCCTGAAACCGGAGAATGGATCACCTTGAAAGTGGCCGCCTCTACGATCAAAACTATTGATAAGAAAGGCATTTCCGCTTGTATTAACAACTTGTTTAAAAAGGGTAAAATCTAAAGAACATGGCAAAAAAAGGCAACAGAATACAGGTAATTCTGGAATGTACCGAGCAAAAAGGCAGCGGTGTAGCTGGAATGAGCCGTTACATTACCACCAAAAACAAAAAGAATACCGCTGAGCGTATTGAATTGAAAAAATACAATCCGTACATGCGTAAAATGACCGTACATAAGGAGATTAAATAATGGCAAAGAAGGTTGTAGCAACACTGAAAAAAGAGGGCGGAGTAGCTTTTATTAAAGCTATTAAGGCAATAAAATCCCCAAAATCCGGGGCTTATACATTTCGCGAAGAAATTTTGCCTGAAACTTCCGTAAAGGACTTCTTTAATAAGAAATAACATCAGAAACACTAAAATTGTAACCCGTTTGTCTTCCGGCAAATGGGTTTTTTATTTCCAGTATGGCTCTTTTTAATCTATTTCAAAAAAAAGAAAACCCAGATACCCGTCCGGAGGAAGGACTAAAAGGTCTTGAAAAAACAAGAGAATCCCTGTTATCCCGCATTGGCAAAGCCTTTGTTGGTCGCAAGCAGGTTGATTCTGATTTCCTGGATGAGTTGGAAGAAATTCTGATTACCAGCGATGTTGGTGTGGAAACAACAGTAGAAATAATTAAACGACTGGAAGCCCGAGCCAATAAAGATAAATACCTGCAACAATCCGAACTGTATCAGCTTTTGTCGGAAGAAATTGAAAGTTTGATCCCGGATATTCAGCCTCCTGTTGCCAATGATTTTGACCTCAGTGTAGAACATACAAAGCCTTATGTAATTATGGTAGTTGGTGTGAATGGTGTTGGAAAAACCACCACCATTGGCAAGTTGGCACATCATTTTGCTGCCGCCGGCAAAAAAGTAGTATTGGGTGCAGCCGACACTTTTCGTGCGGCAGCTGTGGATCAGCTAGGTATATGGAAAGACAGGACCGGGGTGGAAATTGTGAGCCATGGAATGAATGCAGATCCCGCGGCAGTGGCATTTGATGCCGTAAAAAAAGGGGTTGAAATGGAAGCGGATGTAGTGATAATAGACACTGCAGGCAGGCTCCACAATAAAGTGGGATTGATGAATGAGCTTGCAAAAATGAAACGCGTAGTTCAAAAATTCAGAGAAGACGCACCTCAGGAGGTATTGCTGGTTTTGGATGCTACTACCGGACAAAATGCATTTGAACAGGCAAGAGAATTTACCTCGGCAACCAAAGTGAATGCGCTTGCTGTTACCAAATTGGATGGAACTGCAAAAGGTGGAGTTGTGATAGGGGTGAGCAATGAATTTGGCATTCCGGTAAAGTATATAGGATTGGGAGAAAAAGCAGAAAACCTGCAATTGTTTCATAAAGCGGATTTTGTTCGCTCATTATTTCAACCGTGAAAACCAAAACCCATAAAAATCCGAAAGTAAATGTTATTACCCTGGGTTGCAGCAAGAACCTGGTGGATAGTGAAGTAATTATGGGCCAACTTCAGGCAGGTGATTTTGATGTTAGCCATGAAAGTCAAAAATCCGATGCGGAAATTGTAATTATTAATACCTGCGGATTTATTGAAAATGCCAAACAGGAAAGTATTAATACCATACTCGATTACGCCGGCAGCAAAAGCGAAAGAAATATTGAAAAACTCATTGTAACCGGTTGTTTGTCACACCGTTACAAAGATGAACTATCCCGAGAAATACCGGAAGTAGATGCATGGTTTGGTACATTGGAATTGCCCGCATTGCTTCGCAGTGTTGGTGCTGATTATAAGCATGAATTGCTGGGAGAACGCATGCAAACCACTCCTAAACATTATGCTTATGTGAAAATTTCAGAAGGTTGCAATCGCCCTTGCAGCTTTTGTGCTATACCACTTATGAGGGGCGGCCACGTAAGCAAGTCCATGGAAGCTATTGAATCTGAAATCAAGGGTTTGGTGCGAAATGGAACCAAGGAGGTAATGCTGATTGCACAGGATAGCACTTACTACGGGCTAGATTTATATGGCAAACGAAATTTGGCGGAATTGCTTGAACGCGTAAGCGATATAGAAGGTTTGGACTGGATTCGGTTACACTATGCATTTCCAAGCCAGTTTCCCATGGATGCCTTACCGGTTATAGCACAGCGTTCCAATATTTGTAAATATTTGGATATTCCGGTACAGCATATCAGCGATAACATGCTAAAAACCATGCGTCGCGGAATCACCAGAAAACGCACCGAATCTCTGATTCGGGAAATTCGGGAACAGGTTTCGGGCATCGCATTGCGCACTACTTTATTAGTGGGGCATCCGGGTGAATCAGAGCGGGATTTTGAAGAACTGGTGGAATTTATTCAGGAGTTTGAATTTGAACGATTGGGGGTATTTACCTATTCTCATGAAGAAAATACCCATGCTTATTCCATGGCAGATGATATTCCGACTGAAGTGAAAGAAGCAAGGGCTGAGCGTCTGATGCAGGAACAGATGAAAATAAGTGAAAAACTAAATGCAGCAAAGGTTGGTAAAACCATGAAGGTTTTATTTGACAGGCTCGATGGAGATTCCTTTGTTGGTCGCTCTGAATATGATAGTCCGGAAGTGGATAATGAAATATGGGTATCTGCTAAAGATAATTATGTAAGGATGGGCGACTTTGCAAATGTTCAAATAGAAAGTCACAGCCCATACGATTTATACGGTAAAATTGTATAATGCCGGAATTTGAAACCATAGCTTTTTTCCCGGAAGGTTATTATCCGAAATTATTGGAGAAAGCCATAGAGGGAGACCCTGAAGTAAAAGCTCTATATCCGCATTCAGGAACTGAGGTTGATTTTACAAGCATCATTGATAAACGAAAAGCATTCCCGGAAGCGCGTCGGCAGGTTCTGGTAACTACTCTTTTAAAACAATACGGAAATCTGGCATCAGGCAGCGTATTGGAGAATATTCAAAAACTGGCAGAACCAAAAACATTTACCGTAACTACCGGTCAGCAAATTCACATATTTCTGGGTCCAATGTATGTGATATACAAAGCATTGAGTACCATTTGGCTGGCGAGGGAATTGAAAGAGAAATATCCGGAAAACCAATTTGTCCCTGTTTTTTGGATGGCATCAGAGGACCATGATTTTGAGGAGGTGAACCATATTTCCGTTTTCAACCGGAAATTTGAATGGAAAGCCAACACAGGAGGGCCCGTAGGCAGAATAAGCACTTCCGATATTTCTATTGTTTTGAATGAAATCCGAAACGCGTTTCCAAATGAAAGTAATTTGGAAAAGGCGCTTGAAATATTTCAAAAAGCGTATAGTGAAAATGCGAATTTGGCGGAGAGCACGCGATTTTTGCTCCATCATTTTTTTGCGCAGGATGGTCTTGTAGTTTTGGATCCGGATGATTTGGCATTCAAACAGGAATTTTTGCCTGTCATGCTTCAGGATTTGCGCAGTGAGAAACAAGGACAGGCAGTGGAAGAGCAATCCCGTAAAATGCGGAATTTGAAACTGGAAACTGGAATACATGGGCGTTCGCCTAATGTATTTATGTTAAATAGCGGAATTCGGGAAAGAATTGACAGGGTTGAGGGAGGCTACAGGTTAAAGGGCAGTGGTAAAGAATTTTCTTCCCCGGAATTGGAAGAAAAATTACTCGCAAATCCCGAAGATTTCAGTGCCAATGTGGCCTTGCGCCCGGTATATCAGGAATATATTTTGCCCAATTTGGCGTATATCGCAGGACCCGGAGAATTTACTTACTGGTATCAATTGCATCCTGTATTTGCATTTTATGGAATGGAAGCACCGGCACTTCTGGCGAGGAGATCTTTTATCCTGGCAGACTTGAAGGTGAGGGAAAAGCTTCATGAAACCGGTATAAATACCGAATTAATGTTCGCATCCGAAACGGAATTAAAACATGGTTTTTTAGAAAAGAGTAAAGCGGGGAATACCATAGAGAACCGCCTGCCTGAATTGGGTCAGGCGATGGAAGAGGTAAATGCATTTCTATATAAAATCAGGCATTCTGAATTAAAAGAAATAAAAAAAGCGGGTGAAGACTACCAGCGCCGGTTAAAGGCCATCAGTGAAGATTATAATAACAGATTGCTTGATAACGAGTTGAATGCTGCTACCTGGAGTAAATTATGGAAGATAAAACAGCGGTTTTTCGATATGGAAAAACCACAGGAAAGAGGCTTGTTTTTCATGGAAGAATATATAAAAAATTGGACATTCGATGAAAAAGTGGGAATAAAACCAGTTTTCGGAAAATGGCCTCTAACGCTTGTCTGGCGTTGATTTATAGCGATTTACGCTCAAAAATTAATGCCAAATTAATTTGAATTGTCGCCATTTACAAGTATTATTGCAGCTTAAATATGCATAAACACGCAATGAGAATGTTCAAATCTGCAGCAATAGCTGCTTTTTCTTTATGCGCCTTAACAGCTTCTGCCCAAGGTCCTACTTACGGAAGTAAGCCAGGTCCAAACTACCATCCCAATGCGCAACCAAAATGGCCTGATGGAAAGGATCGCAAAGTTGACTCCGGTCAGCATGCTGTGACTTCCTTTTTCGTTGACAGAAGAGCCAAAAAATGGTCACTTGGTGTTGGGGCAGGACCAACTTTCTTTTTTGGTGATGCAGATAAGGTTCAGCCAAGCTGGCACGCAAAAGTGTTCGCCAAGTATTCCGTTTCCCAAACCTTTGGTCTGAGAGCTGAATATAACATCGGACAGTTGCGCGGCGCAAGAGATTTCCAGTTTCCTACCCTTTACAAAGATTTTTTCCAGTTCAAGAGCAAATTCATGGACTACAGTGTTCAGGCAGTATTTACTTTGGGTAACATTTCGTTCCTCAGACCACTGCGCAAAACACAGTTGAATTTCTTCCTTGGCGTAGGTATGGGTAACTTTAAAAGCAAAGCCAACTATAACGATCAAAGACTCTATATCGGAGGCGATTATTACCTTTCCCATTACCTTGGAACCGGAACTCCAAACCCGAATCTTGGTAAAGATGTGGAGGAAACCTACGATGGCAGACATATCATTTTACCGTATGGTTTTGGTATCAAGCATAATCTGGGACGCTATTTCGATATCGGATTGGATTATCGCCAAACATACATGCGTACCGATGATATCGATGTGTATAACACCGCTATCTGGCAGAACCGTTGGTTTGACCAATATGGTATGATGACCGTTTATGGTGCATGGAAAATGGGTAATAAAAACCCACAGCACTATGACTGGCTGAGCCCGATAGAATCTATTTATGAAAAAGTTCAGGAATTGGACGAACGTGTTGATTCACTTTCCAGTGATTCTGACGGAGACGGTGTTTCTGATTTCTTCGATGTAGATGACAGCACTGAAAAGGGTTGTAACGTATATGGAAACGGTATGGCTGTGGATTCTGATGGCGACGGTATTGCCGATTGTCACGATAAAGAGCCTTTCTCCGACAAAGGATGTGAAGTGGATGCCGATGGCAAAATGATTGACACCGATGGAGATAACGTTCCGGATTGCAGAGATCTCGAAATTAACAGCCCTATTGGTTCACAAACCGATGCGCAGGGTCGTAGTATCGTGAACAGTTGCTGTAACTGTGAAGACATGACTTTCCCAAGCATGTTCTTCGATGCCAACAAGTGTAACATCAAACCGGAATACCATGTGGTACTTACCATGATCGCCGATAAGATGAAACAGTGTCCGGATAAAAAACTCACCATTTGCGGTGCAACCGGAGGCAAAGAGAAGATGTACAGCGGTAAGAAAGGTGATGTGGTTGGTTCTTGCAGAGTGGAGAATATTATCAATATCCTCGTAACCCAGTATGGAATGAGCCGCGACAGAATTATCGTGGATAACACTTGCAAAAGCTCTGATCCAAATAAAATTGAATTCAAATTTGTTGGTGGAAAATCAAGTTCTGGTAGCACCCAGGCTCCAGGTCCAAGATCCAGCAGATAATAGATAGCAAAACTTTGACAAAAACCCTCTGAACCTTCAGGGGGTTTTTTGTTTCTTTGCATACCCCTTCCCAGGATTCAATTTTATGAAAAAACCGTTTTCAAGCCTTAGGTATGACTTGCCTGCCTCTATTGTTGTGTTTCTTGTTGCCGTACCTCTATGTTTGGGTATCGCGGTTGCCTCCGGTGTTCCCCCGGTAACCGGATTGCTTTCCGGTATTATCGGAGGCATAATCGTGGGTGCAATTAGTGGTTCTAGTTTAAGCGTTACAGGCCCTGCGGCCGGCCTAATCAGCACAGTAGCCTTAATTATCGCAGACGTACCTGTATTTGAAGCATTTATTCTCTCCGTTTTACTGGCGGGATTGATTCAGGTGGTTTTAGGAACCATTAAAGCCGGAATTATCGTAAATTTTGTTCCTGTCTCTGTACTCAATGGGATGCTCGTTGCAATTGGTTTGCTGCTCATCTTAAAACAATTTCCCCATTTGGTTGGATACGACCACGACTTTGTAGGGGATGAAGCACTTATGGAAGCAGATGGCAGTAATACTTTCAAGGATTTGAAGTTGGCATTGGCACATATTTCACCGCTTGCCTCTATCATTGGATTGCTCGGACTTACCATTCAGTTTTTTTGGGATTCCAAATTATTCCCCAGCAAAAAGCTCAAATTACTGATTCCCGGCCCATTGGCGGTTGTGTTTACCGGCATTGGTATCAACCAAATCATGATAGGCATGAACAGCCCTTTGGCAATACAGGCTGAACATATGGTTAATATTCCGGTTCTGGTAGGAATACATGAGTTAACTACTATCATACGGTTTCCGGATTTTAGTTATATAGGCAGTTCCATTGTATGGATTGCTGCCTTCAAAATTGCCATCATTGCCAGTATTGAAAGTCTGCTCAGTGTGGAAGCATCGGACAAACTGGACGAAAAAAAGCGTATAACCAACGTCAACAGGGAACTCATAGCGCAGGGAGCCGGAAATATTACAGCCGGATTGATTGGTGCTTTGCCGGTTACATCCGTTATCGTTCGAAGTAGTGCGAATATTTATGCAGGTGCAAAATCCAAGTTGAGCACCATTCTACATGGTACAATTATTTTGCTGGCCTTGTTTCTGTTCCCTCGGATTTTGAATTTGATACCATTGAGCGCTCTGGCGGCAATATTGATCTATACGGGGCTTAAATTGGCCAATCCGAAGGTTTTCAGCAAACAATGGAAGATTGGATTTCCGGTATTCATTCCATTTGTTGTTACGATTGTTGCCATATTATTGTCGGATTTGCTTTACGGTGTATGTATCGGCATTTTGGTTGGTATCTATTATATTATTCGTTCCAATTTCCATCAGTCCTTCAGGGTTGCGGTTACAGACAATAATTACCTGTTGAAATTCGGAAGTCAGGTGAGTTTTTTGAATAAAATAATTCTGAAAAACAGCCTGGAGAACATTCCAAATGGAGCCAGGGTTTTAGTCGATTTTAGTTCATGTAATTTTATGGACCACGATATTGCGGAAATGATAAAAGATTTTTCTGTGCATTGCCGCAAAGAACAGATCGAACTGGAATACAAATTTCTGAACGACGATCAGAAACAACAACTTAAAATTCAAACCCATGGAGTCATTCATTAAACTGCTATTAAACAACAAATTATGGGCAGCTGAAAAGGTCTCCCAAAATCCAAATTATTTTCAGAATCTGGCTAAAACCCAAACGCCGGAAACCCTCTGGATTGGTTGTTCAGACAGCAGAGTACCGGCCAATGAAGTTATTGGCGCACAACCGGGTGAAGTATTCGTGCATAGAAATGTAGCTAATCTGGTTGTACATACAGATATCAACATGCTAAGTGTTTTACAATTTGCTGTAGAAGAACTGAAAGTAAAGGATGTAATTGTTTGCGGGCATTATGGATGTGGAGGTGTAAAAGCCTCACTCGGGCACAAACATCTTGGCATTTTAAACAAATGGCTTCGAAATATTAAGGATGTTTATCGCCTGCATGAAGTGGAATTCGCCGGGAACCTTACCGAGGAACAGAGGGTCAATAAATTGGTGGAACTGAATGTAAAAGAGCAGGTTACAAATCTGGCTAAAACCAGTATCATTCAGAAAGCATGGAAATACACAGATGGGCCACACTTACATGGCTGGGTTTACGGATTGGAGGATGGGATTTTGAAACAGGTTTTCGACATGCCTCCCGGCACTGCCATTGATCCAATTTACGTTTACGAAGATTTGTGAGATTTGGTGGAAACCTTGTCCAGCCTTAAGTTGATGAGCTCGATGATAAAGGAAAACGCCATTGCAAAATAAATATACCCCTTATTAAAATGCTGCCCAAAACCTTCAGCAATCAACGAAACACCAATCATTACCAAAAAAGATAATGCAAGAATTTTGATGGAGGGATGTTTGTTCACGAAATCAGAAATGGGTTTGCTTGCCGCCAACATTACAAACATGGAAAGTACCACGGCCGCAATCATCACCCAGAGCAAATTCGCCATACCTATAGCGGTAATTACCGAATCCAGTGAAAAAACGACATTGAGCACGGCCATTTGAAAAAAGATAGCCGAGATACCCCGCGCTGAGGTCCGCTCTTTGGTTTCTTCTTTGTATCCCTTGAGTTTCAGATGGATTTCATGTACACTTTGGTACAGCAAAAACAAACCGCCTATAATGAGCATGACATCTTTGCCTGAAATTCCCTCTCCCATAACAGTAAACAAAGCAACTTCCTGTTTCCTTACCCAATCAATACCCATCAGCATAATGATGCGGATTACCATGCCCAATAACAACCCAACTCTTCTTCCATAGCGTTGTCTGTCTTCCGGCAATTTGGATGCGAGTATGCTTACAAAAATGATGTTATCAATACCGAGTACGATTTCCAGTATGGTAAGTATACCAAGACTGATTAGGGCTTCATTAGTGAATTGAATATCCATGGGAATTTAAAGTGTCAAAAATAATGTCTTCGGCCGATTCGGGCGAAATGGCCTGAAATCCGGATGTATTTCGAAACCAGGTAAGTTGCCGTTTGGCGTAATTTCTGGTGTGTTGTGCTACTTTTTGCCTGGTAATTTCCAAACTGATTTTTGCCTCCAGATATTCAAAAACCTCTGAGTAGCCAACGGTTTGCAATGCTTTGAAATGTCTGAATTTTTGTAAACCTTCTGCTTCAGATATCAAACCATTCTGAAACATTTCAGCGGTTCTTTGATCAATATAGGAATACAGTTTTTTGCGTTCCGGATTCAGGTAATAGCCATGAATTTGGTAAGGCACAGGACTTTCTTTTTTTGCCCAGATAGCATCCAGAGATAAACCGGTGCTCCATACCAATTCCAAAGCCCTTTGCACTCTGGCGGGATTATCCAGGGCTAGTAAATCCGCAGCGTTGGGTTGAATGGCAAGCAATTCCTTTTGAATTCCTTTTAATCCTTCTGCTTTCCATAACTCGGAAACTTTGTTTCGAATTTCTGTATTTATTTCAGGCAGCGCATCCAAACCATAAAGCAATGCACGTATATACAATCCTGTTCCGCCACAAACTACTGCCGTGCCATTTTTGGAAATAAGAGAATCCAAAACCTGCCTTCCCTCTTCAGAGAATTTACCTGCATTGAAATTGTCTGTAATGGACCGGTCTGCAATAAAATGATGGGGTACTTCGGACAGTTCCAATTCGGAAGGTCTGGCAACACCTATGTTTAGTTCGCGGTAAACCTGACGGGAATCTGCACTAATAATTTCAGTGCCCAGTTTTTTTGCAATTTGAATGGCTAATGCTGTTTTGCCGGAAGCTGTTGGGCCACCAATGACAATGACATGCCCGTCCATGGATATCAGGAAACTTCGGTAAAGCCGTCTCCGGTTCCAAATTCCGGGTCAGCGGCGTCATTCAGTTCATCCAAACCAAATTCGTCTGCTTCCTCGTCTTCATCTTCACCGAGGTCAGCAACCAATTCCTCTTCTGCACCTTCCATGATGTTTTTGGCACCTTTGGCGGCCAAGATTTTTGCTGCAAGGGCATCAAATTCATTATCATCCAGCATTTTGAATTTGCTGTCTTCGCGTTGTCTTGGTGCTTTGCCTTCGCTTTTGTGTACCAGTGGATATTCCTTTTTTGGAAGCTCATCTGAAATGGATTGCATTTCACAAAAAAGAGTCCAGTTGGCAACGTAATCGGTGATATACACAAAACGCTGGTGCGGATCGTTGATGAAATCGCGAAGCCTGCTGTCTTTCATCATAACGGCAGGTTGCGCATTGTCTTCTTCTTCTCCCATGGTCATATCCTCCAGGCTCACTTCCATATGTTTTCTCCAGCGGTCATCGCTTACGTAGAATGAAGCCAGTTCTTTTTTGTCGAAGCCTATTGCATCCTGAATGATATGATGAAAATCGAGAAAAGTATGCGATGGTTTAATGTCTATCCAGCGCACAACGTCATCAATATCTTCAAACCAGATTTTAAAACGGTAAATCACGGCCGCAAAATTACTGCGATTTCTGTGTAAAATTTTCATAAAATCAAAGAGTATGCTTCCTGACCTGATTTCTTTCTTTTTCCTGTGTGCGTATGGATGCCATTTGTGTAACAAGTCTGCAGGTATTAAGCTTGTTATAAATACCAAATGGAGCTGCAGAAAACGAACCTGAATATTTGACCAATTTATGCCTTTACTTTCTTTATTTTCGCGGGATTGAAAAACGCGGTTCTTGTTATTTTATTGCTTTCTATATTTCATTTAAAGGCGCAGCAAACGGGGGATATCAGAGGTTTTGTTTACGATGTAAATACAGGTGACCGCATTTCCGGTGCTGTTGTAGTAAATTCTCAGGATAAAAACGTTGTTGTTTCAGATGGGGATGGATATTATTCTCTGGTAAAACTGCAGGCCGGAACTGTGTTGGTTAAAATATGGGCTTTGGAATTCGATACCATAGTAACATCCATAATTGTAAAAGAGGGAGGCATTACCAAACAGGATTTTTACCTGAGTAAAATGACCATGCGCGGCGCTAATATTCGTGTACAGCGCCAGCAAAAGGTTCCTGTTGATCCGGGACATACAGAAATTCAGGGCAGGGATATTTACCATTTACCTGCAATAGGCGGTGAATCCGATGTATTACAATATCTGCAAATCATGCCGGGTGTAGTGTTTAGCGGGGATCAGGGAGGACAATTGTATATCCGCGGTGGTGCCCCAATTATGAATAAAGTGATGCTGGATGGAATGACCATTTATAATCCATTCCATTCTATAGGGCTTTTTAGTGTTTTCGAAACGGATATGATAAGCAGCGCAGACGTATATTCAGCAGGCTTTGGCAGCGAATATGGCGGCCGTGTTTCCGCAGTTGTGGATGTAAAAACCAGAGATGGAAACAAAACGCGTTTTGCAGGAAAAGCGGGTGTAAATACCTTCAGTAGTAAATTGCTTCTGGAGGGACCTATCAAGCGCTTCAGCAAGGGGCAAAGTAATAGTTCCTTTGCAGTTTCATATCGAAATTCTTATTTGAAACAATCGTCAAAATTGTTTTATAATTATGCGGATCCCGCCCGCCTGCCTTACAACTTTGGTGATTTATTTGTGAAATTCAGTATCAATTCTTCCAATGGTGGGTATGGGAAATTATATGGTTTTCGTTTTACCGATGATGTAAATTTTCCGGGTTCTACCCACTACAGCTGGAATAGTTATGGTTTCGGTGGAAAATTCTTGGTAGTTCCGGATCAGGCCAAAACCAAAGTGGATGGGTTTTTTCTTTATAGCAAATACGAGATAAAGCAGCAGGAGAAAGACAATAAACCGCGCAGCAGTGGTATTAGTGGTTTCAATATGGGTATGAATTTTACCTATAATTTGAAAAAAGACGAGTTCAAATGGGGAATGGAAATCAATGGTTTTCAGACCGATTTTGTACTTTATAATTCCAACGACAGGCTGATCCAGCAATTTGAAAGCACTACCGAACTCAATGGTTTTGGGAATTACAAATTAAACCTCAAACATTTTAAGGCAGTAATTGGCGCGCGTTATCAATATTACGCATCGTTGGGAAATGGTTCACTGGAGCCACGCTTACAACTTCGGTATTCGCCAATGTCCATCCTCGGTTTTAAGTTTTCTTCCGGTATTTACTCCCAAAATTTAATGTCTGCCATTAGCGACAGGGATGTGGTAAACCTGTTTTATGGATTTCTTTCCGGCCCCGATAATTTACCATCCTCTTTCAACAATAAACCGGTTACTTACAGAATTCAAAAAGCCAGACACCTCACAGCCGGTGCGGATCTCACCCTTAAAAAACACTTTTTTAATTTGGAAGGATTTATCAAAAGCTTTGATCAAATCACCAATATTAACCGCGATAAATTGTTCGACGACAATGAAAAAAATCAGGGCAAACCTGCGCGTTTAAGACAGGATTATATTATTGAAACCGGCAATGCTTATGGCGGGGATTTTACTTACAAATACGATTTTAAACCATTTTATATTTGGGCAGTATACTCACTCACTTATGTAAATCGTTTTGATGGTGTTACCACATACCAGCCGGTGTTCGACAGAAGGCATAATGCCAATTTGCTTATCTCCTACAACTTCGATACGGCACATCCTACCGAAATTTCAGCACGTTGGAATATAGGTTCCGGTTTTCCATTTACCCAAACTCAGGGATATTTTGAAAAATTCAATTTTCAGGATGGGATTTCCACGGATTACACCAGTGGAAATGGCGCTCTTGGGGTGCTATACGGCGGAATTAATCAGGGAAGATTGCCATGGTACCACCGGTTGGATATTTCCATTCGCAGAACATGGCGCATGGCCAATCACAAAGAGTTAAACATGGTGTTTTCCATCACCAATGTGTACAACCGCAAAAACATCTTTTACTTTGACAGAATAACATTGAAACGGGTAAACCAATTGCCTTTCCTGCCGGCAATAGGCTGCACTTATTCGTTTTGATTTAACTGGTTTTTTAATTCCTGCAATTTTAGCAGCGCATCAATGGGTGAAATCGCATTGATATCGGTGTTTTTCAACACTTCTCTTACCTTTTTAATTCGCGGATCTTCGGTTTGAAACATATTGAGCTGAAATACCTCCGATGGTTTTGTGTTTTTCAGAGTTTCCCTGCCGCTGATGCTCGCTCGCTCCGATTCCAGACTATGTAGAATTTCGGATGCACGTAAAAGTACTTTGTTTGGAATTCCGGCCATTTGGGCAACATGTATACCAAAGCTATGTTCACTTCCACCGGGTTCCAGTTTGCGTAAAAACACAATTTTATTGGCCTGTTCGCGAATGCTGATGTGGTAATTCTTAATTCCATCCAGTTTATCTTCCAGTTCATTCAACTCATGGTAATGGGTGGCGAATAATGTTTTTGGAGCCGCCGGATGGCTTTGCAGATATTCCGCAATACTCCATGCAAGGCTTACTCCGTCATAAGTGCTGGTTCCTCGTCCAATCTCATCTAAAATCAGCAGACTGCGATCGCTTAAATTGTTGAGAATACTGGCAGTTTCTGTCATTTCCACCATAAATGTACTTTCTCCCAGGCTGATATTGTCGCTGGCACCAACGCGGGTATATATTTTATCTATAATACCGATTTTCGCCGCTTTACAAGGCACATAGGAGCCTGTTTGCGCCATGATGACTGTAAGTGCCGTTTGCCTTAAAATTGCACTCTTACCGCTCATATTTGGCCCTGTCAGAATGATGATTCTCTGGTCAGAATCGTTGAGGTGAATGTGATTAGGAATATAGGATTCATCGGGTGGTAATTGTTTTTCAATTACAGGATGCCTGCAATCAAACAATTCCAACAGTTTATTATCGTGAATTTCGGGTTTGCAATAATGATTTTGAATGGCGACATGTGCAAAACCAGCAAGGCAATCCAGGCGGGAGAGAAGCAGTGCATTTTTTTGCAATTCGGGTACACGGCTGCTCAGCCAAAGTACAAATCTTTCCCAGATTGCCTGTTCCACATTGCCAATTTTCTCTTCCGCATTCAGAATGGTTTCTTCATATTGCTTAAGCTCCGGAGTAATGTAACGCTCAGCTCCGGTAAGGGTTTGCTTGCGTATCCAATCTGTTGGTACTTTATCCCTATGAACGTTAGTTACTTCCAGATAATATCCAAAAACATTGTTGAAGCCGATTTTTAAGGAAGGAATGCCGGTTTTTGCAATTTCCCTTTTTTGAATTTCCAACAAATAATCCTTCCCGGAATAGGCTATCTTCCGCAGCTGATCGAGTTCTTCGTTAATTCCTTCCCTGATTACCGCACCTTTGTTTACCAAAACCGGAGCGTCTTCATTGATTTCAGATTCTATTCTGGCTATGACTTCATCAGAAGGATGCCAGCCTTCTGTCAATTGCAGCGATGCTCTGGCGGAGGCCTCACCCAAAAGCGCCATAATTTCCTGTGCAGCTTTCAGGCTTTTTGCCAATTGCACCACTTCCCGCGGATTAATGCGGTTCAATGCGGCTTTACTTGCAATCCGACTCATGTCACCCACTTCATTCAACCATTTCCGAACGGCAAATAGCAGTTCCTTTCTTTCGTAAAAAAAGCTTACCAATTGCTGCCTTTCCTCAATCTCAGCGGCATTTTTTAGCGGGAGAACCAAC
>JAGXTF010000078.1 GCA_018333525.1 Bacteroidota bacterium | reverse complement strand
CCAACACGAAGCACATTATATGTTTCCTCGCACAACTTCAAAATCTCTGCGTATTCATCGGAAATTGGTATCAAAAATGGTTTTTCTTGATTTAATGGATCGGTGTGTGCATAAACTTTGTTTCTGGCATCTTCAAGTTTTTTTATGATTTTTTTCTTTCGATTAATTTTGTTTTCCAAATTCAGTATGCATTGAATCACTTCTTCACGGTTATGAAATAAATTGTCAGAATCAATGGAATGAGATTTTAAATAATCTTTAAACTCTTCACTGAAATCGTTATTTTTTATCACATTGAATAAATATCGAAAACTTAATTTTTGCTGGTCGCTTTTAGAAAAGAATTTTGACAATTGAATAGCCAATATCAACTTCATTTGTTCAAAATACATTGAAAAGAATCCATGCTTTTTTACGATTTCTTCATTTGGGAATCTATTTTCTTTTAACCGAAGAGCATTGTGTTTTGCAATATGCAGTTGTACTAAAAGATCCCAATGCAACTTTAACCAGTTTTCAATGTATTCCTTTGTTATTAACATATTTTCTTTCATTTTTATTCCATTGAACTCTTACTGTGCAATTCAATACCCCAAATCATAAAATTTTCTTTGCAAAAGTTTCACATATCCCACTTTAATTTCCTCTGGCAAAAAGCTATTTTGTATCATTTCTTCCCAAGCGGGTAATGATCGCAGCATCTTGTCGAAGATGTTCTTTTGTTGTTTGGCGTCTAGTTTTAATGTGCTGAACGCAACAATAAAATCGTTGCGCCGGATTTTTTTCTTTCGGCCGTTTAAAGTGAGGGCCATATCTTCGTCATCCGCAGGGTTTACCAGCGCTGTGGCGACCATGTCATATGCGGGACATAACCCATAACCCAGTGAGGGCTGTTTCAGCAATGAAAAGTTTTTAAGGTGCATGTCTGCATTTCCAGTTAAAAAAGAAAAAAGCACCTGCTCATAAAAGTTTATAATATCTATTCCAGGATTGTCAGAATATTGAGCTATTGCTTTGGCGACTTGCTCATAAGACCCTTTATATTTGTGTTCTGTGAGCCTATTTGTGAGTTGACACATATCCTCCATGAGAAGCTTTGTTTTTTTTGATCTATCGACCCGTTTTGTAATGTATGCCAGATTACCTGATTTTAAACGTATTAGGCTGTGCGGAACAGTGCTAATTTGTGCTAATTCCGCAAGGTGCATGGTAAGGTCTTCAACCTCGGGCAGATGAGGGTAATATGGAGTAGCTGGTTTCAAAATATATCCGCCCCAAAGCCCTACAATCGTGAGTTTTTTTGGTCCATTGGGATTATCTGCTGTTGCGAGGTGGAGAGATATTTTTGGTTGTACCCCTGTAACTGCGGACTGGCTCTGAATTACTTGCCTGGCGAGTTCATCCATTTGGTCTTCAGTATAGTTTAACTCAGGAGGAGTGGATTGCCCAAACATCTTTCGGCTGCATGCAGCATGAAAATCTGATTCACCAGAATCTAGAACCTTGTAGCAAAATAAACAGCGTCTCATTCTTTTTCTTCCTCCAATGGGTAAACGGAAACAGCACCTATACAATCTTTACAGCAGGCCAGTAACAAGCCCATCCTATCTCTTGGGTTTAGTTTCCAATTTTTCTCAGCGATTTCAAGCAACCACCCTTCAGGAATAAGTCCATCGAAAAATGGAAACATGATATTGCTGATATATAATTTATGGCTCAATGGCAAGGTGAGGCTTATGGGTTGGGCCTCTGGATTTTCCAACCATTCTGTATAATATCCAAATTCATACCCGTTGTCGGTTTCTGTTAGCCGTCCAACGGCATGTTCATTGATCCTGATTTCGGCGCTTCTCATTTGGACTTCTTTGTTACACTCATGTCTACAGATCCTGGAGTTATTTTAAACAGGCCTTGTTCTGCGTGAAGAACATAGTTTTGTTTGGGTCTTACAACTGGACCAAGTTCAAACCCAAATAACTGCAGCACTTGGTTCACTTTATCCATGCGCAGTGAATTTTTGCCTTGTTCCAGTTCGCGGACAAAGCGCAATCCCACGCCAGCTTTGGATGCAAGCTCCGGTTGAGTGAGCTTAAGTACTTTGCGTTTTTCCTTCACGAATTCAGCAACTTTCATTGTTTTATACCTTTTAGGGTACAAATATAATAAAAAATATCAATATTGCACCCTTTGGGGTATAAAACAATGCTAAATATAACTTTTTACACCCTAAAGGGTATGATATGCGTCAATAAATCGCCAAATGTACCCTATCGGGTATGTTTTTGGGATAGTGCACCGTATTTGAAATGGAAAAAAGGAAAGCAAGATATAAACCATACAAACCGTATAAACAGTACAAACTACTTGTTTTTGCCTGTTTGTGCTATAAAAGTGCACGTTTTTACACCGTGTCTGGGTTTATATGCTTTACACAGTTTATACGGTTCACCTTTTCGTAAAAGCCATATTTGGGTTGGTGCAAATAGCCATGTTTTTGCAGGCGAGACAGGTATTTGTCGGCGGTGGGTGTTTTTAAGCCAAGCCTGGTGGCGGTTGAAATGGACTCCTTGCGGGAGAAGTAATCCGGTAACAGTTCAAAAAAGGTCCGCATCTGGGCATTGACTTCAGTATTTCCGTTCTTGGGCAGCACTTTGAACATAGAAAGCGAATGCTGGATCAGGGTTTCGGTAATCTTGAGGGCATTTTGGGCGTCCAGGTCGTTGCAGACAAGTTCGCTGGATATGGCTTCGTCATCACCATAGCGTCTGACTGCAGTGAGGATCATGCAAATTCGGAACAGAATGAGGCCAAAACGCTTTACCACAGCGGTGGCTTCATCATCGACGAAAGTTGCCACCTCCGTCATCCAGCGCCGCCCAAATTCATTGAGCCATTCTTTTTGGTGCGGTTGCAGCACAATCTTGGTATCCAGAGCTGAAAAATGCTGAATCATGTCCATAAGAGTTGCACCGACAGCTTTGAAATGATCGCTGATGCTGAAATCTTCTTCTGTCAATTCCATATCCACCCAGTTAGCCGGGGTGCTGAAAAGGTAAAAGCCCATGCGGCTGAACAATCCGTTGTTTGCTGACTGAATAATACTGGCTACCTGGTCCGGTGTGGAAGTGATGATGACGGATAGTTTTACATTTTCTATTTCATGACAATCTTCCCGTTCCTTGCGATTGATGCTGAGGTATTCATGGTGGAATGCTTTGCGGAATATCTCCGAAAAATTCCCCCAGTCTTGCTTGAACATGTTGCCAATGGTATCGCCTTCGGATTCGCATATCACGCCCACACCTTCGTTTTCCCGAATTTGTCGCAACATTGCCGAAGAAGAACTATTGCCGGGTATGTAAAACTTGCGGATAGAAGGGGATTCGGGCAATTCCCCAGCAATCCCATTTTTCTTGTCGAGATTGTATTGTTCCAATTGCTGCCTGTACTCTAATTCCGCATTATCAGCGGCTGAAAGCAAGTGTTTGTGGTATTTTACTCCCATCATTCTTGCGAACTCCATCACGCCTTTGTTGCTGCCTGCCGGAGCCACCACATAGATAAACAAGTTGGGGAAAACGGTTTTGCCACGGTACACTCCAAAAACGCGGTTCAGGCTGCCGCTGAGTATACCCAACATGGAAACAAACAACACGTCTCTTTCCCGCCGATCCCCAAATAATTTGCATTGCGTGCGAATGAAGGGTGGAAGAGTTTCAAAGATATCATCCGGCAAACATGGTGTATTCAGATAAGACTCATCCTCCTTTGGTTTTGTCAGCATTTTTATTTCGTAGTCTACAGAGCCAAATTCCTGCCGGTTTCTATGATATACTCCCTTTATGACTGACCCGATTTCATTTTCGCTGCAATCGGTAAAATGTTTCATTGAATAAGCCATGGCCATATCCTCCGGAATGCCACCGCGATTTAAGTTGCACGAAAACTGGTGTATAAAATTGTTCCGATTTCCCTCCTGGTAACTTTCTTCATTTGTGGTTTCGTCTAAAATATATTCAAGCAGTTTTGGATATGTTCCTTCCTGAATTTTCATCATGGATTGTTGTCGGATACGTTTTGTTTGTTCCGAGGTATCCACTTGAAATACATCAGCATATTCATTGATTTGTATTTCTTTATCATACGTTAAAAGGCACAACCGAAGAGGATCAGAGCCCGATTTGTCCGGTTCAAATCCAGTAAGAACGGCATAGTAATCTGCTATTTGTTGAAACGCAGTTTTATGAAATTCTAATCCTGTATTTATATGCACCAGAACTTTCAAACCATCTCCGGATGGGCTTCTGAACACTGAATATGTATGTGGATCTTCAAGAATTGAATTTCGAATTGTATTAAAATTTTCCTTTGGTAAATGATCGAAATCCAACACCAATAATCGATTATATTGTGAAATATTTTCGATCTTTCGTTCTCCTAAAGCCACGGCAGAAAAGCTAACACAGGGCAAACTCAATTTTAATTTCCTGGCTTCCTCTTCCATGCCATTTGCTTTAAAACTTCTCAATCTGTGAATTTCAGAACTCAAAAATGCACTGGTTTTGATTGACATTAAAATCACATTTAAGGGCATTGCTTCCTTGCAAATGCTAAATACATCTGAGTAGTTTCCAATTGCGATTTCTGAATAATTCTTCGATGTCAAATTCATCATTTCCCCGCTTTTTTGCCTACTACTCTTTCCACTGCAAATCTTTCATACAGCACCTTTCCTCCGATTTTTCGAGGCACCAGCAAACCCTGGTGTTTCCAATTATGCAGAGTGCTTCTGGATACATGGAATAAATCGCGCACTTCAGTTGGCGAATAGAATTTCTTGTGGGGATCTTCAATCTGCTGTTCTGGTTGAATTCCTTTGATTTCCTGTCTTACAACATTGATGAGTTCTGCCTTGAGTTCTTCGAATGGAACAAGTACAACGACCTGCTTGTCATTCAATTCGTTTGTGAATTTCATGACCGCAAAACAATATACGCGAAATGGGCGGAGAAACAAGATAGGAGCAGGTTTTCTGTTTCGAAAACTTGTAAATGATTGAAAATCTATTTGTAGCGAATGGTAGTCCCTACAAGTCCAGTCAGGTGCAAATGGGTCTTGTCAGGATTGAAATTCCTGGTCAATTTGTTCCTTTTGGACTCCGGACAAGGTGTTTTTGTCCGGATTTAGATGGGTGATAACGTTTTTTAAATCCGCAGGAAGTTCAAAAAGCATCGAAAGGCGCCGGGCAAGTTCAGAATAGTTCACCACTTTTTTGCCTTGGGCATCGCGATTGTAGGGTGGGACTATAATTCCCTCTTTCACCATTTTACCGATGTAGTAGGCAAAGGCCATTTGTTTCTTTTCACCGAGCTTCAATTTTTCGCGCACTACTGCGTTTTCTGTGATCTGTAAACCAGGAAAAGCCTCAATCCATAGGTCTATAGCAGCCTCCACGAATACAGTACGATACAATGAGAGGCGATCTTTCCATTCTCTTTTTATAGGATTACTGTCTTCCATGGAGAAGGTACCCGCCCATTCACCGTTGAATACCTGCTGTATTTTCCGTAGTTCCTTGAATAAATACCGTACAGCGTCCAATCCCGGATCGTTGTATTTGAATCGATGGAAGAGTAAATTATGGGATTTAATGAGCTCATGACCATCCATCATTTCTCGGAAAACCCAGTTCTTATGCTTAAACAACAGGCCGGGGTCATTACCCTGCTGTAGTTCTTCAAATGCCATCATAGAATACTGAAAATGCCTGCCAAAATGCTCCTTTAACCCTTGCTCCAGATCCATGGCGCGAAAAAAGGGAAACATGTGAAATTCAGCAATAGTGAATTGAAAAAATCAGAATTGCAAATAACTGGTCTTGCTATTTAGGTTTCCCTGAATTTCGGCCAGTTAAAATTGGAATTCAGTAAGACTTGAAGTCCCTTATTTTGAAATCTTCAAACCGTACCTTTTCCCCTGGTACTGAATATCCAAAATATAAGTACCAGATGGAATTTTGGCGATATCAATTGAATTGGAATTTTTATCCAGTACGCCTTCTTGAACGGAGCGTCCTTCCAGGTTTGAAATTTGATAGGAATTGATATATGATTTTCCAACTGAATTCATTTCAGGGAATTCGATATTTAGAAATTGTTCTGAAGGTATTGGATATATCCGAATTCCACTCAAAAATGGATTTTGAAGGCCATTAACAGGCTCTAAAGTAATTATTGCAGTATCTCTGTCTTTACATCCTTTGGAGTCTGTTACTTCCACCCAAACGATGTTTTTACCAGTGTCGAGATTGGTTTTATTAACCGTTAATGTGGTCGAAGTAGCCCCTGTAAACCATTGATAATTGTTAAAACTCCCCGGGTTTAATAAAATGTTTCCTGAATTGACAATCGTTGTGTCTGAGCCCAGTTTAGGGCTTGGCAACGGATTTACATTTAATTTGACAACCCTACTTGTATCGCTATTATTACAGAGAGAATTTTTTACAATTACACGATACCATTCTGTTACAGAACCTTTTGTAACAGATGTTGTTAATGTTTGTGAATTTGCTCCATTAATATTGGAAAACGTTCCATTCTGTGCAGAAGATTTTTGCCATTGGTATGAAAGGTTGTTTCCAATTGAATTGTTATTAAACAAAATTACATTTCCTGTACCTGCGCAAAATGATGTATCTCTGGGCTCAGCAATTATGCGCGTATATTTATTCGGATTTTGTATTTCATATGGTCCAATATCCGGAGCATCTCCAACGGTTCTTGGATTGCCTTCCATATCGTCAGTTGGTATCTTATCTAGATTCACGGTTACTTTACTTCCGGCATCGAAGCCTGGACTAATTAACCCACAGGTATTTTTCAAATGCCAGTCTGCCACATATGCGTCATAACCAATACCTGCTCCTGCGGTTGGGTTTACCCATTCTGGATTTACATTAAACATATTATCCCATACCGTCGGTTTGCTGGGAGTAACTCTATAATCGTATTTGAATGAATCGTAACTGCCTTCTATGATGGAATTTTTGCATTTCAAAGCCGTTCCGAATAAATATACATTGGTAAATCGACCATTAGAATCTCGGTGCCCGGAAATGATGCTGTTTGTAACCTCGGCCCCACCCGAGAAATCGACAAATAGGCCATACCCCGCACCCAAATATCTATCCAGTAATGAAGGCTCTGGGTAATTATTAGCAATAATAGAATTGACGATTACCGGGCTTGAGTACGAACACATAATGCCCCATCCGTTGTTACCAATAATTGAATTCTTCAACTCTATGTAACCACCTTGTTCGCAATTTATTGCCACACCTGGATTTTGAGTAAAAACAGAATTACTTACATACACGATACTACTACCAATTGTAATACAATTACCCGCATCTGCACTAATAAATTCGCAGTTATTTATATATATCAGGCCGTTTGCATCAAATGCCAATATATCTGCGGATTCATATGTGATATAATTCTTGCTTCGCCAAAATTCGCTCTTGTTTTGAGAAAAAAGGCAGTGTTCAAGAATGATTTTATCAGTAGTAGATGAACCTACAATATCAAAAGCAATTGCGCCAGAACCTCTTGAAACATTCCCTTTCAATACACATTTGCTAACATTAACAGTATATTTTTGCAAACCCGTACTTGTAAAATAAATACCTGCGCCCCGTGAGGTTGAATAATTATAATTGAATACGCTGTTTTTAATATCTCCTTTGCAATCCCACAAAATGAAGCAACCTTTGCTGCCAGCATCAGATGTAGAATCTTTAATTAAATTGGGTGAAGCATTCCTATTGTGGTGAGAAGAAATGGAATCCACGGTAATAGAACAATTCCGAAGTATAGCAGCACTTCCATAACCAGCCCCTGTATTTACAGTTCTAAGGTCAGATGCGAGGTTGTGATCAAATTGGCAATTCTTGATCCAAAGGTTAGAGGTATTTACATTTAATCCGGAATTGGAAATTCCATGATTGTTGTTAAATCTGGATCCCAAAATTTGAACCAGGCCTTTGATGGAGTCAATTTTAAGAACAGCCCTGCTCTTATTATAATATTGCTCCTGTGTTTTAAAATATTCAAACTTCCCATACCAGACCTTAAGGGTATCGGTAGCATTTTGGCCATACAC
The DNA here is from genome assembly GCA_018333525.1 of Bacteroidota bacterium. Taxonomy (GTDB): domain Bacteria; phylum Bacteroidota; class Bacteroidia; order NS11-12g; family UBA955; genus JAGXTF01. The sequence continues at coordinate 47,110 of JAGXTF010000078.1, read as the reverse complement.
CTTTATGCCCTTCCAACCATTGGTTTTGTTTTTAGCTGTAAAAACCACGGTGTCATTGGGTTTCCCAAGAATGACTATTTTGCCATACACATCCATTTTCCATGTGTCTTGGAATTCAACCGTTACCCCTTCGGTAATAGTTAATTTTTGCCCGACTGGCACATACACATTGCCAGAAACCTTGTAAGGGCTGCCGGATTTTTGCCATGTACCGGAGACGGAGCCGGTTGGGATTATTGTTTGCGCAGGAAGATTCATGTAAAATATGGTAAACAAGAATCCTATTAGAGGTTTAAGATTAAATATCATTGTGTTTAATTAAGTCAATCAAAGTTAATTTTATAGCCTTAATCCAGCTGGTAAATTTCGATTTGCCAACAATTCTCAGAGTGCGGTTGCATAAAAAACAAAAAAATAATAAACTTAGAAAAAGTTAACTTTACCCTCCACAAATTATCATATTCCAAATAACTAAATGTATAAGATTTCTGATATATTTTTTCCAAAAGCGCTTTGTCGATAATAAAGTCATCGGTTAATTTATACCAAGTTATCTTATTCTTCTCACAAAAAATTTCAACAATTTTAACACCAATTTCATCACCATTTTTCCTAATATAATCTTCTTCAATTTTATTTTTCTGAAGAAATTTGTATATCAAATTATTTTCATTTTCAAAACCATCTTTTATAAAAGCCTCTAGAAGATTCTTATCATATAAAATTTCTGAGATTTTCTTAGATAAATTTATTGATTCCATTTTTATGATATTCAATTGAAATTTTAACAAAATTAATGACTTATACCAGTTGGAGTCGTTACTTTAGTTGGACCATTTATTATTTGGTACTTAAATGGTTTATTGTAGTAAAGTTGAATTCCGCCTCCCCTAAGCATTCGATTAGGGCCAGTCCAATCCTTAACATTACTGGTAGTTGATTGTAAAAAAGTCACGGTTTCATTCAGTTTTATATAGACTAGATGTCTACCTTCCAAAGGTATACCTAAAGTTTGGGGGTCAACGTTTGGAAAAGTTGCATAATTACCTAATATAGGGTTATTGTTTTTATCAAGGTAACAATACATTTTGATTATGCGACCTTTGCTTAAAGTATTTTCAAAAACTTGACTCAATAGATTCATATTCGAAACAGGTTGACCATATTGACTAGCGAGTTGCCCTCTAATTTTTGCCTTTTGAATTGAAGTCATACTTGGATTGACTTTTAATGGAAAAGACTGAGAAGTTGAATTAGTTGAGAATTGGAATCTTGAATTTATCGATGGTTTAGATGGTACTTTAAAATTAACCGTACTTAATTTTTTTATACCTAAACCTAAAGCAAGACCACCCAAATTCTCCCATGTATTTGGGTCTGACCAAACTTTTTCGTAATTTGGCCCAAATCCTTCCTCAAGAAAATCATTAAATGATTGAAGATTTTCTTGATTCATATGCGACAATGTTCTGCCTTGCATTCCTTGATTCCAAGTTGTAGCAGCACTATTCCAAAGCGATCCAAAAGAATTATGGATGAACGGTACTATCAAACTGTTGTTATATTCCCAATCATCAATGTGTCCAAGTTTAATATTGTGTAGTCCAAATGTTAAAACCGGCTTTTCAGAATATTCCGAATTTTTATTGAATATATAATTGGAAAGTGGGTTATCCATTGACCAAAACTCAAACGAATAAAGCTTCTCTGCACCTTCTAAATCAACGCATCGAATTATATCATTCTCCGCAAACGCATAAGTACTATTCCATGGATACTCGCCTTCCAATGGATCCACACTCAAAAACCTGCCCAGACGGACATCATTTACTCTGTATTCGAATGAATAATACTCTCCAAATTCCCTGTCTTGTTCCTGATTATTAAACCCGTATTTGTAGGAAGTAAAAGTAAGGCTGCGCCCCGGTAATTCACTCCCAAATGGTTCATAATCCTGAATAGCGCGTATATAGGATTGAAAATATTCCCAATTATAATCACCTGTTACATCATAAGCAAGTTTACGGTCAGTTAAGACAACCAAAACATTACCTAAGTGATTGGTCAGCTCATATCGCTTTTGTCCGCGTTTGAGACCAGCAAATGGTACAAACGATTGCGAAGAATTGTCCCACTTATCAATATTCATTTGGATATAAGATGATGTAACGGCTGCCATTCCCCCACCGTTCCATGTTTGCTCGTCAAAGCTTTTATCTACATTGTAACCCGGAGTTCCTAATATTTTATAGGAAATTACAACATTATCCTCAACGTAACCCAAACGTTTGGTTCCGTAAATATAAAGTTCTTGCAAATTCAACGTTGCATTTGGTGCATTTTCTATTTCAGTAAAGTTTTGTGAATAGGTAGCGAGATTATTTCCCTGTGCATCTGTAATATACCAGGTATATATCCATTTGCGTTCGTCGGATAGCTGATAAACCGGAGTACCCGGGGCTGGTACTGTATTTTCATGTGGCTTGGAGATTTTGCAAAGTCTTTTGTTGCCAACACCATATTTGAGCGCCATATCACTCTTTGAAGAAGTACCTAGTCTTTTCACATAATTTATTTTTCCACCTGCGTTCCAATCGATGACATCAATTTCTTCGTTTACATCCTGTATCAGATTTCCCAACTCATCATAGCTGTAATTGCCAGGGGATTGATTTTCCAAATCAGCCGCATATGGAGTAGATACAGCATCCTGAGCAAATGGCAATTTGTTGTTTTGAAGTTTATATCCGCTATAATTATAATTGTATGTCAGATCATCCATTACACCTATGGGCGTTCCGCCTGGCGGAAGATAGGTTTGGTTCGCAATACGTTTTGATTTGGTAATATTCCCCATGGCATCGTATTCATAGCTGCCATAGTACCTGTGCTGGCCTGATTGAGCACCGGTGCCCCATTGGTTTGAGGTATAATTAAGGTTGTCGAAGGTTTTAAATTCACGCAAACGATTCAGTTGATCATATCGGTATACATATCCCATGGTATGGGCTTGCACATTCCTTGCAGGAAGACCATACTGGTTAATATCCGGCAGGCAGGTTTGCATAGCGCGGATATTCCCATTATACAGGTTGAATAAATTCTGTGCAATTGGACTGCCGCTTACCATATTGGGTTCTGGATTGCTTAAACTCGAATTGACAGGTTGATAATCTCCGGAATAATAACTAAGTGAATATCCGAAAGCATCACGGGCCACTTTATTATGCGTATTGCCAGCAAGCATGTAATCTCCATCCCGCCCCATGTCATAAAGAGGAGACAGGTTGGCGCCATTTACTGCTTTGATCCATCCTTCGGTAGTATGTGCATAATCAACACCCTGCACCTTTTGTTCACCGAGCTCCATGCGCATCAATGGTCCATGGAGGTAATAATAGTATTGTGCATCTTTTTCCCAATGCCAGTAATCGCGGCTTGTCTGGACAATAGTTAATCTGTTATCATTATCATACAAATAGCGGTGGTAAAATGCATCCACGGGTGGAGCCACATTGGGATCCAAAGGTTGCATATAATGTACTTCGCATGTTTTACCGCTCAGCAAATCATATTTATACCGAATGCTAAAAAATTGTCGGTCAAAATGGACTCCCAGTTCAGGTATATCCTGTACAAGAGTATGGACGTTACCATGTATGTCGTAGGCATAATGGGTAGCGTGTTGGTACCCCACAACAGGATTGGTAGCCGACATGTTAATCAGTATTTGTTCCGCGTCTGTAATTCCCAGTGGCAGTGTTTCAAAATAAAAAGCACTGCTCACTCTTTTGCGCAAATTGCTTTGCGTACCCATGACGGCTAAAAGTCCAGTAATTTCAGCTTCCTTGTCATACAAAGTAAGGCTCACTTCCTGTTTTCCTGCATTTGCCACTCTGGATTGAAAAACGCTTGCATTCGCCAACAACTGCACATGCGGTTCAAAATTATTTGTACTGCGTATAGTGCCAAAACCATCCAAGGTTACATCCGGCACTGATGCGCTCCCTGAATGAAGTTCAAGAATCAATTTAAGTTCGCGCTCAGAAGTAGTAAATCCGGCAACCTGAAGACCCGCGGACGTGATGGATCCGGAAGTATAAAGAGTTACCCAACCGCCGCTTTGTTTTTCCTGCACCTCATAATTGATATAGGCACCTGTGGCAATGCTTTGAATATTAAAATTTAAACTCATGGCCCCCGGTTTCGAGGTTAAATATGCCATTTCAAGTTTATTGGGATTTGCAATATTGCTTCCTGTAAGATAGGAAAGCTTGAGTGCTTCGGAAATAATGTTAATTTGCGAAGTATTTGAAGTTGTGGATTTCCAAAATCTGGAACCACTGTATACCCCATATCCTGTAATACCCGCAGTTCCTATGATTTCAGTGCAGTCAAAACCGTCCCACAACTCATCTATTCCCTCCGATGTTCCAAGGTTGAATGTATTCAATTCACCTCCTTCAAAAGGCCTTCCCAGATTGTCGTACCGGCTATAACTGTACCGTTGGGTTGTACCTGCCGCCTGTTTGCTGTTCTGGCTAATGGCACTTCTCCCCAAATCGTCATACCACACCTGGCTTTCACCTCCATCTGGAGTGTTGGACCAAACAGGCTGGCCAAGTGTATTGTATTTGGATTGCGTGATCAGCCAGTGATCCGGAATAGCCCGGTCATTTATCGGATTCAACCTGTGGAGTTCAGCCTTATTATGCCGGTCCAGGGCATCTGTTTGGCGATCTGTGTTAGTTAAACCAATTCGATCCAAATCAATACCTTCAGGTGGCACCGTTTTTATCAACAAACCGGCTTGATCATAATAATACAGCATAAAATGGTGGAGCTTCAGTTCTCTGCCTGTTTGAAGGGCTTCAGCAGCCTTCATGCATTTGGAAATGTAACGTTCCTCAAACTCTCGAAATGCCTGCTCTGTTTCTCTACTGAAATCCCCCATTGCTCCGTCCATTCCCCATTCCAGTTCTGCATCTCCACAACCATCCGGAATAGCAGCTATACCTTTGAAAATATTGCGATTGCACAATTTACCACAGCCGAGACATGGTACCTGAGTATATAAATCCTGAGTGTACAATCTGCCAGTTAAATCAATAAATTTGAAACATTCCGTGCCCAATTGATTATTTGGACAATCTGCCAATTCCGGATAATTGGTATTATTCCAGAATTTCTGCAGAATTCGAACTTTTGCTTTGATTACAAATAAATCTCCCTTTAGGCAATTGGTTATTGGAGGTATTTTAATTTCTGTGAACTCTATAATTTCCCCAAAGTTCCAATATGGTTTGTAACCCGGAAAATTCAGCTCGAATTTCATGTTATAACCAGCATTGTCTGTAATGGTTACTTTTAGATACGTATTGTTGTAGCCTGGCTGTATATAATACCTTAGTGTTGAAGGACTCGTTCCGTTGTATAACCCAGAATTAGCATAAAATTCGGGGAAATCCTTAATTCCAGTTGGTGGATTATGCTTTATATACCATTTTGTTTGATACAAATACTTAGGATCGTCATGTTGTGTTACATGATTCAAAAACTCCATAAAATCATTCAAAAACTCCCGGTTTTCTGCATAACATGTGGAACAAGGTGCAGATTTTTTTACTGCATTCAATTCAAACAGACATTTATAAATATCCGCCATATCGCGGAAAAAGAAATGAATGTTTCTTGTAATATGTGGATCACAATTGTTTAATTCATTATCCAGATAAGTGCCTAATGCATTGAAAAAGTCAATATAGGGTTGATTGGCAGGATCCGAATTAAAGCTTCTTCCATCAACAATTTTATTGTATTTATCTATTATTCTTCTTGTTACCTCATTCAATCCAAGTTCCGTGTTCAAATCAGCAGGATCAATAGGTTCAGGGAATAAATTAGGGTTGGCCAGAATAAATGATTTTAAATAGTTTTTAAAATTGCTGCAATTCAGGTAAGTCATGCAGGGCGGCACATAATTCCCAAAATCATCACCCATGTGTGAGGGATCACAATCATTGCAAGAGGTTGTACACTTGAATTTTTTTGGCACTTTCCAATCTTTCTGAAAAGCATAATTATTTAGATTTACTTCACCAACTTCGTCCCAGGTTACATTGGAAGTATAGGTGCCAATAATTTGTCCCGTATTATCCTTGTCAGCGCCGGTTTCCCACATTTCCTTGCAATGCAAACTCATTTGAGTTAAATCACTACCACTCACTCCTTCCTGTTGAAATACCCAGGCTTCAAAACTAAGCGGACTGCCAGAATTTGCATACAAATCCTGTAATTCTTTGATCTTTTTACAAGCGCATTTATCTAAAAATCCTTTGTCTCCATTATTGTTATCTGAGGTGCATGGTTTGTCTTTTAGCACAGATAGTACAGGGTCGCCTGGATTCAGGGCCAGTTCATCATCGATATGATCCTTTACAGTTTCAGAAAATTTACTTCCATATTCAAATCCGGTTGCAGTGCATGGCGGTGGTGCCGTTGTACTTTCAAGGTTCAGTAATTTGCAACATTTTAATGTTACATCATTAAAACTATTTGTAAGAAACACGGAACTCCAGCTTGCACCATAAACTGTCTGATATAATAAATCTCCCTGCATGCCATTGTTTAATCCATCTTCAATTAATTTATTTAATGCAAGTACTTTTTGGCAGTGACATGCAATTTTTTCTGCATCCGGACTCGGAGGTGGCGGTAGTGCTAAGGTATTAAATGCAGGGGCATAAATATTATTTTCTGTTGAAGCAATGTAATAGGCATCATATTTTGAATTGTTGGCCGGCTTAAATTCCAATTGATTTTCAAAGGTTTTATCCCTGAATTTTAGAGGAATAATTATAGGTTCAGGAACATTGATATATGTTATTTTTCTATTAATGGCAACGGTTTCCCAAAGATTAATCCATGTTGTAGGAGTAAAAGCCACCATGCAGTTTTTAGCAAATTCTTCATAATCTTCGTACGTCAGATTAAAGCCATATTCTCTGTTGAACCAGGTAGTTAATAATCTCTGATATAGAAACGGATCCGTAAGGTATGGCCCATTGCCGGTATAGTCGTTTCCATACCGATCCAAAAATGATGCTGCTACATCCTGAAGATCATCGCATATAATACAATTTTCGCATTTCTTTTCATCAATTGTGCCATCATAAGTTGCTTTCAGTTCCCCTAGCAGTGCGCTTTTTTCACATGCACATCCCTGTTGGGTAATTCCAGCTTCAAATTCACAATGTTCCTTGTCAATACCTGGATATTTGTTTTCCTCGCAAGCGCATTCATCTCTTTTAGGATCATCATCGGCAACATAATCATGGCCATATTTGTAAGGAAATTCAATCAACATCGGATCGCAGATTCCTAAAATTTGCCAGTTTGCGCCTAAATGTGCAGCAAAAACATCATCTATATTATCGTATGCGTAGCTATTTACATTTTCAGGATTTACGTTAATACTTCCATAGGGATTATCCGCATCACAGCCACCTGTGCATACAGAAACAAGATCGTTTAACAAGGCCTCTTTTTGCGATTGAATGCTAATATAAGTTTGTAAAGCAGGGCAATCTTTCAGAAAATCCAGCCAGGTTTCAGCAACACCCTTGCATTTTTCTGAACATTGAGAACTCATATCTGATTCCATTCCGGCGGTGAGGGTTGCATCGTTAATTAGCGAACACAAATCCAGTGTTTTTATATCATTGGCCGACAAGGGTGTTGTTGCTCCTCTTATTCCCGAAAATTTATAGTTGTTTGGAATATATGATGCAAATGCAGAATTGCTGAACAAGTTTGGATATACATCAATCAACCACCGTGGTTGTTCCATGGCCAGAGCGCAATTTTTATCACCACATGCTGAAGAATTACAATTTTGCTGATAGTAATAAAGATTCAAATACTTCTGTTTTTGCATTAAATAAAGTCCGCGCAAAACAGGCCATACCACTTCGCTCGCACATTCATCTGAAACTGGATTCAAACCAAGTGAAACTTTGTGACGTTCAAACAATTCCCATATTGTAACATCATTTTCTGTTGAGCAATTTCCATTTACAATTGATTTTACATCCAAATCAGTGAGAAAATCTTCAAATGTTGGAATGGGGCTTCCACTTATTGGCAAGCAGCACATGGGTCCGCCTGCCATCATTAACACGTCTCTTTCCGGACTCGTTCCTTCACTATATAGGATGGAATTTCCAAAAATGTCGCCTAAACTACTGGTGAGTCCTAAAGGATTATAATATCCTTTAATTCTGGCTTCGCTGCCAGCTGGTTCTGCATACAATTTTAAATCGTACTCGTAAGTTTCTTTTATTGCATCGCATTTCAGGTAATAACAAAATTCAGGATGAAAAATCGCCATTGATTTTGCCCAAGAGGGTTGCCAGTTGCGGATAAAATCTTCCACATATTTCAGATCCTGTGGTTTTATGTATTGGTTTGGATCACCTGTAATTGTCACATAACTTGCGCCGGTTTTTATTTCCGGCATCCCATTAATAGCCATAATCAGGCTTATACTTCCATCTTCATTTTTATAATTTCTACACGTGGTCGAACTTATATCACCATGATCAATGGGATTTCTCCAATTAATATCAACATCAGTAAAAGACCACAGAACATTATTATTAGCATCCCATTTTGCAGCGCTACATTTTTTCCCATTTTGATCATTCAAAAGTGAATTACTCACTGCTCCATTTATGGGTGCCCCATTAGCATCAAATGCGACAGTTTTTGAATATTGACCTTCTGGTGATACATCGTTAAGTATCATCTCATACAATGCCTGGCATGGGGTTTTGGGCTGGCAAAGCCCATTACATTTTTCCTGTAATTCAGCTTCTTGTCTTTTTAATTCTTTTAACGGTTCATAACCAAGGGGATCAATCTGATTGTTCTCGCAATAATCAGCGGTTGTTGCTATTTGTGCAGCAATCTCTGCTAACGCTTCATTACAATTATCACAGCCAATTTCACAATCTTCGCAAACCGCTTCAACTGTACCTGTCATATGATCTTCAAGTGTTTTCAGACAATTCGGATCATTGGCGAGCATTTCCTTGTATTGTGCTAAAATATTTAGATCAACTTCAAGGTTTTTGTATAGTGTATATTGTCCTGCAGGCAAATTAATTTGCACAGGATTCGGACTCAAGGTAAATGTATATGTATTTTCTTCACAAATTGAATTTAATTCGTTTTCTGGTGAACCTACAGAAATCCAATTGGGGTTGGGAAACCATTCTTTGTTGTTTGCATCTTTAAGGCTGATCTGCATGTTGTATTTACAATCAAAACATAAATCAGGGCACTCGGTCAGCGTAAATTTTTCAGGGGTTAGTTCATAAGAAATATTTACAAGGGTGGGTTGAGAAATATAAAAACTTTTCCAGGCCACCCTTTTACCACGAGAATAATCCTCGGTTTGATTAGAAATTATTTCTGCACTTGTAACTTGATGACCATTACTCGGTAATCCTAGCATAGAGCCTGAATTTGTCGCATCACCTTCAAGTGCAGTTGCGATTATCCTACCCTTTAAATCATAATATGAAACTGTGTTTTGACCATTTGGGTCTTTAGTGGTTACTTTTTTATAATGTGTTGCATATCCAACCTCATTCCCAAAAAGCATATCCAACTCAAATTGCGTTGGAGTTTCATAACCATAGGAAATTTCATGCCTGCCTTTAAAATTTCCTGAATTGTCCATAGCACTTAATTGGTGTTCAGCACCTGGCGAAGCTTGCCTTCTTACTCTGCCTGTACCATCATTCATGTATTCGGTTTGGGCAAATACATATCCGTTTGCATTTGGAACATATCCATGCATGACCTGTTCAAATGCAGAAAATGTTAGGGGATTTAAACCAGCAATATCATTAATTATAGTTGCATTACCCGAACCATAATATGCCGCCGTTCCTTTGCTTTGATCTAAAGGTAAAACAGTTATCTCTTTTTCATATCCGGTTACCAGACTGTTTTCATCAAAATCCGTATACCCAAAAGTATTTCCTGATATAGAACTCTTGTTGAATTCAGGCCTAAATGAATAGCCTTGATTATCACCCGTTGGTGCTGGAGGAATACTTACTGATTCTCTGCCTGCATGATCAAATATACTTTGTGAAACAATACAATAATTTAATGTATTATTTTTTACAACAGCTTGTCGAGGCCTTAATGTTCCATCGTAATAAGTTACCTGAGATTTGTGTTTTCCTTCCTCAGCAAAAGTTGTAGAAACGCTCCAATTAATATCCTCCTGAAAAAAAGGTATTTCCAGATTACCATTGCCAAAGGGTAGGGTGGCAGGTGGTAAAGTAAGATCAAATGTTCCCGATTCAGGTAAAGTCCAGCCAGAATAAATTTCTTGAGTGGGGTCTGTAAAATCCTTACCTATCAATCGCATTCTCACAAGTAAATAGCCGTTCGTATAAATGTTTGGAATTTTTAATTCATTCACCTCACTCACTCTTATTCTAGTGGCGTTAAACCGAAAACTATAGGAATAGGCATTAAAGGCATTAAAAGCAATTGTATTAAAATTAGAATATCCTGCTACTTTGCTGCCTTCGGGAACAAATAGGTATTCTATTTCATAACCTTCTGCTTTGTCCATCTGGGGCCATCCGATTGTAATATTATCAAACCATGCAGATGCGTTGGGATCGGTAAGCTGGACACTCACATATTCATTTAAATAATGTGGTGAAGGGGAGCTAGTAACAAGGGTAGCTGTGGATTGGGAATAAATCCGATTTACCTCCATAACATTTTCAATAAGCATTTTGGGGATCTGATTGGAATTTCCCGATGCAGGTGGAGTTCCAGGAACAATTGGATTTCCTCCTGCATCCTTTATATTAATTATTGTTACTTTTACCCATACGGCCCCATAGAATAATTTGCTGCTTAAATCCTTATCAATTGCAAATCTTGAGGTATCATTACTCAGTAATAAAGTGATGGTAAACGGACCATGGTGTACCTTACTGGATCCGCTCAAATCTTCATATTCAATATTGAGATCTACAGAAATCTGACCTGCATATAATGGAATAAATGGTGTATTGTCCCGATCCCATTTTACTGAAATTCTGTTGCGGATTTTTAGATTTTTGAAATCATTTATCCAACCGGAACTTCCGTAGCTTGGATACATTGCATCTTGCGTTGTCAGGGCAGTCCCAACTGTTGCATTATTGCTTGTTATATATGTATATTCAAGCGCATGCAAAGGAATTGAAAAATTAATTATTAAAAGTAAGAACGCAATTTTTTGATACAATTTTTTCATTTTATTAAAACCTTTGAATGATGAGTTGATAAGAATTAAATTCATTATTTAAAATTATCTTTCCGTTTTCCATTACAAAAAAATCAGTGAGCTTTTTTTCAGATCCTTGGGGTAGGTATTTAATTTCCTTCAAACAATATTGCCTCCAATTTCCGGTACGGATATTTCCGTCAATGGTGTATAAGGGATCTGCATAATAAAAAAGGCAATCATTACCATTCTGATTCAAGTTTGAGCTATCAGATTCATATTTTTCCAAACCAAAATATATGCTGTCCGGAATTATTATTTGTGTAAATCCTACCTTATCTCCACCTTCTTCGAAAGTAATAAACATGACCGTTTCCTCGAGGTCACAGAAAATTGATACTGAATCATTGTGGAATTTCATCCATTTCCCGGTCAAACTCTCATAATAGCCGTTTAAAGACTGCTGGGCTTGTATCTGGTAAATTTCATCACTAGAAGTTTTGCTTACCTCTCGGATATGCCATAACATTTCTTTCTGCAGGAATTGATGAGATGAATCGCTCATAATTTGGCAATGAATAAAATTGACAATTGACATTATTGCACAGATAAATATGAATCTAGTCATTATTTCCTTATATTGGATCTGGACTCAGAAACTGTCATAATACCCCTTTCGGTTTCCACTTTGGTTCTAACAAGGCTGCCATCATCATTGTATTCATAAAATGTGGCATAATTATTTTCATCCAGTGTTGCCATTAAACGAAAATTTATGCGGTCATAAATAAAGTTTTTCATATTTGCATCAATCGGCATTACCCTTAAATCATCTACATATACCAATTTTAAATGATTAGGAGGAATAGCATTATTGGTGAATTGAAAAGTCAATTTTTCCTTACCCGCTTCAACTGTAAAGTAATATTCAGCTTTCTTCCACCCATCAATAGTTCTACCATTTTCTGATGTTGCAGTTTTAGGAATTACAACTCCAATGCCATCTAGCAAATCAAATTGAAACAATCCGCTGAGATCCTCTTTATACCAAAATGAAATCATGTATTTTTTAGCAGAAGGCATAAAATTTGGAATAAAATCATTCTGTGTTAATTTATAAGGCTGCCAAAAACTATTCGTCTGAATTCCTGATGCATTTTCGTCCAACACAATTTTTATTGTTCCCTGTTTGATCTTTAAACTGTTCCAGCCAGAATGAGAAACAGAGCGGGTCACACTCGCCGATTTATTCACCAGAGCTCTCCAAACAGGCCAGTGCCTGTATGATAGTAATTCTTTATCATATCCGCTTATCGGGTCTGAAACCACCTGCATCAATTCATTATTACAAATAAGCCAGGGTAAATCATTTTCCTGATAATCTTCAAATCCATCAAAAAGTACCTCATTGTATGGGGCATTTGCAGTGACTGTAGTTGCAAGCATTTTGTTATATCCAAATAAAGCGGATGATTTTACATTTAAAGGATTATTACTTTCAAGTACATTTCCAAGATTATCTGAAACTGTAATATTTTCATTGGAGATCCATCTTTCGCCATGGTTGGAGAAATCCCATACATTATTTTCATATTTCCAAAAAGGAATAAATTCTTTTATTGAACCATCGTATCTTATATTAGTGGTATTAGCATTATTTTTCACTTCTTCATCTTCATTTCGCATTGAATTTGTATTTGTACGATCATAGTAATTCCATTCTCTGCTTGGTCTCCAAACTCCGCGAATTCCGATATAATAAGGATTAACAGTACTCCCAACCTGGTAGTCAGGTAATCCTAAATCATCAAAACAATATGCCGAAAATCCTTGCTGTGGTTCGGTAGCAAAGCTGATGTCAACAGTATTGGTTTCAGGACTTGAACATTTCACCCACAAGCATTTGTGAGTCTGAAAATATAACTGCGTTTTATCATAAAATTCATAAGCCTTTGCACCGATAACAACGTTTGGAATTGCAGTATATACATTTGCAAGATCAAGTGGATTTCTCAGTAAGGAAACTTCTTCCGCCGGGGCAGATACCAGTTCGCGGTGACCACTGCGGATCAGTCGGAATGTTTTAGTTGTGCCGGTTATTAAATTTCCATCCTTGTCGATGGCATTCACCTGATGTATTTGAGACCCATTAACCGTAACTATTCCATCATGTAAAATCCAATATTTCTGAAATGTGGTATTGTCTATTAATTCATCACCAGAAACCAAAAGGTCAGAATAATCCCTTGCCTTCCCATCGCTGGCAAATTCCAATTCCACAAACATATCAATGTTTTTCCATGCAGCATCCATACCTGCATAAATCCAATACGCTGGCTTGGTTATATTATAAATCCAGTCATTAAATTCGTTTTGTACCCTAGAAATTAATACCGACCCAGTTTCCGAATCATAAGCAAGATTTTGGGTTGTAATTTTGTTTTCATTTTCAATGACTTCAATTTCTTTTAATATTCCATGTCTGGTAATTACTTTAGTGAAAGTTAATTTACGTGTTTCTCTTTTGGAGTAATTTAATTTTGGAGTAACAGCCAATACAGGAATAGATGTAGTTTGATCATAATCAACATTACAGCCCAACTCTGTATTGCTAGATTTAATTCGTTCTGAGTCCATGGCAAAATCAACATCAACGGCAAGATCTTTTTCTTCATGAGTGCCATCTCTATTGATTACAGTTACAGAATTGGATAGTTTTTTTCTTCCCTCCTGATCCACTGTTTCATGGTACCTGTAATATGTTGCAGATGTATAATTCTCCAAATTTTCACCATAAGTTTTCACCGATTTGGGTTTACCATTCATATCATTCAATTCAACCAGAAAACCCTGTGATGCGCCGTACAAATCGTTGCTATAGGAAATATCTAGACTTAGATTGAATTTCGTTTCACTTGAACTTTGCTGATTATTGTTCTGATCACCCCCAAAGGCAAGATTCGGATTTAATTCATTAATCCTAAGATGTTGAGTTTCCATTGATTCGGTGCTGGTTATTGTTGGGAAATCCCGGGAGGTATAAAACTCCAGAATAGTTTTTCCAGTGCCATGTCTTGTAATGTTACTGTTTGATGGTTTTAGGTTTTTAATGGAAACTTTTGAATAACCTACTGAAGGAACAGGGAAGTATGCTTCTCCTATTGGACCTTCGTCATAGCTCAACGTATTGCTTCTTAAAAATCCTGAGTTGCTTGGTTTGATTGGTGATTGTGTGTATTCTTTGTATAGATCTGAAGCAAGAGCTTTTAATAAATCTTTTCGAAGTTTTCTGGTTGCAAATGGGGTAGGTAAACTGATTGGTCTTTTAAGCGGATTTTCCCGGCTCATCGTTGGCTCCATAGTGGCTACGCCGCTGCTGATAATGTTCCCATTTTCGCTAGTTGTATAATCGTATTCTGTTACATAGGAGGCTGATGTCTCGGGGGAAGCCATAGTTTCCCAAGTATCTGAAATAGAAATTTGTTTTACCCTATATCCTCCTCCGTATTTAAATCCCGAATAGTTATTTAATCGCACAAATGACCGATTTAAATCAACAGAAACACCATACCTTCTGTTCAAACAATATTCGGCTTCCCCCTGAGCAATTTTAGAAGCCCCATCAATAAATCCAAAAATAGATCCAATAATATTTTCAGCTGTGTTACCCTGATCCCTGTTCTTCTTTTCACTTCCCGGATTTAATAGGTATGGTGCTTGATCTCTCATAAATTGCCAGGCAAATTTGGTTATAGGATTTATATCTTTCCGTTTGTATCGAACCGGAATTATTCTGAATGCAAGTACGTTGTATCCAATACCAATTCCCGAATAATCTGCAATATCTTTTTTGTGATCTTCAAGGCCCATTTCAGGTGAATATTCGGTGTAACCTTGTATGGTTTGATATTTGGTTTTGCCATCTAAATTTACCATGGCTGAAAAGCCAATAATATCTTGATCGGGAATTAAATCCTCTGCATTAGTTGCATTTGGAACCTTCACAAATATCCATGGATTTAAAGAACCATCAGCATTATGCAAATTGTCATGATCCTGCAAAATTGTTCTGGAAGAATGTTCTGCATCACTTCCAACTGCTGCAATTGGATAAAGTTTCATTGCCTTTTGATCCTGAACATAAGCGTAATCATCTGCTTCATAATCAATGGTTATTATTCCTCCGCTCGGTAAATGAATCCTTTTGAGCTTGTATGCACTTGCAAATCTGTCAGCATCGGACTTGTTCTGAGGGGTATATGGAAAATCTAAAATATTAAGCTGATTTTCGTCTGCAATTCCGTTGATTTTATAATATTCAGGATCAATGTAAGTTCCCCACATATCAACAGCCCGTGCTTTATAGGCAGGATTATTATTCATGTCATATTCAAATAAATATGTCCCACCAGTTTGCCATTGGGTTGAACCATAAGTAAACCAGATTTTGTGTAGAGTTAATTTTCCATGTTTCTGTGCTTCTTCGCGATCATATGATTGCCCATTTAAGGTATTTGTCATTCCCTTCAATGGATGATCAAGCTCATTTAGAATACCTACTGGTTCATGATTTATGACATCCGGACATAAGTCATATGAATATTCAAAGTGTATTATTTTTTCAGGTTTAGCATTCGTGCCATTTTTTCTAAAATCGATCAATGAATATATTTCTATCCTCCGCAACAATCTGCTTTGTGTGTTGCTGTTTAATTGCTCTTCGCCAGTACTTTCAGGCGAATTATCATCCCGTCTCTTCTCAGTAAAGAAAAGTGCAATGTGGGTCTTGCTTTCAATAGATTCCAAATACCACAATTCCTTTACTCCATAATTGAAAATTGCAATATCATCATCATTGTCAAACTGGTTGTTTCTCTGGAAAAAGGCGGTTTTATCGGCAAATGGGGTCCTCCATGTTTTATCCCCAGCGTAAGTGTAATTAAATTTTACATATCCACCCAGATCTCCTTCAGATGGGCCAACAATTGCATCATTGTCCACATAATCAGAGCTCAACACCTCAGTCAGCAAATAATTAGTTGCATATGGTGGTATTTCCTTTTTAAAAAAGTAACCGTCAACTCCCTGGCCATTGTCTTTTTTATCGCCAGGAAAATCTATTGGGATAAAACTACTTTGGGGTAGATTATTTACAATGCCGTTGTAATAATTTCTTGCTGTTATGTCTTTACCAATATTAAACCTGTATTCATACTGTACCTTGTTATATACAGGAAGTCCGTAAATATACTGACCCCCGCCTTGCTGTTGTATTCTGACTTCACTGATATGATGGTCTTTTTTTATTGCATCAATTCTGTCTATTTCATCAAATCCCATTGTATTTCCTGTTGTTATATCTGGGATATAAGTTGAATATCCTGGACCTCCAGTATAGTAAGTTTGTGTATAATTCTGAATTTTTTTATGGGTGCCATATTCCTTTGCCTGATTTGCAGTTAACATTATGAAAGCTCCTGACTGTGGTATCCTGTTTGGAGAAGTAAGCGGAGAATTGATATTCACTATTGGGCAGTCCTTGCATTTAATTTCATCAGTCGCTGAAACAGTCAGGTAAAGTAACTCCCTCTTCAAATGAGGTTTCACTAACAGTACTCTCTGAAGTTCTGCCGGAATATTTTCTAAATTACCATAAAAACCACCCAAATTCTTCATATAATAGTGGTTTTCGCCATAATGATCATTGTCTTCCAAACTTGGTAAAAGTTTTGAATGTTCCCCTGCCATTGAAATCATTAAACTATTGAAGCCATTTTTTGATAAATGAACATTTTTATCAGGATTGGTATTTTTTATCTTTCCGAGTTCTTCCAAATTTTGCGGACCCCAGAACATTCTTTCTTCTTTCATTAAATTATATCCAAGAGATACCCCAACTTCAAAACCCATGTCAACGCCTTTGCCAAATTCACCCTGAGCAAGGAAGGCATTGCTGACATTATTCTGATAAGGCATACTTCCTGGGTAGATAATCTTATGTTGAGGAATATAAGTGCCACCAGTTCCCTGTCCATTGATAATGAACACATCGGGAGTCCACTGAGAACATGGTAGAACTGGAGTCAAATCGTCAAAATTCTTGTCCTCTCTGGAGAAATCGGTAATAATTGAGGTTCTCTGGTCCTGTTTGTACACTTCATTCTGATATAAATAGCCATAGGCATTCTTTTTGTTTACATTACTTTTTAATGTATAAATATTTACTGTCCCTAAAATTGAATATTTTCTTTTATCCCATAAAGATTTTGGTTTACTGATTTCAACATCAACATTCATTGAAAATGAAGAATAATTTGGTGCAAAATCTTGTATTGGATTTGATCTCAACAAAGACAAATTGTAACCCAAACCCGCATATGCATTATCCCCATGGTAGCTTACACCAACGCCAGTGACAATACCTAGATCGGTCAACCCGCTAACGGAATTTGCCTCAAATTCTGGTCTAAATAGGAAGTTTCCACGTTTATTTTTAGTTCCAGCTGACAAATTGACTGAACCATGCAACTTCGTCCCCTCCAAACTGCTGTAATCCATTCCAAATTTGAACAGTTGCTCTTCGCTTGCTGATTCCTTAATCTTTGTCTCAGCTAAAGTACTATTCGCAGTTTTAAATCTATGCCATTGTTCGGTTGTTTGTTGCCGACTTAATTCATAATTTACCTTACCAATAAATCCAACACCCCTATAATTATCATATGCCAACCCAACACCCCAACTCAATTTACCAAGTAGGCCGGTTTCTGTAACTTGATTAATATGATTAAGATTAAATAGTTTACTTTGCTTTAGGGGTAATAGTTCGGTTTTTTTGGTAATCTTTCCGACTCCCTTATCACGTTCCTTTTGAAAAAGTGCTTTGAAAATTTTTCTTGGTTTTCGATACTCCTTTTGCACTATTTCTTCATTCTTAAAATCGTCAGGAATTCCCCTTGATATTCGGTTTATATTTCCAACATTCAAATTCCATCCCAGCCCTGTCCAGCTTGCTTCTTCTTCAATGCCTATATTTCCGCTATAAACAATGCTTACAGGGTAACCGCCGATATCAAATAGTGGAACATTGTACTTTAAATCCCCAGTAAATGGATCGACCATTTCATTGGCATTAACCGGTTGAAATTTTTCATACTCCGGTTGACTCGGTCCTGATGTTAAACCATATGAATAAAAGGGAAAGAG
This sequence comes from Bacteroidota bacterium, assembly GCA_018333525.1. Lineage (GTDB taxonomy): Bacteria > Bacteroidota > Bacteroidia > NS11-12g > UBA955 > JAGXTF01. Next base: position 28,602 of record JAGXTF010000078.1, on the reverse strand, counting down.
GCACTCCGAAATCATAGACAATAAAATAAGTGCAGCTAATTTTCGGTTCAATTTCCTGCGATGCAATATTTGAATGATCATATCTTATAATTCAATATTTAAGGGCTTATTAATAGTTTCTTTGTCAATTAGAATTCCAGCGATTTCTGTTTTATTTATCAATCTGTTAATAAAATAAAGAGTGCTGGAGTCAAACTTTTTAAAATTCCCAGGAAAGGAGAGATGAATAAGGATTTCATTTTTTAATCCGAATTGTTTTTCATAATGATAAAAAACAGGCTTGATTGTATCCTTCCCCGCAATGATGAAAAAATCATTCTTCATCTCTTCAACAATGTATTTTGAACGCTTCTCATCACTGGTTAAACTATTTTCAAACGAGTGATTCGCCTGAAAATGGAAATTTTCAGTGGGTTCTATTCTAAATTGAAAATTCACATAATCGTTGCGGTGCTTTTGCAATGAATCCAATTCTGTTTTAGATGTTTTTCCATTATGCGCTTTAAGAAAAGCGACTTCTGTAGGAATATAAACGAGTGAGTATATGCAGGAATCTTGGAAATTGACTTTCATAGTTCTTTCCTCAGAAGTCTCACTTAAATACGTATCAATCTTTTCTGGTTTCAGAATATCGCCGTTGTTGCAGGCAATTGCAATGCAAATTACCGAATTCAAAAAAAAGAATACTTTCCAATTCATTTCTTTTCGTTTTTTACTTTTAAATTAATGTACCAAGTATCACCCGTTGCGGAAACGAGCATAAATTGATATGTGTTTCCCGCCTTATAAACATTCGATTCTCCTATTATAAAATAATGGTGTTTTGAACTGATATAATCAAGGAGCGGTAAAGGCAATTCACTGTCAACATTTTCATGGTTATTCAAATCTCTTATTTTACAGACTAGTGAAGAATTTTCTGTGGCAAATTCTTCGGTGATTGAAAAAACCAGTGTATCCCCAAACTCGATTAAATAAGAAGTATTATTAATGCTACGAGATGGCCAGAGCATAATTCTATGTTTAACTGGAATTGTATCAGTTTTCAAATGAAACTCCCATACTTCGCTTTGCGCCACTGGAATTTGATCTACCAAACCCTCCACTTTCCAACAATAGATCTTTCCGGTATCCAGATCATTCATTTCCGGAGGGAATGGAAGCATCGGTATTTCAACTCCCCTCTGTTTGTATAAAGGCCTGTTGCGAATTATTGCATCATTGCACGTTTGACCTTCTTGTTTTTCTGTTAATGTATACAGATAATTAAATCCATTCACAGAACTTAAAGGCATTGGTGGAATCCAGTTAAATGTGGGGCGCGGCCATTCCAACTCAACTTTGTCTTCCGGCGATGCCAATAACAATGGTGTAGGAGGTTCTATAATGAATTCAAAACACTGCGATGTTTCATTATATATCGCATCTGCGCCGAGGCCGTCACAATCGGCTGTAACGCAATGAATAGTGTAACATACTTGATAATTACCTGCCGGAAATGTACCTGTTAAATTTTCAATATCTGCAATTGCCTGTGACTTATATATTAATTGAGAAGTATTTAGACTCACAGAAGTAAAACTCTGTACACCTGAATTTATTAGTGTATTGGAACTTTTAAGAGATACAATCCCTTTGCCACCTTGAGTTATCTCCGCATTTAAATATACATTGACACCCTTCCCAATCTGCGTTTGCAGATCTATATTCCATACATCGGTTGCCGCAAACCGAAAGGAATTATTAAATCTGGGTTGTATAATAACAGAACCTGCGTTCGCTGTTAGAAGTGTAAACCCAATACAAAAACACATCACAATATATTTCATACCTAATTATTTTCATTTTCGTAATTCTCTGGGTACTTTTCCACTGCATTCAGGATGTAGAGGGCATCCTAAAGCAGACACTTATTTTTGAAAAAGCAATTCAAAAGTATAAAATGGAGGGAATAATGCAAATTAATTTTGTCATATTTTTATTGATTTAACATTAATTTGGTTTTTTAAAAAATAATGTTACATTCGCAAAATTGGCATCCTGATTTTTACACTTCCTAATTATGTCATATTCCCTTCATATCAAGTTAACGTTTCTTGTGTTTTGTTTTTACAATGGATTTTTTCTGAAAGGTCAGATCATTTTCCCAGATACAATTAAGCAAAATATTAAGCATGCAATTGTAAAATCAAGCTTTGTTGACTCTATAAAAAAACCTCACGACTTACTTTATGATAAAAGACAACCAGATTCTCTTAAAAAAGATAGCAGCCATTCTTTGATCTCCAGAATACCGAAACCGACTTATCAGGCAAGACTTGGAATTGAAGGCTATCATACTTCATTTCAAAATCCAAGGGTATTGAGCGAGCCACAATATCTCAGAATTAACGGAAATGCATCGGTTACCTGGTTTCGAATGCCGCTATTGGTAGATTTTTATCATACCTCGGAAAATCAAACGATTTACAATTCCAATTATATTAAAATACGTTTTGATTATGAAACCTATATCAATGGAATAAAACAGGGTTGGCAGAAAAGATGGCAAGAATCCACATCCAAATTGAATGCAGATCAATTACAAAAACAGCAGACCGATAAAGCACAAGCAGCATTGGAAAAACAAAAAGGCGAGTTATCGGAAAAGCAGGAGAAATTGAATAAGAATCTGGAAGAGAAAATGAAAAGTTATCAAAACCAGTATGCGTTAAAAGCAGATTCTCTTTTGTATAATTATAAGGATAGCTTCAAAGAAAGTTGGAATTCACAACAAGATTCAGCAAAAAATAAATTTAGAAATAAGGAACAACAACAAAAGGATAGCGCCAATCTGGAGCGATTACGGCAGGACTCCCAAAGAATTGCGGAACGAATTCAGGAAATTGAAAGGAAGCAGCAAGAGTATAAAGAAAAAAGACAACAATACGATAGCATCATAACCGCAGATTCTGCTAAATTGGTGTATTATCAAAAACTACTAGAAGACCCACAAGGCAATGCCGGTGCCTGGTTGAAGGAGAAAGGATTTTCAAAACAATTGGTGGCTTTCAGTTATTTGAAAGATTTTCAGATAGGGGTTGTAAATCCGTTGATTCACAACTATAGTATTTCAGGAATTGGAATAAAGGGATTTACAACCGCTGTTAAGGTTGGCCGTTCAGAATGGAACCTAACGGGCGGTAAAGCCATTGTGTCGGATCTGAATTATTACAACCGTACCAATTCCAAATACGAGAGGTTCATTCTCGCAGCTTCTTATAAATACCGCATAAATAAGAATATGGAAGTACTTTTTTTCGCCCATCATGCAAAAGACCCCGAAAATAAGTTCACAAAAGAGAACCGCACTGCTTTTCGCAACAGCAATTACGGTATGCAAATCATAGCCAATCCTAAAAATCTGGTTCTAATTGACGCCTCAGCGGCCAGTTCGCACTACCAATCTCTGAATACAGCCATTAGGAATGTAAGTTACCCTGGTGGTGGTTCTTTATCCGTATTTGATTACAAGATAGCAAGATCTGCTTATATGATCAGGCTGGAAAAAGCTGTTACCAAATGGCTAAGTTTGGAAGTTTCGGATCACTATGTGGGTCCTGGATTCAAAAACTTAGGTAATCCATTTATGCGAACCAATTTCAGAGAGCAGAAAATTAAATCTAAACTCTCTCTGTTTCAGGATCAATTATCCATCACCGCGTTTTACAAAAGTTTGCGCGATAATCCAATTGGTTTATCTGAAATAACAAATAGAACCAGCGGTTATGGATTGTCGCTGCAAACCCGGTTTAAAAACAAAAAATTGCCTAATCTGAATGCTTCTGTTTCACCATATGAACAAGGCAATAACCATCCGGATTCATTATTTCGTGTTAACTCCAAATTTTCAATCATGACTGCCGGACTTACCTGGCGAATGAGCAAGGCTAGATTTAAATACTTTCTTTTAATTTATGGAAGCCAGAGTGAAATGAGATTCAATGATACATTCATGGCCAAAGTTCAAACACTTTCTTTTAATCAGGACTTTGTTTTCGGTAAACACCTCACTTTTGGTGCAGGGGGAAATTTCGTCCGCACATATCCTGCAATAGACAGCACCCAGGTAAATATTTGGCAAGCAAGGATGGGTTATTTAACAAATAAGGGTGCCAATTTGATGCTAAATGCACAATATGCACAATACTTAAATGGCGCATTTAGAAAAGGTGCTGCTTTATCCGTTGCAGTTCCTGTGGGTAAACGATACAGGCTTGTGGCAAAAGCAGGTTACGATCACTATTACCGACTTTGGGGTATTGGAGATCAAAAGGCATTTTCCGGGTTGGTTAGGATGGAGATAAGAATATAAATGCTACCAAAGAAAGTTCTGATGTGGCATGAACTTTAGGGATGTATGGTAATATATTGAGCTCGTATCAAAATAATTATTTGGGTTACCTAATTTGAACTTGAAAAGCATTAATTGATAATAGAATACTGAATCATTAAAGTTGATTTCATATCCAGAAAGTTTTTTGTTGCCTATCATATTGTTGCAACATAAAACCATTGGAAAACATTCGTAAGCCAATAGTGTGAAAATGTTAACCAAAATGAGGTTAATAGAAATTGAATTTTGATTTTTGGATAACAAGTAAATTTGGGTGTCTAACCATATGGTCAATAAATTTGACATTGTAGTTTAAATTCGTACTTTTAAGTTTAACCGGGTTAAAAAATATATCTCATTTCGTCCACACCCGTCCAACGTCCACAATTCCGTCCTATAGGTGAATTTTATAGCTTGTAAATAATAGATAAACAATAGTTTACAGAATATTCTGAGATCCGGTTCCGACCTCAACACAAAAGAATAACCGCCGTAAGGCGGTTTTTTTATTTTCAGCCAGCCAGCAGTTGAACTTGTTCAAGCGGCTTGCCGGCTGAAAATAAAAATGCGCAGCAATCTTTTTGTGTTGAAAGGCCCCTTTTTAGGATCATTGAAAATAATCCGGTTCCAACTCCTAATTACTAAACAGCATTGAACGCCTCTGAACAACTCAGAGGCGTTTTTGTTTACTCTTGACCCGATTATCCGCAAAGTGATGAGAATCAATAATTCCTGTAACTCTCATCCATGTTTTCAAATTCCAGTTTAACGAATTTTACTTCTTTATACGAAGTGAAATGAATGCGTTGATAATTTACGATTCCAACTATGGAAACACCAGATTGGTGGCTGAAGCAATGGCTGAATCTATAAAGGGCAGTGCCATATCGGTAAAGGATTTTGAAATGGGAAATCTGGGAAATCTGGACCTGCTAATTGTTGGAAGTCCCATCAATGGATGGCGGCCTACCCCGGCAATTAAAAATTTTCTGGAAAATATTCCAAACGGGAAATTGAAAGGTATTCAGGCTGCCGCATTTGATACAAGAATAAAATCGTTTTTGAGTGGTAATGCTGCCAAACGTATTTATCAAGCGTTGAACACCAAGGGTGCAAAAATGATTGGCACTCCTGTTGGATTTTATGTGAAACATACCGAAGGTCCTCTGCTGGAAAAGGAACTTGAAAATGCCAGAATATGGGCACTTCACCTATTCCCAAGTAATTAAACCAGGTTGAATTTTATCCGAATACTATGGGGAATATGTTTTAAAAAAAATGTTATTGGACTTATTCTACAATAACCGAACCCAGAATTTCCTGATGTGCATCCCAAAAAACGGCCATATAAATGATGGTATATTTTCCGGAAGCCAAACCATTTAAATCTATCTGAATTGTATCCCCTTTAATTTCTGCAGCTCTTACCTGTCGCATGGAATCGTCATACAGGTAAATGAATCCTGTTCGCGGAACATTTATTTGAATCGTAACATTTTTTGTTGCCGGGTTTGGATAAACTTTAAATATTTCTTTATCTACAATTTTGTAATTGAGATTTTGTATGGTGTATGAGTACAGCGTTGCTTCTTTAGAATTGAATTTTTCTGATGCAAGGTATAAAGTGTTATTCTGATCGAAAAATACGGATTCCAATTGTACAGATCCAGTCAGGTTCAATGTTTCCGGGTTTTCAAAAGGCTTGGACAATTGATGGTTTTGCATCCCAAATACCTGCAACATCGGAACCAAATCGCCATTAAAAGCATATCCTGTGAGAATATATTTCTGCATAAATTTACAGGCACCTGTCACCCAAAAATCCAAGGAAATGGTATCACCTAAACGAGCGGTATAATTACCCGGATTTGCAGGCAGCATATATATTCTGCAAACCGCATCGGCTATGGATTTGCTAAATAAAATGATACTGTCTTCATCCACCAGAAAAGCTTCACAATCATAAATTGTAAATGGATTGCTGGTAAAATCGGTTTGGCCTTCATATTGAAATTGAATGGTGTCCACCACCACATTTTTATTGCCCAATTTGGAAATTGGAAAGCGATAAATTTTTAAGTCTTTTCTGGTGCCGTTGTTGTTTCCAAAATCTCCGATGAATACGTAACTGCCGTTGGTGGTCAATTCTTCCCAATCGTTGTTGGTAGCATTGGAAAATGTGGTGGAATCCAGAATACTTCCGGTAGTATCGATTCGATAAATTTTGGAGGAATTGCCACCGTCATTGAGCGTCCAAATTTGATGGTTCACCCATATCATACCTGAAATTTCAGGCATGTTTTTTAATTCAGAAACCTTGCGTATTTGTGCCTGAGATTCAATTGCTAAAAACGATATGAAAAGGATGAAAGTGAATTTCATTTTTTTCCATAAACCATCTTTCCACCAATATAGGTGGCTGTTACTTTTACAGCTGGTATTTTATTTTCCGGAACGGTCATTAAATCTGTGTCCGTCACAACAAAATCCGCGAGTTTACCAGCTTCCAGACTTCCTTTTTCGAGGTCTTCGCGATTGGCAAATGCTGCCCAATAAGTCATGCCCAGCAATGCATGTTCACGTGTGAGTGATTCTCTTGGAATGAAGGGCTCCTTCAGATTTCCGGACGCATCCAATCTTGTTACTGCACTATAGAAAGTTTTAATTGGAGAAATATCTTCTACCGGGAAATCAGTTCCCAATGCGACAATTCTTGCATGTCTTCGAAGCGTTTCATAGGAATAAGCCCCTGCAATCCGGTTGGCACATATACGGCTCTCTGCCCACGGCGCATCACTGGTTGCATGAGTTGGTTGTACACTTGGTATAATTTTTCCGGTACGGTATAAATTAAAATCAACAGGATCTGTAATTTGTGCATGTTCAATTCTCCAACGCGGGTCTGAGCCAGTAGGTAAAATACTATTAAATGTTTTTAATGCAATTTTATTTGCACTATCACCAATTGCATGTACACAAACCTGAAATCCCTGAGAATATAAAAAATAGGAATAATTATAGAAATCTTTGGTGTTGGTAAGCAACAACCCACGATACCCGGGTCTGTCGCAATAGTCCTGTTTCATCAGCGCCCCGCGGGATCCCAACGCACCATCCAAATAAAATTTTACTGAATTTACAGACAATTGTGTGGTTTTAATAGAACCATGTGTCGAAATCCATGCCATATTTTTTTCACTAAAAGAAATCATAGCATAGATGCGCAAATCCAATTTCTTTTGATCCTGAAGTTTTTGTATAAATTCTATGTCTTTTATTTCCAGTCCGGCATCATCCACCGTGGTTAAACCCGCAGCATAACAGAGGGAAGCCGCTTTGTTTACGGTATTGGTTTTGGTTTTTTCATCTAATTCCGGAATAAAAGGACTGACCAAATCTATTGCATTATCAATTAATATTCCGTTGAATTTGCCATTGGTTTTTAAAATTTCACCACCTGTAATTTGTTGTTCTGTATTGAGTTTTAATGCCCGAACTGCTGCAGAATTGATCCATATTGCATGCCCGTCTATGCGTTTCAGACAAACCGGAATATTGGGGAAAGCTTTATCTAAAATGCTGATATCCGGATATTGTTTATCGGTCCAGTCGTTTTGGTCCCAGCCACGCCCTATCAGCCATTCCCGTTTGTTGCCTTTAGCGAATTTTTTGAGTTTTTTTACCACTGCTTTGACAGATTTAGTTCCCACCAAATTGCATTCTTCCAAACCGTAAGCATATGCCAGAAAATGGCAATGGGCATCTATAAATCCGGGATAAATAAATTTATTTCCCATATCCACTATGGTAGCATTGGCATATTTTACTGTTAATTCATTGAAATTGCCTGTTTGTAATATTCGATCACCTGAAACAGCCATGGCTTCTACCTTGTGCATAAGGGTATCTCCTACATAAATCGCTGCAGCTTTATAGATTACAGGTGTTTGGGAACATAGTCTTCCTGCGGCCATTAAAAGCACAAGGCAACACAATCGGAATCCTGGTATGGTTTTGTTCATCTCCATAAAAAAGAAAGCGCAAAAATGCAGTATTTGATCGGGCTTTGGTCAGTGGGATGTAATAAATCACATCGTTTTGTATGAATTGTCATGGTAATATTTATTGTTGTAACAAGTATGGCGTTAAATTTGAATAGCTAAGAAATACACCACTATGACGACAAAAAAGAGCCCGGGGTTTTTGAGAAAAGTGCTGTTTTTGGAAATCAGCGGTTTTCTCAGCCTTGGAATTACACTGGCTGTAATGGCTACACTGCTCATGATGAATCTGGCAGAACTCAATGTGCTTTGGTTACCGGCAAGCGGCCTTGTATTGGTGCTCGCCTATATCATGCTTACCATTCGCTATACGCGCAGAAGCCTTCACAAAATACATGAGTTACACACCAAAGGAATTTATTCGTACGGTAGATTGGTAGTGAATGTATTGGGTGTTGGATTAATGGTTTATGGAATCTTTGTTTTTTTTGCAACGAAAGACATTTGGAGCGATATAGGCCTGGTGATTTTCGCCGACCTGTCTTTTATTATTGGTCTGTATTGTTTGTATTATAATGTTACTCTGAGCTATCTTATTCAACATGAACATTTGCGCCATTCCAACATGACCTTTTGGGACTTTATGATGATTGTGGTAGCTCCTATTGGTTTGGTTGTTTTCTCCGTATATATGTTGTTGTCACAGGAAGCCATTACTTCGGCAACGGATGAACCTGACTTTAATATTCCTGCAGCAGTAGTGGTGGAAGAATTTGAAAAAAATGACTCTTTGGCAAATGCCAAATACTACAATAAAATATTACAGTTTGGCGGAACAGTTTTAGAAATTACAGGTGACAGTGCAAAATTGGTGAAACTCAATATTGGAAAGGAAGATATTACTGCCAATTGCGGTTTTGATAAATCTGCGATGCAAACCATACAATCCGTACAGGCAGGTGACAGCGTAACATTAAAATGTTATTGCAGTGGTTACAGTAAGCCAGAAGACGAGGAGTCCATGTTATCTGAGAAAAGTCTGGATTTGGTGCGATGTGCATTGGTAAATAAGGACAAGAAATAATTCGGCACGGAAGTTGAATTTATAAAGAAAATAACACCAGAAAGATGAACATAAGATTTGGTTTTTTAACAATGATTATGGCCTTAGCGGCCATCCCGTTAAATGCACAGGTTTATAAAACGAGCACTGGAACGGTGAAGTTTTACAGCCACACTACGGTAGAAGATATCAATGCCACGAATTCCACGGTTGCTGCGGCATTAAATACCGCAACCGGTGCAGTTGAATTTTCGGTTTCCATTAATTCCTTTCAATTCAAAAAGGCATTAATGCAGAAGCATTTTCAGGAGAATTATATGGAATCCGGTAAATTTCCGAAAAGTACTTTTAAGGGAACTGTTGAAAAAAACAGTGCTGTAAATTATAAAAAGGATGGAACTTACTCCGTGAATGTAAAGGGAAAACTCACCATACATGGGCAAACCAAAGATGTTACCATTCCGGGAAAAATAATTGTAAAAGGGGGTAAAATCACATTAACTGCTGACGGTAAAGATTTTAAAGTGAAACCAGCCGATTATAAAATTAAAATTCCTGCAAACAATGCAGCACAAATTGCAGAAGAAATTGAAGTAAGCGTAAATTGCGAACTTTCCAAAAAATAATGCATTCTAAACCATTATATAAAGCAGTGGCATTTTGCACCACTGCTTTTCTGTTTATTGGCCTTTCTGCACAAGATGACACTACTTCATCTATGTTGGATGAAGATCCGGTTAAATCAGAAAAGGTGCAGAATAGTTTTAAAACCACTAAGGTGATCAACCTGCAAAGTGTAGAAGTTACAGATGCAGGTGTTTTCGATTTTAAAATCAACCACAGGTTTGGTCCGGTAAATTCCGGTGCATACAATATGTTTGGTTTGGATGCTGCATCGGTGCGGATTGGTGGCGAATATGGTGTCATTCCAAATTTAATGGTAGGCGCGGGCAGGAGCAGTATTGAAAAAACAGTCGATGGTTATTTTAAATACAGAATGATGCATCAGACTTCCGACAATAAAAAGCCGTTGGGTATTTTACTTTTTGGCGGTGTGGCATATAGAAATGTGAATTTCACTTTTCCTGTAACTTCAATGGAGAGATTGGCATATACCGCACAATTGATTTTAGGTAGAAAATTCAGCGAAAATTTTAGTTTAGTTGTATCTCCATCTCTGGTGCACTATAATTTGGGGAAAAACGAATTTTCAAATACCCAGTATGCATTAGGACTTGGAATGCGGCAAAAACTCACCAAACGCACCACCCTTAATCTGGAATATATTCCGGTATTTGGAGAACATGGCAGTTATCACAATAGCATATCCGTAGGATTTGATATTGAAACCGGTGGACATGTATTTCAATTACATTTTACAAACAGTACCGGAAATAATGAATCCAATTTCATAGCCAGAACCGACGGTGACTGGAAGACAGGGGGTGTGCGATTCGGATTTAATATCAGCAGGGTTTTCACCTTTGTGGACCCCAGCAGGTTTAAAAATAATTCATACTAATCAGGTACTCCATAGAGGTAAGGATTTCCTTTAACTAAGGAAACATTTAAAACACCTCTTTGATAAGCAGATTCCAATTTTATTGTCAACTTTGAATCGGGTTTCCAACTTGGAATGTCGGCGAGTTTTAACGGCAGAATTACCAATTCATTCAGGTAACCGCTGTCATTTCTCAGTTTTTCGCTTCTCCAATCAATGTATGTATTTCCATTGCGCAAATTACATTGGAGTTCTCCTGAAATGGAATCAGAAGTATTCTTCAAATATTTAACAACCACTACATCATTCTGTTCCGGATGTAGCGAATACAAATGCATGTCTATGGGTTTATACCTGTATTCCAGATTAAATCTCTCGATGATGAAATATTTTAAATTATGGCCTTTGTAATGAAAAAATGGTATTTCAGCGCCGATCCAACTCGTTTCCAAATGGGAACATTTTTTGGAATTAAATAATTCTTCCAGTAAAGGAATAATTGCAGGATCAGAACCTGAAGACAGCAGGAAACGCGGATATATTTTATTGTTTTGGAAATCGCTTATTTTCTGTATGAATTGTGCCCTGTTTCTAAAATCCAAATATTCAAAATGTATTTTATTTTCAGGATCATATTTTTCCAGATAGTATTCAAAAATATCTTTTGGAGCGTCTACCAAAAATACACTTTGTGTATCTTTAACCATATATCTAACTGCGCTGGAATAGGCTTCCTTGCTCACTACACTATAGTGTTTTCTGCCATAAACAATTAATAAAATACCTGAAGAAATAACAATCATACTTTGCAAATGAAAAATCCGCATTGGAATGATGCTGCAGAAATAACCCACGATCAGCATTAATGGTGGCATGGAAAAGAGAAGAACACTATGTTGCAATACCGGACTACGTGTAACTGAATAGAAGTAACCTACGAAGAGTGGGGTTAAAAATAAAATAATGGCAACAATGATTTGTTTTTGGGGAATTGGTATTTTGTATTTTAAGGATGCAAAAAAGCCATTTAAAATAAAAATGAAAATCAATATAAACCACAACCAGGAATGGTTGAATATTTCATACAAATGGGCGATAAAAAATGCAGGAGTCGGTTTGCCAAGCCATTGCAATCCGGCGGATTGCAGCTGATGTAACGTAACTGAAAAATGAGGGGTAAATAAAACAACAATAAGTGCGATAGAGATGGCATAATGCCGGATTTGGTTTTTTTCAAACCAAAAAAGTACAAGTAAAATGGGGCATGCAAATAATCCGGAGAAATAATGCGTGTAGGCAGCTCCAACTGCAAAAAGGATAAGTAATAAATATTGCTTTTTATTTCGCTGTTTTGCAAAAACCAATTGAGAGAAAATCCATAACAAACCTGTACAAAAAAACAATCCAAAGGCATATGGTCTGATTTGCTGACTCCAGAATAATCCGGAATATTGAATACTGAGGAAAGCCGCAGAAGCAATGCCCGCTGCGGTGTTGAACATGTTTTTCCCGGCCAGATAAATAAAATAGACAGAAATTGTTCCTGCCAATGCCGCGAATATTTTTAATACAGTAACATGATCTCCAACAAGCCAAATAATTGTTTGTATCAGGGCCGGATGCCCGTCCGGAATTACACCTTTTTGAATATGTGAATTCCAGTTGGGTTGTTTTGCTCTTAATACAGCCGATAATTCATCATAGGAATAATCCAGATCCCAAATAAACCAAAAGCGCAGAATGAATGCTACAATCAGAATAATCCAAAGCCAAAGTTGCAGAAATGGTATGGGTAATAATTTTCGCAGAATGCGAAATTATGTTTTCAGCTTGCTTTTTTTCGCAGAAGGGAAGAGAATATTGTTTAATATTAATCTGTACCCTGGTGAATTGGGATGCAGGTTAAGATCTGTTGGCGGCTCTCCAACATGGTGTTTGTAATCTTCAGGATCGTGGCCACCGAAAAAAGTCCAGGTGCCTTTGCCCATTTCACCATGAATGTATTTGGCTTCACCCAGAGCGGCGTTTTCACCCATAATCAACACATCGCTTTTGATGTTTTCAGTATGAAATGCAGTGGTTTGCCCCATAAAACCCTTGATGGTTTTGGTATGGTTTTGACATAAAATGGTGGGTACAATATCCCATTTCGCGCTGTAATCAAATAAGGTGAAAAGGTCGTTTTCCTCTTTCACATTGCGGCTTTCCGCTTCCACATCTATGGTACTGAATTCATACACATAAGGACTTAATTCCAGTGTGAAATCTTTAAATGCAAAGCAGTTTTCAAATTTTAATTTGCTTTGGCAATCAGGATCCATAGGTGTGCCGTCAAAAACCTCGCTGCAGATGTCGGTATTTTCGGCAGCCAGGGCAATGTCGTAGGAATCCGTTGCGCTGCACATGGCGAAAAGAAAGCCACCGCCAAGAGTAAAATCACGAATCTTTTTGGCCACTCCCAGTTTCAATTCCCGCACAGTCGCATAACCATGTTTGGCGGCCATTTCCTCGGCTTCTTTTACCTCTGCCTGGTACCACGATGTTCCGGCAAAAGACGACCAGAATTTTCCAAATTGTCCCGTAAAATCCTCGTGGTGTAAGTGCAACCAATCGTATTCAGTTAATTTACCATCGAGTACTTCATCATCAAAAATGACTTCGTATGGTATTTCTGCATAGGTGAGAACCATGGTAACTGCATCATCCCAGGGTTGTTTGGTCTTGGGACTGTAAACTGCAATTTTGGGTGCTGTGAGCAATTTTACATTTTCCATATTCACTTCCGGATTGCTGATGGTTGTGAATATGGAGTTGGCTTCTGCTTCCGTTATAATGTTGTATGTAATACCCCTGATTTTACATTCGTTTTCGATTGCAATGGTTTGTTCTAACATAAAACTACCACCTTCATAATTCAAAAGCCAGTCTACTTCCTTTGCCTGTTCTTTGAGAACCCAGAATGCCAGTCCGTAGCTTTTGAGGTGGTTTTTCTGGCTTTCATCCATAGGAATAAGAATTCTGGCGCCTTGTAGCGAAAGAGAAACCAATGCCAATCCTAAAACGAATAATGTTTTTACTGAAGCCACGAACCTGTTTTAAAACCAAACCATACCAAAACTGTACCCAAAATTAACGAAAAACCTGCGTATAAAATTGTCAGTTTCCATTGCTGGAGTTCGATGTACCGCAATATTTCCAGCGAGAAACCGCTGAATGTGGTAAAACCACCTAGAATCCCTGCTACAAGGAATGCACGGGTAAATGGATCGTGAAACCAGGGAAAACAACAGCCAATTGCGAAACAACCGGCCATATTTACCAAAAAGGTAGCCCATGCAAATTCATTGGCATGGAACGGAATTTTAGTTGAAAGCCAAAAGCGAAGAAGGGATCCTATTCCACCGCCCAGAATTACCCATATTGCCAATTTGAAACTCAAGATTACAAATGTAAGGTTTGCCCGCAATTGAGGCTTAATTTCGCAAGGGAAAAATGGATACCGTTTTAACCAAAATACAAAAAGAGAGTGAACATGTGATGCGGTTTTATTTTGAAGCCACAGACAGAAACGTGTTGCAATTTGTACCCGGACAGTTTGTGATTTTCACGATTCCCGGCCTGGCGGAATTTCAAAATACACGCAGCTATTCCATTGCTTCTGCGCCTGGCAAACATGCACAATTTGAGCTTTGTATCAGCTTAAATCCTAATGGAATAGCAACACCTATTTTGTGGAAACTGAAACCGGGAGATCATTTTGAAATGAGCGAACCCCAGGGGAATTTTATCATGCAGAATGCTCCGGAACTGGAAACGGTATTTATTTGTACCGGTACAGGTATCGCTCCATTTCGGAGTATGCTGGGGCATCTTTTAGAAAATGGGAATCCGTCCAAACCTGTTCATTTGATTTTTGGAAACCGATTTGAAAATGATATTTTATACAGAGAAGAATTTGAAAAACTTGCAAAGGAATTTTCCAATTTTCATTTTCATCCGGTGTTAAGCAGAGATGCCAACTGGATTGGGACTAAAGGCTATGTTCACCAGGTGTATCAGCAACTTTTTGCCGATGGAAGAGATGCCCGTTTTTATATATGTGGCTGGAAAGATATGTGTAGCGATGCCCGAAGAAATTTGAAAGAAATGGGGTATAACAGGCAGCAATATTTTTTCGAGTTGTACGATTAATTTAGACTAAAGGCTGCAAGCCACAGGCCTCAAGCCACGCGCCGCGAGATTTGCTTGTGTAATATTTGATAATTTTCAATACTTATAAGAGATTTAAGAATTAGGCCACTGGCCTCTGGCTGGTTCTGTATTTGTTTTGTGGTTTTCAGGTAAAATGAAAGGAATGAAAAAATGAATACAGCCTCCAGTTGCCAGTTGCCAGCTACCAGCTTACGGCTAAGGAAGATTCTGTTCTGTGGGTTCCAGGCACAATTTAAATCGTAGCCACATGCCACATGCTTCAAGCTCAATTTGTGATTGAATTTAAGCTTAGCGTTCAGGTAAAAACCAGAAATTATTTTTTCAATTTATCTGCAAAAAGTTTCTTGAATTTTTCTACTTTTTCTCCAACCACATAAACACAATAACCTTGATTGGGATTATTGGCATAGTAATCCTGGTGGTATTTTTCGGCAGGGAAATAGTTGTGTAACATTTCTACTTCGGTAACAAATTTACCCTCCCATAATTTGGCTTCTTCCGCTGCCAATTTACTCTTTTCGGCAATTTCTTTTTGCTCCGGATTCTGATAATAAATTCCACTGCGGTATTGGGTTCCCACATCATTTCCCTGGCGATTTAAAGTAGTTGGATTGTGAACACGCCAAAACACCTGTAAGATTTCTGCGTAACTGGTTACAGAGGTATCAAATTGAATGCTCACCACTTCTGCATGACCGGTAGTTCCGCTGCAAACATCTTCGTAGCTTGGGTTTAAAGTTTTGCCGTTGCTGTATCCACTTTCTACATCCACAACCCCGTTCATACGGCGATAAACCGCGTCGAGGCACCAAAAGCAGCCTCCTGCCAGTACTGCCGTATCTAATTTTGAGGGGTCCATATTCAAAGTATCTTGTTTAGTAACAGTTGTATCGCTGTGATGGTTTTGTCCGCAACTGCTTGCAATAAAACCGGTGAATAAAGCGAGTAATGCCGGAATTTTAATTTTCATGGATTTTGTAATTGATATACGCAATTCCCGTGCCCACGAGTATACCCGCCAAAACATCAGAAGGGTAGTGTTTTCCACTGCGAACCCGCAAATACACTGTGGTTCCGGCGCAAATTGCTCCACCGGCAATGAGCCATTTTTTACCGGAGAATGACGGAGTACCTTTAGTCATTAACAGGGCAGATGTAATAAAACATGAAGCTACCGCGCTGTGTCCGCTAAAAAATGAATAAACATCATCCCTTTTAGAGGAAACAAAACCGGGAGCCTGTGTATAGGGCCGGTTTCTTTTAAAAATCATTTTGGAAGTATGGGCCAGATTGGCTGTTATCCATACGCTTTGGGCCATAACCACCGCATTGGTCTTCATTTGCGCCTGGTTTGACTGAAGCAGGGTAAGTCCCGACAAAACCCCTGTGGCGATTACTGTAATATCGGAAATGTTTTTGGGTTTCGACCTGTATGTAAACTGCGCAGAATTATCAATGGTACCCAAATTCCAGTTATTTCCGGTTAAAATTTTTGGGGATTGAAACTGATATCCATAATTGATTCCCGTCCAAACCAATGCACCTGTGGCGATTCCCAATTCCCGGCCTGAATGTAAGTTAAGTTGGGCGGAAAGGCCGCCGGTTATACACAGAATTGCAATAAAACCGCGGATTTTTATTGGAATTTGCCAACGTGTTGGGGGGAATACGTAAATATTTGGTTGATAATCTTTGAGCAATTTGCTGAAATTTAAATTCGTTCCACGCAAATTTGAGGTAATTTTGCCGACCCAAAAATTTATTTTAGCGTTCATAAATGGATAATTCTGAAATAATCTCAAAAATAAAGTCACAGGCTGGTACTGTGTTTGAGAATCTGACAACTGAAGAGCTGGTGGCTAAGGCCCTGGAGAGAAATGAAGGAGTATTGACCGATGCCGGCGCTTTGGCTGCAGACACCGGAAAATTCACAGGAAGAAGTCCGAAAGACAAATTTCTGGTTAAAGACGAAATTACTACGGATTCTGCCTGGTGGGGCAACGTGAATCAACCGATTTCTGAGGAGAATTTTCAAGGTCTTTTGAATAATATGCTCAACTATCTGGAAGGGAAAACCCTTTTTGCCCGCCACAGTTACGCGTGTGCGGATCCAAAATACAGGTTGAATATTCAGGTAATTACTGAAAGTGCTTATCAAAATCTATTTGCAAAACATTTGTTTTTGCGTCCGACTCAGGAAGAAATTACCGCTGCACCTACTGAATGGGTAATAATTGCAGCACCTGGATTTGAAGGAGACCCGGCAAGCGATGGTTTGCGCCAGGGAAACTTTACCGTGGTGAGCATGAAACAAAAAATGATTCTGATTGGTGGAAGCGGTTATACCGGTGAAATTAAAAAAGGAATTTTCAGCGTGTTGAACTTTGTATTGCCACATCAGCATGGTGTGTTAAGCATGCATTGTTCTGCAAATATTGGAGCAGCCGGTGATACAGCCATTTTCTTTGGATTGAGCGGAACAGGCAAAACAACATTAAGTGCGGATCCTGCCAGAAAGCTGATAGGAGATGATGAACACGGCTGGGCGGAGAATAATGTTTTCAATTTTGAAGGAGGTTGTTATGCCAAATGTGTGAACCTTACACAGGAAAAAGAACCGCAGATTTGGAGTGCAATTAAGAGTGGTGCATTGGTTGAAAATGTGCGTTTTAAATCCGATTCCAACAGCGTGGATTACGACGATATCAGTGTTACTGAAAATACCAGAGCTGCTTATCCAATTGATTATATAGACAATATTGCTGTACCTTCTGTAGGTAAAGCACCACATAATATTTTCTTCCTTACTGCAGATGCTTTCGGAGTTTTGCCTCCAATAAGCAAATTGAATCCGGGACAAGCGATGTACCAGTTTATTAGCGGCTATACTGCTAAAGTTGCCGGTACAGAAGCGGGTGTTACCGAGCCACAGGCTACTTTCAGCGCATGCTTTGGCCAGGTTTTTCTTCCATTGCATCCGACCACTTATGCAAAAATGCTTGGTGAAAAATTAAATGCACACCCGGATATCAATGTTTGGCTGGTAAATACCGGCTGGAGCGGTGGACCTTATGGGGTAGGTAGCAGAATGAAATTATCTTATACCCGTGCCATGATTACCGCAGCGTTAGAAGGA
The DNA here is from genome assembly GCA_018333525.1 of Bacteroidota bacterium. Classification (GTDB taxonomy): domain Bacteria; phylum Bacteroidota; class Bacteroidia; order NS11-12g; family UBA955; genus JAGXTF01. The sequence goes on along the minus strand of JAGXTF010000078.1, from coordinate 10,314 downwards.
AAGCTGGATCACGTGTCCTACACCCCACATCCGGTGTTTGGTGTGGCAATGCCAGGAGAATGCCCGGATGTACCGTCTGAATTGTTGAACCCGCGCAATACATGGGCAAATGGAGCGGCGTATGATGCACAATGCGATAAACTGGCACAATTGTTTAATGAGAATTTTGCAAAATTTTCTGACGTTGCTACAGAAGAAATAAAAGCGGCTGCACCAAAAGTTACTGCAGCAGTAAATTAAAATTGTAAATAAAATGCAAAAAAGGCGCATAATTTGCGCCTTTTTTTGTGTTTTATTTGTAAAATATTTATTTTTGAGAGGGGTGAAAGAGCGCAGTAAAAATGAGAAGATTAATGCAGGCTATTTTCAGGGTTTGCAGGAAGAAATACACCGGCGCACGGGAATTACCAAACCCGTAATTCATAAAGCCATCCGCGATAATGACATGTCCTCATCTAAAAAGTTCCTGGTTATTGCCACTGCCCTTGAAATTATTGAAGAAAGGAAGAAAGGCATGATGGAAACGGTGGAAGAGCCGGTTATTTCCTATGAAACCCTGGATTTAAACCGCTTGTATCAATACGCGGATTACCTGCGTTGGCAGTTTAAAGAGCGGGTTGAACTAATAAGAGGTAGAATTTTTAAAATGTCACCTGCGCCTGCGGTGAACCACCAGGCAATTTTATCCAGCATTCAGTATGAATTTTACCGCGTTTTTCTGCATGGTAACTGCAAAGTATTTCCTGCACCGTTTGACGTTCGTTTACAGCCACCCGGTGCACCGGAAAACACAACTGTTGTGCAACCGGATATTACCATCATTTGCGATATCTCAAAGCTGGATTCAAAAGGTTGTAAAGGTACTCCGGATCTGGTGGTTGAAATACTCAGCCACAGCAATCAAAAGCACGATCTGGAGCGCAAATTTGAATTGTACCAGGCATGCGGCATACCGGAATACTGGATTGTATACCCGGTTGAAAAAATGGTACTGGTATATCATTTGGTGAATGGTATTTATGAAGGCTCCAGACCATATACCGAAGGGATGACTGCTGAGAGCAGAACATTTCATCCATTAAAAATTCCGGTAAAAGATATTTTCATTGGAGTTTTAGATTTTGAATAAAATAAAAAAGGGGTCTGGCAGTACCCCTTTTTTTTACTGATCCGATGTACACGAATCCTCTAAGTTCTGTACCTACCGCTTAAACTAACCCGGAGGTAAGTTAAAGGAGGGATATTGAATCTGACTGCCTGCCATAGAAATGGCTTGCAACAGCGGCACGGGCTTTTTGTCAAGGTTATTTAGAAAGGGTTGTGACAAATTCCCGGTTAACGGACCAATCTGTATTTTCACCAGTGAAGGCGAAAGATTGTTATTTTTATAATTAAACTGCGGCTCAACCTGTTCAAACACTGGAGTGCGATTGAGATAAACCGAAACAGGCTGAACCACAGTTTGAACACAGAGGTGAAGTATTGCAGAACGGGATGAATTCGCTGCAGGTCTGAAATTAGACCATTTCTTCCCTTGAGCTGCAATCCTGAAATCCGGGCCCTTGCCCGCTCCGGATTTCTTCTTCAAGGCAATACAATAAAGAACTTTATTTATATGCATAAACTTCAGTCTTTAAAAAGATTCTCCTCCGAGTTCGTATGTTAGAAAACAAATGGCAGGCCAATGTAGAGGCTATTTTTAGAAGTGTTCTAACCTTCTGCCAGGCAAAGATTTGCGCGGTTGTGCTGCTTTCAGTATTTTGATTTTTTTCTGAACTATTTATCAAATTGAGAAAAATCCAGTTCAAAATGACAAAGTATACCTGTATATACCCATGTATTTTTTGATATTTTTGAAGACATTACCTTTTGCATGCATAGAATATTAATTATTGGATTTCTTTTCATTATAACTTGTTGCACTTCCAAGAAACAAGATAAGTCTGCCATGCAAAATAAACATGCTTCCAATGATATTGAAATAGGACCTGTTGGGGTAAAAAATCCAAATAATGGCCAAACAAAAGTTCCGGGTGTGGAAGGAAATAAAGAATCCGGAATGAACAAAGTGAACGGGCAAAAAGTTGGCGACAGCGCCAAAGGAAAATCCGATGCGAATAACCAAAGTTTGAGCCGTTTGTTGGTTCAAAACGGCTCAGGGAATAGGGATGCACCTTCCGGTACAGGACAAGGAAGCGGGGCGGGTGCCGGTGGAGAAACGGGTGGTAATGGAACCGGGAGCAACTATAGCTATTCTTACCATTTTATAAATTTTAGGATTCGATATAACGGCGATAATTTTTTAAACGGTGATGAATTAAATGGAACTATTGTTTGCAGGATAATGGCAGATTGTGCAGGTAAAATTTCTGTTATTGAATATGGCAGCAGGGGAACAACTTTTGAAGGCAGCAAAATAGAATTAAGAGTAATTGTAAACAGATTTTTATCTGGTTGTAATGCAGTGCATACAGGTGAAACATGTCCGGAATCCGGCTTGATAACGATTAAAATCCGGAATAAATAAGTTTTCTGAATTTAATGTAGGAACACACCCCCGGCAGCGGCAAATAGCCCGCAATGAAAATGGCCCGGCATAGCCAGGAAACAGGGCGAGTGGCAGCGAGCCCCTGTTAACGGCTAAATGCCGGTGGTATTTTTGGAAGCGGCTATGGCCAATGACGGGATAAGGTACCAAAAAAGGAAAAAAGGTAGCGTTGACCTATCTTTGCCGACTTTAAAATGCGCAACAGCAAAGAGATAAAGCAGGAATTTCTGAAGTTTTTTGAAAGCAAAGGCCATAAAATTGTGCCTTCTGCACCCATTGTGGTAAAAGGGGATCCCACCCTGATGTTTACCAATGCGGGAATGAACCAGTTTAAAGATTATTTTCTTGGAAATGCGAAAGCGGTAAATACGCGTATTGCAGATACACAAAAGTGCCTGCGGGTGAGCGGAAAACACAATGATTTGGAGGAAGTAGGGCACGACCATTACCACCATACCATGTTTGAAATGCTGGGCAACTGGAGCTTTGGCGATTATTTTAAAAAGGATGCGATACACTGGGCCTGGGAACTACTAACGGAAATTTATAAACTGGATAAAGACCGTTTATATGTGTCGGTATTTGAAGGGGATGAAAAAGAGGGTTTGCAATTTGACAAGGAGAGTTTTGATATTTGGCGAAATTTGTTACCGGAGGATCGCATTTTACGCGGAAACAAAAAGGACAATTTTTGGGAAATGGGGGATACAGGTCCCTGTGGTCCATGTACAGAAATACACTATGATGGCAGGGAGAAAGATGAAAGAATTGCCATATCCGGAGCCAATTTTGTAAACGCAGACCATCCGGATGTAATTGAGATCTGGAACAATGTATTTATGGAATTTAACCGCAAGGCGGATGGAAGTTTGGAGAAATTGCCTGCCCAACATGTGGATACAGGTATGGGATTTGAGCGACTGGTGCGGGTTATACAAAATAAAAAAAGCAATTATGATACGGATGTTTTTCAATATATCATTGAAAATACTTCCGCCATATGCCATAAAAAATATGGCGAAAATGAAAAGCAGGATATTGCATTCCGGGTAATTGCAGACCATATACGTGCGGTAGCACTTTGCATTGCGGACGGCCAGCTTCCGGCCAATACCGGAGCGGGTTATGTGGTGCGCAGAATATTGAGAAGGGCGGTGCGGTATGGCTTTAGTTATCTGGGAATACACGAACCATTCTTGTGCAAACTGGTACAAGAAGTTGGCAATTATTTCAGTGATGTTTTTCCGGAATTGCAAAAACAAAGCGATTTTGTTTCACGCGTAATTCGCGAAGAAGAAGCCTCTTTTTTCAGAACATTGAGCAATGGATTGCTAATTTTAAATCAGTTTTTTGATGCAAATTCTGGTCGGGATCTGGATGCAAAAACGGCATTTGAATTATACGATACCTATGGTTTTCCAATTGACCTAACCGAGTTGATTTGTAAGGAACGCGGGGTTGCTGTGGATAAAGCCGGATTTGACAGGGAATTGCAAACTCAAAAAGCCAGGAGCCGTGCAGATGCGCAAAAGGAAACAGGTGACTGGACTGTATTGCTGGAAAATGCAGAAGAGGGATTTGTAGGTTATGATGTAACAGAAGCACATGTGAAAATTTCCAGATATCGCACTGTGATGATTAAGGGAAAACCACAATTTCAACTCGTATTTAATGTAACACCATTTTATGCAGAAAGCGGCGGACAAGTGGGAGATACCGGAAAGATTACAGGAGAGGATGGTGAAGAAATTTACGTTTTGGATTGTGTGAAAGAAAATAAATTACATATCCATTTGGTGGAAGCGCTGCCTAAAAATGTGAATCAATTATTTGTGGCAAAAGTAAACGCTGTTTTGCGCGGATTGACAGAGGCAAACCACAGTGCCACCCATTTGCTACACAGTGCATTGCGAACAGTTTTGGGCAACCACGTGGCTCAAAAAGGCAGTTTGGTAAATGCAGAACATTTGCGTTTTGATTTTTCACATTTTGCAAAATTGGAAGAAGCAGAATTGCAGCAGGTGGAAGATATGGTAAATGAAAAAATTATGCAGGCCATACCACTGGAAGAGAATCGCAGCCTGGCTTTTGATGATGCAATAGCGATGGGAGCAACAGCATTATTCGGAGAGAAATATGGAGATGTGGTGCGTGTAATTATTTTTGATAAAAATTACAGTATGGAATTGTGCGGTGGTACCCATGTGAATAATACCAGCAAAATCGGGTTGTTTAAACTTACATCTGAAGGCAGTGTTGCCGCTGGTGTGCGCAGGATTGAAGCGGTTACCAGTAAGCGTGCTTTGGACCTTTTGCACCAATTGCAACGGGAAAGAAATAGTCTTGTGGAATTATTAAATCATGCGAAAGATCCTGTAGCATCTGTAAAGAAATTAATTACAGAAAATGAGCAATTGTTGAAGAGATTGGAACAACTGGAACAGGAAAAAGTGAATTCGTTGAAAGACGATTTGTTGGCAGATATAGTGACCCAAAATGGAATGAACAGAATTGTAGCCAATGTGGTTTTACCAAGTGCCGAAGCGGCTAAAAACTTGTGTTTTCAGTTAAAACAATCGGTGACCAATCTCTTTTGTGTGATTGCATTTGAAGCGGACGCGAAACCCGGAATTGCCGTTATGATTTCTGATGAACTGGTTGCACAAAATGGGTTGGATGCAGGAGCAATTGTGCGGGAATTGGGTAAAGAAATTCAAGGAGGCGGTGGCGGACAAAAGTTTTTTGCTACTGCAGGAGGTAAGGATTTAGGTGGGTTGCCCAGAGTAGTTGAGAAAGCCAAGGGCTTATTTCTTTCAGAGACAAATTAACTTATTTATTATAAGTTGCAAAGCGTTTCAAACCTGCAACTAGCCTTGTATTTGTATTACCTTTTTGGTTTCGAAAAAAGGTTCTGAAAAATAATCTGAAATGGGAATTTCTTTTATTCGAAGTTTGGGCGCAATGGATTGCAATTCCTGCATTTCCATAGTTAAGTCGCCTCCTTTTAACAAATAGAAACAAGGCGCTGCCGCCCATTTTCCAAGTACCCAGGTATAGAGTTCCACTGCGGGTGCAACTGCTCGAGCAACCACAATGTCAACCTTCGCTTGCAAGCTCTCAATGCGCGTATTTAAGGCGGTAACATTATCCAACTCCAGTATATCTGCAACTTCCTGTACTGCCCTTATTTTTTTACCAATGGAATCTGCCAGAATAAAATGTATTTCGGGATAAAATATTGCCAGCGGGATACCGGGGAAGCCACCACCGGTGCCGATGTCAAGCACTTTGGATCCTTTGGGAAACGTGCAAGTTTTCGCAAGCGAAAGAGAGTGAAGAACGTGGTGAATGTAAAAATTATCGAAATCTTTTCTGGATATGAGATTTACCTTTTCATTTAATGAAAAATATATATCATAGAGTCTTTGTATTTTCTGGTAAGCAGAATTACTAATTTCAGGAAAATACTTTTGAATAATTTCAGCTTTTACCATTTTGGTTTTTTGGCAAAAAATGCTCCAATTCCGGAAACAAAATAAAAGAATAAATTAAAGATGCTCAATACAGGAATCCAGGGAATGAGGTCGCGTGATTCCAGAATCTTAGCCTTGCCCGCTTTAATAATCCATTCCGGTATAAATTTGATACAAAGAATCACCAAAGGATACCACCATGCTGCAGTAAAGAAAAACCAGGCAATGATGATGGCAATAAATTTTATTTGCAAAATGGGATAAACAGCCAACATTCTACGAATTTTGGAAGTATAAAATTTCCCAACCCAGAGGTGCCTTCTTTTTTGACGCCACCATGCTTTGAATGTGTTTTTGGGCGTGCTGATTGTAAAGGCCTGTGATTGTATGCAGATTGCCGTATTTTGAGCGGTTGCTGCGCTTTGCACAAATAGATCATCATCACCGGCAGGTAAATGGGAATGGGAAGCAAAACCATGTGCCTGATCGTAAATATTTCTGCTGTATGCCAGATTTCTTCCGACACCCATATATGGTTTTCCGTTTAATGCATATCCAAAATAATTTAATGCAGTAAGCAAAGTTTCATACCGAATCAGTGCGTTTAAAAATCCATTCCTTTTTTCATAAGGAGAATATCCCAAAACAATTTCTTTTCCACCTGAAAAATATCCGGCCATGGTTTTAAGCCATTGGTTGGAAGCAGGTTTGCAATCGGCATCTGTTAGAAGGAAATGTTTGTATGCGGCCTTTTTAAATGCAAGGGTCAATGCTATTTTTTTGCCATGCATTTTTACATATTGGGGATCCAGATACACCAATTTAAGTTTTGGATTTTCCTGCATTTTAGCCACCAGAAATTCCGAAGTCTCATCGGTGCTTCCATCATCCACGACGATTACTTCAAACTGAGGATAATCCTGGTTGAGCCATAATTCCAGATTTGCAGTGACATTGGCAATTTCATTTCGTGCGGCTATTACAACAGATACGGGTTCTCTGAATTCAAAATCCGGATTTTGAGTCCGTTTTATTTTTGCGAAAATTCTAAAATGGTGTGACCATGACCATATGATTAACAACTGAAGTACACCGCAAAAAATGTAATCAATTAGAGAAAATGCAGGGAAAACCGACTCCAGATTCAAAATAAGAAAGCGAAATTATTGGCTTACAGGCCTTTGGAAATACACAGGTTATACACGATTTTGAAGGATGGGTGGTGAATTTGCAGGTTTTGTTTATACCCTGAAACCAATACCGCCTCCGGGAGTGCTGGGTTTGATATCGGTGCTGAATTCATCTACATCCTCAATGGTCAAAGTAGTTACAACTTTTGGTGTTTGCTTGTTTTTGGGCAACTCACTCAGCCGCAGATGCTGGTTGCGCACTGCTTCTTCAATGATTTTTCGAACACTTCTGCCATTGCCAAAGAATTTATCTCTGGTTTTGTACATAAATTCAATGTATTTGCGAAGATGCTCGGTAGCTTTGGTATCCGGAAAAATGTTGCTTTCTGCTAATTGATTGATAGCAATGGTGTACAATTCATCCGGTGCGAAATCCTCAAAGTAGAAAACACGGTCAAATCTGGATTTTAATCCAGGGTTGGATTCCATGAATTTCTCCATATTTTGGGTATATCCGGCGGCAATTACAATAAACTCTCCGCGACGGTCTTCCATCCGTTTCAAAAGAGTTTCAATGGCCTCTCTGCCAAAATCATTGGCACCACCATCACTCAAACTATAGGCTTCGTCTATAAATAATACACCACCGATGGATTTATTAATCAACTCTGAAGTTTTGATGGCTGTTTGTCCGACATAACCACCTACCAAACTCTGGCGATCGCATTCTACCAGGTGACCGCGTTCCAGAATTCCGAGAGCTTTATAGATCTGAGCCAGAATTCTGGCAACTGTTGTTTTACCGGTACCTGGATTTCCGCTAAATACGCTATGGAGTGAAAATGCTTTGCGCACATCTTTGCCCTGGTCTTTATAGTAGCGAACCAGTTTTACCAATTCATCGATATCCAGTTTTACTTTGTTCAGGCCAATCATGCTTTTCATTTTGGCTAAACTTTCTTTTAGCAAATCTTCATCTATCGGAATATCCGGTAGCATACCTTTTGCGGTGCTGAAGATTTTCATCAAATCCACAGGTTCGATGCTGCTGAGCTGATCTTTGCTGAGCTCTTCCGGATGTGCATTTTTCATTACGCGCAATCCCAAATTCATTTTTGCTTCATCGACCATGGAATTTACCAATCTTGCATTTCCGAAAAATTTATCGCGTTCGCGATATTTTTCAACCAAAAATTTATTCAGGGTAATGCGGGCGTCTGCGCTAAACGTCACTCCGCGTTTTTCGGCTGCAAAGTCTGCAATTTTGATCAATTCCTGAGGTACATAATCCGGAAAATCATAATACATGGTAAAGCGGCTTTTTAACCCGGGATTGGACTCTAGGAAAGTATCCATTTCATCGGGATATCCAGCTACAATGATTGCAATATCCTGGCTGTCGCTCAACTCTTTTAGAAGTACTTCAATGGCTTCACGACCAAAGTCTTTGCTGTCTTCGTCTTTACGGGCCAGAGAATATGCTTCATCTATAAATAATATTCCGTCTTTGGCTTTTTTAATGGCTTCTTTGGTTTTGGGTGCAGTCTGGCCAATAAATTCAGCTACAAGGTCGCCGCGATCCACCTCATGTACATGCCCTTTTTTGAGCAGCCCGAGTTCTTTGTAAATTTTACCGAGTAGTCTGGCTACTGTGGTTTTTCCCGTTCCCGGGTTTCCGCGAAATACAGCGTGAAGGTTGATTCTGTCCGATTCTTCAAACCCCTTTTGCCTGCGCAGCGCCATAAACCGCAAATAATCCGCATATTCATGGATTTTGCTTTTGATAGGTTGTAATCCTATCAATTGATCCATTTCCGACATTACCTCATCCAGAGATTGAGGTTCGCGTGTTTCTATTTTTAGGGTCGGCGTTGATTTTGGTTCATTTTCATCTCCTTCCACTTCTTCATCCTCATCTATATGCACAAATTCAATTTGTGTCATGGGTAGAAAATCCTCTTCGGTTGCTTCTACATAATCATCGCCAATTTCGAAGGGAATACTCGCTAGCAGTTCATCCATAAAAACGATTTCAGCGTAATAATCGCCGCGAGCCCAGGTACCAACAATGTCTGATCCCCAACCAATGGTTGCGGTAAAGAAATCTTCATTTGGTTTGATAAAAAAGAGTTTGGTAACTGAGCCTTTGAGATATCCGCTGCTGGTGCGGAAATTAAACATCAGTTCAACGGGAAGATCTTTGGTTTTTCGCGTAACATTTTTACAATTTACTTCTACCCAAACATAGCGGGTATTCATGGCATTGAACACGGTGTAATACTTGCGGTCTTCGCTTTTGGTATTTTCATCCGGTCCTTCGTAAAGTTTTACGGTTTCTATTTTGAAATATGGATTGAGACCGGGTCTTACCTGGCCCACATTTTCCACATAAAAAGTTTTAGTTGCAACGAGCTCGTTGGAAATCCAGGCTTCCCAGCGGTAAACTCCGGCTTTCCAGTAAGCGCCCGGTGTTTTAACACCCCAACCTTCCCGCACATAAATAATAGAATCGTTTTTATCTATCTGTCGGTCGCAATTGAGATCGCAAATTTCGTTGTTTTGTTCATCGAAACATTTGAGTTGCATGGCAAGGCGCCAGTTTTTGCCATCGAAAAGTTTATTGAACAAAGAGACTTCACAATAGAGATATGCTACCTCCTGTTCGTCAAAAACACTGCGGTATTTCTTGGTATTATTTGCCAACCACTCCGTACTGCAGTAGGTTTTAATGTCTTTGAACTTAAAGTTATCGCTGCTCATAAACTAGGTTCAATATTAAGGTAAAACTGAATAGTTGTAAAAGTATAACAAGAGAATAAGTTCAAGATCCCGATGAGAATTTCAATCGAGACATTTCCATGACAAAACATTTTCATTTTGAAAGCCCTCCTGAAAATTAGTCTTAACTATTTGAAAAGAGTTGCCTGAGCAATTATATTTGCAGCCCCATTGACAGAAAATGGCGCTCAGAAATGAGCTAAGTCATAGAAAGTCAAGAACATTCAGCCGAGGTGAGGTGGGTGAGAGGCTGAAACCACCAGTTTGCTAAACTGACGTACGGGAAACCGTACCGCGGGTTCGAATCCCGCCCTCACCGCAAATCAATGAATAACCCCGAGGCAACTCGGGGTTTTTTTATTGGCGGCAGCCGCGAGTCTGCGCC
>JAGXTF010000077.1 GCA_018333525.1 Bacteroidota bacterium | reverse complement strand
TTCTGCCGCGGGGCTGCCGCTGCCATCCCTGGTGCAGTTACTACTCCTCAATAATTTCCATGAAATCAAAATTATCTCCAATTCTGTGTATGTTTTCAAATTCCTGCATATTCTGAAATCTGCTCAAATACAGGTGTTTATCTACCAATTTAACCGTAGATTTCTTGTGTATTTCCGCATAACTGCTCCACGGCCATTGTGTAAAATCTTCCACCAATCCATGCCTCTCTGGATTCAGGTGGATGTATGCGATTATTTGATTTAAATAATTTTCACTGTCAATATACGCCCGCTTAAACGGTGTTTGAAACAGTGTGCCAACCCGATTCTGCTGTTTGTTAAATGCCATGGCGTACGACTGAAACAATTTCCGGAATTGGTGACTCACTATTTTGTGTACATCCACCTGCTGTGGGGCCGGTGTCGGCATTGGCGTCGGCGACGGTGGTGGCGACGGTGGTGGCGTCGGTAGATTTGTCAACTTTTTAAAAGTTGACAAATCTAACCCGCACCCGCCCGCGGGCGGGTGCGCATCCGCGCAGGTGGGTGACAGGTGCGATGGGGTGGTTGGGTTACAACCATCCAGGTTCACACGGATCAAAAAATGGAAATGGTTTCCCAACAGGCAGTATGCATGGGTTTCGGCAACCGGGGAAATGTATTTGTGGAATTGCCGTAAAAAATACCTGTAATTCTCTGCCTTGGTAAATAGGGCTTTGCGATCGATGCAGCGGTTGTAAATGTGGTAATAATGCTGATCGTAAAATCTGGTAAAATAATGTTCTGTATAAGCCATAATAAATAAGTCCTCCGTTTGCAAATAAAAGAAAAAGTTTATATTCATGGCAAAAAATTGTTAAAAAAATTATCATGGAAGAGGCTTTTTTGCATTTTGTGTGGCAACACGGGCTTTTTGATCAGCTCCGTTGCAGGGGAACCCATGGCGAACTCATTGAAATTGTGAATCGCGGTTATCCGAATTTTGATAGTGGTCCGGATTTTCTGGATGCACATATTCGCATCAATTCTCAATTGTGGATTGGGAATGTTGAAATTCATATCCATTCTGCGGAGTGGTACCAACACCGGCACCACAAAGATTTTGCATACGATAACACCATTTTACATGTGGTACTAACGGATAATGATCCTGCATTTCTTCCCACGGGTACAAGGCTTGTTACCATTGAGTTAAAAGACCACATACCTCGTAGTTTGTATGGAAAATATGAGGCACTCAGACAGAATTTTCTTACGATACCATGCAGTAATGTTATTCAGAAAATACCCCAATCAGAAACGGAGGAAATGATGGAAACGTCCTTGCTTTATAGACTACATAGAAAATCAGCATATCTTTTGGAGTTATTGAAGCAAATGGACAACGACTGGCAAAAAGCGTTTTATGTTTTTTTCTGCAGGTATCTGGGTTTTAAAGTCAATTCCGATGCCATGGAAAATTTGGCGCGTATTACACCTATTTCGTTAATTCAAAAAAACAGAGATCAACCTGAGTTGGTCGATGCGCTATTATTTGGCCAGGCAGGAATGTTGCAATATCCTATCAAAAATCAATACTATCAGACTTTGCGAAAGGAGTATCAATATCAAAAACATAAAAACAATTTGGTACCGTTAAATCCTGTTATCTGGAAGTTTCTTCGAATGCGACCTGTCAATTTTCCAACCTTAAAAATAGCACAGCTTTCTGCAATTCTTCAGACAAATTACCATTTTTTTTCCTGGTTACTGGATATACCTGAACCCCGGGAAATTAAAGCTGTATTGATTTCCCGGCCCTCAGCTTTTTGGAAAACGCATTACCATTTCAACAAAAAATCGGCACCCCATGCAGAAAATATGGGAAACCAGTCTGTCAACGGGCTTTTAACCAATGTGGTTGCTCCCGTTTGGTTTGCATATGGCAGAGTTCACCACCAAAACCGGTATTCCGATGCCGCGCTGCAGTTGCTGCATTCCCTGCCTGCTGAAAACAACAAATTAATCCGGCAATATTCCTTATTGGGTTTCCCAAATCAATCGGCGCGTGATAGCCAGGGCCTGATGGGGTTAAGCGAATTTTTCTGCATCCCTAAAAAATGCACCAATTGTGCTATAGGTAAGTGCATTTTAAGTGCATAAACCAATGTGCAATGAGGATAAAAATGGAATAAATGAACCTGCCATTAGATTTAATTTTGCCGTTCATGAATTTTGATGTCGTGGTAATTGGAGGCGGAATTGTAGGTCTGGCAACAGCTTTGGAGATTCAATTGCAGAAACCGGAATTGAATATCGCCATTTTAGAAAAAGAAAGTGGAATCGCTATGCACCAGACCGGCCATAACAGCGGTGTAATTCATTCCGGATTATATTATGCACCCGGAAGTTTGAAAGCCATCAATTGCATTCGTGGTTACCATATGTTATTGGATTTTTGTAAAAAGAATGAAATTCCTTTTGATCTCTGCGGTAAAGTAGTGGTAGCAACTTCTGAAATTGAAATTCCTGCACTCGAAAAATTATACCAACGTGGCGTGTCCAACGGGCTTTCCGGAATGAAATATCTGAATGCGGAACAAATTCGGCAATACGAGCCAAATTGTACCGGCATAAAAGGCATTTTTGTTCCACAAACCGGAATTGTAAATTTTAAAATTGTAAGTGAAAAAATTGCAGAAAATTTTACAAAATCCGGAGGTAAAATTTACACAGGAAAACAGGTTACAGCAATTATAGTAAAGTCGAATACAACAGAAATTTATTGCAATAATGAATTATTTCAAGCCAGAGTAATGGTGAATTGTGCCGGACTTTTTTGCGATAAAATTGCTGCTATGGCAGGTCAAAATCTGGATGTAAGAATTGTCCCTTTTCGGGGAGAATATTATTCCATAAAACCAGAAAAAGCACACCTTGTAAACAATTTGATATATCCCGTTCCCGATCCCAATTTTCCGTTTTTGGGTGTACATTTTACACGCAGAATTACAGGTGAAATAGAAGCCGGGCCCAATGCAGTATTTGCATTTCGCAGAGAAGGATACAAAAAAACAGATTTCAATTTTTCTGAATTATGGAATAGCATTTCGTGGCGGGGGTTCAGAAAGGTAGCTTTAAAATATTGGAAAACAGGGTTGGGCGAATATTATCGTTCCTACAACAAAAATGCATTCACCAAAGCGTTGCAAAAATTAGTTCCGGCAATTCAAAAGGATGATCTGGAACCGGCTGGTTCCGGTGTTCGGGCACAAGCTTGCAGTAAAGATGGTGGATTAATTGATGATTTTTATATTCAGGAAGCTCCGGGATGTATACATGTTTTGAATGCGCCATCACCAGCAGCTACCAGTTCATTGTCTATTGGAAGAACTATTGCAGAAATAGCTTTAAAAAGGTTTGAATGACCCGAGCCCAATTGCTTCATATACTACAGAAATTTATGCCTCCCGGTGCTGAGGTTTATGCTGCTGATTTATTGATTCATTATCGTATCCAATTGCATATAAAAAAGCCAAGAGCTACCAAATACGGAGATTACAGGCCCCCTGGCAGAGGAGAAGAACATCGAATTTCTCTCAATAAAGATTTAAATCCTTTTGCATTTTTAATTACATTTATGCATGAAATTGCCCATTTGTTAAACCATGAGAAATACAATGGAGAGGTAGCTCCACATGGTAAAGAATGGAAGCAACATTTTCAACTGGTGAGTATGCCGGTTTTCGAAAAAGAAGTTTTACCTCCGGATGTAAAACACGCATTGGGAAGGTATTTAGGCAATCCGGGTGCCAGCAGTTGTTCGGATCCTTACCTATTCAGAACTTTGAGAAAATACGACGCCAATCCTACGTTATTGGTTGAAGAACTCCCTTTGAATGCCATATTCAGAATGCAGGACGGAAGAGAATTTGTTAAGTTGGAAAAAAACCGCACCCGCTATACCTGTAAGGAAGTTTCCAGTGGTAGAATTTACCTTGTACCCGGACTTGCGCAATGTGAAGTTGTAATAAAAAAACAGTAAAACGGAGAATTATTTTTCTTCGTGATATTCCATTTCGGTATTTATTTTCCAGATATTATCTTTAGATACAATTTCATTTTTGATGTTTTGAACAGCAGTTATTGCCGTTAACATGCTATGATCCTGGTTGTTGTATTTGTGCATTCCATTGCGACCAACCAAAAATAAATTCTCTATAGTATCTGTAAATTCTCTTATTTCTCCAAACCTTTCATATGCTCCAAAATATGCCGGATAAGTTTTCGGTACTCTTACCACCGTTCCGTCTAAAACATCTTCAGATTCAATAATATTTATTTTGCACAATTCTGAAATTGCAAAATCCAAAAATTGTTTGTCAGATAAATTCCAAAGATCATCGCCTTCATTACAGAAATATTCCAGTCCCAGCCACACATTTCCGGAATCAGCTACCATATATGGGCTCCAGTTATTGAATACCTGAAGTCTTCCAATTTTTACATCACTTTCCTGAATATAAATCCAGTTGTCTTTAATTAACGAACCATCTACATTTTGTACAGCCAATTTTTTTACAAGTAATCCAACTGTTATAAAATCGCGGTATTGAAGGTTGGATGCAATTTCACGCACATTTTCCGGTGGCGGTGGATGCAAGCCTGCAATTAATTCCTTCACCGGCATGGTGCTAAAAAAATAATCACCCTCATGTTGCTGCAAAGTTCCTCCGGCGGTAGTAGTTACAAAAGCTATTTTATTATTCTTAATCTGCATGCCTGCAACAGGATGATTTTTTAAAATGATTCCCCCTTTCTCCTCAATCTGTCTGGCTACTTCTTCCCATAGCTGGCCAGGTCCCAGCTTGGGATACAGAAATTTTTCAATCAAACTGGTTTCTGTATTTTTTTGTGAAATTCCATCCGATTTATTTTTCTTTATGGTGGATTTCAATGCATGTTTTATGGCTTTTGAAATAGACACACCTTTTATTCTCTGTGCACCCCATTCCGCGCTAATTTGAGAACATGGCAGGCCCCAAACTTTTTCTGTATAATCCCTAAAAAAGGTTTTATACAATTCCATACCAAAACGATTAATTAAAAAATCTTCCAGTGATTTTTCTTCCTTGATCGGAAATAATCGCACTTTTATGTAAGAGAAACCAATTCTCATGGTTCGGCTGATGCCGAGATTTTTTAGGGTACTTACGCTGAGATTGATTGGATAAGGGAAAAATTTTCTCAAATAAAATATCCTCGATAACCTGTTTCTTACAAGCATAACAACATCCGTAGTATTCGGATCTGGGGATTCAGCGGTTTGAGAAATAGAAGTAGATTTATTTTGATATTGAATTTTGAATTGTGCCTCACTCTCCATTTGTTTCTCAATTGGAAATATATCCAACCACCAATTCATCACCGTTTCTGATTTGGAAAAAAAACGATGACCTCCAATATCCATGCGGTTCCCTTTGTATTTAACTGTTTTGGAAATACCACCTATTTCATTTTCGGCTTCCAGAACTATAGGAATAATATCCGTGTACCTAAGCAGCTCCAAGGCGGCAGTAAGACCTGCCGGACCAGCTCCCACAATAATAGCTTTCTTTTTCTTGTCAGAATCCATAGCGCCACAAAAATAAAGGTCTAAGAGTTGTAATTCCAACAAAGGTGTTTGTATTTTTGCCCTTAATAGCATGGAATTCCGCAAGTTGTCAATCGTAATCCCCGCCTACAATGAGGGGAACACCATTCATCTGATTCTCGATAAAGTGAAGGCAGTGACCCTGCTGAACAATTTGGAAAAAGAAGTAATCATTGTTAACGATTGCTCCAAAGACAATACCGAAGAAGCCATTCAGCGCTATATGTCTCACAATTCGGATCTCAATATCCAATACTATAAGCATGAGTACAATCAGGGCAAAGGCGCCGCACTTCATACCGGAATTAAGAAGGCAACCGGGGAATATGTTATCATCCAGGATGCCGACCTGGAATATGATCCAAGGGAATATAACGATTTGTTAAAACCGGTTATTGAAGGCTTTGCCGATGTAGTTTACGGAAGCCGGTTTATGGGTGGAAACCCGCATCGTATATTGTTTTTCTGGCATTCAATTGGAAATAAATTTCTCACTTTTCTGAGCAATATGCTTTCCAACATGAATCTTACCGATATGGAAACCTGTTACAAACTGTTCCGCACCGATATGGTTCAATCCTTGAATTTGCAGGAAAAACGATTTGGGTTTGAACCGGAAATCACTGCGAGAATTGCAAGAATTCAGGGAGTACGGGTTTATGAGGTTGGCATTAGTTATTATGGCCGCACTTATGAAGAGGGCAAAAAAATAGGCTGGAGAGATGGTTTCCGTGCCATTTATTGCATTGTAAAATACAATTTATTTGTACGGAATTAATTCATTTATTTTCCTGTTTTTAACTTAGAAATTTCAACTTTTTCCCAATTCCCTTTATTTCCGGCAAGCCATAAAAAATGGGTTGAAAATGCACAAACATTATAGCCGTTTTTTGAAAATGCGTGCCAGTTTTTACCTCCGTCTCTGGTAAAGTCTGAACCATTTGTTCCCGTGCAAAATCCAAGAGTTGAATTTTCAAAAAATGCAACGCAACTTCTGTATCCGCCAGGCATGGTTTCGGATAAGTTCCAGTGCATTCCGGAGTCGTTAGAATAACAAGAAGTACTATCTGTATGGTTCGGAAGCAAATAGGAACCTCCCACACTACAGCCAAGTCCGGAATTGTTCATATCAAAGGAATATGCGCCGCTTGCAACACCGGTTTTCATTGGAATTACGACATCGAAATAATTGGTCAAATAAAAGCCACCTTGTGCTATCTCAGCCAAATTATTCTTTGAAATCCAATTGACTTTTCCCGCAATAAAATGCGTTTTATTATCCAAAACAGGCAAACTGAGGAAAGAGTTATCCGGCATCAATTTTACATTGCTTCCGCTCGCTGCAAAAAATGATTTATATATGTTATCTCCTGCTTTTTTGAACAAAAGTTCTTTATCCCGGTAAAATATTTTGTCTGCTTTTATCAATTGAAATACGTGTTTCTTTCCACTGAAATATATCTCCAATGGATGGGATTGGCTTTCATCACCAACCATAATTATATTGTCACCAAAAACATCAATTGCATCCCAAAAAATCCCTTTGGAATTATCGGACAAAACTATTTTCCAATTTTTTCCTCCATCCTTAGTTTCCAGCAAAACGGCAGAATCCCCACTGCTCATTACAATGGCGTGTTTTTTATTCCAGGCATGAATATCCCGGAAATCACGTGTTTCATAACCTTTTGGGTTCAGGGTATCCCAAATTTGGCCGCCGTTATTTGTTCTCACAACTGTTCCTTTGGAACCGGAAATCCAAATGACTTCATCACTAACAACGGAAAGCCCCCTGTAACTTTGGGCAGACAACGAGGTTATGAAAAAAAATGCCAACGGTATTTGAAGAAGACTAATTTGGATTTTCATGGAAAACACAAATATAAAGAGTCGTCATTTATTCAAAAATTTAAACAACTATTGGGTTTGTTACAAATTTTGTCTTAATTCGTAATAAACACTATATGAATTGCCTATGGACCTAAAATACTCTAAAATTCTGGTCGGTTTCGACCATTCTCCCTCTTCTACCGTGGCACTAGAAAAAGCTATGGAAATTGCTAAAAAATATGGAGGCGAAATTCATGTGGTTTATGTAGAGAACGGAGGTCATTATCTGGACTGGGATTCCGTACATGACTATCTCGACCATCTTCGGGAAAAAACCGGATTGAAAATCCACATTCACCATCAAAAGGGCAGGGCATTCAAAGAAATTGTCCATGTTGAACGCGATATTCATGCAGATTTGATTTTGGTTGGAACACATAGTCATTCAGGTTTTATGCCATTTTGGATTGGTAGTACTGCCTTCAGGGTGGTGAGTTCATCAAAATGTCCGGTAATTACCATGCTGGAAACTGCCAAGGATACATCGTTTAAAAATCTCATAGTTCCTATTGTGGATTCCCCGGAAAGCAGGCAAAAGTTGAGCTATGCTGCTGATATGGCTTCGCATTTTGGAGGTACAGTTCATATATTATGCCTGGATAAAGGTTCAGATCCCGAAACGGAACATCGTCTGGTGGTATACTGTAAGCAGGCTGTGGACTTTATGAAGAACAGGAATATTCCATATACCTACGAAGTGCAAAGCGGTGTAAATGTTCCTCAAACCATCATAGATTTCGCAGTGGAGAAGAAAGGCGGAATGATTTTTATGATGACGGAAACGGAATCTGCCGGAGTGTTTATGGGAACTGTTGCACAACAACTGATTAACCATTCTCCGGTTCCCGTAATGGCAATACACAACCACCATGTAGAAGGTACCGGTGGTGGCGGATATTGAATAAGGCCTGCCATTTTCCTTGATTTTTCAGGTTTAATCCCCAAATTGCGGGCTTAAATATGACTGTTAAAACCATTCAGGATTATATCGCAAATGGCGAAAGTCCCGAAATTATTTTTTGGGTGGGATGTGCCGGAAGCTTTGATGAGCGCGCGCAAAGAGTAAGTCGTGCTTTTTCCAATATATTAGAAAGAGCGGGTGTAAAATTCGCTATTTTGGGGCAGGAAGAAGGGTGCACTGGGGATCCGGCAAAGCGGGCAGGAAATGAATTTCTTTTTCAAATGCAGGCTCTCCAAAATATCGCCGTTTTAAATGGTTATGGAATAAAACGCATTGTAACAGCATGTCCGCATTGTTTCAATACATTAAAGAATGAATATCCTACTCTTGGAGGAAATTATGAGGTATTTCACCATACACAGTTTATTAATGAATTGTTGGAGCAAGGAAGGCTGGCAATAGAAGGCGGGGCATTTAAAGGCAGGAAAATCACCTACCACGATAGTTGCTATCTGGGCAGGGCAAATGGAATTTACGAAGCGCCCAGAATGCTGATGGAAAAACTGGATGCAGATTTGGTGGAAATGAAAAGGTGCAAAACCAATGGCCTGTGTTGTGGGGCGGGTGGCGCGCAAATGTTTAAAGAGGCCGAACCGGGAGATAGAGAAGTAAATGTAGAAAGAACGGAAGAAGCATTGGCAACCGGAGCTGAAATCATTGCAGTGAATTGCCCATTTTGTATGACAATGATGCGCGATGGAACCAAACATTTTGAAAAAGATTCTGTTGTATCTGTGTTAGATATTGCAGAAATAATTGACCAAAATTAAATGGCCTTGAATCATTTGCCTCCCGCCTCCAGAATATGGATGTTTGGTGCTGACAGAATATTGTCATCTGATGAAATGTCAACACTTCACACTTCGCTACAAAATTTCGTAAATGGCTGGCAAGCCCATGGCAAAGACCTTTCCGCCGGCTATGAAATTGAACATTCTTGTATGGTAGTTATAGCAGTAGATGAAAATGCGGAGGCGCCAAGCGGATGCAGTATTGACAAGGCATTCCGACTGTTAGAGGAATTTGGTGCTACCCATCAAATAGCGTTTTTTAACAGAACGAATATTTATTTAAAAAGGGAAAATCAGGTAAAGATTTTTTCCAAAACAGAAGCCAAAGATGCTTTAGGGCGAGGAGATATTTCGGAATCGGATGAAATATTGCAGACCTTACATACGAATCTGAAAGGGTATTCTGAAAGTCCTTATGTAAGAATATCGGAAAGTTGGCTCGCAAAATTACCCGTCTGAAACAGCAGATTCAATCGGATATTTTTGAGCTTCAGGCTTTGTTCTCCCAATAAATTTATCATTATACATTAATATTGTGTTGCATGAAAAGTGTGTTGCATTTAAATGCTTCTTCCAGGGGTGGCGCATTTGTAGTAGCCCAAAGATTGTCAGAAGCGCTTTCTGAAACGGGGAAAATGCAATCCGGACATTTGGTATATTCCGGGAATCCGGGAAATTATTTTTTATGGGCAAACAATGTATTTCGAAAGGGTATTGCATTTGGAATGCATGCTTTAGAAAAGCTGGATTTTCTTCGATACGAGAAAAATAAATCCATACGATTTGCATTTTCGCATGGTTTAACCGGAATTCCAATTTATCAGAATCAATTGGTGCAAAATGCCGATATCATTCATTTACATTGGATAAATAAAGGGTTTATTTCATTATCCGGATTAAAAAAAATAATAGAATTGGGCAAGCCTGTAATTTGGACTACCCATGATATGTGGTTATATACAGGAGGTTGTTACCATAACCGCGGTTGTAACCATTTTACTGTGAATTGCGGCAATTGCCCATATTTAAAAAAACCGGAGGGTCAAGACCTGTCTTACAGGGTTTTTAATGCGAAAAAAAAGCTATTATCCTCACCAAATTTGCATTTGGTTGCACCGAGTAACTGGTTGGCGGATATTGCAATGCAATCCGGAGTGGCATTGAAAAAAAGCCCGATTGTAATTCCCAATGGAATTGACACGCAATTATTTCGTCCCGAGGATAAAATTAAATCCCGGGAAAAACTTGGAATTCCTGTCGATAAAAAGGTTTTGCTGTTTATTGCAGGAAATTTATCCAACCCATATAAAGGTTTTCAGGAGTTTACAGAAATGTTTGCCGAATTACGCAAAACATCATCTGATTTTCACGCAGTGGTGGTAGGAAACAGAAACCCCGGGTTTGAATTAAACAATCCTTCGTACCAATGGTTTGTTGGGGTGGGGAACCCTGAAATTCTAAGGCAATTTTACAATGCAACAGATTTATATGTGACCACATCTTTGGAAGAAAATTTGCCAACAACCGTGGTGGAAAGTATATCTTGTGGCACACCTGTCGCTGGTTTTGAGGTAGGAGGTATCAGAGATATTTTGCCACATTTACTTGGAAACTATCTCGCGCCAAAAGGCGACAAGATTGCGTTAGCCAGTTTAATTTCAGACTTTTTTCAGCTTTCAGAAATGGATTTGGCAGAACTTTCGAATTTCGCCAGGAAGCAAGCTGAAACCGTGTTTGATATACGTGTTGTGGCACAACAATATTTGAATTTATATGCAAATTTATTTTAACCGGATTGCTTTTTTATGGTTCAAATTTTCAAATTAAAAGTTGTTATTATATTGTGGGTGCTATGTATTGCAAAATTGCAATTATCTGCTCAAAAATTGAGCATGATGCAGTACGATGCTGATAATGGATTGCCCAGTTCTGAGGTATATAAAGTAATCAAAGATCCGAAAGGAAATCTCTGGTTTTGTACAGACAGGGGATTGGTAATTTATGACTCCTATAAATTTGTTGTTTTAAAAGGAGAAAATGCCGACAGAATATTTTATTCGGGTGAATTTGATAAGAACGGGATAGGGTGGTTTGTTTCACAGAATAACAATTATTATAAATACATCAATGGCAAATTAATGCCTTTTGAATACAATTCGATATTGCGAAAAAATTTCAAGAAGGAATTTATAAATGGGATATCATACAATAATGGGATATATACATTTAATGTAGGAGTTTCAACGGTCAACAGATTCATTTGTACAATAAAGGATGGTGTTTTGGACACAATTGCAGAGTCAGATTATATCATAAATCCGCAACCAAAAACAAAGAATAAAAGTATAACTTATCATTTGTATTTTGATACCAGTTATGGGGATATGCCGCGCGCTATGATGAATTACCATGAGGAACCTGTAAAGGAGGGTTATACAGAGAAAAACGGGCATGGTGAGTTTAGTATTAATATGTTAGATATTGACTATGTAGTAAATACCAGAACTTTTGTACTATGGGCGGATAAAAATAATGTAATATTGTTTTATAACCATCGTTTATATTGGATAGACAGGCTGAAAGGCAGTATGAGAATGATATTGAGAGATCCGAAACTCATTCGCACACATACAGCATTGGTGCATGGAAATGACATCTATCTTGGTGTTTTACTGGAGGGTTTGATTAAGTTGAATCAACAAACGGGTAAATATGCTGAATTAAAGGATTTTGATGATTTGTCCATAACATCCATGTATAAAGATTCAGAAAATAATTTGTGGATTTCAACGCTTGAGAAAGGGGTGTTTATATTGCCATTGAATTTACCTGAAATTCCGGATAACAATAAATTTAATGTACAGTCTTTAATAAAACTGGGAGACAAATTATATATAGGGCAGAAAAACGGGGAATTGGGTTATTACGATAAAAATTACAAATATACCAAGGTTCGCACTTTTTATGGGAATGTAAGTGACTTGCTTGTTACAGGAAAGAAAGAACTGATAGCACAAATGCAGAACATGGACCACCCGGTTGAAAAAATTACTACTTATTATTTAAAAAAAATGGTTGCGAATGGAAATCAGATAATTGGGTTTAGCTCTAACGCATTTTTTGTTGCAGATACTGTAACTTGGAAACTAAAACAAGATAGATTAAGATTCAGGGTTTATAGCTTTTGTCCGGAAAACAATGGAAAGATTTTAATAGCGACTGACAATGGTTTGGAGCGTTTTGATCCTTTAACATTTTCTGCCCAACCACTGAATATAACCAAATTCAGAATTAATGCCATTGTAAAGTACCACAATTATTATTTAATAGGAACTTTAGGCGATGGTATCTATATATATGATGCTGCCAGAAATGTGGTGGTTCGAAATATCAGGCAACATAATGGATTGTCATCGGACGTAATTAATTCAATTTATGTATCAGGTCAAAATGAATTTTGGGTGGGTTCAAATAATGGGGCAATGCTGGTGAGATTGCGATATGATTTAAAAATTGCCGAGATCATTTTGCTCGATAAATCTGATGGTTTACCTTCCAATGAGGTTAACGTGAATTATATAAACGATGGATATGTTTATATAGGTACGAGTAAGGGTTTTGTTCGGATAATGGAACATACCATTTCCCCTACGCTGCGCATTCCAAATGTTGAAATAAATTACCTGAAACTGGTTACAGAAAACAGGAATGTAGATCCATCCGGGAAGCTGGAATACAATCAAAATACCATACTCATAAGTTACTCCTCATTTATAAATAGCAAAACACTTAGCTCAACTACTTACCGATATGCGGTTTTGAAAAATGGCAATACTGATACCAACTGGATTCATACAAATGAAACTGAGCTTTTGCTCGCAAATCTCGGATTTGGTACCTATACTTTTCTGGTACAGGGAAGAGGCAGGTATTTGCGTTGGGGTGAAATTTCCTCTTTGAAATTTGAAATAAAACCCCATTTTAGTCAAACTTTATGGTTTCGGATATTTATTGTGACACTTTCTGTAGCTTTAATTTCCGGGGTAGTTTTTTGGCGATTCAGAACCTTTAGAACCAGACAGCGGCTGCAGAATATGATAGATGTAGAAAAACTGGCTACCCTCAGAAATCAGATGAATCCGCATTTTGTTTTTAATGCATTAAATAGTATTCAGAGTTTTGTATTTGAAGGAAATACACAAAAGGCCAATTATTTCCTGGGGTCATTTTCCAAATTGTTTCGGGAAATACTCGACTTTTCAGATAGAGAATTAATTACTATTGAAGAAGAACTTGGATTTTTGGAACGATATCTGGAAATTGAAAAAGTAAGGTTCCATGAATTATTTCATTATACCATTGTGTGTGATCCTGAAATTGATAAAGAGAATACATTTATTCCGCCATTACTGATGCAACCTTTGGTTGAAAATAGCGTTAAACATGGTATGAAATATGTGGAAAAAGAGGGAATAATTGAAATCACCTTATCCATGAAGCAGGGCTTTTTGGTGTATCGCGTAAGAGATAACGGCAAAGGAATACAGAGTGTCAGTGACAGCAATCATATTTCAAGGGGAATGCAAATCATAAGCAATCGTCTGGAGCTGCTCAACCGCAGCCGGCCGGGAAGTGTCAATTCCAGGCTCGAAATCATGGATCACGGGTCTGAAGGTGTGGAGGCTATAATTTACCTGCCGGAAGAGTTAGTAAAACCTTATTAATAATGTCGAATAATATTCGTTACTTAATTGTTGAAGATGAGCCCAAAGGTGCTGACCTTTTGTTGCGATTTGCCACCCAATTTCTTCAGGGATCCACTTGTGTTGGAATTGCCCAAAGTGTAAGTGAGGCAATAAAGTTGATTCAAAGTGAAAATCCAGATCTGGTTTTTTTGGATATTGAGATTAAAGAAGGCACTGGTTTTCAGGTATTGGATCAAATCAAAAGAAATTTTCAGGTGGTTTTTACCACAGGATATAACCAATATGCAATTAAAGCAATCAAATACGGTGCATATGATTATTTGTTAAAGCCTTTACAGATTGATGAATTCAAACAACTGGCATTGAAGTTTCAGCAAATGGAAGAGGAGGAGGAACAAGGTGAATTTACCAATCCATTTAAAGATAATTTTTCGCGAATTACTATTTTACATAAGGGAATCCGTGAACATCTGCCATTGAATGACATATTGTTATTATCCGCAGAAGGAAAGTACAGCAGAATTCACTTAAACGGAAACAGAAATATGGTGAGTTCCTATAATTTGGGTTATTATGAGGATTTATTATCCGATGCTAAATTTCTTAGAATTCATCATGGATTTTTAGTGAATCTCCAACATGTTGTAAATGCAGATATCAAAAACCTAAGTATTGAATTGACCGATGGAAAGGAATATCCAATATCTCAAAGGAAACTGAAAGTAATCAGAGATATGGGAATCTAAAAGGTTGTATTTGAATGAATTGGAGTCGTTATCAAACAAATACCTACAATTGTTTGAACAAATTAAATTTCTGTTTTATTGTAACAAGCGATAGTTAATTGTAATAGGAGCAAAGTATTTCTGTTTTTACTGCATATACCTTTGAATGGTCAACAAACCGTTGGTTGCTGTAAAACAGGATTATAGTTGCACTGCCAATTTGTTGTAGCCCAAAAGGCTATTAAAGAATGGGGAGATTTAAAATTATGGAGCATTAGGTTATTGGCTTCATCCATTATAATCTTCAATTATGAAAACTTTGTGTAAATTACTGTGCGACTCCCCATTCTTTATTTTTTTATTTATTAATTTGCTTCACCTACCTTATGAGATATAAAATTACTTGTTGCAGAATTGGAATTTGCTTATTGGTACTTTTATTTTATTCAATCCCCAATATAGCTGTTTCCCAAACAGAACAGCAAGCCAATATACCTGCCGGGCTTTACGTTTGGGTAAAACCCGAATCGAAAAATGCGGAAAAGGACCTCTACACTATTCTGATTCAAGCTGGGATAAGAATGGAAAATCTGCTCGTACAACGGGCATCCAAAATTGACGAGGAACCGCTGAATCGCATTTATAAAATTACCGGATATGATTTGAAATCGGAGGTTCCAATCATGCAAATTTTGAGAAATTCCGATATGGTGCAATTGGTAGAAAAAGTTCCGGTATATCATTTGTTTTATGCTCCCAATGACATTCATTTGAAGCAATGGGCACTTGCGCAAATTCGCGCGGAACAAGCGTGGAACCTGAATAAAGGCGGAAAAGGTGTTGTATTAGCAATTGTAGATTCAGGTATAGACACCACTCATTCTGACCTGCAGAAAGTTTTGTGGCACAATAAAAAAGAAATAAAAAATAATGGCATTGATGACGACGGAAATGGGTATAAAGATGACTGGTTTGGATGGGATGCCGGAGATGTAGATAACAACCCACATGTAATTGTAACCGATACATTGGATCATGGAACCCATTGTGCGGGTATAGCGGGTGCCTCAACAGATAATAACAATGGTATTGCAAGTATTGGTTTTAACATTCAAATTATGAATGTTAAAATCGCTGTTACCAAAGATAGAAGTTTGTCCGGATTATTTGAAGGAGTTGAATATGCAATAATAAATAAAGCCCGGGTTATTAGCATGAGTTGGGGAGGCCCGGATTCCTCGGAAAGTTTTCAGGCCTTATATGATTATGCTTATAAAAAGGGAATCGTTTGTGTAGCAGCTGCAGGCAATGAATATACCGATGACAAAATATTTCCGGCAGCTTACAATCACGTTATTTCGGTAGGAGCCACAGACAACCAGGATAAAAAAGCATATTTTTCTCAATATGGAAAGTGGGTAGATGTGATGGCACCTGGAATGTCGATTTACAGCACCCTTCCCGGAGGCAAATATGGGAGTATGGATGGAACATCCATGTCATGCCCTATGGTGGCGGGATTGTGCGCATTGATGATCAGCAAAAATCCATCTGTAAGTGTGAATATGGTAGAGAGTTGTTTGAAAGGAGGATGTGTCAATATCGATTCAAAAAACCCGGCATATAAAGGAATGCTCGGTGTAGGGAGAATTGATGCATATAATTCATTGAATTGTATCAAAGATATTTATGCGAAATTTTCACTTTCAAAAACCAGAGTCTGTACTGGCGACACGGTTCAATTTACCGATCAAAGTACTTATAATCCGATACTATGGAAATGGGAATTTACCGGTGGCACTCCTGCTACAAGTTTTATTGCGAATCCGGTAGTGCGGTATAATACAGCCGGTACATACGCTGTGAAATTGATTGTGAGCAATGGCAGTGTTACGGATACCATGCTCATGAATGCATTGGTATCCGTTGGGAAACCAACCGCAACATTTTCAGGGAATCAAACCATTGAAAAAGGGGATTATGGAACCATCAAAGTGGATTTCACAGGAGTAGGTCCGTGGAATTTGGTTTATACGGATGGGAAATCAAATTTTACCGTAAATGGAGTTCAGAATACACCCTATTTTATTTTATTAAAACCAGATACTACAAAAATATTTACCCCCATTTCTGTTTCAGAAAATGGATGTACCGGTAGCGTATTCCAAACTACAAAAATTGTTGTGCTTCCCCCTTATTCCCCGAATTGTGACAGCGCATTGCGCTTTGTGATGCGGTTTGGTGGCACCAATGATGATCAGGCTTTAGGACTCAGTGTGGTTGCCGATACTCTTTGTTACATCGTTGGAAAAACAAAATCTTATGGTGCTGGAGACTTCGATGCATTTATCGCCAAAGTTTCTTTGAGTGGTAAAATGCATTGGTTAAAAACAATAGGTGGCACAAAGGAGGAAGGTTTTTTATGTGTAGCCAACGATAATCTTGGAAATATTTATGCCGGAGGGTACTCTTATTCCAATACATCCAGCCGTGCATCTTTTATGGCAAAATATGACAAAGATGGAAATTTAAAATGGAAACGAAATTATAATAATGGTTCATTGGATTATATATATCGTTGTCTGATTAGTGCAGATCAGAAATATATTTATTTCACCGGGCATTCTATTTCCAATTCATTTGGTAGCGAAGATTATACAGTGTATAAAGTGGATTCAGCCGGAAACATGCAGTGGGCGAAGCAATTTGGTGATAATGATCTGAATCGGAATTTTACGGCTCTGGAAGATAAAAATACAGATTTATATATTGGAGGTGGTACAGGATTTCCTAAAAATGAATCACTTTTATTAAAATTGGATGCATCGGGAAAAATAACATATGCGAAAAAATATGTGCCGGCAACCGGAACCTGGGTAACCATATTTCTGCGTTTGTTAAAATGGGATGATAAACATTTCTATGGATTCGGAGTCATGAATGATTATACAGGTGGATCCACACAAACACAGGAATTGTTTGCTGCAAAAATCGATTATTCGGGAAATGTGGTTTTCTGGAATAAATATACAATTGGTACAGGAGGGTTTTCTGATGCAATTCGCATTGGAGATAAATTTATATTAACAGGACCAACCAATTCCAAATCCGGGGATGGATTTTTGTTACAAATTGATTCTTCCGGAAATTTATTAAAATCTGAACTGGTGGGTGCAAGTGCAACCGAACGTGTAAATGCAATTTATCGCAATTATGACGATGGTGTGTATTATGCAGGTAGTGAATCAGGAACAGGGAATAATCAAATTTATTTTGGTCGTATGGGCTGTTCCCTAAAAGGATTTTGCCATTCAGCTAACGCCACTGTAAGTGTAACATCTGTTTCCATCAATGTGAGTTCTGTAACCTATAGCAGCCAGAATTTTACTGCTACCCAAAACCCGTCTTTTACCCAATCCAGTTATACACCATCCATTTCCTATATCTGCAAATCCAAATTTGATTCCACAACCAAACGGGCTTGTAAATTGAAAGCGGATTTTGAAATCCGTCCTACATGTACCGGTAAACCGGTTGAATTCACAGATAAATCCGTGGATAATGCGGGTTACAATCTGGAAAGCTGGCAATGGGATTTCGGTGATGGAAGTGTTGGAAGTGGAGCAAATATTACCCATAAATATAAAAATAACGGTATTGACACAGTTACACTTGTGGTGTTGAGCAGGCAGGGGAAATTCACCTGTTTGGATACTGCAACCAAAATATATTTTTCTTCCGATTCATTCCGAATTACAAAAATGTTACCGGATACCATGATTTGTATCGGGGATAGTGTTCGCATCGGAAAAATGCAATTGGATTGTGGTGAAGATCCGTACTTTTATTTTTGGACACCAAACGAACATATCAGCAGTATTACGTCTTCAAGCCCTTTTTTCGCACCCAGAAAAAAAACAACCTATTATGTAAATATTACAGATTTTCATGGAAATGTGGCCTATGATTCTGTAACCATTTCTGTAAATACAAATTGTTGCAGTAGTTGGGCGCGTTTTATTATAGATAAAGAAAATATTTGCAGTATGGATAGCATTCAATTTCTGAATGTTTCCATTTTCAATCCGGGGGCTACATTTGAATGGAAATTTACCGGAGCCAATATCAGCAGTTACAAGGGTTTTCAACCGCCAAAAGTGGTGTTTTCCGGTACCGGAAAACAAACGATAACACTTATAATGAATGATTTTTGTCGGGTAGATACTGCGGTTAGTGTTTATACCATTTATCGCACACCAGTGGCATTTGCAGGTAATGATACAGCAGTTTGTTTCCCGGATACTTTGGAGTTAGGTGGTTTCGCGTTGGGCAGAAATGTGTATACATGGAGCCCGGGAAGTGGATTGAGTTCACCCGGTCAGGCGGATCCCACAGCATATGTAAATGCTCCAATCCAATATATACTGAAGGTGAAATCAGACAGGGGATGTATTGCAATGGATACTATTAATATATCCAGCAATAAATCGAATCTTCTCAATATTGGAAGGGATACATCCATTTGTGAGACCGATTCTATATTATTAAAGAGCAATTTAATTGCAGCGGAATATCAATGGAATACCGGTGAAAAAACGGCACAAATTATAGTGTTAAAATCCGGAAATTACTGGTTGGAAACTCGCACCGGAAATTGTTTTCAGAGTGATTCCATAGAAATTATTTCCGATTCTGTTCCATATTTTAAATTGTCTGCAGACACGATTCTTTGTAATTCGAATTTGCCACTTGAATTAATTCCGCTAAGTGAAAAAGTAAATTCGGGAACTTATTTATGGGAGGATAGTTCTACAAACCGGAATCATTGGATTGCAAATGGGGGTGCTTTTTGGTTGCAAAGAAGCAATGGAGCTTGTGTTTATTCTGATACCATAATAATTAGGGCAGATTCCATGCCTGTGGTTACCCTGGGCCCGGATACTGCAATTTGTGAGCCCTTACTTCCATACCGGATACCGGCCATAACCAATGCTTCAAATTACCAATGGGATGATGGTACATTAAATATCAGCAGAACCGTATCTGGTTCCGGAATTTATTGGCTGGAAGCCAAATCAGGTGTTTGTATAAATCGCGATTCTATTCAATTAAAAGTGGATATTTCACCAACATTTTCTTTGGGAAATGATACCATAATTTGCGCGAAAAATATTCCATATGTGTTAAACCCTCAAAATGTAAAAATTCCAATCTCTGCATATTTGTGGGATGATTCGAGCACCGGAAAATCGAGAAATATCACAGATATAGGAAAATATTATTTGCGAATGACCAATGGAAAATGCGCGGTTTCAGACAGCATCTTTTTTGATACTTTAGCTACACCATGGGTACTTCTGCCAAATGATACCACCATATGCCTCGGGGATACATTACGTGTTTCATCTCCTGTATTTCCGACTACCAGCTACCTGTGGAATAATGGAAAAGTAACCAATGATATAGATATTATTCAGGGTGGAAAATACCTGGTGCAATTGGTGAATAAATGTGGAAGTACAAGTGATGAAATTGTTGTTAAGGATAAAGATTGCAGCTGTCCCGTACACGTACCAAATAGTTTCTCTCCGGGAAGAAGTCCGGGCTTGAATGATTCATTTTCAGTGGTATGGGATTGTCCGGTAGATGCATTTAAAGTAATGATTTATAACCGCTGGGGAAATCTGGTTTTTGAAAGCACGAATCCTTTTTTCAAATGGGATGGAAATGTAAAAGGTGAGCGTGTACCCAACGGCTCCTATTACTGTATTATGAAAATCAAAAGCAGGTATGAGAATCAGGGAAGAGAATTTATGAGATCGGGTTACATTTATATTACAGAATGAGAACCTTTTTTGCAATTATTATTCTTTGGTTTTGTACAGTCCATGATGTGCACGCACAAGGGCATAAAGGGGTCTATTTATCTACATATTCCATGTATGGCCCGCAAGTTGGTTTTGGTTTATCCAGTGGAAACAGAGCTGATTTTAAACAGAATATGTTTCGAAGGGGACCCGGAGCTTCATCCTTGTTTGGAATGTCTTATTACAAGTTTGTAACTGAGCGGCAGAATGTGGGAATCAGTTTGAATTTTATGCAACAACGCTGGAATTTTTCTGAACAGGAAAATCCTGTTGCCCTTGCCCCGGATGCGCGCTATTCTATAAGTGAAATCAGCATTCAGACCCCCCTGGAATTTAACCATTATTTTTCGCCGAGAAGTCAGAAATGGTTTATGGGATTTTCCTTTGATCCGGGTATCATCATTCAAAAAAACCTGGAACGCAAGCGAAACAATAATGTTGACAGCACACTTGCATATGAATATTCGGAGCGTGCGGATTTTGCCAAAATGAATATTGGAGGTTGCATAAAAATAGGTAGTGATTTCGATATGCGTTCGGATAATACATTGCGTTTTTACTTCATGATAAACGCGAGAACATTTCTAAGAAATGAATCGAAAAAGAGCAATACTTATGGCGCATTTGCTGTTGCGCAATATTTTTGGTCCCAATAAAAAAAGGGCCTTTAAAGGCCCCTTTTCATTGTAAAAGCTCCGGTGTTATATTCAATCCACGTTGTCGTGAAGGAACTTATTTTTTTGAATTTGCTGGTCATTTTCTTCGGTGATTTCACCAATTTGATGACGCGCAACCTGATTGTTATCGCTTTTAGGCGCCTGAATCAACTGCACATTTCTTCTTAAATATGCAGGTACGGACATGTTGTCCAATTCTTTTTCCCTGTTGTTTCTTTTATTCTCATTATTACTGCTGCGGAGAATTTCACGAAATGCCTCTTCGCCATGTTCCGGTTCATCCATCAGCGGCACAGGTGCCTGGCCGTAAGGATTTTCAAGTACTTCATTTACAGGTAATGAATTGGCAACCGGAATTTCCGGATTTAAATTCAATGTGTTTTGTACCTCAAAACCTGTTGCAATTACTGTAATAGCAATTTCGTCTCCCAGTCGCATATCATGGGTAATTCCCATTTTTAAATGTGCGGTATTTCCCGCTTCCGCCTGCAGGTATTTTTTTACCTTACTGGTTTCACTTAATAAAGGTTCGGTAGTTCCGTATGTGAAATTTACCAATACATGTTTTGCTCCAACTATTCTGGTATTGTCGAGCAAAGGACTATCCAATGCTGCTTGTACTGCTTGTTCTGCGCGGTCAGTTCCTTTGGCAATTCCGGTGCCCATAATCGCTCTTCCACTGTTGGTCATTGCCGTTTGCACATCCTTAAAATCCACATTTAACATTCCTGCTTTGGTAATGATTTCTGCGATTCCTTTTGCCGCTGTGCATAGAATATCATCTGCTCTGGAAAATGCCTGGGTTATGGGAAGATCTCCATAAATATCTACAATTCTGTCGTTACAAATGGTAAGTAGTGCATCCACATTCGGGCGCAAATCATTCACTCCTTGCGTGGCTTGTTTGATACGTTCCGGACCTTCATCTTCAAAAGGAATAGTTACAATACCAACGGTGAGAATGCCAAGTTCTTTTGCGATTTTGGCAACCACCGGTGCTGCACCTGTTCCGGTTCCGCCGCCCATGCCTGCAGTAATAAAAGCCATTTTGGTATTGTTTCTCAAAATGTCCGTAATCTGACCCACGCTTTCCATGGCCGCCTTACGTCCTTGTTCTGGTTCACTGCCTGCTCCAAGTCCTTCAGTGAGTTGGATTCCCAGTTGCAGTTTATTGGCAACCGGACTATCAATCAACGCCTGAGCATCGGTGTTGCAAACAAAGAATTCAACACCTTCAATTCCCTGGCGAAACATGTGGTTGACAGCATTGCTCCCACCTCCTCCAACACCAATTACTTTGATGATAGAGCCAGCCATTTTTACCAAATCCGGTTCAAAATTATTCGGCATATTTTTTATTTTCTTTATTTAATCTTCGTTAAAATCTTCACCGTCTTTCATCCATTCATTAAAGCCTTTGAAAAGACCCCAATTTCCGGTAAAAATGTTGGATGCAAATCCCGGTTTTTTATTTCCATCTGCAACTTTTTCTTTTACTTTTTCACGTCTGGTTTCTGCCACTTTTGGTTCTTCTTTTTTAGGAATTAATTCATTACCGGGCAGATTTAATTTTTGTGAAGTTTCAAATCCTTTTAACACCAAACCAATACCTGTGGAGTACATCGGATTTCTTACTTCTTCCACCATTCCTTTTGCCAGTTTTTGACTGGGCATTCCTATGTGAATTTCCATACCGGTGTGAAAGGTAAATAACTGCGCAATATTCTGCATGGCAGAACCACCACCGGTCAACACCATACCACCACCCAGTTTATTTCGAATACCTGAAAGTTCCACTTCATAATCTACTTTTTCGATTATATCCATCATACGTGCCTGAATTACCTGAGCAATACTGAACAGTGAAATTTCTTTTGGCTTTCTGCCTGGCAATCCCGGAACAACCACAACCTGATTTTTCATGGATTCTGTAGGATAGCAGCTGCCGTAATTTACTTTCACTATTTCGGCCTGCTCCTTCATAATTCCAAAAGCTTCCTGAATATCCTTGGTTACTCGATCACCTCCAATTGGAATAATTGCAGTATGGCGAATAAATCCATCTTCAAAAATGCAAATATCTGTGGTACCTCCACCAATATCTACCAACGCAACACCGGCTTCCATTTCAGGTTCAGATAATACGGCTGCAGAAGATGCGAATGGTTCTACAACCAAATCTGCAACTTCCAATCCAGCGCGTCTTACAGCCATTATAATATGTCTTGCTGCCTGCGTTTGACCGGTTACAATATGGTAATTGCATTCCACACGTACGCCCATTCTTCCTACCGGATCCTTTACTCCTTCTTCTTCATCAATTCTGTATTCCTGGGGCAATACATGGATGATTTCAAGCCCGGGTTCCAGGGCCAGATTTTCCATATCGCTTTCCAATTTATCCAACTCATCCTGCGTGATTTCTTCAAATGCATTTTTGCGCGATAAGGTACCGCGATGTTGCATACTTTTTATGTGATGCCCTGCAATTCCCACAAATACCGTTTTAATATCGACCTGGCTCTGTCGCTGTGCTTCTTCCACTGCAGCACGGATTGCAGCTTCAGCCCTGCTGATATTGGCTACCATACCACGGGAAACGCCTCCCAGGCTGGGTGCTTTGCCCATACCCAATACGTTGATTTTGCCGTTTTCGGCCAACTGGCCAACAATCGCACACACTTTTGTTGTGCCGATGTCGAGACCTACAATAATATCGTTCTTAACCGTCATATGTGGATGATTTGTATCAGTGTTGCGGAATTTGGACATGTTCTTTTGTTTTGTGTTCAGTTTGTTTGGCATTCCGGGTTGCTACCACCTGATCCTGAAATTTCAGACTGATACTTGAGTATGTATCCCATCCTATGTTTCTTAGCCCCTTCTCGTAGAATACGCGCAGGTTTTCCATCTTTTGGGGTAGGTTCTCGGAACTTCCTATAACAATGCTATGCTTTCCAATGCGGGGAATCAATATTATGTCTCCGTAGTTATCTACATAGCATTGTTCAAATTGTGCGTTCCACACGGAATTGTTCCGAATAAATTTTGCAACTGCCAATAATTCGGTCAATTCCTTACTGTGTACTTTATTGGAGTCATTAAATTTTTCTGTAATGTTACCATTTGCCACAATTACATCAGGTGGGGCAATTCCAGGCACAGGATGATAGGGGATTTTGGTTCCGGTGGAATCAATAAAAAATGTTTCAAATGAATTATTCATAACCCGTAATACGGGAATTCTTTGTACAACCTGAATTTTTAGCACTCCATCCAGACCCGCAAAAACCTGCACTTTTTCCAGATATGGCCATTTCCTCAATATACTTTCCATTCGCGCCAAATTGATTTTACTAAGCGGTTTTCCAATAGGATTTCCACTGATTTTTACAACCATATCTGATACATCCTGTTTGGAAATAAAGTAATTTCCAGTATCGGGTTTCATCGTAATTTGTAATGCAGTAATGGTTCTGTTTTTCCCTGAAAACTGCAGAGATCCCCAGATGATTCCAATAATGATTACAGCCATAACAATTACAATTAATAACCAGGTTCTGGATCCTGAAATCCTTTTAAAAAGTTGCATATACCTCCCTGATTTTAGGAACCAACCTATCAATATCTCCAGCCCCGAGTATGAGTAATAACTCAGGTTTCTCTGTTTTTATTTTCTTTATTATGGAATCTGTGTCCATAAGTTGTTTGGGTGTTTGTACTTTCTGCATCAACCATTCCGAGTCTATTCCTTCAATTGGCAACTCCCTTGCAGGATAAATTTCCATTAATATTAATTCATCCAGCATGCTGAGACTTTTGCCAAATCCATCTGCAAAGTCCCGGGTTCTGGTAAACAAATGTGGCTGAAAAATTCCCGTAATTTTTTTATTCGGGTAAAGTTCTTTTACAGATGAAATGATTGCTTCCAATTCCTGTGGATGATGGGCGTAATCATCAATCACCACATAATCGTCATTTCGAAAAATAAATTCAAATCTGCGTTTAACACCCAGAAAACTTTTAATTCCATTTTTCACATCATAACGATCCAGATGCAAAATATCCAAACAAACTCCTATGGCAGCGGTTGCATTTTCTATATTGTGGAAGCCGGGCAAACCACAGGTAATTCCGGTTACTTCCCTATCTGCAATGCTGTCTTCATCTTCTGTTGTACTTTGGTAATTGAAAGTGAAATAACCATTTTTTACACCTTCAAACCTGCTTCTAAAATTGACATTAGAATCTGTAGTTATACCATAGGTGTAATTCGATATCCCGGAATTCAGATTTTCCGAAAGGGTATATTGATATACCAATTTTCCATTGCGTTTGATTTTGTGCGTAAATTCAATAAATGCTTTTCGAAATGCTTCTGCACTGTGATAAATATCCAAATGGTCGGGATCAATTGCTGTGATTACAGCAATATCCGGATTCAGCCTGTGAAAACTTCTGTCAAATTCATCGGCCTCCAGAACCACGATATTTTTATCTGGGAATAAGGATGTACCATCTGTCTTATTCAGGTAATTGCTGTTATAGTTTGCTGAAATGCCACCTAAAAATGCTACGAAATTAATATCGGCTTCATACAAAATATGCGCAATCATGGTGCTTGTAGTTGTTTTTCCGTGCGTTCCGGCAACTGCAATACAGAAAGCATCTCTGGAAATAATTCCCAATATTTCACTTCGCTTAAACAACGTAAATTCCTGTTGTAGGAGGTATACCAGTTCTTTATGGGTGGATGGAATTGCCGGTGTATAAATGAATAAGGTTTTTTCTTTTTCTGCAATAAATTTAGACGGAATGGCGCGGATATTTTCTTCGAAATGTATTTGTATTCCTTCTTTTTCCAGTTCAATTGTAAGGTCTGAGGGTGTTTTGTCGTAACCACAAACTTCAATTCCAATACTGTTGAAATAACGCGCTATAGCGCTCATTCCAATTCCACCGATTCCCAAAAAATACGCGTATTTCACCTGTTCCAATTTCATTTTCTTTGTATTTTTTGAATGATATCTACAATGTCTTCCGTTGCTCTTGGTTTGGAAATTCTCATTACCGCTGTTTTCATGGCATTCATTTTAACAACATCTCCCAACAGTGCAAGAATTTCTTTAGTTAAATTTTGTCTGGATTCTGAATCCTGAATTAAAACGGCTGCATGAATCTCCGTAAGTTTCAAGGCATTTTTGGTCTGATGATCGTCAGTTACATTTGGACTTGGAACCAGAACAGAAGGCTTGCCTGCCACCGCAATTTCTGAAATACTCAATGCACCTGCCCTGGAAATTACAAGATCACATGCGGCATAAGCCATATTCATTTCACGCAGAAAAACAGTGCTGTAAATTCCGGATTTATTTTGCACATCTGCCTGAAAATTCTTTCCGGTTTGCCATATAAGTTGAATTCCTTTGGATACGAAAGCATCCAGATTTTGTTGAATACATTCATTAATGGTTCTTGCACCCAAGCTTCCCCCTGTAATAAAAACAATTGGGTCTTCGGATTTAAGTCCAAAGAATCGAATGGCTTCATTTCTATCGGGTAAATTCAATATTTCTTTTCTAACCGGATTTCCTGTATGGTGGATTTTTTCTTTTGGAAAATATTTTTCCATTCCCGGCAATCCCGTACAAATAGCCGTTGTCCTTTTTGCTAGGATTTTATTGGTAAGACCTGCATAACCATTGCCTTCCCAGATAAGTGACGGGAGTTTTTTTCTTCCTGCAGCGTACAGCACAGCAAGGCTTGCATATCCACCAGTGCCAATTACACAATCGGGGTTAAATTGTTTTAAAATCTGCTTCGCTTTAAAATAAGAACGAATGAATTTCCAGATCACAGAAATATTTTTTAAACTCAATGATCTTTTCAATCCCATTATATCAAGTCCTGTAATTTCATATCCTTCCGCGGGAATTTTATCCATTTCCATTCTCCCCTTCGCTCCTATAAATAAAATTTTGCATTCCGGTTCGCGCCTGCGCAATTCGTTAGCTATGGCGACAGCAGGGAAAATATGCCCACCTGTTCCCCCTCCTGATATGATATACTTATGCGGCAACTTTCGTGGGTTCTTTGTCTTTGTTTTCCTGAATACTTCTGCTCACAGAAAGAATTACGCCGAATGCAATGCTGTTAAATACCAAACTGGTTCCACCCATACTTACCAAGGGTATGGTAAGTCCGGTTACCGGTAAAATACCCACGGCCACACCCATATTTACAAATGCCTGAAAACTCATGCTAAAACACAAACCCAATGCAAGCAGCGCCCCAAATGCTTTGGGGCTTTCGACCACAATTCGTATACATCGAAAAATGAGCAAAATAAAAAGTGCAACAACAAGTGCACCACCAAACCATCCGTATTCTTCCACAATAATGGCATAAATAAAATCGGAATAGGGGTGAGGCAAAAATGCGCGCTGGGTGCTATTTCCAGGCCCTTTGCCAAAAAAGCCCCCGGTAGCCACTGCTATTTTTGACTGCAATTGCTGGTAATTTCCTTCTCCTCCATCCTTATTCGTAAAAGTTTCGATTCTCTTTTTCCATGTTGGAATACGTGTATTACCCAGATTTTCTGTGTTAATACTTAAGAGCGTTACAATTAATACCGTTAATAAAACGATACCGGTTCCGGCCAATAAAGCCAGATATTTCATGTTAATTCTTCCAATAAATAATAACATGCAGCAGGTAACAAAAACCACCAGAGATGTACTCAGGTTTTCAGGAGCGATTAATGCAACCACAATTAATATGACAATCAAAATATTCCTGAATACGGAAAAGCTGTTTATTTCTTCCTGATTTTTACTCAGATATCTGGCGATATACATCATCAGAAACAACTTTGCCATATCTGATGTTTGAAAGGTAATACCCAAGCCCGGTATAGGCAAAACCCTGGTCGCATTGTTGATTTCTGAACCTACAAATAAAGTCACCAATAACAATCCGATACTAATCCATAAAAACAACTGCGACAATCTGGAAAAATATAAATAATTCACCAAATGACAGAGGTATAAGAAGAAAAGACCAATGAGCAAAAATCCGGTGTGCCGTAAGAAATAAAATTCTGTATTTCCGCCATGTTTGGAAAATGCAAGTGTTACTGTTGCACTATAAACAGCGAGAATGCCGATCAAAGACAACAGAATTACAATGGCCCAAATCCATGGATCGCCTTTGAATATTTTACTAAATCGGGTACCGAAAGTCATTTTCAGAGATTCCTCACTGCATCTTTAAATTGCCTTCCGCGATCTTCGTAATTGTCGAATAAATCGAAACTCGCACATGCAGGAGAAAGCAATACCACACTGCCCGATTTTGCAAGCCTGCTGGCCACATGGACCGCTTCTTTGGCACTCATGGTGTTTACAATCATATCTACATCACCCTGAAATGCCTGATGTATTTTTCGATTATCCAATCCGAGGCAAATAATCAAATTCACTTTTTGTTTTACCAATGGTCGCAATTCTTCGTAATTATTTCCTTTGTCAACGCCTCCTGCAATCCAAACTACTGGTTTGTCCATGCTTTCCAGTGCGTACCATGCGGAGTTTACATTGGTAGCTTTGCTGTCATTGATGTATTCCACATCATTGGTTTTGGTTACAAACTCCAGGCGGTGTTCAATGTTTTGGAATCCCATCAGGCTTTCGCGAATGCTCTCTTTGCGAACATCGAGTAAGCCGGAAACGATACCTGCGGCCATAGTGTTGTAAGTGTTGTGGATACCACGTAGTGTAATTTCCTGCATATTAATTGTGTATTTGTTTTTGAGGGTTTGTATGTATATGTAATGGTCTTCTTTCCAGGCGGAAGAATTTTCTTTTTTTTTTAATGAAAAGGAATGCATTGTTGCCGTGGGTTTCCACTTTTCCATATATTGAATGGTTAAAGGATCATCGCTGCAATAAATAAAATGATCTGCCGCAGTTTGATTCATACCAAGACGGAATTTGCTGGCGGCATATCTGCTTTCGTCATACTCATATCGATCTAAATGATCCGGAGTTATATTGGTAAGAACAGCAATATTGCTTTTGAAGTGAATATTGCCATCCAGTTGAAAACTGCTGAGTTCCAGCACGAAATAATCGTAATTATTTAGGGCAACTTGTCTGGCAAAACTCAATCCGATATTTCCACCCAAACCAACATTAAATCCGGCATTTTTGAGTATATGATAAATGAGGGAAGTGGTGGTAGTTTTCCCGTTAGTACCACTAATGGAAATAATAAACGCTGAGGTATAAGATTGCGCAAATTCCATTTCAGAAATTACCGGAATATGCCTTTCTCGTGCAGCTTTTACCATTGGTGCTTTGTCTGGAATCCCAGGACTTTTAACAATAGTATCTGCATCTAAAATCCTGCCTCCGTCATGGTTGTTTTCTTCCCAGGAAATACCATATGAATTCAACTCGGATTTATATTTCTCGCTAATAGGACCGAGATCGGAAACGAATACATCCCACCCCTTCTTTTGTGCAAGAATGGCAGTTCCAGTTCCGCTTTCGCCTGCTCCCAATATGACGAGTTTTTTATTCAACGCAGTTTGAGTAATGCTAATGTTGCGAGTACCAGAATTACAGTAACCAACCAAAAACGCAAGGTGATTTTGCTTTCGGGAATATTTAATTTTTGAAAATGATGGTGCAAAGGAGACATCAGAAATATTCTTCTGCCTTCTCCGTATCTTTTCTTGGTATATTTAAACCAGGCTACCTGAAGTACCACAGAAAGACTCTCTGAAAAAAATACACCGCATAAAATAGGGATGAGCAATTCCATTTTGATTATTATGGAAACCGCAGCTATTGCACCGCCCAATGCCAAACTTCCCGTATCTCCCATAAAGACTTGTGCCGGGTAACCGTTGTACCAAAGAAATCCGAGACATGCACCAATTACGGCAGCGAGAAAAACAACAACTTCACCGCTGTTTGGCACGTAAATAATATTCAGATAATCAGCGAATTTGATGTTACCTGATGCATATGCCAGTATACCCAATCCAACGCCTACAATAGCCGTTGTGCCCGCTGCCAGCCCGTCAATTCCATCGGTTAAATTGACAGCATTGGTCACAGCCATACAAATAAAAATGATAACCGGAACATAAATAAACCATGCATTATTTGCACCAGGTATTAAATCAGAATAGCTGAATTTATCTTTTAATATTGGAAGGTTGGTTTCGAGGGGCAGGTCGCTTATTTTATGGGTGTAATCAATAACAACAGCGATTATGGCGCCCAACAATAGTTGTCCAATTAATTTAGATGTTGCCTTGAGTCCTTCTTTATTCTTTTTAAATACTTTTATATAATCATCAATTAAACCGATGGTTCCCATCCATATCGTACTTATTAGCATCAATATCACATAAATATTTTCGAGTTTTGCAAATAATAATGTGGGGATTAAGATGCTGATAACAATGATAATTCCACCCATGGTTGGCGTACCTTTTTTTTGCATCTGACCTTCCAGCCCCAATTCGCGAATAGTTTCACCTATTTGCTTTTTCTGCAGCCATCGTATGATACCTTTTCCAACCCAAAGGGCTATTAATAAACTCAATATTCCGGCCATGGATGCCCGAAAAGAAATAAAACGGAATACCCCGGCTCCGGAGAGTCCAAATTGTGCGTCGAGCCAGTTAAATAGGTAATACAGCATTATCCGATGAGATTAAATGTTTCAATCATTATTTTTTTATCATCAAAAGGATATTTCACTCCTGAAATTTCCTGATAGGTTTCATGTCCTTTTCCTGCAACCAAAATCACGTCACCCGGTTGAGCCATCATTCCCGCAGTTTTTATTGCTTCTTTCCGATCCGTAATGCGCAATACTTTTTTGTAATACTGGCCTTCCACACCACTTTCCATTTGTTCAATGATGGTATTGGGATCTTCATCGCGCGGGTTATCGCTGGTGAGAATTACACGATCGCTTAATCTGGCTGCAATTTTTCCCATTTCAGGTCTTTTGGCGGCATCTCTGTTTCCTCCACAGCCAACAACGGTAATCAGTTTTTCACCGCGCGTGCGAATTTTGTTTATGGTTTCCAATACATTTTGCAAAGCATCCGGAGTATGCGCATAATCCACAACTGCAGTAATTCTTTTTGGACCCGGAATAGTTTCAAATCTTCCATTTACTCTGGGTAATGCACTGAGTTTTATTTCAATTTCAGGATCACCTTCCGTTAGTAAAAATGCAGCACCATATACTGCTGTTAAATTGTAAGCATTGAATTCACCGACCAAACTCACCCACATTTCTTTTTGATTGATTTGAATGAGTGTGCCATTAAAATCACTTTCTAAAATGCGACCATTAAAATCGGCCGTACCATGTAAACTGTAGGTATACCTTGCCGCTTTCGTGTTTTGCAACATGAATAATCCGTTGCGGTCGTCTTTATTGGTTAATGCGAAAGCAGTTGAAGGAAGGCTGTCAAAAAATGATTTTTTTGCATCCCGGTATGCTTCAAATGTTTGGTGATAATCCAAATGGTCATGGGTAATATTGGTGAAAATCGCCCCTGTAAATTCTATACCCGCTATTCTGTTTTGATCTGCGGCATGTGAACTCACTTCCATAAAACAATAGCTGCATCCGGCTTCTGCCATTTTGTGCATTAACTGATACACAGAAATTACATCCGGCGTAGTATGTGTGCTTGGATAAACATTTTTTCCGATGCGATATTCTACAGTGCTGATAAGGCCGCATTGAAAACCTTTTTCGCGGAATAATTCAAATAATAAAGTAGCTACAGTGGTTTTTCCGTTGGTGCCCGTAACACCTACAACCTGCATTTTTTTATCCGGACTTTCATAAAATAAATTGCAGACTTTACCCAAAATTAGAGGAACATCATTTGCAACGATGTACGTGATATTGCTGTTTGTGTTTTCTGGTAATTGTTTGCATAAAATAGCAGTGGCGCCCGCACGTATGGCAGTATCTATAAAATTGTGGCCATCTGTTTTGGTTCCAATTAATGCTGCATATAGAAATTGCTTTTCAACTTTTCTGCTGTCGATGGTAATACCGGAAATAGAAATTTCGGAATTACCAATAATTTCAATTCCATTTAATCCATGAAATATTTCAGATATACTTTTCATCAAAATGGAGTTAACGTTAATTGAATAATACTTCCGGGAATTATGCTATTACCAGGTTTGATACTTTGTGAAGTAATTCTTCCATAGCCTTTATATCCCACTTTTAATCCACGGCTTTCCAGCAGATAAATTGCATCCCGCAAGCCCATTCCGGTTACATCCGGAATGGTATTTTGTGACATTTTTATATTGCTGATATGGACACTGTGAAGCGTAGACTTTCCTTTAATCCATGCACTTTGATGAAATGCGGAATCCAATTCAGATGTGATACCCAGGTAATTGAGAACTGTTTTGGAAGATGCCCAGTTTCCATTTAATATTCCTGGTATTGCAGGTGTACCTGAGATTTGTACTCCTGGCAATAAACTTAAACTACTGGAATAAATTTTATCCGCAATTTCTTTAAAAACAGGACCCGCAACCAAAGCACCGTAATAGATTCCTTTTGAAGGTTCATTAATTACGACGATAACAGTATATTTTG
Organism: Bacteroidota bacterium; assembly: GCA_018333525.1. Classification (GTDB taxonomy): domain Bacteria; phylum Bacteroidota; class Bacteroidia; order NS11-12g; family UBA955; genus JAGXTF01. The sequence continues at coordinate 41,524 of JAGXTF010000077.1, read as the reverse complement.
GATTTTCTGCCGGAAAATATCCCACAAAAGATGCTTTGTAGCTGCTTTTGTTATATCCGCCACCCTTACTTATTTGTGCGGTTCCGGTTTTACCGGCAACCTTGTAATCTTCGTTTTTTAAATTTGTCGCAGTACCATGATCCACCACACCTTCCATCATCATTTTTAAAGATTTTATGGTTTCCTCACTGCATATTTTTTCTTTCAGAACAGTGGGTTCAATTCTGCGTATCAGCCTTCCTTCCTGGCGTATTTCACGCACCATAAAAGGTTTCACCATTTTGCCATTATTTGCAACAGCATTGTATAACATCAATACCTGCATGGGCGAAATTTTTAATTCGTATCCTATGCTCATCCAGGGAAGAGAAACTGCCGACCAATCGGTACTTTTTATGTTTTTTATTCTGGGATTTCCGGCACTGCGTATGTCAAAATCCGGTTTTATATTCAATCCCAAATCCAATGCATGCTCCACGAATTTTTGTGGTTTGGATGCATAATGTTTAACTACCAATTTGCTAATTCCAACATTGCTCGATTTTTCAAAAGATTCCTGTAAAGTGAGAATATTTTTGTGAGGTCTCGATGCATCCTCCATGGTTTGTCCGTGGAATTTTGTTTTCCCGCCTTCCACGTTTATGCTGTCGTTGGGATTACAAAAACCATCTTCCAGCAAGGCCATGGTGGCAACCAGTTTAAATGTGGATCCCGGTTCTGAAAACTCATCTACTGCAAAATTTTGGGTCTCGGTATATTTGCCTTCTTTATTGCGTTTCAAATTCGCAATTGCTTTGATTGCTCCGGTTGCGACTTCCATTACAACAGCACAACCATGATCCGCTTCGTTTTCAGTTAATACTCTGTTTAATGCACTTTGCGCTACATCTTGCAAATTGACATCCAGTGTTGTAACAATATCATAGCCATTTATAGGATCGGTATAATTTCCTGTTTGAATAGCGCGCCAGACATTTCCCGGCATTCGCTGCTCCAGCCGGGTGCCATCGGCACCGCGAAGCAGGCTGTCAAACGCACCTTCTAATCCTACATAAACCCCTTGTTTGCTGTACCCAATAGCGCGCTTAGCCAATTCCCCCATGAAGTATAATCTCTTCGCCTGCTCTTCCCACCAAAATCCACCCGTGAATTTTCCGAGATTTACCAGGGGCCATTTTTTGATGACTTTTACCTGCCGGAAATTCATATCCTTTTTAATTACTGCATATCGAACTTTTCTCGATCTCAGATTTTGAAAATGTGCTTTCCAGCCAGCTGCAGTTTTTTCAGGAAATAAGATGGATAATTGAATGCTGAGACTATCTATTTTGCTTCTGAATAATTCATTTGTCAAACCATCTGCACGGCTGTCGAAAATCAGATTATACGTTGGCACGGAAGTCGCAAGCAGACTTTCATCATCTGCATAAATATTTCCACGTACAGCTTTTACTTTTATTTCTCTGGTGGTTTTTTGGCGGATTAATTCACTGAATTCTCCATCAGAACGCAATTGTAGTCTTGCAGCGGCAATAAGCACGCCCAATCCAAAAAGCATTGCTATTCCAACGACCACATATGACCGTATCAGAATTGCCCTTCTGGAATTAACTTTATTGCTTTTTTTCTTTGTGGAGTTCAATTTTTACAGGGGGTTCAGTTAACTCTTTAATTCCGGTCGCTTTTAATTTTTCAGCGAGTTCACTCTGCTTACTTTCTTTGGTTACTTCACTTTCCAGACTAATTTTTTCACTATGCAATTCCTTGAGTTCTTTAATTAGCATTTCTTTTTTGCGCAGCGCTTTATTTGCGTGGTGTTGGTTGTATATATAAAATAGTATGAGAAAGAAAACCACAAATCCAAAACGAACCCACATCCATGGATTGGTTGGCTGAATTTCTGCAGAAGAATCCACATTTGAATTTTGGTTTTCCAACTCTGAATTTTCTGTTCCCATTAATTTTTTATTGCAATCCTCATTTTCGCACTTCTCGCTCTCTTGTTATCCTGAATTTCTTTTTCATCAGGTACAATTGCTTTGGTGGGTTCAGGGTGAAATGGACGCTCCATTTTCCCGAATAAATCCGTTTCTCTTTTTCCCTGAAAATTTCCGGTTTGCATAAAATTTTTCACCATTCTGTCTTCCAGAGAATGGTAAGAAATAATTACAAGTCTTCCACCGGTACTCAGTACTTCTGCAGATTGCATGAGCATTTTTTCCAATGCGCGCAATTCTCCATTTACCTCCAATCGAATTGCCTGATAAACCTGACTAAGAAATTTTGCAGGTGTATGTTTAGGTGTGAGTTCAAACAAAGCACGCTTTAAATCTTCGGTAGTGTGAATTCCTTTGCCTGATCTGGCCTGAACAATGACGGATGCTATTTTTCTGGCATTTTTTAATTCGCCATATAAATAAAAAACATTGCCCAATTGTTCCTCTGTGTATGCATTTATTACAGTATCAGCACTCAATTTTGCATCGCGGTCCATTCGCATGTCCAATGGTCCGTCAAACCGATGTGAAAAACCTCGTTCAGCCTCATCAATCTGATGGGAGCTTATTCCAAGATCTGCCAGAATTCCCTGAACGGGAATTGCTCTGTAGTAAGTGAGAAATTGTTTAATAAATGAAAAATTGTGATGCACCAGAAGAAATCTTTTATCATCCGGAACATTTTGACTTGCATCTGAATCCCGGTCGAAAGAAATCAATCTTCCTTTGTCATTAAGTCTTTCCAATATGGCACGGGAATGACCTCCTCCTCCAAAGGTGGCATCTACATAAATCCCGGATGGATCCTTTACCAGGGCGTCCACGCTGGGATTTAACAAAACGGCATGATGGTAGTTACTCATTTCGCAAAACGGATATTTCCGCCTTACTGTTTACCAGATTGCTGCTGAAAAAAATTCTGGGCGAGTCTGCTCATTTCATCAGCATTCACATCCAGCTCATTTTCATAATGCTTCAGGCTCCAGATTTCCACTTTATTGTTGAATGCATTCAGAACTACATCGCTGTGCAGTTCCGCATATTCCAACAATTTTTTTGGGATCAGGACACGCTGTGCGGAATCAATCTGAACAAGGTTAGCACCATTGGTGAAAATCCTTTTGAACCTTCTGATTTCCGGACTCATAAAATCATCCACAGCGTTTAATCTGGCAGTTTCCTGAAGCCAGCTTTCTTTGGTATACAGAACAAGGCATTTCTCAAAACCACGATTCACCACCAGCTGGTTGCCGGCACTTTCAGGGAATTGCGCGCGCAATCTGGATGGCAGAGAGAGTCTCCCCTTCTCGTCCAGCCTGCATGTGTACTCCCCGATGAATCCGTTCATTTTGATTAGAAATTCCGTCTGCTAAATAAAAACCCAATTTTCCACTTTTTCCCACATTCTCCCCTTTTTAATCACCATTTTTCCACAAGTCTCCCATGGTAAGGGGTTTTAAGGTTTAAAGCGTTGGTTTGGATCTGTTTAGACCTTGCGAAAATAACTCACAAGTATTGATTTTTCAAGGTTTTTAAATTCGTGGGATAATGTGGGATGTTTTTTTGCATTTCACAACCCATGGTTTCAAAACATATTCAAAATCCAATTGCTATTATTTCAAATGGCTGAACTAAATTTGAATTTCTTGAGATTTACAGCGTTAACCATTTTGTGTTTTTTTATCGCCGGTTTGCAGGCGCAAAGTGAACGCACACTTGCTTTTGGTCTTGGTCTCAACCGATACGGAATTGCTGCAAGCTTTAAGTATTACAAACCCTGGAAACAGGAACATAAAATACTTGCCGGAGATTTAGGGTTCGAAATTGGCAATATTCAACATCCCAGGGAAGTGGCCCTGATTAATACAACCTTGCAGAGCAGCGGAATTTATAAATTTGGCAAAATCAATTACGCCTGGGCTTTTAGGCCAACTTATGTCTTTCGCTATCCACTTTCACTCAGACAAGACAGGAAATCCATTGCTCTGAATGCTGTTGCGGGAATTGGTATTCCGGTTGCATACTCCTGGCCGGTTTATATACGTTTGTACCAACAGGGTAGTGGTGCCTCGGAACAATATACCGAGGTTCGCTATGACCCGAATATTCACCCACAGAATTTGATTGGAGGGAGAGCACCCTTTAGAAAAGGAATTCGTGAAGGCAGTTTTACCCCCGGAGTTGGACTGCATTCTGCTTTGGAATTTTCATGGGGGAATTACCGTACAGATGTTAAAATTGTTACCTTGGGAATGCGGGTGGAGGCCTATTCCAAAAAGCTTCCAATTCTCTATATCAACAGCATGAACAAACAGTTGTTTTCCATGTTTTATCTTACCTTTGCGCTCGGCTTTGGCAAAAATTAGCAAAGGAATCCAGTGTTAGAATTACCGGTTGTAACGCCTGAAAAAAGAGGCATCTCCAAACCTTCATGGTTAAAAATTGAATTGCCCACCGGAGAGAATTATTCCAGGGTTAAAAAAATTGTAAACGAAAATAAACTTCATACCATATGTCAGGACGGCCGTTGTCCGAATATGGGAGAATGCTGGGGAGCGGGAACTGCAACATTTATGATTCTGGGAAATATTTGTACCAGAAGTTGCAGCTTTTGTGCAGTTGCAACAGGGAGACCCACTGAATACGATTTGGATGAACCACAGAGGGTGGCAGAAGCAGTGAAGCTGATGGGAGTGAAACATTGTGTTATAACTTCCGTAAACCGCGATGAGTTAAAAGACAAAGGCGCAACGGTTTGGGCCAACACCATTAAGGAAGTAAAAAAACTAAATCCGGGTACTACCATTGAAACATTGATTCCGGATTTTAAAAGTCAGTGGGATCTTTTATATATGATACTGGATGAAAAACCGGATGTGGTGAGTCACAACATGGAAACCGTTGAGCGCTTGTATAAATTAGTCAGGCCGCAGGCGAAATATCAAAGGTCATTAGAACAAATCCGCCGGACAGCGGAATACGGCACCAGAACCAAAAGCGGTGCCATGCTCGGTTGCGGGGAATCCGATGATGAAGTGAAACAATTGATAGACGATTTGCACGAACACCAATGTGATGTTTTGACTTTAGGTCAATATTTACAACCTACAAAACTGCATTTGAATGTTGCATCATTTGTACATCCGGACAAGTTCAAACATTGGGAAAAATATGGGCTGGACAAGGGTTTTCGTTTTGTAGAAAGCGGACCCATGGTGCGAAGTTCCTACCATGCTGAAAAGCATGTGCTTTAAGCAAATTATTATAAATTTTTGCTGAAATATATTGCAATTTTCGTTGCAAAATTGTCATAAATCCATTTGTCATAAATTATTCACCCCTTGTCAGTTGCGGGTTTGAGGCGATGACATTTCGATTTTAAGTTTTTTTGACATTAATACTTTCTATATCGGTGTTTGAGTAATTACTTTGCATGAAAGACTTCTCAATTAACAACATGAAAAGAAACAAACTTATCATTCTGGCAACGGCAATTTCATTGGTTGCAGGAATTGGCACTTTGTCCCGGTTCAGCACCAAAGAATCTGAAGGAGAATGGATGGCGAGTATGGAAGAAGAATCAGAGGGCCGGAGTATTCAGGGCGCTATTGAATCTTTTTATTCCATGCGTTTGAATGAGGCAACCGGTACACTGGAACCTGAATGGATAAAAGAAGCCATTGCTCAGGCAGATAAAATTAAAGTGACCAGCAGAGCTGCAAAACCTATAGTTTGGAAAAATATGGGTCCGGATAATATTGGCGGCAGAATCCGTGCATTTCTCATGCATCGCGATAGTGCCAACCTGATGTTTGCCGGCGGTGTAAGTGGTGGGTTGTTTCGCTCCAATACCGGAGGACTATCCTGGAGACCGGTAAATGACTTGCAGCAGAATTTAAATGTGAATTGTATCGCTCAAACCCCGAATGGAATTATATATTATGGTACCGGTGAAGGGTTTTATACCAATGGTGGTGGAACCAGAAATGGTTCACCGGCATTTGATGGTCTCGGAGTTTTTAAAAGTACCGACAATACTGGAAAAACATTTACCAGTATAACAAATACTAAATCCTGGACCAGGTGTAATGTTATGTTGGCACATCCAACCGAAGACTGGCTTTGGGTGGCAAATGAAGCAGGACTGTATAAAACTTCAAACGGCGGAACGTCCTGGACGCTTGTTAGGGGTGGAGCAATTCTGGATGCCGCCATTGACAAGGATGGAATTATTTGGTGCTCAAACAATATTGGAACTATATATAAGGGGAATGTTGATGGTACAACATTTACTTCAGTAAACAACGGTATCACCCCTGGTGGCAGAACATCTATTGCAATTAGTCCACAGGATCCACAATATATTTATTTGCTCGGTTCTTCGGGAGGTAGTATGTCAGGAGTTTGGCGCACGACCAATGGCGGTGCACAAAACCTTGGTGATATCAATTGGGATCTTATTGTAGCAAAAAGTTCAGTTACCGACATATTTGGCTCTAATACCCAGGGTTGGTATGACAATGTTATAGGAGTTGATCCTTTAGACAAAGACAAAATTTATTTGGGAGGCGTTGGTCTTGCAGTTTGGGATCAAGACAAAGGATACAGGGAAATTACCAGCCAGTTCGACATGCCCTGGAATTCCGGTTATGTGCATGCTGATAAACATGTGATTCAATTTAACATGCGCACATCACCTCCAACAATGATTGTAGGTACGGATGGTGGATTGTTCTTTAGTCAGGACAGAGCTACATGGTCGCCCATGAATCGAGGTTTTACAACGTTGCAACTCTATAATGTTGCTGCGAATTATCTCGGACATGTAATGGGAGGCTCTCAGGATAATGGAACCCAATTGATTAATTTTTCCGGAAACAGTTTTAATGGTGAACCTTCAAAGTCATCTGCAGAAGTATATGGCGGAGATGGATTTGATGTGGAATTCAGCAGCTTTAATCCGGCTGTGATGTTTGTAAGTACCTACTATGGAAATGTCGCAAGATCTGCCAATGGTGGTCAGTCTTCTTCCACATTCTGGGATTTGAGGCAGGATGGAAAAGTACCTTCTGATTTTAATACCACCTTCACGCTTTGGGAACAAAGTGAAAAAGTATCCAAATTATTTCTGGCTAAAAATACTGATGTGTGGGTTGCATTAAATCCAACTGATTTTTCAACTCCGGTTGCATGGTATTTATTAACGGCTAGCCTTGGAGGCGATCGAATTATAGAAATGGACCACACTCCGGATGGAGACCATTTGTTTGTTGCAAAACACCAAAGAGTATATCGAATTGACAGTATTCAAAGTGCCAAATATGACCCCAATTCCGGCGCAAGAGTGGTTCCTTCAAAAATTAAACTGGTTAATATTACTCCTGCAGGAGCGAACGGAAGAACAGTAACTTCAGTGAATGTAGATCAGAGTAATCCAAACCATGTAGTAGTTACCCTCGGTGGTTATGGCAACAGCAGTTATGTTTATGAAACAGAAAATGCGCTGGATGCAGTCCCCACCTGGAAAAATATTACCGGCAATTTACCCAGCATGCCTGTTTACGATGCAGTAGTAGACGTGGACGATGCCAACCGCATTGTTTTGGCAACTGACCTGGGAATCTGGCTTACCGAAAATGGCGGAACTTCATGGGAGGAGGCAAATACCGGAATGGCGCGTGTTCCCGTGTATGAAATTCGCGGTTATGAATACCACCCCTGGGAAGGCATGGATCTGTATATTGGAACCCATGGACGCGGATTTTTCAGGAGCACCGGATTGCTCACAAGCACCAAAAAAATTGCAAGAGATGCAACTTCTTTGAAAGTTTATCCGAACCCAGCAAAAGAAAATATTCAGGTGTCATTTGATGCAAAAACCAATGGAAAAGTAGCCATGGAAATATTTGATATTCACGGTAAAAAAATGGGCGCAAGCCAACATGAATCCGTTAAAGGAAACAACGTGTATACCATTAATATTTCGGATTTGGCTTCGGGATATTATTTTGCAAAACTCACGCAGAGCGGCACTTCCGGCACAGTGAAGTTTTTGGTTCAATAAAAATAATTAAAACTAAATTAAAATAGAAGCCCTGGAAACAGGGCTTTTTTTATATCTGTCCGTAATAAACCTGAACTGCAGGCCCGGCTAAAATAATTTCCTGAAATGATTCCAAATTTCTTTGGGATTTTACTACCAGATCACCACCCATAGATTGTACTTTTATCTCAGGTAATACCGTATTTAAATGTATTTGAAATGCAAGCGCAGAGGCTGTTACTCCTGTGCCACAGCTCAGCGTTTCGTCTTCCACCCCTCTCTCATAAGTGCGCAATAAAATGTGTTCAGAATCTAAAATATGTACCACATTTACATTAATACCGTCGCGCGAAAATTCATCATTATACCGAATATTTCTGGCGAAAGAAATCAAATCCAATTCGCGAATATTTCCATCCATGAAATGAACATAATGCGGGGAACCGGTATTTAATACATAGGTATTTGGATCCCTTTTTTCCCATTGATTTACATCGCGCATACCCAGTTCCACATAATTTCCGGAAACCCTGGCATGGTGGGGGCCATCAACTGCAATAAATTCCATTTCACCCTGATTTCCTATTCCCAGGAAATTGGCAAAATGAGCCAAACACCTGCCACCATTGCCACACATACTACTCAGATTTCCATCGCTGTTGTAGTACACCATTTCAAAATCATAAGCAGGGTGATTTTTTAATACCATCAGGCCATCTGCACCTATTCCAAACCTTCGATCGCAAAGCAATTGCACATCCAATTCAGAAGGAATATTTTCTCTTCCATCTAAAATGATGAAGTCATTGCCGGTTCCCTGATATTTAAAAAAATGCATTTTATTTATTCAGTGCTTCCAGAATATTTTTATCGGTAACCGCAGCAACTGCCTGTTTTTTTGCCTTATTCAGATTGAACTCATAATATTTATCTCCGGTTTTGAGATAGAATTTATTGTTGTAATTGAGAATAATCGGGTTGTCATAAGGCAAATTATATACCATGAGATCATTGGTTCCGGAATTGGATTTTTTCAATAGTTCAATTTGTGGTTTTGCATCTCTGGTATTACCAAAACTCAAATTAAATCTGGGAATAACAGTTTCATTATCTGAATCTGCTTTTGCTATGGTTTCAACGGACCAATTAAGACCTGAATCTACCAAAACATTTTTATCTGCAGTAGCTTCTTTTTCTCTTTTCAGAACCGGTTTTCTGGATTGTGGCACACTGCTGCTTTCTATTTTCATTTCTGATGTGGCAGGTTCAATCTGAATCGGAATTACCGGAATATTGCTTGCAATCATCACCACATCCGGATATGCATTCGTTTGGTCTGATTCTGCAACGCCATCCCTGTCTGTGTCCACTGCCCCGGAACCGGAATTATTTGCATCTTCCAAAGCGAGGTAAGTTTCAGATTTGGTTGAGTCTGCTAATTCAGATTTATTGCCGGTAACAACCTGTGCAGGCTCATTGCCGGAGGCTGGTATTTGTTCTTTTGGTTCGGTTTTCTTTACATCTGCAATTTCAGTTCCCTGCATTTCATTTTTTTGTCCTACCCATAATAAAACTGTAGATGCAACCAAAAGAATGGCAACTGCAGCTGCGGCATAATACCAGGTATTGAAAGAAATGGTCATTATCTTTCTTTGGGTAGTTCTTTGCCTGATAAAGTTCTTTAGTTGGGCAGCACCGTGTTCCTGAATACCGCGTACCAATATTTTGCGAAATTCCACATCCTTTTTAAATGCGGAATCCGATTCCATTTTTGCCAAAAAGGAATCCAGCTCTGCACCTTCCAATTCATCGCGCAGATATTTATCTATGAGATCGTTATTCAGCTCCGGATTTTCCATTTTTATCTCCTTTTTATCTTAAAAAATCAGACATGGAATACTTTTTCTTTACAATGTCCTCCAGTTTTTTGAAACACTGGTATTTTTTTGCTTTCGCAGTATCGGAATTGTTGAACTGCATGGCTTTGGCAATGGTATCCATATCAAAGCCATCAAAATAGAACATCTGCAAAATACTTTTACAGGTATCTCCCAGCTCATCCAACGCCTGATGGATTTTTTTCATATCCATGGTCTTTCCATGATCCGGGTTTTCGCTGTGCATTTGCGGCAATATCACTTCTTCACCTAACATTTTACTTCCTTTATTCAGTTGTTTAAGCCACAGGTTTTTGCAAATGGCCATAATGTAGGTGCTGATCTTACTGGTAACTTCAAAATCTGGTTTGCGGAGGTTTTGCCACAATACCACAAGAGCATCCTGCAAAAGGTCTTCTGCATCTTCCACCACGCCATTATTTTTGGCCACATAGTTTCTGACCATATTGAAATTGGCATGGTAGAGCGTAACAAGGGCTTCCTGATCGCCTGCCTGCAGTCGTCCCAATATTTCTTGTTCAGTTCCGGGTTCAGTTCCTGACATTTCACGGATATTTGATACCTCTTTATCGAAAAAGGTAAATGCTCGCAGCGCAAATTAAAGTATTGGCACTGTTTTTTCCGTTTTTAATTCGGAACAAAATTTGAAGCTAATAACATTGAACTATGGAGAACATCATCAATAAAAACAGATTTTTCGCCTTGCTACTGGCCGGATTAACAGGCGGTGCAGCGGCTTTGGGAGGCTATGTGGCTATTTCAAAAAAATCAGCAAATTCTATTGAAGGGAAACAAAATGCCTCTGCACAACTTGCCAGATATGCAAGTTTAAACTCAGCACCAGCCTTTGATTTTGCCGGTGTTGCCGACATCGCGAATCCTGCGGTTGTTCACATTAAAACCATGATGGGCACTGCCTCCGGGTCTGCAGAAACACCCCAAAATCCATTCGATTTTTTCAATGATCCCAATTTCCGTTTCCCCAATCCGGGGCCACGCGCGGCAAGCGGATCCGGTGTAATTCTGTCTGATGACGGATACATTGTTACAAATAACCACGTAGTAGACGGTGCAACCAAAATCGAAGTGGTATTGAACGACAAACGCAGCTATATCGCTGAAGTTATCGGAACTGACAAAAATACCGATTTGGCTGTGCTGCGCATAGCAGAAAACGATCTGCCATTTTTGAAACTCGGAAACAGCGACGATGTGCGTGTTGGCAACTGGGTGGTTGCCGTTGGAAATCCATTCAATCTAAATAGTACCGTTACCTTGGGAATTGTGAGTGCTATGGGTCGCAATATTGATTTAATCAGAAGCAAAGGGAATAAATACGCTATTGAAAATTTTATACAAACCGATGCAGCTATAAATCCGGGTAACAGCGGTGGTGCTTTGGTAAATACAGCCGGAGAACTTATTGGAATAAATACCGCAATTGCTTCCGAAACCGGTTCTTATGCAGGTTATGCCTTTGCTGTTCCTGTAAATCTGGTGAAAAAGGTAGTGAATGATATTATGAAATACGGTAAAGTTCAACGTGCATTGTTGGGCGTAAGTATTCAGGAAATTAACCAGCAATTGGCAGATGAAAAAGATTTACCGGATTTGAAGGGTGTTTATGTAGCTGAAGTTGTGGAGCATGGCGCTGCAGAAAAAGCAGGAATTAAAAAAGGCGATGTAATTCTAAAAGTAAATGAGGCGGATATTAATTCCAGTTCCAAACTACAGGAAGAAGTTGGCCGCAATAAACCCGGTGATAAAATTAAAGTTACCGTTCGTCGCAAAGGGGAAATAAAGGTTTTGGAACCTGAACTGTTGAGCGAAGACGGAAATACCAAACTGCAAATGGCAGAAAAAACAGAAACAGATTCCTATCTGGGAATGACCCTTGCAAATTCAAGCCGGGAAGAAAGGTTGAGTTTAAAATTGAAAAATGGCGTAAAAGTTTCATCTGTTGGAAATGGTGTTTTTAAAGATGCCGGAATTCCAAAAGACTTTATAATTGCCAATATCAATAACGAGCCTGTGTATAGCGTTCAGGGCGCCATAGCCACCTTAAAAGAATTAAAAGGAGCTATCACCATTGAAGGGAAATTAGCCAATGGAACCGATAAAATTTTCGCAGTAAAAATGCCGGTAAGTAAAGAAGATTAATAAAAATATTTGAATAAAAAAAAGCCGCAATATTTGCGGCTTTTTTTTATTTCATTTTATTAGAAATCAATCGTCAATAAAAATATTGGAATCGGTATTAAAATTATTCCAACCCGGAAAATCATCTCCACCCAATGGATTATCATCCGCATTCATTCTGCTTGGAAATGTTTGCATGGTTTGACTGAAAGAGTCATATCCACCTTCACCCTGTGTGGCAAGCCTCTCTTCTGGTTCCAGATCACGGAATTTAGAATACTGGTGTACGAATTTGGTAAATGCAGAACCAACCGCACCATGTCTGTGTTTCCCAATAATTACTTCCGTAAGTCCTTCAATTCCATAATTGTTAAAGGCTTCAGCACCTTTTTCTGCAGTTCCCATTTTTGCATAATAATCGTCCCTGTACAGGAACATTACCATATCTGCATCCTGCTCAATAGAACCGGATTCACGCAAATCGCTCAATTGTGGGCGTTTGTTTACCCGTTTTTCAACTTCACGACTCAACTGCGCCAGCGCGATAACAGGAACATTTAATTCTTTTGCAAGACCTTTCAGACTTCGGGAGATAAACGCAATTTCCTGTTCGCGATTTCCTACACCTTTGGTTTCATGTCTCAACAACTGTAGGTAATCTACTACTACCATATCCAGACCATGTTGGCTGTGAACCCTTCTGCATTTTGCATTTAAATCAAAAATGTTAAGCTGAGGGGTGTCGTCAATAAATATTTTGGATTCCGATAAATGGGTAGTTTTGGAATGGAGCCTTTGCCATTCTTCACCGGTAAGATCGCTTTTTCGAATTTTATCGCTGGCAATTTCTGCTTCTCCTGAAATCAAACGATTTACCAATTGTACATCGGCCATTTCCAGGGAGAAAATCATTACCGATTTTTTAAAATCCACGGCTGCATTTCTAACCATGGATAGTGCAAAGGCAGTTTTACCCATTGCAGGTCTTGCCGCAATAATGATGAGATCCGAAGGCTGAAAACCAGCAGTTATTTTATCCAGATCACTGAATCCGGAAGCCACACCGGTAATGCCGTCATGTTCAGAATTGGATCGTTCTTCCAAATCTGTTAACGCGCGGTTTACCAGGGAACCTATATCCTGAAAACTTCTTTTTAATCCGGCATTTTTAATTTCATAGAGTTTGCGTTCGCTCTCATCCAGCATTTCAAATGAATCGCGTCCATCGTTATATGCTTCAACGGATATTTCACCGGAAACGCGAATCAGTTCGCGCTGAACAAATTTTTGATTGAGAATTCTGGCGTGAAATTCTATATTGGCTGCACTGGCAACTTTGTTGGTGAGTTGTGCCAGATAATAGGAACCACCTGCGATTTCCAGTTCCCCGGAATTTCGAAGCGCATTGTTTACCGTAAGCAAATCCACGGGGGTTTGCCCTTCGTTGTAAATGTCGCGTATGGCCTTGAAAATGTACTGATGTTCCGGAACGTAAAAATGCTTGTCTGACAAGATGTCAATTACCGAGTTGATTTTATCTCGCTCCAGCATCATACCGCCGAGTACAGCTTCTTCAAGCTCTCTGGCATGCGGAGGAATCCTGCCTTGTAAATCCGGGGGCAATACGTGAACACCCGCAATTCTTTTGTTGTTGCGCTTTTCCTGAGGAGGGTTTGACATAGGGGGGTTCAAAATAAATTATGAATTTCGTTTAAAACCTCACATCAGTTACTATTAATTTTTTAACAATGGGGAAAAAATAGTGAATAAGATTTTACATTGCGCTAACAACCAACGGTAATTCTGGCAGTTTCTATGTTTGGGCAGGGTTTTGGATAGAAACTTTGCATCGGAGATTCCAAAAGATATGACAGGCATAAAAGTTGTTTGTTACTAATAGAAGAATTGAAGACACAACGCAATATTTTTGTACATAAGGAAAACCAGTGAATGGAAGCAAAATTTTCACCAAGAGTTAAAGAAGTCATCCAGTTTAGTCGCGAGGAAGCTATCAGGCTTGGCCACGATTATATAGGATGTGAGCATTTGTTGTTGGGTATTATCAGAGAAGGAGAGGGCAAAGCACTGCAAACCCTGAAACTATTGGATATAGACGCATTGCGCCTAAAGAAAACCATAGAAGATAATATTCGCACTACAGCAACCAAAACGGCCAATCTTGGCAATATTCCACTGACCAAACAGGCGGAAAAAGCCCTGAAGATTACCTATCTGGAGGCTAAAATTTTTAAAACCGATCTCATAGGCACGGAACATTTGCTATTGAGCATTCTTCGAGATGAAGACAATATCGCATCGCAGGTTCTGGCACAATATGGTATCAACTACGATGTGTTCAAATCTGCATTGGAAGAAGGTGTAGATGCCATCCGCGATGAACTGCCCAATGACGATCAGGACACCCCTGAAGAATTTTATCGCGAAGAACAAAAAGCCCAGGAAGCCAGAAAAACAGGTAAAGGGAAATCCAAAACTCCGGTATTGGACAATTTTGGAAGAGACCTTACAAGAATAGCCGAAGATGGCAAACTGGATCCTATTGTTGGTCGCGACAAAGAAATTGAAAGAGTAAGCCAGATTTTGAGTCGCCGCAAAAAAAACAATCCTGTTTTAATTGGGGAACCCGGAGTTGGAAAAACAGCTATAGCAGAAGGCCTTGCACTGCGCATCATTCAGCGCAAAGTGAGTCGTGTTTTATTCAATAAAAGAGTGGTGAGTCTCGATTTGGCAAGTCTGGTTGCAGGTACCAAATACCGCGGTCAATTTGAGGAGCGCATGAAAGCGCTGATGATGGAACTGGAAAAAGCTGATGATGTAATTCTGTTTATTGATGAAATTCACACCATTGTTGGTGCAGGTGGTGCAAGTGGATCCCTGGATGCCAGCAATATGTTCAAACCTGCTTTGGCAAGGGGTGAAATTCAGTGCATCGGTGCAACAACCTTAGACGAATATCGCCAATACATTGAAAAAGATGGTGCTTTGGAACGCCGTTTTCAAATGGTGATGATAGAGCCTGCAAGCCCTGCAGAAACAGTAGAAATACTGCACAACATCAAAGAAAAATACGAAGACCACCACAGCGTGCAATACACCGATGATGCAATCAAAGCTTGTGTGGAGCTGAGTGTTCGCTATATGAGTGACCGCCATTTGCCGGATAAGGCAATTGATATTTTGGATGAAGCAGGTGCACGCGTACACATTTCGAATATTCATGTACCAACCGATATCGTAACTCTTGAAAATAAAATTGAAGAGATCAAGCACGAGAAAAATAAGGTGGTAAAAAGCCAGAATTTTGAAGAAGCAGCAAAACTTCGCGACAATGAAAAACGTCTTTTGGAAGAACTCGAAACTGCAAAAGCAAAATGGGAGGCACAAACCCGTGAAGAGAAATTCAATGTAACGGAAGATGATATTGCCGATGTGGTGAGTATGATGACCGGCATACCTGTGAAACGCATGGCAGAAGATGAAAGCCGTCGTTTGCTGCATATGGCGGATACCATGAAAAAACGCGTGGTAGGGCAGGACAAGGCAGTTGAAAAACTGAGCAAAACAATTCAACGCACCCGTGCAGGATTTAAAGATCCAAACAGACCTATAGGCTCTTTTATTTTTCTGGGTCCAACAGGCGTAGGAAAAACAGAAATGGCAAAAGCCCTGAGCGAATTTTTATTTGATTCGGATGAAGCATTAATACGCATCGACATGAGTGAATACATGGAAAAATTTGCGATAAGCAGATTGGTTGGTGCGCCTCCGGGTTATGTGGGATATGAAGAAGGCGGATTACTCACTGAAAAAGTGCGCAGAAAACCTTACAGTGTAATTCTATTTGATGAAGTGGAAAAAGCACATCCGGATGTATTCAACTTGCTGTTACAGGCATTGGATGAAGGACAAATGACAGATAGTCTCGGACGCAAAATTGATTTCAGAAATACAGTAATAATTATGACCTCCAATATTGGTTCACGCCAGGTGAAAGATTTTGGAACCGGGGTCGGATTTGGTACTTCAAACAGGCAGGAAAGCCATGAGAAAGAAACCAAAATGGTAATTGAAACCCAATTAAAAAAATTCTTCTCACCTGAATTCTTAAATCGTGTGGATGATGTGATCGTGTTCAACAGTCTTGGTAAAGATGAAATCATGAATATTCTGGATTTGCGCATGGCAAAGATGTTGAAACGCATTGCAGATCTGGGATATAAAGTGGCACTTACCAAAGCAGCGAGAGAATTTCTGGGTGAAAAAGGATTTGATCCCGATTTTGGTGCACGTCCTTTACAGCGCGCATTGCAGAAATATCTGGAAGAGCCGCTTGCTGAAGAAATACTCAAAGGCAATGTAAAAGAAGGTGCAGAATTAAAAGTAGACCGCAAAAAAGATGCGGAAGAACTGGTGATTTCTGCGCCTAAATCCAAAGCCAAAGAAAAAGAAACTACGGAAGAGTAATAACTTTCTTTCTAATAAGTTAAATGAGTATGAGGTACCATAATAAATGCTTCATACTCATTTCAATTATCTTATCCATACTTTCATGTAAAGTAAGACGATCTGATTTTGGTGAAATAGCAACGGACTATGGGAAAGTCGTAATGCGTTACGAATTGCAGCGGATTTATTTTACCAAGACAAATCATAAATCAGCATCTCTAATTTTACGCTCAAGCAATTTGAAATTTGAGAAAATAAATGGTGATTGGTGGGTTAGGGTCAACAGTAAAGAAGGACAATTAACCCAAGTGGATGTGTATGAGAAAAATGTTTTTGGGAGGGAAAGAAAAGTGGGTTCAAAATCACTTAAAATAAGAACACCGGAGCCATTACTCTGGTTCGGCTCGTTGGGCTTGTATGATACTATTGAGAAATCCTGGTCTGCGTTAAAAATTCAATATAACCTGCATACCCAAAATTGCGGTTTTGCCGGTTGTATGGGAATAAATTGGAAAATTCTGTCGTATGATTATTTTGCTCTAAATGATTCTGTTTGCATATACAGAAGAATGACAGGGTCGAAAAATCCAATTGCACATGACCTCGAATTTATTCCGGATTTTATGGCAATTCAAAACTTGCACCTTGAATTTGGTGAGGATACAATTTACTATCCTCCATGCAATATTCATATCAAAGGAGGCAGTAGAACACTATGGTATGATTATGCAGAATCAAATCAATTGGTTCTAAAACATAATTATTCCCAAAACGCTACTTTAGATACTTCGGAAATTTTACCATTTGGAATTCGGGAATTTTCTGTCATGCCTAGCAAATTGGCGCTTGAAGACAGCACCTTGAAGGAATTGGTTAACCTAAAAATGCATTGGGAAATGCTAGCTCAAAAGGGAATTGATTCTTTTAATTTCGAACCGGATTCGATTTTAGCTTTTGGTGCATTTGCTTTAAAACCACTTTATTTAAGACTGTATAAAAACAAAAAATTAATAGGAGAAATATTTAATACTTTAATACCAACTAAATATATGTCTGTCATCCAATATACTGACTCCACAGCCTTGGAAATCCAATATAGACAGCAGTCGCCATCCTATTTAATTAAGTACAAAAATACTTCTAAAGACTCCGCCACTTATTTACCTTATCCATCTGTAAATGGAGTTAAGTCATCATTCTATTTACCAGATTATAATGCCGTTGAAATTGTGGCAATTAGTATAAACAAGAAATACTTAATTACGTATAAAGATTCCATTGGTACAATTGCAGTTCAGAATCCAGAAAATATGGAAGATCCGGATGACCTGGTCGAAGTGAAGAAAAAATTCAAAGTGCCATTAATTGCATTGAAACCTTGAAAATAGTAGACTTCAAAAAAGCTGAATATCGAATACCGGTCTAACGCAGAATTCTTCTTATCCCCATGAACCTAGTAGTATAATATTGCTGGCTCAGTTTGTCGTAGCGAATGCCACCGTGCGATGCAGAATGGATAAAATGAATTTCGGTTGGGGTGACTTCAGTAATAATTCCAACATGCCCAATACTGGATGAACGTGTACTATAACCTTTAAAACAAATCACATCACCGGGTCTTGCGCTGTCTCTGGAAACCGGATATCCATAATGGGTATATTCGGTAGCACTTGCAGGTAATTTGATGCCACAGGTACTTCCATAACAATACAACACAAATCCGCTGCAGTCAAATCCACCCGGTTGTTTACCACCATAGCGATAAGGCGTTCCCAAATGTTTTTCCGCAGCTACTATCAAGCGGTTAATTTCTACCAGATGGGTGTTAGAGGTATCATCCGGCAGCACTACAGTTGTATCAGAAACTGAGGCAGTGTCTTGTGAAAAAGCCCATTGGGAAAATGAAATTCCCAAAAAAGTTAAAAATAATATGGTGATCTTCTGAATCAAGGCAATGTGCTGAGGAAATTTGTATATCTGGTTTTAAAGTCATTTCCGGCTTTTCCACCCAGACTCATCCATTTGTCTTTAATGGCCTGAACCCTGTTATCCGGGTTTGGGTGGGTACTCAAAAACTCCGGTGGATTTTGTGAACCAAGTGCTATCATTTTTTCGAAGAATCCTGCTGCACCATATGCATTGTATGCAGTGGGGTACAGGTAAATTACCGAATATTCATCTGCCTGTGTTTCGTTTTGTCTGCTGTATTGCAGGCTTTTTAAACCGGCTGCAATACGCACCAGTTGCCCTTTATCTTGTCCAAAAACAATGTCAATCAACGTTTGAATTCCATATTCACGGGTCATTGCCTCTGTGCTGTGCCTGCGGTCTGCATGCGCCATTTCATGTCCCAACACACCGGCGAGCTGGTCTTCACTTTCCAGAAACTTCATCAAACCGGTGTATACATAAATATATCCTCCCGGGGTACAAAAGGCGTTCAGGGTGGTATCATCCTGAATTACCCGCATGCGCCATACAAAGGTATTTCCATAGGTCAGTTTGCCTGTGTTTAAAATACTGTCGCGTATTCCGTATACATATTTATATATACCTACATGCGATGCACTGTCGAGTATTTTATTGTTCGGATCTTTTTCAAATTCCGCACTCACCTGAGCTCCAAAAGACATGTCATCCTGAACCGTGAAAATGTTGATTTTCCCATTTTCGTCTTTACATGACTGCACAAATAAAAGAGATGCAGCGATTCCGGCAATTACAAAATGTTTGATTGCGCTTTTCATAGTTTCAAAGAAATGCTGGCAAAAATCATTCCGAAACTTGTAATTCAAAGTGTAAAAAACTTGAAAACCTTTGTACAGAAAGAAGTTTAAGCGTCATGCAATTTTTCAATTACAGGCGAATAACTTGCAATTTGAAACCGGGAATATTTAAAAAGGGTATCCGATACCGAAAGCCAAAGCAGTTTCTTTGCTCACAAAATTCCAGGGACCGTTGTGGTAATTTCCAATTAACCAACGGGTACCAATTTCCCTGCTGGGATCGCGCAATGGAATTCCCCAATCTATGCGGAACAAGAAGAACTGAAAATCAAATCGAAATCCAATTCCGGTATTTACCGCCATGTCTTGAAATAATTTATCGCTGTTTAAAATGCTTGCGGCGGGAGCGGTTTGTCCTTTGTGATCCAGATTCCAAATATTTCCAATATCCAGAAATAATGCACTTTCCAACAATTTTCGAAGCAAGGTAAAACGATATTCCAGGTTCCCTTCCAATAAAAATTCTCCGGAACGGTCAATAATAAAATTGGTTGTATCCGATGTGCTACCTGGTCCTAGTCTGCGTGGCCTCCAGGCTCGCAAACTGTTACTGCCACCAATAAAATATCGTTTGTCGTATGGTACATACCGGCTATTGCCATAAGGAATGGCAATTCCACTATTTACCCGTAATACCACGGAATTTAATTCATCAATGATCTGTCGCAGCCGGATTTCACCTTCCAGTTTTGCATATTGAAAATATTGCAATCCAAAAATGGTATAGGTGCTGTCGGATATAAACGGATTTTCAAACAACTTGCGATAGGTGCGATGCAGATTTCCGCTGGTCTCCATGCCTAATCGCGTGAAAACATAGGTTTCACCTGGTTTGGTTCGGTTGTTTGCATAGATGAAACCAATTTTGGTTGCACTCACAAATTGATTGGTAAAAACCCTGCTGATAAAGGCGCTGTCTGCTGCCGGAAGCCGATCAATAAAAGCCTTGCTCAGAATATTTTTGTTGAATGAAATTTCAACAGGTGTCCAATAATAACTGATTTTGGGTTGCAGATATTGAAACGTTATACTCGCAGGAATAGCGCTTCTAAAAAAATTGGGATTTCTTTCATATTGATAGGAAAGGGAAAGCAGGGTATTCCTCTGTGTAATTTTACTGTTGATTTTATTTAAATTCATCAACTTTAAATGAGGCAGGGAAAGGGATGCATTAAACCCCTGCTGTAAGGCGTAGCCCAGTGTATTTTTATTATCGCGTTTGATAATTCCCTCATAAGAAGTAATAGAACTGATGCGCAAATTTTCTACATTTCTAAATAAATTTTTATTGGAAAAAGAAAGTATTAATGCACCTCCAAAACTGCGTTGGGTTCCGGTAGAAATATTCAAACCAGATGATCCCTGCGGAGAATACAAGGCTTGCGGTTCAACCTGAAAATACATTCGGGGTGAGGTTTTTACATGTATCACAGATGAAATTTCCTTCTTCGAGGTATCTACGGTGTACACAATTTCTACAAAAGAAAACAAACCCATTTGAACCAAACTCTGGTATGTTTTATTGCCTGCATTCTGACTGTAAATTGCACCACTGTCTACATAAATAATTCTCGCAATGGTTGCGGGCATTATTGGGTAATGATTTAATTCCAGTGTATTTCCGTCATAATACACAGTTTTTGGATTCCTGGTTCTGGTATACATTTCACTGGTTTCCAATACCAGTTTTACTGCGCCAAATTTATATTTTACATGGGGCTCATTATTTGCCTGATTTTCAAGAATCATTTTTATTTCCGCTTCTTTCTGACCAGATGTTTTATTGGAGAGAGTATCCACGCGAAAACGAATTAATTCCGGTTTGATGGTATAGTATCCAAGATTTTGCAATTCAGCCGCCATGAAATTTCTGGCTTCGCCAAGCTTATTTAAATTAGCCGGCCACCACAATCTGAAATAATCACTTTTTTCAGCAATTCTCTGCATTTCCGGATACAAACTGGAATCCACAGGCCGCATAAAAACCGAATTAATCAGAAAGGGCTCTTTGGGATGTACATAATAAAATACTTTCGCTTTTCTTTTTGAATACACTACTTTGGTAGTAACTACCGCATCGAAGTATCCGGTATTGAATAAGTAGTTGTGAATATTATCGGCAGAAAGAACTACCAGATTGGTATCCATCAAAACCGGTGGCTCTCCAAAATCATGTCTTAATTTTCTGCGTAATTTACTGCTGTCGCTGCTGCCCGGATCCTCATGTTTGGTACCCAGTGCATATGCCCATAAATAAATCGGAACGCGATTAAAAATAACGCGTTTGTTAGCGCGGTGCAAAATTTGACCACTAATTTCTGTGGTGGGAATTTTTCCATAAACATGAACTTTATTCTTGCGCAACAAATGCTGGCCTTCCGGTATGGTTTTTTTTACGCCGCAAGAGATAAAAAATACCGTCGCAAAAAAAATGGCGGGACCAATAAGTAAATTCGGATATTTGCCAAATAATGCCTTCACAAGCGCTGTTGAAGAAAATAGCTGCACTTAAAGTGCAGAAATACAGGCAAAAATACGACCAATTCTGCGTGGAGGGCCGCAAAGGCGTTGAGGAATTAATCCACAGCGACTACGTAGTACACAATATACTGGCCACTGAAAAATATTTGGAGCGCAATTCTTCAAGTGCTATTACGGAAATCATAAGCGATTCTGAAATGCAGAAACTGAGCAGCTTTACAACCGCTCCGGGCATACTCGCCGTTGCATCCATGCGCAACACCGCGCATGTAAATTGGGATGTACCTGTAATTTGTTGTCTGGATGGAATCTCCGATCCGGGAAATTTGGGCACCATTATCCGCACGGCAGATTGGTTTGGCTTTCACCATTTCCTGCTTTCTGAAGATTGTACAGATTTTTACAACCCCAAAAGTCTTAGCGCTACTATGGGGTCTTTTACCCGTTGTTATTTTAAATATGCAGATTTGGCCACGGAACTTGAAAACAAAAACGCAGCAGCATGCGTGTTAAATGGCTTTGCAATTGCAGATTGGAAACCGGAATTTCCGCTGTATTTGGTCATTGGCAGTGAATCCCATGGCATTCGCGAATCACTTTTGCCCAAATTGAGAGATAAAATCACCATTCCCGGATATGGAGGTGCGGAAAGTCTGAATGCGGCGATTGCTGCAGGAATTGTAATGGAGAAACTCTCCAGATCGTTACATCGTTGAAGTTGGGTTTTTCCTATTTTGGTCAAGAATGGCTTAAAAAACGACGATTTTTACCTGAGAAACGGAATAAAATTTGCAGTTATCCAGTATATTGTAATTTTAGGACTGAATCATTTACTTTTTTGACCAAAGAAGAATCAAAAACCACTATGGAGCGTTTAATTTTGTAAGAATGGCCCGAGGCGAAATCAGAAATAAACTCGACGGATTTATCAGGCGGTATTATCAAAACCAATTGATCCGCGGTGTACTTATTGGTTCATCGCTGGTACTGGCCGTGTTCCTGTTTGTAAATCTCACAGAATATTATGGCCATTTTGGAACATTTTTACGTGCTTTGTTTTTTTGGGGATTCTGGGTTTGCCTTGCATTTGTACTTTGGCGTTGGATCGCTATTCCTCTTGCAGGGTTATACAAATTGGGAAAAGTAATTTCCTATCAGGATGCAGCAAGAATTATTGGGAGTCATTTTGCCAGTGTGCAGGACAAATTATTAAACCTGTTGCAATTGGAAGAAATGTCAGTTTCACACCCCGACAGTGCATTGCTTTCTGCTGGGATAGAACAAAAAACCAAAGAATTACGTCCGGTTCCATTTTCATCCGCCATCAATTTATCGGGAAATAAAAAATACCTTCGATTTTTGGTCGTGCCTTTGGCACTCACAGGAGTAATTCTGATTTTTCAAAGCAGTATTATAACGGATGGCGCCAATCGCATCATGCATTTTAACCAGCATTTCGCCCGAAAAGCCCCATTTCAATTTCAATTGTTGAATAAAAATCTGAAAGTGAGAAAAGGAAGCGATCTGGAATTGAAACTGAATTTAACCGGCAACTCCATTCCACAGGATGTGTATGTCAAATATAGAAATCAGGAAATTAAAATGTCCGGAAATGCTGTGGGAGAATTCACCTATTTATTTAAAAATATACAGGAGTCTGATGTTTTTCATTTTCTGGCCTCTGGATTTTCCTCTGAAAATCACCGCATTGAAGTGGTTCCAGTGCCTGTCTTTACCGGTTCTGAGGCGATTATACACTATCCTCTGTATACCGGAAAATCTACTGAAATCATAAATGGCACTTCCGATTTCTCTGTACCTGAAGGTTCAGAAATTGAATGGACATTTGATACCAGAGATGCGGAACAAATGGTATTTCGGGGAAATAGTAATTCCGAAGAATTGTTACCTTCCAATTCCAATGGCAGATTTAAAATCAAAAAGAAATTTTTGCATTCCGCATTTTGCAAAGTCCTGTTGCGAAATAAGAATACTTCACTTACAGATACTGCGTCATTCCGCATTCAGGTAATTCCGGATCACCATCCGGGAGTATATGCGGAGAAAAAAGACGATACCGCGGATATTCATCAGTTTTATTTTCTGGGAAATGCCAATGACGATTACGGTGTTGCAAAAGTGACATTTAATTATCGCTTTATTGAAAGTGAAGATCCGGGGAAAAGGAATTTGCCACTGCGCAGTATTCCGGTACCAACGGGTGTTGGAAAAGCCGATGTTGATTTTTATTATATCCTGCATATGAATGCATTGGGTATGAGCCCATCCGATGAAGTTGAATATTATTTTGAAGTTTGGGATAATGATGGCATTCACGGAAGTAAAAGTACCAGAACACAAACTGCAAAACTTCGCCGCCAGAGTGAGGATGAAGCGCGCAAGGAAGCTGATAAAACTGCGGGAAACGTTAAAAATATGATGCAGGATGCATTTAAAAATGCAAAACAACTGCAAAAGCAAAACCAGGAAATGAAGGATTATCTGAACCACAAAAAGAATATGAACTGGGAGGATAAATCTAAAGTGGAAGATGTGCTGGAAAAGCAACAGGAATTGCTGGATAAAATTGAAGAAATTCAAAGAGAAAAGGAAAAATTAAAACAGCAGAAACAGGAATTTCAGGGAGAAAATGAACAGTTCAAAGAACGCCAAAAACAATTGGATGAACTGTTCAAACAAATGGAAGATCCGGAAATAAAAAAATTGCTGGAAGAAATTCAGAAACTGCTGGACAAGCAGAGCAGCAAGGAAGAGTTGAATGACAAAATGGAACAATTGCAGAACAAAAACAAAGACATGTCCAAGGATTTGGATAAGTTGATGGAGCAATACAAACAGCTGCAGTTGGAACAAAAGATGAACGACAATATCGAGCGTTTGGAAAAGCTGGCAGAAAAGGAAGAAAAACTTGCGGAAAAAACAGAAGGGGATCCCAAAAATTCCAAAGAGTCATTAGAAGAACAAAAGGAATTACAAAAGGAACTGGAAGACATTAAAAAAGACATACAGGAAGCGCAGGAAATGAATCAGGATTTGGAGCAACCCATGAATCTGGATATGGCCGGAGATGAGAATCAAAAGGCTTCAGATGAAATGAAAAGTGCAGAAAAGAACCTGAATAACGAGAAGAATAAAAAGGCTGCTGAAAATCAAAAAAATGCCGCAGAACAAATGAAACAGGCGGCAAAAAAAATGAAGGAGAGCATGGAAGAAGAGCAGCAAAAAAGATTGGGAGAAGATTACCAGAAAGTCCGCGAGTTGTTGGAGAATTTGGTAGAAGCATCATTTGATCAGGAGGAAATATTTTCTGAATTAAATACCATTCGCGAATACAATCCACGCTTTGTGGAGTTGAATAAAAGGCAGATGGGAATTAAAGAAGACTGCAGAATTATTGAAGACAGTTTGCGCATGCTGGCCAAAAGACAACCCATGGTGAGCACCTATATTACCCGTGAAATTTCCCGTATCAACAGCAATATGGATTATGCTTTGGGAAGCTTAAAAACAAGACGGCTTTCGGATGCTGCCATGCGGGAGCAATATATTATGACAGGGTTAAATAATTTGGCTGTAATGCTAATGGAAAGCATGGAAAATATGCAACAGCAGATGTCTTCCAAAAAGAAAAAACCCGGAAATCAAAGTTGTAACAATCCAAAAAACCCGGGACAGGGTGATAAAAGCAAAGGCCAAAAATTATCTCAGGGACAGGAGCAAATTGGAAAATCTTTGCAGGAATTGCAGAAAAAAGCACAGGAAAAACGCAATGGCAAAAAACCGGGTGATAAAGAAGGGCAAAGGGAATTAAATAAAGAATATGCAAAAGCTGCATTGATGCAGGAGGCATTGCGCAGGCAATTGCAGGCCATGCGCAAGGAGTTGGAGCAGGAAGGTGAAAAGGGCAAAGCAGCGAGCAAAGAACTGCAAAAAACGGAGCAGATGATGGAGCAGCAGGAGCGCGATTTGGTGAACAAACGCATCACTCCGGAAATGATCAAAAGACAAAAAGAAATTGAAACGCGCATGCTGGAACATGAGCGTGCAGATCGCAACCAGCAGCAGGAAGAAAAGCGGGAATCGCAAAATCCGGGAAGCCATCCCACACAACTTCCGCCAACCATGCAGGAGTATATGAAACAAAAACAGCGCGAGCGGGAAATGCTGCGGCATAGCCCACCGGAATTGACACCATATTACCGCGAAAAATCCAAAGAGTATTTGCGCAGCGTACATTAATATTTTTTAGAGAATTTAGTAAATCACGTGGAAGAAAGAGAACAGCAAAAGGCTATCATATTATTTGATGGAGTTTGCAATCTCTGTTCCGGTGCCGTACAGTGGATCATTAAACACGATAAAAAAGAGCATTTTGTTTTTGCCTCTTTGCAAAGCGAAACGGGCAAAGTTCTCCAATCGAAGTATGAAATTCCGGCGGAAGAAGACAGTGTTATTTTAATTCAAAATAACAAAGCCTATCTGGAATCCAGTGCGGCATTGCGCATAGCCGGGCATTGCAGCGGCATTTGGAAATTCTGGTATGTATTTTTAATCGTTCCCAAATTTATTCGCGATGCGGCGTACCGTTTTATAGCGCGCAACCGCTACAAATGGTTTGGCAAAAAAGAGGAGTGCTGGTTGCCGGATGAGCGCTTAAAAAAACGATTTATTTAATATTTATTATGGATGAAAAAAATACTATTCCTGGTTCCATTTTTTAATGCAATTTTTTGTTTCGGACAATATGCCGATACCAGCTGGAAACCCAATATTATCTACCCCCAACTGAAAGATACTTTTGCAAAATCCATCAGACAATATCGGGCACATTACCACTTAATAACTACCGTACATTTTAACAAAGCGGGTACACAAATCATTTCGGGAGGTGCTACTGCCGTAAAACTTCTGGAGTTAAACGATACGGGTACCCTGGTGAAATGGACGCACCGGCCATTCGCCGCACATGAAGAACTGGTGAAATATTCTCCGGATGAAAGTATATACGTAGTAGGAAGTTATGGTGGATTTAAAATTTATAATTCAAAAAGCAATGCACTCATTCTCAACTATGTTTTTCAGAAAAAGGACAATTGGGCACCGGAAGCCTGGTTTAATGCTGCCGGGGATATGGTGGTGGTAGATTGGTTTGGTTGCGCATATTATTATTCTAAAAAGTTAAATCAGGTTTCCCCTCAGTGGTGCGAAGGTCCCGGTGAGTATGGGAATAGCAACTTATCTATGGAGAAAGCACTCACGCGATTATATGGAAAGTCCGTGCATTTGCCGTATTTTAGTTCTGATAGGGGAGCCATAAAGCCATTTGATTTGGACCCGGTGACCAACAAAATGTTATTTACGCAGACTTTTCAAAATGAAGAAGGCTCTGAGACCTGGTTACTATTGTGGGACACCCAAAAAGATACACTGGCTGCCGCTGCACAAATTCCGGATATATATTTACATGATTTTATTCTGGTGCCCGGAGATACTACCGGTTCTGTATTTTTTACTGGCGATTCCAATATTTATTATTTGAATTTTCAGAGCAACAGCATGTACTTATTTAAGCAATTGGAAAATCGGGAATATTTCCATTGTCTGGATTACAGTAAAGCTATGAATGCTTTGGTGGTTGGTACCGAAAACCGAGAAAATAAAGCACCGAAATTATTTTATATCCGCTTTAAAGATTGAAAAGAATTTTGAGTTGAACATACATTAACCGATTAATTGCCTTAAATTTTTGGAAAAGCGATTTTAAAGCTTTTGATTCGTCTTTGGAGGAATTAATTATTCATGTTTTTTGGCAGAAAAACAGTGCAATTATTTATTATTTGTATTTTTAAACTCTGAAAACATGCTAATTGTTTGAATAAAAAGTTTTTAAAAAAGGTCAGAATTAATTCTGACCTAAGTGACATCTCTTTTGGAGAGGGATGCAACTTGCATGCAAGATATGTTTAATCCCGAAAATATCCAAATAAATTTGATTTAAGAAGTTCGATATTTGGTTTAAAAGCGGCTTTGCAGTTGTGACAAAAAATCTTTTTTCGGTCCTTATTTTGATTTATTGTACAGCTTCCCCATAATTACATTAAGGACAATTAAAGCTAATCTAAATATAATCTAGGTTCAGCTTTATTAGCGACTTATCTCGGACCTAAAAATTTATCTCCATTGAAATGCAACATATGTGTGGGGGAATCTGCAAACCATACTTCGGTTTCCCAGGCTATATCATCTGCATGCTTTTTGTATTGCTTTCTGTCTGCAAAGGCTGTTACATAAATTAGTCCACAAGTACAGCTATCTAGAATTTTCGCCAATTCTTTATATCTTTTTGGCGATACGGGGCCATGTGATGTAACTACTTCAACTAAATATAACCAATTCCTAGATGGGTCATAAATTATAATATCAGGAAGCTTTGTATGTTTTCCAAAAGAAATATTTAGCTTTTTAAATGCTTTTTCATCTAGATAAATATCTTTCTCAGCTGTATCTCCCAAGTATATTACTATACCGTGATGCGCAAACCTTGGAACGAACTCTTCAATGAATGCTTTTGATACTTCATTGTGTTTACCGGATGAAAGTTTTAATTCTAATCCTTTGCCAAGTATAACTTTAACCATATGCATTTCTCGAGCTTTAGCATATTCTTTTTGAAGGTTGCCTTGATTTTTTAGAAATTCTGAGGCTTTTTCTTCAAAATGTTCAGTTTCAAAGTTTCTTAAAACTTCCAGTGCATGAATGGTAAGGGCATAGTGTGTCTTTGGGCTATTTACTGGCAAGGTGGGATCATCGGGATTATAGTCCACAATGCGAGCTTGTTCAAATTGATGTAAAACTCGCCTTCTTACCGTTTCGCGGGTATTAGGTTTATACGTCCGACCATATTTCTCAGAAATAAAGTCCATTATTCCTATAGAAACACCAACACTTTCTCTTTTTGCGTCTGCCCAGGAATTCTCTGCCTCCATTCTAGCCAATGCTAATAATGTAAAAGCAGCAATTTCATTTTGTTGCTCTTTAGGTAATCCCAATGACTTTAATATTTTCTGTGCGTCTTCAATTTTACTCATAATAATTCCAATTTATAATCGATTTGAAAGTACCTATTGACTATCGTACCAATAGTTTCTGGGGTAAAATCCTTACCCATAATAATTTGCTTACCAATTTCAATTATTGTTTCTAATGGCGGAAATGGTATTTCTCTCAATTCCGTAGCGGAAACATTTACATTTCCGTTAAATATCCTAAAATAAGTATCAAAATGTCTGCTATTGAGCAATGCCGCAAGCCCTGTAACCTCAAATTCAGAAAGTTTTCCGCCCTTTCGATAAATATAGTTTAGTTTATTTTCAACGCCTAATAAGGGAAAATCCAATTCCGAATAATAGGGTGCAGCGATTAATCTAGATTTATCGTCTTTACTAGAAAATCGGCGGAGTAATACATAATTCTTATTTGGTATAAGACTTGATTTAGTAAAATCGTTAATTTCTATGTATTGTCCCTTGTTAACTCTGTTTATTGGCCAAGAAACTTGCATTTTAGTTACATTGTGCAACCATAATAGAGGACAAAAGTTACCTTTCTTTATTTCATTTAAAACAATACTATTATAGGCCCTAAAGGCCACGACGGGGCCTGTAGAGATATGGATATTTAGACTATTTAGGTTGTCATGCCATTTATTGAATATATTTATTACCTCATCTTCTTGGTCATTTGTTGGTAAATAGAGTATTTTTTCATTTGATACAACATCAATTAAGTGATCATGCGGATATTCTCTATTTTCGCATTTGTTTAAATCTGATAATCCATTTGAACTTGAAATAATGACCTTTTTATTTTTAATCTGTTGTTTTGTTGCTTTAATAATTAAAGTTTCTTGTAATACTTTATCTCGATTAAATGTATCTTTTCTTGAAATGAACAAGTGAACTCTTTCAAGCTGCACTTTATTAAAAAAGAACTCTCTAAATGATTTAAAATAACCACCAGATGAAAAACTCCTTGGTGTAATAAAAATAAGCTCTCCATTCGGTTTGAGTAGGTCTGTTGAAATGCCCATGAATAATGAATATATATTATTCTGAACTCCGAAAATTGATGAAGCTGCAAGATTGGATTCATCATCCTTTGGAATTTTAAAGTATGGGGGGTTAGATATTACAATATCAAAGAATTTCTTGTATTTTGTTTTGTTGGCATTATCGGTTATAAAGTTTTTGCTACTAATTTTATAGCTTAAGTTAGCATCTTGGGATTCAACCCAATTTTTTAAATACTGAATTGAGGCATTTGCATATGGATAAATTTGAAAGTCTGTTTCATATGCAATTATTTCAACTCTTGCCTTTTTACCATGGTTCAATATAAATTTTTCAACTAATGCACATGTCAAAATGCCTACTCCAAAGCCTGGATCTAACAATGTAATTGTACTTTCTTGAATATCAGATAGGTTTGCCATAAACTCAGCCACCTGTTTTGGAGTAAAAAATTGGCCAAATTCTTTTTTATGTTGTTGATTAACAATGCTTGTGTATTCTAAGCCTAGCCTTTCTGCATAACTAGATGGCGGTTCTTTTGACAGAGGAGAAATAATTTTGTCCATTTCTTTCATTCCATGTGATTATGTTTGATAATAGGCTCATTGAATAGCCCGTTATGCCCTATGCAAATTTATGGAAAAGAAATAGAATCTTTCCTGCTCCAGGTGTCCTAAATGTAATTATGTGGAGAAAAGCTCAACAGGTCTTTGGCATCATTCAACTCCAGATAACCTGGTAACTATATATTTTGTTAAACCAAACATTATAACTTACCTTTGTCTTGCTTCTTTTTTTCAGCATGCGCTATGTTGCGGTCAACAACTTTTTTGTCAACTTTGGAAATTGCTTTCAGGGCAACCTCAAAAGAGGTATCAATTTTTAGAAATTTGCAATATTACTTTTAAATCATTGTATGAGTGATGTAAAAACTTGGAATAACATTAGCGGTGAACAAATTGACGCTATTGTGGAAAGCTTGAAAAGGGGTGTCAGAGATTCGCATAGGGCAAGCGTAAAATATGCATGTAAGCAAATACTAGGCATAGAAAGCAAGATACATCCACGGGTTGTCGAAAGAGTCGCGGCGATTTTGGTAGGCACTGGAGAGTATTTAAAGGAGCCTGGAACGCAAAACACAAATGATTTAGACATAGTAGTTAATCCGGCATATAAACCACCAAGTTGGACTGATATGCATCCAATATTGTGGGAAGTCATAAAGGGAGGAATTACCGCAATATTCTCCATCATCGTGAGCGTAATATTAAGTATAAAAATATTGTCGCCAAAAGTGCCTCAAGAATCAAACAAACACAACACAGAATCAGTCGAGGTAACGCCCCAAAAGATTGTGATACGCGATACTGTTTACTTGTCGGATTCAATGCTTAAAAAACGTCATTAATACCTGCTTTTAGGCGTCTATTTGCCCATTAAAGTGGCGTATAAGCAAAAACTATGATAGAGCTTCAAAAGGATATTTTTAAGATCCATTTAAGATTGTTACTTACACTAAATATTAGAGATAAATAGTGATAATTTAACAATAAACTTGAATGACCGATAAAAATATTATTTTGAGTCATCAAAAACCCCATTTTCATCTGAATCAAATATTGTCTGCACTATATATGTATCCATGATTGTATGGATGGGAAAGGCATAAGTCATCATTCGTTTTTTATAAAAAGAACCAAAGGATACTAAGTCATAATCTTTAATAAATCCATTTGAATTGAATGCGATTTGAGGTAGATTATTAGTTCCTTCTTGTTGAATTAGGTCATTCAGTATTTTTCTTTTCCTTAATGGAATAAAGTAATTATTATTTTTGCAATAGTCAAAAATTCGTAAACAATTATCATCTTTGGAGTGCTTCCAAATTATAGTGGAAACATTTTTATTTATATAAAGATCATATAGCCGTCGAATAATCTGTAATGGTGAAACTAAATACTCCTTCCAAATTTGGGCAAATAATGTATAATTTATACTATCTACATTTTGTAGATTGATATTAAGAGTGTCAAAAATAATTTTTGGCAATAGTATACCACGCGCGACTTGATTACAAAATAATTCTTCATTCCAAGAATGTTTGACAACATATTTTGGCCATTCAAATGTGGTGTCAAAACTTACTAAATGGCCTAGTTCATGCGCTAATGCAAAGCGTCTTTGAGTAGGAAATAAACTAGAATTGAGAAAAAGATTGAATCCATTTCTCTTTGGCACCAACTTCCCATGGAATTTTGCATTTCCAAGATCCTCTTCTATTAGCTCAATTGCCCAAAATCCTAATATCTGTTTTATCCAATTATCGATTGCTATGTATTTTATATTGGATGTTTCATCCGGTTGGGTCCCATTTGCAATATATGAGATAGCATTTTCAATGATTAACGGAGTTTCACTTACCTTAAATTTGGTTTTTAAATATGTATCAAAATTCGACAACGCAGTCATTTGAATATCATTATTTATAGCAAGGATTCATTACTATTATTATTTTTATTCGGATTGTCCTTTTTGGGTTTTTTAGATTTCCGTTTATCGACTTCCATTTCCAATGCTTTAACTGCTACAGATTCAAGGACTTCATCATTCAAATATGAACTTCCTTTTGCTGCTTCTGATTTAATGAATTCCGATTCACGGGACATCGCACCTAAACTTAGTTCACGCATCACGGTTGTTGAGGCATAAAAGTCACTATATGTTGTAGATAAATACTGATTTAGTATATATTCATTTCTAATGTGAAAAGTATCTTCACAGATTGATTCGACGAGTTTAACCAAATGAATTTTATCAGGATTCAAAAAGATATTTAATGCCCAAAGAGACTTATATCGATCAGTCAGAACACCTACTTCGTTAGAGTAGTTAGTTTCTATTGGAAGTTCATCAAATGGATAAATTTGTCCATCTGTCCATTCGATTAAGGCTTTTGCTATTTTCATTTGCATTTTTTTTGGGGGATATGAAACTATCAAATCACCGTCTTCAATTTCAACATCGTATTTATTTCGCAATGTAGTAATTATAAAAGATTCAATCTGGGAACGACCGTTCGGATTATTGCAAGAGTTCTGAGCTTGACGACCCTTACCATTTAGTGTAGCGTTAAAGTTTGTCCTAAATACCGATTTGTATAATCGCCGAGTAAATATTTTATTCAAAATTAGTTTCAATGGTTGTAGACTGGGAAATTTAGATAGTCTATGTTCTAATTCCCGTAAAAAGCCTTCATCTCCTAAATAATTAGAATAAATTAGATCAGTAGTAAATGCAATTTCATTTACTTCGTCCAACGAAAGGCCCATCGTATTTGTAGCTGTGGGCAAGGAGCGAATTATTTTTTCCAACATTGCATCCGTAATTACTTTGGTATGGTGATAATATACCTTCTCGGTAAGATCATATCTTATTCTTAGGAGATCGAGTATAGCGGTTATTATATCATGCCGTATTTTTTTTCTGCTTACGCTGACACCTAATCTATACATTTTGTTTGTATTGGTCTGATTACCATATATGGTGGTGTCGTACTGCACAATTTTCATATAAACCAACAATGCCTTGTCAAAGCTTTTAGGCATACTTGCAAAAAGAGTATCACGCAGAGTATAATCCATTAAATCAGCGCAAATTGTATTACTCACTATGTCATATGTCAAAATAAGTGGTTCGTGCAGTGTTGATTGAATTGTTGCCCAACGATCAGTTAGAGTTTTTCGTTCAATTTCCCACTTTTTTTGTTGTTCTTGATCATTCTTGATTTTTGATAACGTGTTTGATTTATCTGTAATATATCCAACGAGAAACAAAAGTTCAACCAATTTAATATATTCAATCATTATTGATTCTAGAATTTTTGGATCTCCGCATTCGTCAAAATGTTGGCTGCCTCGAACCTCTTCTTTCAATTTGTCAAAAACTTTACCGAGTCTAACAAAATCATCATCATGGCGCTCGAACAAACCAGCTTGATCCTCAAGTGTATGGCCATATGGAATATGCGTTATGTCATGTAATAATCCATACATTCGCACGAGCTGCTCAAACCAGCTCACTCCTAGAAATAATTCGTTATTGAATACATAGGCTGGAACTACTTCACACTGTGCAGCCAAATAATCAGCTATAGCTTTGTTTAATCGATGCAATAATGGTTCATTTTCATGTGTATTATGGTTTTCCTTTAGGGCTGAAAGAATTTTACCTGCCCAGTAGCAAACCCCAAGTGAATGTGAAAATCTGGAATGATCGGCTGTGGGAAATGCAACATAGGAATTACCAAGCTGACGAGTAAATCGCAATCTTTGAAAAATTCTGGTATCTATTGCTGCCATCTCAAGTGCAGTTGCGCGGAGATTCCTATCAGGAAATACTAAAATTCGTTTGTATGGAAATTTAAGTTTGTCAAGCTCAGGTTTATTTTTCATCTTGTTTAGTTTTAATTCAAGGCTACAACAAATATAAGACTATACATATACGCGATCAGCACGTTGTTGTGACAATATTGAATAACAGATTTTTTGGGCGGAATGAGAAAAATCCACATAAAAAAACCTTGTGTCTTTGTAGTAAAAAAACAAAATAAAAAAACCCGCTGGCAGGCGGGTCTTTTTGTTGAATCAGGATTTTTGGAGGGATATTCCTGAATTCGTGTTTTTTTTCTCAGAGGGTATTTCGAATTTTAACGAACCATAATGCGGGTTTTGTACACTTCGCCGTTGTTCCCTTGAACAACCACTACGTACTGGCCTGCATTCAGATTCCAGTCGCTGCTATTGAAACTAACAGCTTCGTTGCTCGAATATGTGGAAGCCGTTGACTCGGCGGCAACCTGCATATTCAAATTGTACACTACTACTTTGTACATGCCGGAAGTTGGCAGTACCATTTGGATGTTTTGGCCAGCAGGTGCAATCAAGGTCGGGTAGATTTGAAAGGCATCTGCAGTAGTGTTGTTCTTTACATATTTGGTGGCAAGCGCTTTGCTGTTGCCATTTACATCGGTCTCGTTCAGGCGAACATAAAAGCTGCCTTTAACTCCGATTATGTTGAATGTGTAATCACCGCTGGTGATTTCCTCATTGCCGCTCACGGAGCCTGCAAAATAGTAATCTGTGCCATTGGTGGAAATTTCGATTCCAAAAGTGCTTTTGTTGCTTTCACCCAACGCAGTCCACTGCAATTGGTAAGCGGTTGCCATTTTTACTACTTCAATAGAAGAGAGTTCAACTGGTAACAGACTTAGTCCAACAAAAGAACCTTGGGGGTCACCGGAAGCTGCAGTAGTGGTTAAAGCAGTTGCGTAACGCGGTCCGTTTGTAATTAAATTACCCAGTAATGTGGTAAAAGGGCCAACGATTTGATAAGGGGAACCCAAAAAGATGATTTTGGTGTTGTTTGAACCCCCACTAAGTGTACCACCAGAATTTACCAGAATGGTTCCAAAGCTGTCAATGGTTATGGTTCTGTTGCTTCCCATATCTAAAGTTCCATAAATAGAAACTGTATCAACTCCTGATACATTTACATTCATGCTAATGGTGTGACCGGCCTGGATAACATACTTTACGTCAGATCCAGAACCTGTTACATTCCAGCTACCGGCCGATGACCAGTTTCCCGATGTTACCTTAGATGTGTAGGTAGTAATCGCCAGTGCTTTGTTGGCGAAAATGATGGTTGCTGCGCATATTGCGAGGCACACCAATTTATGTACTTGATTTTTCATGTGCGTGTTAATAAGATCCTCTGGTACAAAGATTCACCTAATCCTTCGCCCCCTTAAAAGCAGTTCACCAAATCCATTTTTGGGTTTACGAACTCGACTTAAGGGTTCATAAAGTGCCATTTTGGGTTAATGAATTTGGTCTTTTTTGTGTGATTTTTCAAACTTTAATGCCTTAACACGCTGTAAATCATATACTTAAGTAGTAAATGGTGTGTTTTCAAAATTTCGTATATAATAAGGAGTAGAAAACAGGCACTTATGTAACAATGGTTACTATAAAGGGATTGCCCCCCTGGGCTGGGGATTATCTGATAGGTCTACTTCGACCCTAATCCGTAGTCGTTAGCCAATAAAAAAGGACCCGAAGGCCCTTTATCTATCCTGTTGAAATGGAATATTCTACTATTTCTCCGGCAACAACACAAACTTATAATAGGGTATCGATAATAAATCCTTTGCGGTCTTTTGCACCTGAGCTGCGGTTACATCTTCTATTTTTTTATAACCTTTTGCAGGATCTCCCAGTTTTTCATGGTGTTCTACCCACCAGGTCACTTTTCCCAACCAATAAGAATTCTCTCTGAGATTCTTTTCCAACTCCAGACGTTTGGCCTCTTTCACTTTTGCAAGGTCTTTGGGATCCGGACCGTTTTGAATAATTTTATTTAATTCTTCGATGGCTAGTTTGCTGAGCTTATCTACATTTTCCGGACCACAAGGAAAGTTGATATAAAAGCTATAGCTCGGATCTCCATCGCGTGTAAAATACGCATAAGCACCGACCCCATATACGCCGCTGGCCTCTTCTCTTAATATTTCCACGAGTTTTATTTCCAATATTTCAGCAACAAAATCCAGATATAAAGCCAACTTTGGATCGTAATTTTTGTAGGCAGAATAAATGATGTTTACAGTAGCCTTCGGATCAGTACCTTTATAAATGGTGCTGTCAATCGGGCCTTGGGGCATTGGCCAGGTATGCTTGATTTTGGTTTCTCTTTTTCCGGTAACCGGCAATGAAGCCAAATATGTTTCACAATAATCTATGAATTTCTTTTCATCCAAATTGCCCATATAAAAGAATTCAAAATCTGCTGCATTGGAGTATTTCTCTTTTAAGAGGGAAAAAACCGATTCGTAATTTTGGCCTTTCATCATTTGTTCTGTGGGAAATCCAATATATCTGGGATTCCCGTTAGCCAAAATTTGCTGACACTGCATCTGAAAATAGAAAGCCGGGTTGTTTAGAAAGTTGCTGTAATATGCCACTCGTTTGTTCACAAACGCATCATAATTTTCGCGATCCTTTTCCAAAGAAGTAAAATACAAATGGGTCCATTGCATCATCGTTTCCAAATCTGCTATACCTGAGGAGCCTGTTAATGTTTCTTTAGTTCCTGAAACTCCAGCTCCCACCCATGCATTTTTTCCGCTAATTACTTTTGAAAATACCGCGGGATTCATCCCATTTAAAGTAGGACTTGAAATCCAGGACATACCCAGGGAAGTTTCTTTTAATTCTGAATCCGGAATAGTGGATGTGCCACCGGGACTGAATGCCTTAAACGAAATTTCATCATCTTTAAAATCCGTTATTTTATAGTACACATGCAATCCGTTTTTTAATTGTAACATTTTCACTCCCGGTGCTTTTGTTTTTTTAATTTTATACCCACGCACAGGAGTTGGAATTTGTTTCATTAAACTGCTATTCACCGTTTCTTCTACATTCGCAATCACTTGTACCTGTTCTGTTTCCTGCATCCACTGGGTCACTTCTTCTTTGGTGGGCAACACAGTACCTTCCTTTTCAATCAATTCAAATACCACTGCAATATTTTCTGTTTGAAACAAATCCCCAATCATTGCATTCACCATTTCAGGGGTAATGCCATCTAAATATTTTTTCAAAAATTGAAGTTGCCATTCAGGATCAGGAGCAGGTTCTCCAGATAAAAAATTCTGCAAAAATTTATATACCAAATATTCACTATTGGTTTTACTTCTGTCGTTAAATTGATT
This sequence comes from Bacteroidota bacterium, assembly GCA_018333525.1. Classification (GTDB taxonomy): domain Bacteria; phylum Bacteroidota; class Bacteroidia; order NS11-12g; family UBA955; genus JAGXTF01. The sequence continues at coordinate 3,849 of JAGXTF010000077.1, read as the reverse complement.
TTCGTAGTAAGCCAAAATATTTTTCTTAGCCCTATCCAGTTCTCCACTTTGGATACCGAATTTTTTTAATTTCAGCATTTCAGAATATACTTTGTGAAAAGACTCAGAAGCCTTTTTATCATCGAAATATCCATAAAAACCCATAGAAAGATTGGTTCTTGAAAAATAAGGATAAATATTACTACCTGCGTATGCAAATGGCGCATTTGGTTTTTGACTGATGTCCTCACAACGCTCATAAAACACATAGGTATGCAAATAATAAATCATATCGCGCAGCAAATCAGTTTCATTTTGTGCCGCCACATTGGGCTGTTTTGGAAAGATATTAATATTAAAGGTATTGTTTGTGGCTTCCTTATCGCTTGCAACACAAATGCGCGTCTCGTTCACTGCAGGATGAGAAAAAACCGGTCTTGGTTTTGGATTTTCGGGTCCTTTAATTCCTGAAAAATATTTATTTATATAGGCTTCAGCAGTTGCTGCATCCAAATCTCCAACTACTACAACCGACATCAGATCCGGGCGATACCAATCGCGATAAAACCTGCGGAGTGTTTCAGGTTTGAAAGTTTCCAGAATTTCTTTTTTACCAATGGGCAATCGCTCCGCATACCTGCTTCCTTTTAATACTTCCGGCAGGTATTTCTCCCACATCCTTTTGTCAGCGCCCAGACCAAGTCTGTATTCTTCCAAAACCACGCCCCGTTCTTTGTCAATTTCACTTTCTTCCAGCAGTGCATTGTGAGCCCAGTCTTCCAATACCTGAAAACCTTTTTCAACAATTTCCGGTCTTTCAGTTGGAATTGGAAGAATAAAAACCGTTTCATCAAAGCTGGTATATGCATTTAAGTCCGCGCCAAATTTTACACCAATTTGCTGCAGATAGTCCACCAGTTCATTCTTTTTAAAATGAGTGGTTCCATTAAATAACATATGCTCCAGAAAATGCGCCAATCCTTGCTGGTCGTCATCTTCCAATATGGAACCTGCATTTACTACCAATCGCAATTCCACTTTGTTTTTGGGTTGGGAATTCTGCATAATGTAATAGGTGAGTCCATTGGCGAGTTGCGCTTTTTTTACCCGGCTGTCCAGTGGTATTGCCTGTGCAATGGCATCAACCGCGAATGCACTGATAAAAATCAGTACAATGATTTGGATATATTTTTTCATAATAATTATTCGCTATATTTAAAATGGGTAGTGAAATTTACCGATGCTGAACCATATTTAATTGGCGCGCTGCAGATGGTAATTTCCCATTTCCCCGTTTGATACTGATTTACATAAACTTTTGATCCCGCAGTTAATGTTCCTGAACTAAATCCGCTGGTGTTGGAAACGTAAACACCTCCCATACCAGGATCAAAATTTGTGGTGGTTGTGTAAATTCCGGTTTTGGGTTTGGTGTAAAACTTATACTTTAAAATATTGGAATTGCTATAAGCATCAATTTGCCAATATCCAATATTACTGGAACTTTGAAAACTGGAATAAGTTTCATTTCCCTGGATGGTGCCTGCATTTACTGTGTTTATAGTTGGATTACATGGCGCAGTTACGTCCAGTGGCCTAATGCTGTCTAAAGAAATTATATTGCTGTATGCATATCCAAATCCATTATTTCCCCAGCATCTGAAATAATATTTGGTGCCCAGTTCAAAATCCGGAGGATAGGTTGCAGTGAATTTGGATCCTTTTACGGTTACTTCATTGATCTGCATATCCAGCATTTCAGGGCTACTGTTGGTGTCTGTACAAAATCCCATGAAATCCATTTCGCCATTTCCGGAACTCAGCACTTCACCGGTAACTTCCACCGAACCATCATCCAAAACTGTAGCTGAAACCATTTTCAATTTTGGATAATAATCATGTACATCTTTCAAAACTTTGGTACAGGTAACCAAAGACAAAGCAATAGAAATTAAGATAAAATTCTTTTTCATAAAATTAAAAAATATAATGTGCCACAAATCCAATTTCTCCGAAAGTATATATTTGGTAATTGGTAAGTAAGGTCGCCGCTCTTTGAAATTCCAGATTCAAATGAAGTTGATCCGAAGCTGCATAATGAACACCTGCGCGAAAACGTGTTCCGACACAGGCCCAACCGTCTTTAGCATCGGTTGTTCCAATAACATTCTTTTTCAGATAACTGGCGCTGTACCCGCCTCCCAAAAGGTCTATACCGGGATAAATGGTAAAGTTGTTTTTTTGCAATTCCATATAATCAAATCCGGCGAACAGGTATGCCAAATCAAAATGTCGGTAAATTTCATATCCCGGATAAACAGTTGTTTTGCCATTCTCATACATATAAGAAACTGTGTGAAAAGTATCCAGCCTTGGATGCATATTTACATAGCCGAAACCAAAGCGAGACCGCCAGGTTTCATCTGAGGGGTCTGACATATACATGATTTCAAAGGAAACTGCTTTTTTCATCGCACCACCCAAACGACCTGCCGGTCGGAACTGATTGACTTTCAGGGCGAGCTGTGCCTGTAAAGACGAAATCGTTAATAGTAAAATAAATCCGAATAAATATTTCATAAAGCCCCGAATATAACAAATTATTTTGTTACGAAAAATTCGTTATTCTCAATTGGCCCGGCCAAATCAAGGCACTCCGGATTATACCTTAGAGCCTCCATCCAAAACGTCTTTTATGAACAATTCCCCTTTGGTAATCCATGAAAAGCCAAATGCAATCAATGCCACAGTTTCCAACCAGAAAATCAAATTGCTGTTGTCTAATTCATCGTCACTTAAAATAAATTTCCCCAGCGCTATACCGACAACACAAATCACCATGATAATGCCACAAATCAGATAAATTCGGTTTCGAACAATTTTGGAGGGATTTACAGGCGCGGATTTGCTCTTTTTCCGAAACAATACCAGGCTGAAATAGATAAATACCAGAAATAATAATGTTGCGAAAACAAAATGCATGGTACTAATCCATTTTGTTGGGCTGTCGTTGGGAAATAGAGCTACTCCAATTGCAAATACAGAACCGAAATTGGCAAACTTGCTGTCAATGGCTTCAAATCCTTTATAGGTCAAAAGAAAAAAGCCGAGTACAAAAAGTACTCCCACAAATAAGTCTCTGGATTCTGTATGGTGGTAATCACTGATGGAATTCTCAACTGATATTTCACCGGTTTTATACCAATTGCCGATAAATAGGAGTAAGGGTAGGAGCAAGCCAGTGGCACCAATCAAATTCCGCAATTGCAAATACGAAATCAATTGGATTTTTTTTCTTTCTTCTTGTTGCATGTTCATGGTAATTTATTTTAAAGGTAAGAAATAGTTTTTAATTGGAAAAGCGGCGAGAGTAATTATTGGGAATTTAGTATGGGTATTGCAAATAATAGATACTCTGGAATCCAGGATAAATATGCCACGAATTACACGAATTACCACGAATGAAAACAGAATAATAATAGGTGAAAATTAGTGAAATTAGTGGCTGAATATGCCACGAATTACACGAATTGCCACGAATGAAAACTGAATAATAAATTAGTGAAAATTAGTGAAATTAGTGGCTGAATATGCCACGAATTACACGAATTGCCACGAATGAAAACTGAATAATAAATTAGTGAAAATTAGTGAAATTAGTGGCTAAAATTGCTACGAATTACACGAATTGCCACGAATAAAACTGTATTATAATTAGTGATAATTAGTGAAATTAGTGGCTAAAATTGCCACGAATTACACGAATAAAACTGTATTATAATTAGTGAAAATTAGTGAAATTAGTGGCTAAAATTACCACGAATGAAAACTGAATAATAATTAGTGAAAATTAGTGGCTGAATATACCAC
>JAGXTF010000076.1 GCA_018333525.1 Bacteroidota bacterium | reverse complement strand
GGGAACTCTGTTCTCAGAAGTTTCAGAAAAATTCCCGGGGCCATCATATCTCCTTTTTTAAAAACCTGATTGGAACTTATTGTTCTTAATTGTGGAAATGCACTTGCAAGGTGGGCCAGGTATATACTTTGCCTGGGAGATGCTCCGCTGAAATCTGATAACAAGTGTATGTAAGGAAGGTTTTCCAATGAAATTAATGGGTATATTTGTGCAAATTAAATACAATAGCAGGATTGGCAGAAAGAGTTTATACGCTGGAAATTATTAACCCCCAGATTTTTTATGGTGTGAATAATACAAATCTGGACATCATAAAAAGCAAATTTCCCAAATTACAATTTATAGCGAGAGGCGATGAAATCAAGGTTCTTGGCGAAGAAGCCGAGTTAGAGAATTTTGCTGCCAAAATGATTTTGTTGGAAAAATATTACCTCAAAAGGGGAGAATTGAATGGCCATATTTTAAACGAAGTTTTCGGTGGAAACGGTTTACCTGAAGGTACTGCGGAACCGGAAGAATCAGACACCCTGCTGATTGGCACCAGAGCACAGAAAATAAAGGCCAGAACAGTTAACCAGAGAGCCATGGTGAAGTCAGCTACCGGCAGCGATATCATTTTCGCCGTTGGTCCTGCCGGAACTGGTAAAACATATACGGCAGTAGCCATTGCCGTAAAGGCTTTGAAGGAAAGGGAGATACGTAAAATTATCCTCACCAGACCTGCAGTAGAAGCCGGTGAAAATCTGGGTTTTCTGCCGGGGGATATGAAAGAAAAAGTAGATCCTTATCTGAGGCCGTTGTATGATGCGCTGGAAGATATGATTCCCTCGGACAAGCTAAAAAGTATGATAGAAAGCCGAACTGTGGAAATAGCCCCATTGGCTTTCATGCGAGGACGTACGCTGGATAATTGTTATGTGATTCTGGATGAAGCTCAAAATGCTACGGATCTGCAGTTAAAAATGTTCCTTACCCGCATGGGACCTAATGCGAAAATGATTATTACCGGGGATCTCACACAAATAGATCTTCCCAAAAGGCAAACCAGCGGATTGGAAAGGGCCATTCATATTTTGAAAAAAATAAACGGAATTGCCATCATTCACCTCAATACGGAAGATGTGGTCCGGCACCGGCTGGTGAAAGAAATTGTAAAGGCCTATGATCATGACCACAAGGCAGTTCCGGCAGTTGTTGAAAAACCTGAGGAGGAAATATAAAGGAATTCCTATTTTTGCATATACCTAAGGATATGAATAGTGCAGCGATACAAATGAAAGCCCTTACATCAACCAACTACTTTTTTAAAAATCAGACGAACTTCTACAGAGGCAAAGTTCGCGACGTATATACCATAAAAGATGATCTTTTAGTGGTAATTGCCTGTGACCGGATATCTGCGTTCGACCATGTGTTGCCCCGCAGTATTCCTTTCAAAGGACAAGTACTTACGGAAATAGCCAGTCTTTTTTTGGATAATACGACGGATATTATTCCCAATTGGAAAATTAGTACGCCTGATCCTCAGGTAACGATTGGCCACAGATTTGATGCAATTCCTATTGAATTTGTAGTACGACAATACCTTACAGGCCACGCCTGGCGTGTATACAAAGAGGGAGGAAGGAAATTATGCGGGAACAAGCTACCGGAAGGACTCAAAGAAAATGACCGACTCCCGGCCCCAATTATTACTCCGGCAACCAAAGCTGTTTCAGGACACGACGAAGACATAAGTCTGAAAGAAATTTTAAACCAAAAACTAATTTCCCAAAAACAACTGGACAAATTGGTGGAAACAGCCTTTGCTTTGTTTAAGAGAGGGACTGAATTTGCTGAAAAACGTGACTTGATTTTGGTGGATACCAAATATGAATTTGGAAAAAAAGACAACAAATTGTTTTTGATTGACGAGGTGCATACACCGGATAGCAGCAGATTCTTTTATCTGGATTCATTTACCGATCTTCAGAAAAAAGGGAAACCCCAACGCCAGTTAAGTAAAGAATTTGTACGCGAATGGCTGATGGAACATGATTTTCAGGGTTTAAAAGGACAGGTTTTGCCGGACATGCCGGATGAATTTGTACAATCCATTACTGCCAGATATACAGAGTTATATGAAGCCATGACAGGCATGGAACTGAATTACAGAAGCTATGATAATATAATGGACGATATTGAAAATGCCATTAACAACGAACTCACGAAATTCGAATAATTTATATATGAAGAAATTACTATTTACTTTTTTTGCGGTTACTTCTTTAGTTGCCAAAGCACAGGTAGTATCCTTGTTTGCCGGATCCGTTTATACCGGAGATGGTGCTTTTTCCGGAGCTACCGGCTCGATTAACAAATTTCAGGATTCATTCAGTATGCCATGGGCAATTGCTCCGGATACCAATGGTCGTTTCTGGATAACTGATCAGCACAATCTTAATCTGCTTATCGGCAGTAACAGTTGGGCAAAAGGCGGATCCGTTTTAAATCCAAACGAACCTGGTTCAGCAGATTACGCCGATGGAACCGGTACTTCAAAATCACGTTTTGCAAATCCTGCTGGCTGCTTTGTGCATCCGGTTACAAATCGCGTATATGTATGCGATGCGGACAATAATTTGATTCGCTACCAGCAAACATCTGTTATCAATACCAATGATCAGGTGGCCTGGGGCACTTTTGCAGGTGTTCACAGTTTTCTCGGCAGTTATAAAGATGGTGCGCTTGGTGTGGCAGAATTTGCTTCTCCACAGGATATTGTGATTACCTCCACCGGGGTAATTTACATCTGCGACCGCGATAACCATTGCATTCGTAAAATTACCGGAGGGCAGGTTTCTACCATTGCGGGATCCGGAACCAATTCCGGTGATGTTGACGGAACAGGTAACGTGGCGCGTTTTTATGCACCAACCGGAATATGCCTCATCGACGATAATACCTTATTGGTGGCTGACCGCAACAATGGCAAAATCAAAAAAGTAGACCTTACCAATGGCAAAGTAACTACAGTAGTTTCTACCGGATTGAATGCACCATCAGATATCGTGTATATCAACGGAATCATCTATATCGCTGATTCTTATGCCATTCGCATGTGGAACGGCACTTCCCTGACAACCTATGCCGGTAAGGTAAATGTTGCAGGTTATGCAGAAGGCAGTGATATAAATGCTCGTTTCAGCCTGATAATGCATATTGCATATCACCCGAAAACCAAAAGTATTTATGTAACCGATTTGGGGAATAATGTATTCAGACAACTCACAGTAATTCAGCCTCCACAGGCAGATTTCATTGCCCAACGCACCAACCCAACCGTAAATGAAGTTGTTACGCTTACAAGCACCAGTTTGTACACTACCGGATGGACTTGGGCCATTACTCCTGGCAGCTATACTTTGCAAAACGGCAGCAAACTTACTGACTCTGTTATGTTGGTTACTTTTGCCAATACAGGTTCCTATACAGTGGAACTCACTGCAACCAATCCAACCGGAAGCAATAAAAAGACCAAAACCAATTACATAAACGTATCGTTGATTGGCGGTGCCAAACCAAATCCGGATTTCAAAGCCGATGCTACCAATGCAATTATTGGTCAAACAGTAAGTTTTACGGATTTGACCACAGACAATCCTACCTCATGGGCCTGGGTGTTTACACCAAATAATGTAACCTATCAAAACGGAACATCAGCAACAGACAGGTTTCCAAAAGTTACCTTCTCCTCGAATGGAAAATATACGGTGGAATTAACTGCAACCAACACCAACGGTTCCAATAAAATTACCAAAACAGATTACATCAACATAGGCCCATTGGATGTGCACCATCCTGAAGTATTGGATCTTAAGGTATATCCCAATCCTGCAACGGATAAGATATTTGTGGGAAATGGATTAAACAATGTGATTATTACCGGCGTGGATGGGAAATCACATTCTTTGGTAGTTACTGACGGAACTGTAAATATTGAAACATTATCAGCCGGAATTTATTCAGTGGAAGCTTCATTGAAAAATGGCGATAAACTTGCAGGAAGATTTATAAAAACCAATTAAAAAACTGAATTATTTTAAAAAAATAATATCCAAAAACCCGGCATTGGTCGGGTTTTTTTCGCTCATATTAAAAATGGGATTGTGGTTGTATGTATTGCAATTATTTGCGAGGATTATTTTCATTTTTCATAGGGGAAATGGTTTTTCAGATGGCGCTGAAATACTGGCAAAATCTACATTTCATGGCTTTGCTCTGGATATTTCCATGGTTGGGTATTTGTTTGTGGTTTTTTTGTTTTTTATCATGATTTCAGCTGCATTTAAATCACAGCTTTTGCTCCAAATCTGGAAGTGGTTTTTTGTAATATTGGCATTCTCCATATTCATTATTGCATTTGCAGATGCAGAGTTATACCGGGTTTGGGGCTCCAGGTTTAATGCACAGGCTTTGGAATATATGCGACATCCGCGTGAAGCCATGGCAAGTAGTAGTGAAGCTTATTGGGGCAGGATAATTATTATTAGTGTTTTGCTTTCTGTAGCTTTTTATTATTGGATAAACAGAATTTTTTTCAAATACAAAAAGGTTCAAAGCAGATGGATTCCTTTAATTATTTCTCCAATTTTTATGGTGTCTTGCGCTCCGGTTTTGAGGGGGGGATTTCAAACCATACCTATCAATCAAAGTGCAGTGTATTATTCTGCAAACCCATTTCACAATCAGGCTGCTGTGAATGGCGCATGGAACCTGATGTATTATGTGGTAAATCCACAAAAACAGAGCAATCCGGAAGCTTATAAATTTGGTTTGAACGGCACCTGGTATCAAAATTATTTCGGTGCAGATTCGATAAAAAAATATGAAATATGCAATACGAAAAAACCAAATGTTGTAATTATAATTTTAGAGAGTTATTCTGCATATGTTTCAAACTATTTTCGGCAAAAAAACAATGCATCTCCATTTTTTGATTCTCTTGCAAAAACAGGTCTCTCATTTACCCGGGCATATTCTCAGGGAGACCGCACGGACAAAGGTCTTGCAGCCGTTTTGAGCGGTTGGCCCGGACAACCCTGGCAAAGTATTTTATCGGCTCCTGAAAAAGCTGCCAAACTGCCATCGCTTGCAGCTTTATCAAAAAGTAAAGGGTACAACAATTATTTCTTTTATGGTGGCGATGCTGCATTTGGAAACATGGCTGCCTATTTGCGCAATACCGGTTTTGAGAGAATTGTGGATGAAAAGGATTTTAAGGATGAACAAAAAGGAAGCAAATGGGGTGCTCACGATGTGTATTTATTGAAAAAAGCTGCTGATTTTTTACAGCAAAGTAAACAACCGTTTTTTGCCACTATCTTAACATTGAGCAGTCATGAACCATATGAAATTCCGGATGTGAAAAATACCGGTGATGAATTGACCAAATATTTTAGAAGTATTCGATACACGGATGATTGCTTAAAAGATTTTTTTACTTCGGTTAGAAATGAATCATGGTTTCAAAATACTTTGTTTGTATTGGTAGCAGACCATGGCAGAAATTTGGGCTTACCGGCAATGGATTTCTTTCAACCCAGGCATTTCGAAGTTCCTATTGTGATTTGGGGTCCGGTTTTGGAAATGTCAGCTAAAGGTAAAATCGATTCCAACATCTGCGGGCAAACCGATATTGCGGAAACATTAAATGCGGAAGTTTTCCACGGCCCCGCCAACTTGTTTCCATGGGGTAGAAGACTTAACGGAAACCATACCCCTGCCGCGTTTTTTGCATTTTCAAATGGATTTGGATATGTCGGCAATAAAGGCGCGATTTCATGGGGAAATGACCCTGCCGGCATCATGGAGAAAACCGGTAAAACTGATTCTATGTTACTGACAGGAAAGTCTTTACAATATGAAATCATAAAGATGTACCAAAAATTTTGAATAACCTTGTAACTTTCGTCTGATAATTACGTCTATTATTCGAAACCGTTTCTTAAAAACCGAAATATGTATAACTTTGAATCCGTGAATTCTGTGAAACCCCGGAAGTACAACAAGTGGCAGCTTTTTTGGATCCTTTTTGCCCTTAATATACTAGGGTTTGCAACGGCCAGATTCTATTTTCATGCTCAGCAGGATCATACCAAGGCCAATACAGAAGCGGTAGATTTCAACAACAAGTACGGTGCATCTGTAAACGGGGCGAACACCTTGTTTGGCTGGGGATTGGAATTACTCCATTTACTCAGGGACAGAAAATAAGTAAAATCAGCTTTTGCAAAAAGGCAAGTCCCTAGCGCGCTTACTCTATAAATTCGTTTTACTATCCAGGCTGTATCATATAGCCTTTTGGATTGTTTACACTGTTTTTGTCGCAATTGCCGTGCAGCCCGGCAGAAAACCTGCAGAATGGCTGATGTATTCTGCACTTATTCTTTTCTTTCATGGTCTGGCAGCTTATTTCAACGCATATTTTCTTGTAAATCGCTTTTTATATACCCGCCAAATACCGTTTTACATACTTACCCTGGCTCTGACAATTATTGCAGTAAGCTTTCCTATATCCATCATTTTTCACCGGCTCGTGAATAATAAGGACATAAAGAATATGGTTTGGTCCTGGAATTTCTTCCTGATCATCCTTCTCACCGTATTGTTCACCGTGGTTTTAATCATGGTTTTGAAACTTTTGAAAAATTGGTATCAGGAAGAGCAAACCCGAAAACAATTGATACAACTGAATTTGGAAACAGAATTGAAATTTCTTAAAAGCCAGATCAATCCGCATTTTCTGTTTAATTCATTGAATAATCTTTACGCCCTTACCCTTAAAAAATCGGATTCTGCACCGGAAGTTGTGCTGCGCCTGAGCAATATTCTGCGGTATGTGTTGTATGAAACTGGTGAAGGCAAAGTGCCATTGGAAAAAGAAGTCCAATATTTAAGTGATTACATCGAATTGGAGCGCATACGTCTGGGAAATAGGGTGGATATTCGCTTTAACACAAAAGGCAATATTGCCGGACAAACCATAGAACCCATGTTATTTCTCACCTTCGTTGAAAACAGTTTTAAACACGGTGCTGCGGCAAGTATAGACCATGGCTTTGTGGATATTGATCTGGATGTGAAAGGGCATGAATTGCGCTTTACCATTGCCAACAGCAAAAGCGGAAAGCAAGCCAATTTGTTAAACCGGGATCAAGGGGGAATAGGGCTTGAAAATTTGAGCAAACGCCTGGATATCCTATATCCCGAAAGACATGAACTGAAACTTACGGATAGCGTAGATAAATATATTGTAAACCTAACACTCAACAACGAATAAAATGACAAACCAGATCAACTGCATTTGTGTGGATGATGAACCCCTTGCTTTGGAGGTAATGGAAAACCTCATTGGCAGATATCCCAACTTAAAACTCACCCGCAAATGTGCCAATGCTTTGGAAGCGATGGAATGGCTTAAAAACAACCACGTAGATGTCGTATTTACGGATATTAATATGCCCGGGGTAACCGGAATTGATTTTGCCAAAGCAATTGATGCTTCTAAAACAGTGGTAGTTTTCTCCACTGCGCATCAGGAATATGCGGCTGAAGCCTTTGAAATTGAAGCACTGGACTTTCTATTAAAACCTATATCTCCCGAGCGTTTTGGCAAAACAATCAAACGCATTGAAGAGTATTTCGAACTGCGTAATAACAAATCCAAAGACAATGTAGAACTGGAAGAGGGGCATATGTTTGTGAAAAGCGACAGCAAACTTCTGAAAATTGCCTACAGCGAAATTCAATATGTGGAAGCATTTGCAGATTATGTAAAAATTTGGATTGGAGATGACAAGCGCATTGTAACCTTGCAGACCATGAAAAATATGGAAGCGGGTTTGCCGAAAGAAAAATTCATTCGTGTGCATCGCAGCTTTATTGTAGCTATTGATAAAATTGGCTCTCTGCAAAGCAATTCCGTACAAATAGGAAACAAGGAAATTCCTGTAGGAAAGAATTATAAAGACGGCCTGATGCAGTTGATCAGCAATATGAACCTGATGCGCAGATAATTTTTTTGCCTCTGCCTATAAAAGGCGCTATTTCGTATCTTCGGCCCGATGCAAACCACAAATTACAGGGCATTTTCTATTTTGGTTCTCGTATTTTTTTTCTGGGGCTTCGTTGCCGCCAGCAATGATATTTTAATTCCGGTTTTTAAGGATAAAATGAATCTGGAACAATGGCAAAGCCAAATGATTTCCTTCGCATTTTATTGCGCTTATTTCGTAGGATCACTCATTTATTTTATTCTGTCGTCTGTTGCAAAAACAGATTTATTAAATCGATTGGGGTACAAGAACGGAATCATTCTGGGTTTGTGTATTTCAGCCCTTGGCACATTGTTGTTTTATCCCGCAGCACAAATGGAGTCATTCACTTTAATGATCACAGGATTGTTTATTGTGGGTTTGGGTTTTTCCTTACAGCAAACAGCCGCAAATCCACTGGCAATTGTTTTGGGGGAAGCCAAAAGCGGGGCACAAAGACTGAGTATGGCCGGGGGAGTGAACAATGTAGGAACTACCATTGGTCCCATATTGGTAAGTCTCGCCATATTCGGAACAGTTTCGGCGAGCAATAGCATTGCCGAAATTCAGGCAGTGCAAAAACCCTATCTCATTTTGGGTGCTGCTTTTTTACTCGTTGCTTTCTTAATTAAAATATCTCCAATTCCGAATCATATAGAGAGTATCAGAGAAAATTCAGAAGCCAAAAATTTACCCAGGGAATCGGTATTTAAATTTATTCGTTTTAAGCAGTTGTGGATGGGGATGTTGGCTATATTTTTATATGTTGGTGTGGAAGTGAGCACTGCCTCTAATTTACCTGAATTTATGAGGGTGCATCTGCAAGTAAGTACAGATAAAATTGCTCCTTATGTTTCCCTTTTTTGGGCCAGTTTAATGATTGGAAGATGGACCTCTTCTGTTGGTGCATTTCCATTAAATAAAGATGTGAAATCTATTCTGGGATTTGTAGTTCCTTATCTTGCATTTGGATTGTTTTTGGTGGTAAATGCCATAGTTGGCCATGATTTGCAGGCATTTTATATCTACGCTGCCATAATTCCGGTATTAATTATTGCAGATATTTTGAGTAAAGGAGATCCCGCAAGGCAATTATTTATTTTTAGTATGGCGGGAATCCTGGCTTTGTTAACCGGAATTTATGCAGATGGAATGGTAAGCGTTTTTGCTTTTACCAGTGTTGGACTTTTTTGCAGCACATTGTGGCCTTGTATTTTTGCCCTTGCCATAAACAAACTGGGTTCCTATACCAATACCGGCAGTAGCTTGTTGATTATGATGATCCTTGGCGGCGGACTAATAAGCCTGCTTCAGGGTTTTCTTGCCGATAATGCGATTTTGGGAATTCAGAAAAGTTATTATGTGGGTGTTTTTTGCTTTGCTTATTTGGCTTTTTATGCCATTCAAATGTTTAAAATCTGGAGAACAGAACATGAATTACCTACCACACCGGATATGTTAGACGCATAATAAAATCATGCAAAACCGAAGAAAATTTATTAAAAACACCTTATTAGCCGGGGCTTCTTTTGCCTTGGCAGACAATGTATTTGCGAGTGGTAAAAAAGGCAAAAAACCCATTGTTTTATCCACCTGGAATTTTGGTAAAAAAGCAAATACGGAAGCCTGGAAAACGTTGGGGTCAAAAGGAAACGCATTAGATGCCGTTGAAAAAGGTGTTCGGCTAATTGAATCTGACCCTACGGAACGAAGCGTGGGAAAAGGCGGACGACCTGACCGCGACGGGCATGTAACTCTGGATGCCTGTATTATGAATCACTTGTTTCAATGTGGTTCGGTAACTTTTTTGGAACAAATTGAAAATCCGGTTTCTGTGGCCAGAATGGTGATGGAAAAAACACCACATATCATGCTCAGTGGGGAAGGGGCATTGCAATTTGCACTGGCTCAGGGTTTTGAAAAAACAAATTTGTTGGTACCCGAATCAGAAAAAGAATGGAGAGAATGGTTAAAAAAATCGGAATATAAACCCATTATCAATATTGAAAATCACGACACCATAGGAATGATTGCATTGGACCAAATCGGGAATCTGGCTGGTGCTTGTACTACCAGTGGTCTCGCCTGGAAAATGCACGGAAGGGTAGGAGATTCTCCTATTATTGGCGCAGGACTTTATGTAGATGGTGAAGCAGGTGCCGCTACTGCCACAGGACATGGCGAAGAAGTAATTCGGGTAGTTGGTTCTTTTCGGGTGGTTGAAAATATGAAACGGGGAATGTCACCCCAAAAAGCTTGTGAAGAAGCGGTAAAACAAATTAAAAAATTGTTTGATAAAAGAAATGCGGATATGAGCAACACCCAAATTGGATTTCTGGCTTTGAATAATAAAGGAGAGTATGGCGCATTTGCGTTGAAAAAAGGATTTCAGTTTGCAGTAAAAAGTGAGGATTCCGATTTACTTCTTGACGCAAATTATTTATCCTGAAATTTTTTCTAATACTAAATTAATCCTGCAACCAAATTTTGGTTGTACCTGTTTTAACAAGCGAAGCTGGAATATGGATGATTGAGTAAAAGATGAACAACTTAGTGCATCAGGAAGTCGTCATTATTCATGTTTGACAACATTCATATTATTATCTTTAATTATATTTGAATGGAATGAATTTGCGATGTGCCATATTTATGATGTCGTTTGTTTTAGTTTGGAAACAAAGTAACGGACAGCATTTAAATGTTGGTACTGACAAAAAAAAATATTGTATTGGTGACAGCATAACGTTTATTAACCAAAGCACCGATTTTATTGACAATATATGGAGAATTAACGATTCTGCGTCATCTAAGGATGTATGCAATATTCAATTCAAAGGTGACTATGGCGTATTAAATTCTAATACGTATGCAAATTTGATTGAAGACAATGACACCGTATTTGCATTTTGTAATAGTTATAGTACAGGTGATATTGTAAAGCTTACTTATTCGAGTGGAATAAGATCGAAACCTGATGTAAAAAATGTGGGTTCAGGAAATGGAATTCTGGGTCAGAAATCAGAAGGTTTATATGCAGTTATTGAAGGAAATAATAGGTATTTATTCACTGTTGCCTATAACCGATTAGTAAGGCTTGAATTTGGAAATTCCTATAGTAATAAGCCCAAATTTATAGATATGGGCAATTTTAGTGAATTGCAATGGCCACATGAAATTCAGATGATGAAATTCGATGGATTCTGGTATGGAATCGTGGCTTGTCGCAGTTTGTCGAATGCAATAGTGGTTTACAAATGGACCAATGGTCTTGAAAAGTTACCTGATTTTGTGAAACATCATATCGGTGGAACAGACGGAGCCTCAGGTGTGGTATTGGTACGAGATAAAAACAACGGAGAGTTTTACGCATACTTCAGCACCATAAATGGAGATGGCCTGCAACGACTGGGGTTTGGAACGGACCTGATGAATGCAAGTGCGAAGTTTAAAGATTTCAACTATCAGGAAGGAATGCAAATTGCCAGAGGAATTAAAATAATTCAAAATTGTGGAGGTTACATCGGATATTTTACGGGTGAAAACGGAGTATTGTTGCAGGTGAATTTCCCCGACGGTCTTGGTGGAGAATTGAAAACGGAACAGATTACAAATTATGGTGATCCTCTTGAAAAAATGGAAGGCATAAGCAATTTTATTTACCAAAAGGACGGATATTATGCTTTAATATCCAGTCCGAATAAAGGCGTTTACTTGATGCATATTGGTGATGATAAAATAGGTTCCAATGTGTTCTCAAAGGAAAAAGTACCCCAACCGATGATTGCCACTGAATCCGGAAAATACAGCGTAAAATATACGCTTGATCCTTTACGGCCAACACAACATGACACATGTTTTGAATTTGAAGTAATGGATTGCAGAAAATTCGATTCCTTTGGTGATACTATATATTGTGAAAATGATTTACCAATTATACGAATGCTTGGAATCAAAGGTAGTTCGGCGAATAATGGAAATTTATATTATTGGTATTATAAAGGAGATTTAATTCAGGTTGGGTTGGATTCTATCTTTTTTGCCCTGAAACCGGGTGAATATGTTGGAATCTGCGAGCATGACTCTACCAGTGAAACGTTTAATTTTATTATTGCTACCAAAAATTGCAATTGCGAATGGTTCGTTTCAAACGTATTTACACCGGGAATTGATGGATTTAATGATGTGTTTGACGTAAGGGCTACCTGTAACATATATTATAGAGAATTAAAAATATTCAATCGATGGGGTGAGTTGTTGTATTATTCAGACAATCCTTCATTTGGTTGGACCGGGAAGTCAGGACAAATGTTATGTCCAGATGGGGTTTACTATTATCAAATGAAGGTGAGTTTAGGTGAAAATGAGGAAACAAAAGAAGTTCATGGACCAGTTCACCTAATTCGGGAATAATTATCTTATTTCAATTTCATCCACAAAAATAAATGCAGTGCCGTTATAAGGGTAACCTGCATGCCAGCTGGGTAATTTCCCATAACTTATAGCCTTTATTTTTACAAATCTGCATTTTTTCGGGTTGGGAATTTTACTTGTCAGATTTTGAATAGTTACATCGGAATTGGTTTCAGATACCGGGTTGTTTATGGTGGATACGAGGGAAAATTGATTGCCATCTGCAGAGAAATAAACTTCCAATTTTTTTGGCATAAATATCCAGGCACGGGTATCCTGTAAAAATCCAGCACTTACCTCATTCACCAGTTGTAACGTTCCCAAATCCAAAATCACTTCCAGATCATGGTTCTGATAACCCTGCCAATCCCCGGCTCGCCAGTTTACGGTTCCTCTTATTCCATCGGTTAATGCCTGATCACCTCCGGCTGTGTATTGGGGGTTGGGTTTATTTATTAAATTAATTTTCCAATTATGTGCTTGCTTAAAAAGATGGGCATCCGATAAAAAACTGCGCACCGTTTCGACACCGTTTTCATAAACTGAAAATGCATGTATGGTACAACTTTGCCGAACTTCAAAAGGAGAACGGTAATAAACCGGATTGAGAGAATCGGAATTCAAATAATAAAAAACTTTTTCATTTTCTCCGGTTTTTTTAATGAAAACCATAGTGGTTTCAGAAAAACTTCGTGGTGCTTCAATTAATGGTGGAGCGGGTTTGTGCGTATTGTTTACTGGCAATGGCGGCAATAAATAATCCGTGTTATTTTCTTCCGGAATTACAGAAAGTTGAAATTGCAATACACCTTCGGATTGAAGCGAATTGTAAGGAAGAAACATCACCCTTTCTTTTTCAAAAACAGGACTAGAGAAAAATGCATCATCGCTTTTTCCACTAGTTTGAATTCGAAAATGATTTCCATTTTCCAGATATATTTCTGCAGACGCCACCGATGGTGTACCCAGTGTATAATAGGGAAATCCAGGTGTGACCTGGTACAGACCCATGGCGCTCAATACATACCAAGCGCTCATTTGTCCGCAATCTTCATTTCCAATTAACCCGTCCGGTTCTGTGGTATAAAAATTCTTGCAGATATAATGAATTAAGTTCTGGGTTTTTTCAGGCATGTAAATGTAATTATACAAATATGCCATGTGGTGACTCGGTTCATTTCCATGGGCATATTGCCCGATTAACCCTGTGATATCCGATTGTTCTCTTCCGCTGGTACCACTTTTGTCGGCAAATAATAAATCCAGTTTATTTCCCATCGCATCAACACCGCCCAAAGCTTGCATCAGTCCATGAATATTTTGTGGAACATAAAAACTGTATTGCCAGCAATTCGCCTCTGTAAAATGATTATTTACCTCTCTCGGATCAAAAGGTTTTAACCAATTTCCATTGTATCGCGGACGAATAAATCCCGTTTCAGGGTCAAATAAATTTCGCCATTGGTTGCTTCTTTGAAAATACCGATCGGCTATTTTTGATTCACCAATTGATTTTGCAAATTCAGAGATACACCAGTCATCGTATGCGTATTCCAATGTTTTGGAAACCGATTCCGGTTCCATTTCTGCGGAAATGAAACCATCATGAATATATGCGTGTTTCCCATATTTGTTTTCATTGGAAATATCCATCATGGCTTTTAATGCCAGGGCAGAATCAAAGCCGCGAATACCCTTTATCCATGCATCTGCAATTACGCTTGCGCAATGGTAACCTATCATACAATCGGTTTCATTTCCCGCCAGTTCCCATACCGGAAGTCTGCCACCCTCTTCATACATTTTTAAAAACGTTTGAATAAAATCCGCGGTTCTTTTTCTGTCAATTATGGTTAGTAATGGATGCAATGCCCTGTAAGTGTCCCAGAGCGAAAATACCGTGTAGTAATTAAAGCCGGTGGCTTCATGTATCTGGTTGTCCATTCCTCTGTATTTTCCATCCACATCGTTGGCAACATTTGGATGTATCATGCAGTGGTAAAGCGCAGAATAAAATTTTATTTTTTCTGTTTCAGTGCCCTGAATGTCAATTTTACCGAGTTCTTTTTTCCAATTATCCTGCACCATTTGCAGGGTGTTTTCAAAATTCCATTCCGGCATTTCTGTTTGCAGATTTGCCAATGCACCTTCTATGGAAGTAAAGGAAATGGCAACCTTAACCAAAATGTCTTTTTTATTTTTCATCAAAAAAGTAAATCCTGCTTTGGATTTATTTTCATGAAATTTAGATTTCAAAAAAGGTTGTGAAAATTCAATGGCAAAATAAATCTGCTCATGCGCTGCCCAGCTGCCACTCTTGCGATACCCAACCAATTTGGTTTTTGAAATGATCTGAATTTCAAAACCTTCTAAATGATCGCGGTGTTGCAAATCCAGAATGATAGAAGCCGGACCGATTTTCGGAAATGTATAATGATGTAAACCCACTCGTGTGGAGCTTGTAAATTCCGCCTGAATTTTTTCTTTTTTTAACAATACCGAATAATATCCGGGATTGGCTTTTTCCTCTTTATGGTCAAAATTACTCTTGTATTCATCTCTGTGAAATTTTGGATTGCCTTGCATGGGCATTAACAAAACATCACCATAATCACTTACGCCGGTTCCGCTCAGGTGGGTATGGCTGAAACCATAAATTATACTGTCGCTGTAATGGTAACCGCTGCAGCCATCCCAGCTGCCATCAATCCTTGTATCCGGGCTCAATTGAACCATCCCAAATGGAGAGGTGGCACCCGGAAAAGTGTGTCCATGTCCGCCAGTGCCAATGAAAGGATTTACAAATTGGATTTGCGCCTGCAGATATGTAGCAAACAGGAATATGCTAAAAAGAAAAATTCTGGAATTCAATTCGGCAAATTTAGCGCTTAGTCTGGAATTCGGGATTCGATCACCGCTATTCTATCAACCCATAACCAAGCCTGATATACTTAGAGGTTGTTTTTGTGGCTAATTTTCCTAAATTTGATTTCACGTCAATAAATTAAATCGCTATGTCAAAAAACTACTACAAGATACTTGTTCTGACAATTATGGTTTCTTTCGGATTTATTTCCAAAGTATCCGCTCAATTAAGCGGTTGGAACTATAGTTTTCCGATTGATATCATTAATAAAACTTCTTCTGCCAGAACGAATTATCAGGAACTGATAATCGTAAATACAAAAACTTTGATTACCGCGGGAAAAATGCAATCCACCGGTGCGGATATTCGCTTTGGCGATAATTGTTCAGGGACTATTAATCTGTATTCACACTTCATCCATGCGGATTTGAATACGGACTCTACCAAAATATGGGTAAATGTTACATCTATACCGGCCAATTCTACCGTGACTATTTTTATGTATTATGGCAATACAGGCGCATCAACTACATCCTCTTTTTCGGCAGTATTTCCAAATGCGAAAAAGTCCGGAGGCCCTAACGACTCCATAGGTGGTGTGAATAATTATGACTGGTTTGAACTGGAAGCCAACGATACTTTTTTTATAAAAATGAGTTCATTCACTGAAATAAATGCCAGAGTGGCAATCATCAAAGGTGCAATTTTTGGCAATGGTGCGGGTAATATTTCTACTTCACTTTCCTCGGATGGCAATGGTTCCGGAGGTGGAAAAACTTCTTCCAACAAAACAGCAGGAAGCGGAGGCGCTGGTTATGGAAACAATGGCGGAGATGGTGGTTACGATGCAGGAGATGCTTACGGCGTTGGAGGAAGTGCAAATGGCACACAAACCGGAACTGATATTACAATGGGCTCCAGCGGCGGTTCCTCCGATTTGGTATTGGGTGGTGCCGGTGGCGGTGTTATAAAAATAAAAGCGGAATACATTGATTTTTCGGGAACCATTTGTGTAAATGGAACAGCCGGCAAAGGTGGTCAGGCACGGAATGCCGGAGGCGGAAGTGGCGGTGGTGCCATGATTTGGGGTTCCTGGGTATACCTCAATGGCAATATTATTGCAACTGGTGGGAATGGTGGCGTAGGCACTTCTACTGCTAATGATGATGGTGGTGGAGGATCAGGTGGAAGAGCCAAAGTATTTTACAAATCACATCTTTCAGGTAGTCTTAGTACAACCTTGGCGGGCGGAAAAGGTGGTCCATATGGAACAGCCTTGCCCGGACAAGATGGCGGAACAGGAACAAGTTATAAAATGGAACGCTATTTTGGAGGCGATTCCATTGTCCCCTCAACTTTAGATATTAAGCTTTCAGAAACGGATAAAAGAGTTTGTGCGGGAACTCCTATAACAATTACCGCGAAAACAGGTTTTACAAATTATAAATTTTATCAAAACACTTCTCTGGTTTATTCCGGAACATCCAATGTTTATACCTACAAAAATTTAAAAAATCTGGATTCTCTCTCAGTTGAAGGTGTATGGTCAACTTGTTTTACCGATAAAAAATATGCAATTGTAATTGTAGATACTATTCCTGATGTAGTAATAATATCAGATACATCAGTATGTAGCGGAGATTCATTAAAATTAAAGGCATTTGGTGCAAAAACTTACAGTTGGACCAATGGACCTAAAACAGATAACTGGGTACTTATTCCTGTAACGTCCGACAATTACACCGTAATTGGAAAAGACAATAATGGCTGCGTAGATACCACTACCAAATTTATCCCAATGTATTATTTTCCGAGTTATACCGGGAGTAATAGTCAGTCCATGTGCGCTGGGGATAGCGTACAGATAAGTGTTTCGGGAGCAACCAATGTGATATGGGAAAGTTCCATTTATCAGCCATCTATTTATGTGAAACCCGCTTCAACAAAATATTTTCATTTTATTGCCTTTGACAATCCGGCTTGTGTTTCGAGTGATTCTTTAGAGGTAGTAGTGAATCCACTTCCAAATGTTTATATCAGTGGAAAGAACAATATTTGCCTCGGTCAGAATGTAACTCTTGGGGGAAATGGAGCTTTGTATTTTAAATGGAACAGTGGAAATACAAATTATTTGGAAAATTTAAAACTACTTACTACTACCACGGTATGGGTAATTGGTACCGATGATAAGGGATGCTCCAATATTGCGTATAAAACCGTTACCGTCGATACTCCTGCTACCATTTCTATTAACGGGGATATGGAATTGTGCAAAGGAGAATCTACAACCCTCACAGCTTTTGGTGCATCGACATATCTTTGGTCGAGCGGAGGAAAAAATGCATCGGAAACAGTCAAACCCGCTGCTACAATTACATATTCTGTAATCACATTAGATGCAAAATCCTGCATCGATACAACCACTGCAACTGTAGTAGTGCATGATCCGCCGGTGGTTACATTTACATTACCGGATGCCATAGATACTTTATGCCTGAATGCAGCAAGACAGGCTCTAAGTGGAGCCAGCCCTGCGGGTGGAAATTATTCCGGAAACGGTGTTGGCGCAGACAGTATCAATCCTGTATCTACCGGACTTGGCAAATACTACGTAAAATATGTGTATCAGGATAATTTTGGCTGTAAAGATTCCGCCACCGATATCATTACAATTGTGAATTGTGTTAATTCAATATATTCATGGACAGGTGAGAGTATAAAATTGTTTCCAAATCCATCCGATGGAAGTGCAATTCATATTTCCGCACCAGATGGATTTTACAAAATATTTGGTGTCACAGGAGCAGAAATCCGGGCATTTGAAGTTCGCGGTAAAGAATGGGTTATGGATTTAAGCAACTTGCCAAACGGAACATATTGGATAAAAGGAGTGAATATTTCTGCACCTGTTCTGCCTTTCGTAATCGTACATTAAGCTAATATTGCGGGACAATAAATGCCGCAAATAGAAAGTAATTCAGATCTGCATCACCAGATTATCCGTTATTATGAAATCTGTGATACGGATTATGCTTTTTTCTGGCATTTGGATTCCAGAATGGCAATGCATTATGGATATTGGGATTCCAATACATTGAATTTAAAAGAATCGCTGTGGAATATGAACCGTTTTTTGGCAGAAACTGTAGCCGTCAATTCGGGAGATCATGTTTTGGATGCCGGTTGTGGCGTGGGAGGTTCCTGCTTCTATCTCCATCAGTTTTATGGATGCAGGGCCACCGGAATTACATTGAGTAAAAAGCATGTGGAAAATGCGAATGAAAAAGCTAAAAATGACCACAAATCCCATAGTGTGCAATTTGAAGTTGCCGATTTTTGTAATACCGGGTTTGCCGATAACCAATTTGATGTGGTTTGGGCACTTGAAAGTGTGTGCCATTCAGCATCCAAAGCGGATTTTGTAAAGGAAGCATTTCGCATATTGAAGCCCGGAGGGCGTTTGGTGGTGGGTGATTTTTTTCAGGAAAAAGATATTGGGGAAAAGGGAGAATTACTCATGCACAAATGGGCGGAAAGCTGGGCAGTACCTGCCTTTGAAACGTCTGAAAATTTTGAATTATACTTAAAAAAAGAAGGATTTCAGACAGTGTCATTTCAAAATATAACCAAACAGATAGAACGGTCTTCCAAAAAATTATTTGCCAGTTTTATTCCCGGAATTTTGGCGAATATAATTTTCCCATTTTTTGGCAAAAGGAAGAATCGGGTGCAAAGATTGAATGTATGGTCGGTCTATTGGCAGCGGATTACACTGCGCAAAAAGCTTTGGAATTACAAGGTATTTTCTGCAATAAAAGGCCAATAAAAAAAATCAGCAACTATAATAATTGCTGATTTTGTGTTTGGTAAATAAGGGGCGTTATTTACAAAAACCCGAAAATTATCTATGCTTATTTTTGTATCAGCAATTTCTGCTGGGATACGCCATGGATACCTGAAACCTGAACCAGATAAATACCCGCATTCAATGAAGAACAATTCAGGAACACGCTATTTGAATTGGTATTTTCTACTATCATATCTTTTCCGTTAAGATCTTTAATTGCAATTTGTTTCCATCCATTATCCCCAATTTCCAATTGGATATTTCCGCTGGAAGGATTCGGATAAATGCGGAATTCTGAAGCCGCAATATCTTTCACACCGGCACCGCCACCCCCAGGGTTCGGATTGTTACATTGGGTTTGTTTTGCACTTAAATTGGAACTGTAATCGATTACAGCTGCAACTGTAATATCATCGTTAAAATCACTGATACCACCATCAATTTGGGCTGTATTGGTTGTTCCCCAATAGTTATTTTGCAACAGCAATGTATCGGCAGATCCGGGATTGTTTCCACCATGAACAAATACACTGTTTTTGGTGTATTTAAGGAAATTATTATACTCAATCTTCAAAGTATTTACTTTATTCGAACTGCTCATTAGCGATATATCCAGAAATCTTTCAGAACTATCGAAAGTATTGTATGAAATAATGGTCTTAATTTTAGTTGGAACTCCCACCATTTCTATGACGGAATATCTGAATTTATTAAAGTAATTGCAGGTTATGGTAATGTCACCTTCGTAAAAGGAGCCATAAAGATTAAGTCTTAATCCACTATTCCCATGCCAGTTGGTGAAAGAGCTTTTTGTTATCAGGGTATGGTTGGTAATATAAATACCATAAGAATTATTTACGGAACATTCTTCCATTTCAATATAGGTGTATTGTCCGCCGGCATAAAGTGCATAGCCATAGTTGAATCCTGTGTAATCAAAAATAGAATTTTCAATACGCACTTTAGTGGTATCATAATAACTGTTATACGCATAAACACCATAATAAGTATTCAGGAATTTACAGTTGGAAACCAGCAGACTCACACGGTTTACGTCTATGGTTTTTTGGCCTCCCATGGAATTTCCGCGGAACAGGCAATAACGGAATACACTTCCGGTATTGCTGCTGAAATCATAGCCGGTGCTTTTTGTTGTTAGTTGTATAGAAACTGAATCAAAAGTGATAACGGTGTCCTTCTTTCCTTTTGCCACCAGCTCTCCATCCACTATAAGGGTCTTTTGTGCTGGAGATTTAATAATGGTACCGGGTAAAACAGTAACAGTTACTCCCTGATTAATCAGCACATTTGAGCCAATAATGTAGGGACTGCCTGAAATATCCCAGGTTTGGTTGGTTGTAATAAGTGAGGATACAATAGTTTGGCCTGTAAGGGAGAAGGAAGAAATACCCAAGATGGCAACAAACAACAAACGTAATGGTGTGTTCATGATTCTAATTTTCTTAATTTGGTACAAGGAAAAGACGGGAGCACCCTCTGAATGTTGCACTTTTGTACAAAATAAATTTATTTGACCTGCAACTGCAACATTTTAAATTCCCACTCGTCCTTTAAAAGCTGATACTCTTTGAATACACTGGCGCTGGAAGCACTTATAGAAGAAGAATCCCGGATAAAACCCAAATCGGATGTTATTTCATTGGAAGTAATACAAGGTTGTATTCGCAAAAATAAAGACAGTCAAAAAATAGTATACGAACATTATTATAAGAAAATGTACGCCATTTGTTACCGATACGCTGGAAATTCAGATGATGCAAAAGATTTGCTTCAGGATGGGTTTATTAAGTTGTTCGACAAGTTGCACATAAATATAGAAATTACCAGCGTAGACGCTTGGATACGCAAATTGTTCACCAACCATTGCCTGGATTTTGTTCGTTCCGCTTATAAAAAATACATGGTTAACCAATCGGAATGGGACGAGAATATGCAGGATAAACTCGCGGATACTCAGGAAGTTTCAGATACCTGGCTGGACCTTTATGAATCAGAAAATATACTTAAAGCCCTGGCACAACTTCGTCCGGATTATCGTGTGGTACTCAACTTATATGCAGTGGAGAATCTCTCCCATCAGGAAATAGCAGATTTCCTTGGGATAAAACACGCCACTTCCAGATCTAAATTATTGCGCGCCCGCGCTTCTCTTAAAAAAATACTTCAAAAAAATGGAAAGTAATTCCCGAAAACGGATGGACGACATATTGCACGACAAACTCGCCAATGCGAGTTTGGATGCAGATGGAATCAGCTGGGAGGATTTTCAGAATAAAAAAACCAAAAGAAGAGCAGTTTGGTGGTGGTGGGCCTCAGGTGCCGCTACTATTGCCGTAGTGTTAGTTTGTTTCAACTGGATCGGAAATATATCTGAAAATGTAAAAGGGCAGGAGACGAGTACAGCTCAAAATAAATCTTCTGAATCCATTAGCCCCAAAGGAATATTGTTAAATCCGGGAGCCAATTTAAGACAGCGCAATTCCGGTAATAATTCTGTTTCCCAATCCGGTAATTATTTTAATAGAAATCAACATGCAATGGAAAACAGGTCCAAGCACAATGGTTTCAACACATATCGCAATGCACCTGTTGGTCAAATCGCACAGGATCAACTTGCAGATAATGAATTAAAGGAGATTAATCCTATATATGAAAATGAAAAACAATATCAGAGTACTGAGGAAATTGCTGCTGAAATTTATAAAAAAGTAGATGCTGCTACCCATAGCAATATGGATTCCTTCAATCATGCTCCATTTGTTAAATTGGCTGAAAAAGATGTCAATTCCATTTCAAAAAACAAGGATAAAAACTCCGACAAAAATGGTATCGATTTGCTACATATTAAAGGCTTATATTTTCAATTGCAGGCAGGGGCAAATCTAAATTACCCTAATTTTTTGGTAAGCAGTTATGGAAGTCAGTTTATTCATAAAAATTATGAAAACATTCGAAAAAACTCAGAAAAAGGACTTTGGGGTTACAGTTTTCAGCTACATGCAGGTAAGGAGGTAGGTAGATTTGCAATTGAAACAGGCCTTGGATTTACTTTTATGGAAATAGCAGCAAATTATCAATTCTCGTATTCCGAAAAACCCATTCGCGATATAGATGGAAGAATTGTGGGTTATAACAATACCACTCCGGAATGGATACAATTTAAAAACACCCATAAATATTATTTTACCGATATTCCGGTCATGCTCAAGTACACGGTTTTCAATTCTCCAAAGAAAATTCTCCGCTTGAAAACAGGTGCGGTAGCTCAAATTATGAATGGCATTCAAGGCTCTTTGCCGGATGCTGTTTTATTGGACCAACGCGAGAAATTGCGCAGCGAAAATTTCAAATCCTTTTCAACGGCTTTGGATTTTGGATTGGAATATGGCTGGAAGAAAGGGGATAAAAACCAATGGATTTTGGCTCCTTATTACAGAAAAAATTGGGGTCTGGACCAAGTCCAGTCTTTGTATAAAATGCGCTTCAATTATTTTGGATTCGCCCTGAGTTACCGCAGAAGTTTATGATGAAATACGCTGTTTCTTTTTGCGCAATTCTTTTGGTGCTTGTAATGCAGAAAACCTTAGGGCAGATAACTTACCTGCCTATGGAAGAAGACGCTGGAATTGCAGCAAATACAGCTATTTCCGATGGTAGCAACCTCTATATATTGGGAGCTGAAAAAAATATAGGATTCAAAAATGGGAGTCTTTACCTGAAAAAATGGAATGGTTTGTTTTGGGTAGATTATCCAAAATACCAGGCATGGCAGATGCAGATTTCTGCAGCAAATAAAATTTCAGTTTGTGTTCACCAGAATCAGATATATGCCGGTGCATCCTTTTTAACTCTAAATTCCAAGTCCGGGGGATTGATTCGCTGGAATGGAAGCAAATGGGAGGAATTGCCGGATGGCCTTACTTCCGATTATCTGATTTATCCTGAAATTTCTGTTAAGGATATGCAATCCTTCGGGAATCGTTTATTTGTTTGTGGAGAATTTAATCGCACTTCTAAAGGGAAAAAACTTTCGAATTTTGCAATTTTATCTGCCGATACCTGGCAGGCGGTGACCAATACCGGTGGCATTTTCCACGATCTTTTTAAATGGAACGATACCCTGTTTTTTTGTGGAAAATTCAGTAGCATAGATGGTAAAAACATGCAGAATCTGGGTGTTTTTTATAACAATGGTTTTCAGCCATTTCGTATTCCGATTGCGGAGGAAATATTTGGTGTTGGCTCTTATCGCAACCAATTGGTTACAGTTTCTGCCAATGCGGTAAAACTGGCAGGAGTCTCATCCTGGCAAGCATTGTCAGCCAATTGGAATGTTTCTGTACTTGCGGTGCATCAAATAGCGGAACAGAACAATGTACTTTACGTTTCCGGAAGGTTTGCAAATAACGCCGGCCGTATTTTTACGCTTTGCACCTGGAATGGTACTACATGGAGTTATTATTTTCCTGAAACCGAATTGGTGAGTGGTAACAGTGCTTTTCACATGCTCCAGATATGTAAGGATGATTTGTATTTTGGGGGAGACATTCAAAAAATAAATGGAAACAGTACCAACAGAATTATTCGTTTGTATCCTGGAAAAGCAATTGTAAAGGGAACTATGTTTTTAGACGACAATGAAAATTGCGTACAGGATTTAGGAGAAAAACCTATAGCCAATGCCATTTTGAGTTTAAATGAAGGACAGTATTACACAAGCACCGATGCTAATGGCTTTTATTCATTTGTGTTGCCATTAAACCAAAATATAACCTTGCGTATCTTTCCGGATGCGGAACATAAAGCCGGTTGCAATCCTGAATGGAGCTCCATGAATACCGGTAATAAAGATACAAATCTGATTTGGAATTATGCTATTTTTAAGAAACAGACACCACAACGTCTTGGTGTTGAAATGGTTTCTTCAACAGGTTTCGCGGCGCGCCACGGTTATTGGTGTAATTATGTGATAAAACCTGATCCTGAATCAGAAGGACCTTTGGAAATTTTACTCACCGCAGATAAAAAATTTAAGAGCTTTAAATCCGATGTGGATTATAGCCAAACGGATGTCTCCGGTTATAAATGGCAATTAAGTGAGCCAAAAGAAATTCACTGTAGTTTTTATGTAGACCATGAGGTATTTAAATTAGATGATAAACTTTTATTTGAATTGCTCATTCGGAATTCTAAAATGGAATATGCAGCAAGTTTGCTACAAACAGTGGTAGCTGCGCTGGATCCGAATTCCAAACAATGCGATAAAATGAAGATTTATGCTTCAGATAAAAATCTCAGTTACTTTATTCAATTTCAAAATCTGGGTAGCGATAGTGCCGTAAATATTCATGTAGTGGATACCATCAGCGCAACACTACCAATGCAATATATACAGATAACGGATTACAGCCATAAAAATAATTATCAGGTGTCATTCAAGGTTCGGGATCATGCTATAGTTTGGGGCTTTAAAAATATTATGCTGGCTCCAAAAAGTGTTGCAGGAGATGCAGGTAGTAGCGGATATATCCAGTTTCTTTCCGGGTTGAGTTCTGATTTAAAAGTAGGAAATACCATTGCCAACCAGGCTCATATTTATTTTGATTTTCAGGATCCTGTGGCCACAAATGTTGCTACATCTCTGGTGATAGATAATCCGATAAAAAACGAATTTAAAAGTACAGAGTTGACACTTTTCCCCAATCCCGGAAAGGGCATTTTAAATTTAAAATTGAGTAATTCTACCATTCAATCCGTAAAGGTATTCGATAGGGATGGCAACCAGATTTATGAGATGAACCCATTAGTACAAAAAGATGAATGGATGTTGGATTTATCAACTTTGAGCAATGGAATATATTTTATACGTACTGAATTCCCAACGGGTGTTTTAGGTAGTAAATATATTATTTTGAAGTAATTATTCCTGAAAAATATGGGATGCAAATTCCAAACTTTTCTGTAATTCTGCGTGGTGGATACTGTTCATTTGCATAGATTCCAACCATGAAACCAACCCTTCAGTAGGAATATTTCCGGTTAATTTATCTGATGCAAACGGACAGCCTCCGTAGCCTTTGAGAGCGCCATCAAATCTGCGACAACCAGCATCAAAAGCAGCGGATATTTTTGGCATCCATGCATCCGCATGCGCATGAAAATGCGCACCAAATTCAATATCAGGATGTTGTTTTACGAGATTATTATATAAATATGTAACATCTTCAGTTTTTGCACTTCCAACTGTATCTGCTAGACTGATAATATCAATTCCAATAGATTTGAATTTTTCCGTCCACTTAAAAATATCTTCTCTGTCATACTTTTCACCATAGGGATTGCCAAATGCCATACTTAGATAGGCAACGGTTTTTTTCCCGGATTGTACTGCAATTTCCTGAATTCTGCTCAGGCGGTTAAAAGCTTCATTTATCGTACTGTTCGCATTGCGTAACTGAAAGGTTTCATTAATGGAAAACGGGAATCCCAAATAATCAATTCCTTCAAAAACAGAAGCTTCTCGAGCACCTCTTTCATTTGCTACTATTACCAGTAATTTGGTATTCCCTTTTTCTTCCGTTATCGAATCCAGTACTTCGGCAGTGTCTGCCATTTGTGGTACCGCACCGGGATTTACAAATGAACCACAGTCCAAAGTGTCAAAACCACACTGCAGCAAAAGTTTCATATAATGCACTTTCTCAGGAACCGGAATATGGTGTTCTACACCTTGCATGGCGTCCCTGGGGCATTCAATGATTTTGACGATGGACATGTATTTTAAAGATAATCAAAAAAGTATTGGCTGATTTTTTTATACAAATGCACCCGGTCCGGGCCAATAACATTGTGTTTATGTCCGGGATAGACATAATAATCCAGATTGGCATTCCGGTTTTTTACCATTTCTTTTATATACAACATGCTGTGTTGCCAAACCACAACATCATCATCCGTTCCATGAATCATTAGCAGTCTTCCCTGCAGGTTTCCTGCATATTTCAACAAACTTGCAGCAGCATATCCTTCCGGGTTTTCCTGTGGTTTATCCATATACCTTTCGGTGTACATAATTTCGTAATATTTCCAATCGATAACAGGTCCACCGGCAACACCAACTTTATAAATACCCGGAGTGCGGGTCATAAGTGAAGTAGTCATGAATCCACCAAAACTCCAACCGTGTATTCCTATTCTGTTGCTATCCACGTATGGGAATTTTTTCAAATAATCTAATGCTGCAATTTGATCGCTCATTTCTACTGTTCCCAATTGTCTGTGTACAGCATTTTCAAATTGTAGTCCTTTATGCGAGGAACCCCTGTTGTCAACAGTATAAACGATATATCCGTTTTGGGCCATATAATGAAACCACAAATTTGCACCTCCAAGCCAGCTCTCAGTAATCATTTGTGCGTGTGGTCCTCCGTAAACATATACCACTACCGGATATTTTTTGTTTACATCAAAATCATAGGGCAAAAATGTTCTGGTATAAAGCGCAACACCATTCGCCAAAATAGGTTCAATTTTTATTTCTCCCAGTGAAAAACTTTCTAGCGGATTCGGAGATTTAAAAATTTCATTAATTATGGTTCCATCAGTTTTATAAACGGTATATTTTCTCGGTTCTTTTCTGCTGGTCATCATATCCATATATAAACCACTGAAATTATTCAGACTCACATTGTGGGTTCCGGCACCTGAGGTAATTTTTTTATACCTGGGTTCTTTGTCTTTTAATTTTAAATAATAAACATGTCTCTCCAAAGGACTTTCTTTGGTTCCCTCAAAATAGAAACCATTTGCCTCTTTGTCGAATCCAATAAATTTGGTTACCTCCCAATTTCCGGTGGTGAGTTGTCTGTTCAGTTTGCCGCCTTGATACAAATACATATGATCAAACCCGTCTCTTTCGCTAAACCAGATGAAATCTGAATTGCTTTCAGGTAAAAAAATCGGACCATGTTCCGGTTCCACATATTTTTCATGTTTTTCATCCAATAAAACTTTTTCCAGTTCACCGGTGGAAGCATTGTATTTGCGCAACTGCATCCAGTTTTGTTCGCGGTTTACCCAGGCAATGTAAACATATAATCCATCAGGACTCCAGGTGATATTGGTTAGATATTGGTCATACGGCCCTTCCGTATTTAAATATTTTAATTCCTCGGTATAAGTATTATAAATTCCAACCGTAACAGTGTGGCTGCTATCTCCGGCCATGGGATATTTTATTTTATAATCCGATGCAGGTCGTGTGCTCAAATTGTAAATGGGGTAATCCGTTACTCTTTTTTCATCCATTCTGTAAAATGCGAGTTTGGTGCCATCTTTATTCCAGAAAAGACCGCCGTTAATTCCAAATTCATTGCGATGAACAGCCTGACCATAAACAATTCCTGAACCTCCATCTTCGGTTATTTTTTTTCTGCCATATGCAGAAATTATTTCAAGATTGTCTTTCACCACCGCAGCCACATTCATGGATTCCGGAGAAATTTCCATAGCATCATTGCTCTCTGGTAATTGCCTTTTTAAAATAGATGTTTGGCTGGAAAGTGTATAGACAAACATTTTATTGCCGGCAATAAACCAAAGACTGTTATAGTCTTTCCATGTCACCATTGGAATTGCTTTTAAACTTGCATTATCCACTGCCAGAGAAGCGTTGAGTTTTGACAGGGTAAAAATAGTATCATCCTTTTTGGAGTAGGGATCTGTGGCTACCAGTGCTTCGCCTTTCACCTGACTGAATTTATGGCTGTTGGGAATCCATTGCACTGCTTTCAGTGAAGTTGGATATAGTTTTGGGTTAAAACAGTCTTCAATGCTGAGCAAGCTATCCTGGGCGGTGAGCAGATTGCTGCCGAGCCCCAGCAAAAGGGATAGGCCAATAAATTGTATCTTCATTTTTTTCTACGGAATACGCACTGCAAATTTGCCACCAATTTCAGAGAATGCAAAAAGAAGAAGCAATCATACGCGCAGCCTGGGAAAACCGGGAGTTATTGAAGGAAAAAGAAACCCTCGATTGCATCGAATGGGTGATAGAAGAGGTGGATAAAGGGCGTTTGCGAACTGCCCAACCGGAAGGCGATGCCTGGAAAGTGAATGATTGGGTAAAACAAGCTGTAATTCTATATTTCCCAACCAGACAAATGAGCACCAGCAATGCGGGGCCCATGGAGTTTTATGATAAAATGAGATTGAAATCAGGTTATGAGCAACTCGGAATTCGCGTAGTACCGCATGCCGTTGCACGCTATGGTGCTTTTATTGCCCCGGGCGTGATACTAATGCCTTCTTATGTAAATATTGGCGCTTATGTGGATTCAGGCACCATGGTGGATACATGGGCAACGGTTGGAAGCTGCGCACAAATTGGGAAAAATGTTCATTTGAGCGGTGGGGTAGGAATTGGTGGCGTTTTAGAGCCCGTTCAGGCTGCACCTGTAATCATTGAAGATGATTGTTTTGTTGGTTCCCGCTGCATTGTGGTGGAAGGAGTAAGGGTTGGAAAACAGGCTGTATTGGGTGCAGGAGTTACTCTTACCATGAGTACCAAAATTATGGATGCAGAAACCGGAAATGAACTTCCCAGAGGTTATATCCCCCCGCAAAGTGTGGTAATTCCAGGAAGTATGAAAAAAGCTTTTACCGGTGGTGAATTCTATGTACCCTGCGCACTCATTATTGGCAAACGCAAACCTTCTACGGATACCAAAACTTCATTGAATGATGCCCTGCGTGATTTTAATGTTTCTGTGTGATGCGCGTCGGTTTTGATGGCAAAAGATATTTTAACAACAAAACTGGCCTAGGAAATTACAGTCGGGAAATAGTTCATGCCTTAGCTGCGCAATTTCCGGATGATGAATTTGTATTATTCAGTGAAACTGAAAATAAGCCTTTCGTCGAATTCAAAAATCTCAGTGTTTTTACACCGAAAAAAAAAGGATTATTCTGGCGGGTTTTTGGAATGGCAAAAACTGCTGCAGCGCAAAAGATTGATGTGTTTCATGGATTGAGTAATGAATTGCCAACGGGGCTAAAGAAATACGGAATTCGCTCTGTAGTAACCATTCACGATGTGATCTTTAAAAGGTATCCCGGATTTTATCCCCTAACCGACCGTTTGATTTACAACTGGAAAACAAAAAATGCTTTGCGAAATGCGGATGTTGTAGTGGCTACCAGCCATGCAACTGCCGCAGATATTCAGAATTATTATCCTTCCTTTTCCGGCAAATGCGAAGTGGTTTACCAGCCGGTTCAGCAAATATTTTATGATACTATTCCTAAAAAATCATTGGAGGAAAGCCCTTATTTTATTTATGTTTCGGGTTTCTCACACAGAAAAAATCATGGAACTTTAATTGAAGCATTTGCCGCGATTCAGAATTTATGCGACTGGAATTTGTATTTGGTAGGAGCGAGCGGAAATACATTGGATGAGGTGAAAAAATTCGTGGATCATGAAAAATTAGGGACCCGAATTCGGGTAATTACAGATCCGGAAACCCGAGATTTGATGCATTTGATGAAGCATGCCTCTGCATTTGTTTATCCGTCTTTATTTGAAGGTTTTGGAATTCCACTGGCGGAGGCCGCGGTTTGTGGCTTGCCAATGGCAGTTTCCGATATTCCCGTTTTCAGAGAATTGGCGGGAGATGCGGCATTTTATTTTCATCCCAATAAATTTCGGGAAATGGCAGATGCGCTTTTGAGACTCACACAATCCGAGCACAGTATTTTTCTCAAATCTTCAAATCCCGAAATATTAAAAGAAATAGAGCGAAACCATATCGCTAAACACCTGATGAAAATATACCGTAATTAAAATGCTTGTACACTATTTTTACGAATTTATTTCAGGCTTACTGACGATTAACATCCGGACCTTTCAGCTCATCTCAACGATCTTCTGTTACTGACTACAGACTAACCACCGATAGCCATTTACTGTGACCTAAGAGTGTTGTTGCTAATTATTTTTTTCTTTCGTTCTTGGTTCTTGTTTTGTTATTATATTCAATATCACTGAGCCATTGATTCAAAACCCCAATTTGCTTGTAAGATCCATCTTTACGTATGATATTAGCATATAACCAAGGCATTTCATAATTAGGAGGCTCGCCTATCCCATTGATAAAATATGTAAATACACTATCTTTTTTAAAGACATTAAAGTAATCATCATAATTTTCTACATAATATTGTATACTATCAAACGTACATGGGATAGAAATTAATAACGGATGTTCTTTGTAGCTTCCGTTATGAGGATATTTACCTGTCCATTTTACTAAATATGCTCCTACTTTATCCTTATTGATAGTAACCATTGTATTCTCATAACTTTTTATTTTAAATGAAGTAAAAGTATCTAATACAAAATTTGGATCCAAGCATGAGGAAAGTTCAAAATGTCCATCTTTTTTTTCAATGAAATGAGCGTCAAGGGTTGGCAGTAATTCAACTATACGCTTGTTCTGAAATATCGTATCCAAATTCATATTGAGAAACAGCAACGATCCATCGTTATTTTTTCTGACTAGTAGATTTTGAGGAAAATAGTAGTTCTTATTATATGGTTTATACTTATTAAATGGTTTATAGGTATAAAAAACTTCATTTCCATAGATGGTGGTTACAACTGTGTCTTTGATGGATAAAAATGTCCCTTGAATTTGATATTTTGAAATTGTCTTTTCTGGTATAAAAAACAATTCTCCATATTTTTGAGTAGATATATACCTTGGAAAGTTATCTTTTAGAATAAGTAAAGTATCCAAGTTTTTGTTGAAAATGACAATATCGTATTCATGATCTTCATGATAAACATGATTGCTATACTTTACATACACATTATTTGGTGTACCAATAAGATCGTATGACACTTCCTTAGGTTCCAAAAGTATGATTCCATTGGTATCAATGATTCCTTCAATGTATAAACCACGATCATTTTTGCCCTCGATTATACACAATCCCCCTTGGCATTTCTCTCTGCAGTGAAAAACAGGTATATAATGAGGTAGTTTACGCATCACAAATGAATCCTTGTCGAATAGATAAGTGCCATCTATTTTCTGCGCAGAGGCATCAAATACTGTGAATAATGTGATGAATGATATGAAAATTAAATTTCTTAGCATATAAAATTGCTAAATATTCGCTTTAAATATTTTCACTGCAATTGCCAATAATATAATTCCAAAAAACTTTCTGATGGTGAGCATTCCGCTTTGTCCAATCTTCCTTTCCAGAAATCCGGTGGACGCCATTACTATATAAATTACAACCAAATTGATGATAATTCCTGCAAGAATTTCCATTTCGGAATAGATTGCTTTTAAGGATAAAATTGTTGTAAGTGTTCCGGAACCGGCGATAATCGGAAAAGCAATGGGAACTACACTACCACTGGGAACATTGGGATCTGTGCGAAAAATATCAATACCCAAAACCATTTCAAGACCGAGTATAAACATTACAATACTCCCCGCAAGTGCAAAGGATTGTTTGTCCAGACCCAGAAAATGCAAAAAATACTCACCCGCAAATAAAAAAGTAACCATAAATACTGCAGAGGCAAGTGTAACTTTCCAACTGCTGATATTCGGAATTTTCTTTTTAAGGGAAACAACAACGGGTACTGATCCCAACATATCAATTACCGCAAACAGGGTAAATGTTACAGTAATGATTTCTTGTAAATTAAATTGCATGAAAATGCTATTGCAATTTTTTCAATTGCGTGGTATACATAATGATAAATGCGAATGGGATTATCATTCCAAAATAAAACATAATATTAAATGCCGGGCCTCCAATTAAAATGAAGGTGAGTAAAATGGGTACTATTTCCCCTGTCATCCAGAGATAATACCCGAGTGCTTTTGCTTGCCGCATCATAATGGCTCCATACAAACAGAGTCCTATCCCCAACATTTCTACAATAAAAAACAGGGTTTTGTTTTCATCTCTGATTTTCATTGCCTGATATGTTTCTTTCATTGCATTCATGAACATACCTCCTTGTCCGGCATCTTCCATTTTCATCATTCCCTTTTCCATGTCGCTGAGCAACTTCTCAGAATTGAAATATCCCTGAAAGGAGTTGTAGCCCACATAAGCACATCCAATAAAAGTAAGTATAGTAAGTACTTTGATGAATTTCAAAGGATCGGGTTTGGGCATCAGATTTTCGATATGTGTATCCATATTATATGCAATAATAATAGCTTCTGTTAGCTACCCAAAATTATAACAAATGTTAATTGGAATTCAACTTAATGAAATGGGGATCCGGGTTCTTTACGAATAAAGTTGAAAGCGAGGTAATCTGCCAGTCTGGGCCATATTTTATTTACGAAAAGAAATGCCTTGCCCAACGGAGTCATGATCAAATATTTCCTTCTTTTTTCAATTGCCTTCCAGATTAATCTGGCAACTACATCGGGGTGCATCAGTTTGTCTTCATGCAGTGGTGTTTCTTCCTGAGCTTCTCCATGCGCATTTAATGCAGTCTTTCGGATATTACTTTTGGTATATCCCGGACTGGCAATTAACACATGCAGGCCGGTATGTAAATTTTCCGTTCGTAAACTTTCCAAAAAACCATTCATTGCAAATTTAGAGGCACTATAACCGGTTCTGCCCGGCAAGCCTTTAAATCCTGCAACCGAAGAAATTCCAACAACTGAACCATTGTGTTTTAATAATTCTTCCATAGCCAACCGGGTACAATAAATAGTTCCCCAAAAATTCACCGCCATCAATGTTTCAATTACTTTAATATCCGTTTCACTAAAAACGGCACGCATGCTCAAGCCTGCATTGTTTATTAAAATGTGAAAAGCACCAAATTCATGTAGTGCAGTTTGAATAAACCTTTCACAATCCGAATAAATGGAAACGTCACCAACTGTAACACTAACTTTGGCGCCTAAAGCTCTGCATGCTGCAGCTACGGCATTTAAATTGTTTTCATTGCGTGCAATAATGGCGAGATCGTATCCTTTTTTTGCAGCTTGTAGCGCCAGTGACCTACCTATTCCGCTGCTGGCGCCGGTAATCAAAACTACTTTCTTCATTCGCTTACAGCGGGTTCATTGCCCGGTAACCATTTTATCGTGCAACCAACTGCCGGAACTTCCGGATAATCTACTTCTAAACCGTCCAAAGAATATTCAATTGCATCCAGCAGATGAACACTCATTACAGCATTTTCGTTTTCCCAATTGTCATCAATAGCTCCTTTATAAACCAGTTCTCTTTGGCTATTGAATAAAAAGACTTCAGGAGTTCTTAAAGCTCCTAATTTGAGCATCACACTCTGATCCGGATCGTGCAAATATGGGAATGGCAATTTTAGCGTTTTTGCGGCCTGAACCATTTCTTCGAAACTATCCTGTGGATATGCTTTTGCGTCATTACCGCAAATGGCAATAATTCCCAGATTGTCTTCTTCATAATCCGCCATGAGTTTTTTCAGTCTGTTCCAGTACGCCCGTGAATATTTACAATGGTTGCAGGTGACAACAATTAAGAAAGAATACTTGTCGGCGAAATCATAATTAGATACGAATTCACCGGAGGTACTTTTCAGATTAAAATCAAATAGCCGCTCCCCTATATGCATAATCGTGTTGCGAATTAAGATAATTTAAACGAGAAAATGGCGAAACCCAAAAACTGAGTGCATCATTTAAAGTTGGTAGTAAGAATATTTTATAAGAAAATTTCTAATTCACAGGTTTATTGCGACTTAGGTCGGAAGTATTGAATTTGAAATTCAAACCAAAACCAATATGAAATGGCCAATAATCTACCATTTGTGAATTTCTGCTACCATCGGAAATGGTAAATTGAAGCATGACTTTTACATATTTATACCCTGCCCTCATCATGAGTCCTCCCTCAAAACGATTGTCTGTTTTATAAGGACTATAGGCATACTGAATATAGGTATAACGGGTAATAAAGGCGATGTCAAAAACATCCCATGAGGCACCGACAGAAGGCTGGAAAAACATTCTCGCATAATCTCCATATGGCATATTGGTGTTTTTCATCGCATATCCCATGGGCATTTCCAATCGTAAGATTTTATCAGCATAGTAGGGAATCACACAGAATTCCAAGTCTTCATGTCTTCTGGTTTCACCTCCGGAAGTATCTGCAGCTACTGCATATCCCACTGAAAATGCCAGGTTATTGATTGGCGACCATGCCCCATAAAACTCAGTTCCTGCGCCAGCAACATTAATTTGGGCATTGATGTCATTTTTTTTCTCGAGCATCGGAGTTCGCAATGCAGTGTGCCTGTACACATAATTTCCGCAAGATGTTGCAACAAATAACATGGCGATAGCCAAAAAACCCAGAATTAGTGTTTTCATTTTTCAAAAATAATCCCTTCTGGCAGCAATTAAAACAAACTGTCCTTATTTTCAAAATGCTTGTATTCAATAAGTTATGAGTACAGTATGTGCAATTGTGTATATCCCGTTGGTTTCTATATCGTGTATTTACTTTTAAAATAGACCTTATTTGGTATTTTCGAGATTCACCAATTCAAAAATAACATGAATACAAGACTATTATTAGCTGCAATCGTAGCCATGGTTGCTATGTTTCTGGGCGGATGGTTAATCTGGGGAATCATTCTGAAATCCGAATCTGAAGGCATGAGTATGGGCATGATTGCTTTAGGGCACGTTTTTATAGGCGCCTTAATTGCATGGCTGGCAAATTCAATGGGAACAACCACATTGATGAAAGGATTGCTCAATGGATTTATTATTGGATTGCTATGGGGGTTGGCAATGATTTTCATTGATGGCAAAGAAGCCGATGACGCAATGAAAGTGATTACCGGCGGTATTGCCAACGGCGCCTGGTGCGCTATTGGAATGGGGGCCGCAGCGCTTGTTCTGGGGATGAAAAAATCAGAAGCATAAAAATTATTTTAATTTCTACAAGAAAATGCCTGAATTCTCGGGCATTTTTTTTTGTCTTTAACTTTTATTCACATTTCTTGCCAGCAGGTCTAACACGGATTTAATTTGCAGCCCGTAATGGATAATTTCATTGTTTCAGCACGCAAATACAGACCAACTACTTTTGATACGGTAGTGGGTCAGAAGCATGTTGCGGAAACGCTGATGCATGAAATTGAATCCAACAAACTTGCACAGGCATTTTTATTTACCGGTCCAAGAGGAGTAGG
The DNA here is from genome assembly GCA_018333525.1 of Bacteroidota bacterium. Taxonomy (GTDB): domain Bacteria; phylum Bacteroidota; class Bacteroidia; order NS11-12g; family UBA955; genus JAGXTF01. The sequence goes on along the minus strand of JAGXTF010000076.1, from coordinate 105,852 downwards.
GAAAACCACCTGCGCCAGAATCCTTGCCAAAGTAATCAATAGCAGGGAAGAAGGTGTGGATCCCAATCAGGATTTTGCATTCAATATTTTTGAACTGGATGCAGCCAGCAACAACAGCGTAGATGATATACGCCATTTAATTGATCAGGTGCGAATTCCACCACAGGTTGGAAAATACAAAGTGTATATTATTGATGAGGTGCATATGCTGAGTACCTCAGCATTCAATGCATTTCTGAAAACACTGGAAGAACCTCCTCCATACGCCATTTTTATTCTGGCTACCACGGAAAAGCACAAAATTCTGCCAACCATTCTCAGCCGATGTCAGGTGTTTAATTTTAACCGTATTGAAGTAAAGGATATGGTAAGCCACCTGAGGGAAATTGCGAATAAAGAAGGGGTTGAAGCAGATGAAAATGCATTGCATTTGATTTCGAGAAAAGCAGATGGGGGCTTAAGGGACGCGTTGAGCATATTCGATCAGCTGGTGAGTTTTACCGAGGGCAATCTCACGTATGAAAAAGCGGTTGAAATTCTAAATGTACTGGATCACGAAACATTTTTTGAAATTCTGGACAATATCAGAAATGGAGATGTAGCCAAATGTCTGATCATTTTTGACGATATTATCCGCAAGGGATTTGATGGCAGTTCTTTCATAGGCGGGCTCGCGGAACATTTGCGAAATCTGGCAGTATGCAAAGATGTAAAAACAGAAATTTTGCTGGAAGTGGGCGGTGCATTCATTGAAAAATACAAACAACAATCCGCTTCCCTTTCATTTTCGTTTATACTCAATGCACTAAACATGGTAAACGAATGTGATGAGCGATACAAAGCTTCGCGGAATCCACGTTTATTGGTGGAATTATGTCTCATGAAGCTGGCTCATTTAAACAGTTACCTAACTGGAATCGGAGATATCGAGGAATTAAAAAAAAAATTTCTGAACTGAAAAAATCTCCGCCTGTAGCCGCGGAAATTAAACATTCCAATGCCCCGGCAGCTCCTGTACATATAGAAAAACTCGAAAATACCAGAGTTGGACTTTCCGGGTTTGAAGCATTCAAACAACAAAGAGAAGATTCCAGAAAAAAAGACAATGACGAAGCCGGTAAAAACGCCGGTGGCGAAGATGCAAAAGGAATAAATCCTGTAAAAGAAGAAATTTCCAATTCTGAAGATAATCCCGAGAATTCCGATACACAGGGTGAATTGGGATTAAATGAACCTCCTGAAAATGCAGTGCTTTCAGAAACCAATTCCGAATGGGCAAATAGTGTTGGTGAAAGCGAGTTGATTTCCTGGTGGAATCAATTTGTAGAAACCCAGTCTGTGAAAACTGCAAGTTTGATGAAAATGATGCGCCCGGTGAGAGAAGGAAATGAAGTAGTTGTAACTATTGCGGCATCGAAAATGGAGGTTTTAGAGGCTGTTAGATTTCCCTTCAACCGATTTATCACGGATATTTCAGGTGGTAAACTTACCAGTTTGAGAATAGTGGCAGGAGAGGTTAAGGAACAGGAACGCAGACCTTACACAGACAAGGAAAAATTAGATTATATGATCAAAAAAAATCCGGATCTGGAAGAAGTCATCCGCAAATTGGGATTGCGTTTACCTTGATATTCGAATTTTCTCCAAAACATCGTTAACATCGCCATCGGCGTAAGGGCCAAAACTGCTCAGAAGCCAGCCTTTTCTGCCATCGTTGGTTTCCAGTGCGTAGATAACTGCTTCATCTCCGGGATCTGAATTGCCTTCATAACGACCGATTCTAACAATTTTTACCATTTCGGGAAGCCAACATTCCTCGCCAATACATACGCTGTCGTTAACTATTTGAAATTCAGCCTCAAAGCCGGATTGCTCAAATTCGGCTATGGCAACACTTACAGTATCATAATATACTTCCATGGGGTAATTTCTGTAAAAATAACAATTGTCGTGCACATTTGATTTCAAAATAGTATATAAAAAGTGCTCATGTGCTTTCATTGGTCCAGGCTATAGCGGATAACGAAAAATGAAATATGCGATTTTTTTGTCCTTTAAAGAACGGATGGAATTCAGGTGGTATAACTATTTACTGAAAAACATCGAAAATATGGCTTTTATTGGGATTTATGATTTACCACCAGCATAGTGGGAATGCGGTAATCCAGATATACAAATAAAATTCAAAATAAAGTCACCGATAAAAGTGATTAAAATAGAATTTTGAGAGTTAACCTGATAGTATATTTGCGCCGTTCATGTCAAACCCGGAAACATTGAATTTTGGAAATTCAGCAATAGCTTTCAAACACCAATCTACACGTTCCCTAAAAAAAGCACTATTACTTTTTAAGTCTTTTGATTTTCCTTTTCTATTGAAAATAGGACCCTTTTTAGCCAGAACTGCTGTGGCTTTGGGCATGAAAAGCATCATTAAAAATACCATTTTTGCCCAATTTTGCGGTGGTGAAACCATTGAAGAATCAGCAACTGCAATATCGCATTTAAGCGAATCCCATATCGGCACTATTCTGGATTATTCGGTGGAAGGAGAAGAAACGGAAACCGTATTTGAACATACCTGTGCCGAAATTTTAAAAACCATTGAAGTTGCCTCGAAAGACATACGCGTACCTTTTTCTGTTTTTAAAACCACCGGAATTATTCGTATTGCCTTGCTGGAAAAAGTGAGCGCAAATGCAAATTTAACCGATGCGGAAAATGCAGAATGGCAGCGCAGCAGGCAGCGATTTGAGCAAATATGTAAAAGCGCTTATGACCATCAGGTTAAACTCTTTATTGATGCGGAAGAAAGTTGGATACAACCCGCAATTGATGCTTTAACAGAGGAAATGATGGCAAGGTTTAATGGAAAAAGTGCAATTGTTTATAATACTTTGCAAATGTACCGCCACGACAGGCTTGCGTATTTAAAGAAACAAGTAGAATCCGGAAATTATTTTCATGGATTTAAATTGGTTCGCGGCGCTTATATGGAAAAAGAGAGGGAACGCGCAATGGAAATGAATTATCCCAGTCCCATTCAACCGGATAAAGTGAGTTGCGACAGGGATTATGACCTGGCGCTTGCATTTTGCGTGGAGCATATTGAAAAGGTGAGTATTTGTGCCGGAACGCACAATGAGGAAAGTTCTTTATACCTTACCAGATTGATGGCGCAGAAAGGAATTGCACCATCAGATCCGCGAATTTACTTTAGCCAATTGCTGGGAATGAGCGACCATATAAGCTTTAACCTTTCTGACACAGGATATAACGTTGCAAAATATGTTCCTTATGGACCGGTTACAGCTGTAATTCCATATCTCACACGCAGGGCCAGGGAAAATAGTAGTGTAGCAGGGCAAATGGGTAGAGAAAGACGTTTAATTGAAACAGAAATTAAACGAAGAAAATCGGGAATCAGCGTTGATTAACCGTTTTTCAGAGCACTTCAACGATGCAGGCCGTTTATAGCCCGCAATTGGTGCAAAAATTAGATAAATCAGACGTAAATTCGCGGAACCTAGAATGAGAAAAAACTGGTGGAAGTGGTTGGGAGTGTTTCTTACCGCAGCAGTAATGATAGGTGGTATGTTGATACCGCTCAAGACCGGTATAACCGGTGTTAGACTGGTTGCTTCACCTGAAAGTATAAAATCCGGAAGTCCATTTGAACTGGACATTGACATGTATAATTTTGGGGAGAATTTCAAAATTCAGGATGTCATTATAAAAAATAAAAATCGCGTAGTACGCGCTGTTTCCAATAAATGGAACCCTGAAGGAACCATAAGGGCAGATTTTTTGGCAACTTTGGGAAGTAATTCAGGAGAAGGTGAAACATTTACGGTTTATGTAAAAGGCAATGACCAGTGGATGGCCTTTCCAGACGCTGTCTTTGTGTATTCCGGATCCTCTGATTCCGGAATTGGGAAGTCTGATATTTTGGAAGCTAAGACCATACAAGCGGATCCGGATATGCTAAAAGGATTTCCAAACAGACCCATTTTAAACGAGAGTATCCGCAACCTGTTTTTTCATGTTCCACTTTGGTTTTCCATGATATTTATACTCGCCCTTGCAGCAGTTTACAGCATCAGATATTTGCGCAACGGGAATCTGGATATGGATTTAAGAAGCGATTCCCTTATCCGGGTTGCATTGCTCATTGGTTTTTTAGGTTGCGCCACCGGTGCTGTTTGGGCCCGCGCCACCTGGGATTCCTTTTGGCCGCGAGATCCAAAATTGAATGGAGTTGCAATAGGTATGCTCATGTATTTGGCATATTTTTTACTGAGAAGCGGAATTCGCGATGAACATCAAAAAGCCAGAGTGAGCGCAGTATATAACTTGTTTATCTATCCAGTTTTTCTTGCATTGATAGCTATCATGCCAAGAATTTCAGGCGATAGTTTACATCCGGGTGCGGGCGGTACAGTTACATTTAAACAATACGATATGGATAATACCATGCGTATGTTGTTTTATCCTGCCGTAATTGGTGGTATTTTAATGTATTGCTGGATGGCAAGTCTTTTATACCGCTATAAAAAATTAGAATTACAAAGAACAGAATCGGAATCATGAAAAAAATAATTGCATTTGTCTATCTTGTTTTATGCCTGATCGCTTCTTCTCAAACCCTTGCAGGTAGTGGAGAAATTATACGTGGAAATGCAAAATTTAACGTAGTAATATTGGTGTTGAGTATTATTTTTTGCGGCATCGTTTTCTTTTTGTTCCGCATGGACAGACGCCTTCAAAAACTCGAAAAAAATAACGCAGAAAAAGGATGAAACCACTTCATATTGTATTATTAATTATAGCGGGACTTGGCGTTGCAGCCGTAGTTTCCTTATATGGAAACACCACCAAATATGTAAGCTTTCCCGAAGCCGATAAAATGGCGGTGGAAAGTCCAGGTAAAGATTTTCATGTGGTATGTATGTTGGATAAAAGCAAACCCATGGAGTATAACGCAGAAAAGGATGCAAACAGATTGGTGTTTTTTGCAAAGGATACTTTGGGCAATACCAAAAAGGTAGTTTACAACCACCCAAAACCACAGGATATGGAACGCAGTGAAAGAGTAATGCTGGTTGGTCATTCTCAGGGGGATTATTTTCAGGCAACGGAAATTAGCATGAAATGTCCGAGTAAATATGAGGATGCACCGGTAAAATAAACAGATGACGTACTTAATAAATAGTTTCTTTTTTGGAATCGGTTAAATTTTTAAACGAAAGTCTTTGGATAGGCAACCTCGGAAATGTTATGGTTGTTATGGCGCTCATTGCAGCGCTTACTTCAGGTTGGTTTTATTTCCAATCAGCTAACAAAAAAACCGAAGAGTTTCGGAATCTGGGACGCAAAATTTTCTATATACAGGCATTCTCTGTTGTTTCCATTTTTGTTCTTCTTTTCAGCATTATTTTTCTGCATAAATATGAATATTATTATGCATGGAGACATAGTAGCAATTCGCTTCCCGTTTATTACATGATTTCCTGTTTTTGGGAAGGTCAGGAAGGAAGCTTTTTGCTTTGGATGTTCTGGAATGCTGTGTTGGGAATAATCGTAGCTAAAACAGCAGGCGAATGGGAAAGTCCGGTAATGGCCATAATTTGTCTGGCTCAGGTCGCATTGGCAACCATGCTGATAGGTTTAAAATTAAACGATTCTGGAACACATATTGGAAGCAATCCATTTGATCTGTTGCGCATTCAAAAGCCAGAAATTTTAGCAGGAATTCCCATGGCGAGTGGTAAAGCGATGTACCTCAAAATGATTACCGATGGCAACGGATTAAATCCCCTTCTGCAGAATTATTGGATGGTGATACATCCACCAACCTTATTCCTGGGATTTGCTTCCACGTTGGTTCCTTTTGCATATAGCGTTGCAGGACTGTGGATGCGTAAAGACAGACAATGGGTAAACCATGCAATGGTGTGGAGTTTGGTAGGTGTGGGAATACTTGGTGGTGGAATTATTATGGGCGGATTTTGGGCTTATGAAAGTTTGACTTTTGGAGGATACTGGGCCTGGGATCCGGTGGAAAACGCAAGTTTAATGCCCTGGTTAATAATGGCTTCCGGTGCACATATGCTGCTGATAACCAGAAGTACAGGAAGACATTTATTTGCAGCACATTTATTGATTCAACTGAGTTTTTGGCTGGTATTATATGCCACCTTTTTAACCCGAAGCGGAATATTGGGTGAAACCAGTGTACATTCATTTACGGATTTAAAATTGAGCGGACAATTATTGCTGTTTTTGTTTCTGTTTTTATTGATCAGTTTGTTGGTTGTGATTGCAAAGCAAAAAGCCAGAAATATTGTAATTGGTGCTTTTTTTGGATGGATCACGTTACTGATATTTATGGCGTTTGTTTTTAATCCGGAAACTCAAAAATCTCTGGATGGATTTCTCCATTATACCAATATTGTTTTGTTCTTTTCTTTAATGGGAGCTATATTATTATTGCTTTATAAACGCACGGTTAAAGAAGGTGAAGACGAAAAATGGACAAGCAGGGAATTATGGATGTTCGTTGGTTCCATGTTTTTAATTCTATCTCTGGTTCAGGTATTTTCAGCTACATCTATTCCGGTTTTTAATAAGGTTTTTTCAGGAAATACTGCAGTTCCAAAAGCAGATGCGTATAACAGAGTTCAGATTTGGCTGGCAATGCCTGTAATGCTTTTGATGGGAATAGGGCAGTGGTTTCGGTATAGGGAAACACCTAAAAAAGATTTATTCAGAATTCTCCTCAGAAACGGAATAATTTCTCTGGTATTAGGCGCTATACTGGTTTTTGCATTTGAAATTAAAGAATTCAAATATATTCTTTTCCTGTTCTTAGGGGTGGTTTTGGTAACCGGGAATATCATGTATTTCGGCCGACAGAAAAATATGCCATGGCTGGGATACGGTGCTTCTACAGCCCATACCGGTTTCGGAATTTTACTCATTGGAGTATTGGTGTCCTCTGTGAATCAAAATGTTTTGACAGGTACCAGAGAAGGCATAGACATGGCCAATGAAATGGATAGAAATGGCCAGGTAAATACTGCGGGAATTAAATTCAACAGAGAAAACAGAATTCTGTACTTGGGGGAGCCGGTTGTTTTGAACGGGTATGAGGCCATGTACAGAGGAACCAAAAGGGGAGAAGGAGTGGATTCCATCAGCAATTATTTCAATATTTTATTTGTTAAAAGAGATGATAATGGTGGAATAAAAGACAGCTTTACCCTCTGGCCAAAAACACAAAAAAATCCCAATATGGGATTGATAAATGAACCTTCCACCAGGCATTATATTTACAAGGATGTGTTTACCCATGTAAACCATGAAAGCAGCATGGACAGGGATGAACCCTTTGCCGGATTTAAAAATGATACCATTTCCAGAGGTGAGAAATTTCTATCCAATTCAGGAAAAATAATGCTTCGTTTGGATTCAGTTTCCAAACATAGATTTAAAAGTTATCTGGTACTTAAATTCTCTGTAACGGCAAAAAATCTAACGGATTCAGCTACACTGCATCCTTTGTATCTTAGAGATACCATAAGCAATCAGGAGGAATCCGTGACAGATCAATCTGATGAGATTGGGGTATTGCTGAAAATGGGAGGTGTATTTACAGATCAAAAAAACGGAACATTTCAGACATTGGTTGCTGAGCGAAGTCCGAGAAAAAAATATGTGGTATTAAAGGCCATTGTATTTCCCTGGATCAATCTGGTTTGGGCGGGTACGATTATTATGGTTTTGGGATTTGCGATGGCAGTGGTTTACAGGTTAAAGCAATTGCGATCCATGAAATCCCCATGAAAAATAATATTTACATCTGCGGAAACGGAAATTTAGGATCTTCTCTTTTAAGAGAATTTGAACAACATCGAATTCATGTTAGTGGCATTTACTCCAGATCAGAACCTCAAAATCTGCCATCATCCGTGCGTTGGTGCAGATATGGGACTGATCAGCCGGCAAGAAATTCCATTGTGTTTATTACAGTTCCGGATTCCCATATTGCTGAAACAGAATCTTATTTCCTGAAATCGGGATGTTATACGGTACATACAGCAGGTGCCGTTGAAATAAATGAATTAAAAAATTCTGATCGCGGTGTATTTTATCCGTTGCAAACGTTCAGTACCGGAATTCGTGTAAATTGGATTGGACTTCCTGTATTAATTGAAACCAGCGACGAGGAGTTGCTGGAAGCGCTTTTTGAAATTGTTGCAGCATTTGGTGCCCGGGGTATGGAGGCAGATTCCGATCAAAGAAAGGCCATTCATTTGGCTGCAGTTTTCGCAAATAATTTTACCAACGCCATGTACGGAATTGCCGAAAATCTCTCCAAAAAAGCTGCACTTCCACAAGATGTTTTATTGCCATTGATGCAACAAACAGTAAGAAAACTGGAATTTCTACATGCCGATGAAGCCCAGACGGGACCAGCTAAAAGAGGCGATATAGCCACTATTGAAAGACACATGCAGATGCTAAAAAACGATTCAGAATATGCGAAAATTTATGAATTATTAAGCAATTATATTTTGAATCATTTCAATAAAAAATGAAAATATTCATTTAAAATAGTACCTATTCCATGGATGTTTCTAACCGAATTGTATTGTTTGATTATTATGGATTAAAACTTTTTCTGTTTCTTGAAGATCCCACTCCATTGCATGTATACGCCGGTTTTGAAAATCGCATTTCCAAAATAAAAATAGAGTTTCAGAATGGTATTCACTCTGAAAATCTACGTATCAATATTCCCGGAATTCAACCTTTGGATCAGGAGGAATTCCGGGATTTTCAAAAAATTATAGAATTGTATTTACCTGATATTCTTAAATCCTGGCAAGATTGTTTTATTTATCACAAACCCATAAATCCGGTTGTGCTGATGCATAAAATTATCTGATTTTGCCATGGCTTATTTAAAAGAATATCGGAAACCGAATACGAAATTTCTACCCATGGTTGGGCCCCAGGCAAAGCCCGCATCAAAATACTGCCGCCCTGGTCCGGTATAATTTAAAACAGGATTGGTTTGAAAAACATTTAAAATGTTTTCGCAACCTGTATAGAACTCCCAGCTCTTAATTTCTTTTCTCACCTGAAAGTTTAAAATCGTATACCATGGTCCCTGTGATGGCATCTGAGCCAATTCCGGCAAAGTACTCGTAACAGGCAATCTTTTAGGACTATTAACCTGTGTTATCAGATCAAATAACCATTTATTTCTGGTGCTGTAATTCACTACCAACAGTGCCCGGTGTGGTGACTGTTGCGTTTGCAACCTGCGTACAATTCCAAAATACATTTGTGAATTTACATAGCGGTAAGACATCTTTACATCCAGCCTTCTGTGTAGTTTAAACATCCACTCTGCCTGTGCCAAATAAGTAAAATTGCCGCTCTTATTCTCCAGAACGATTTTACTTGGGTCCGAATCCCGGTCTGCTACCATTTGGTTTAAAAAATACGTGTAAAAGGCATCCACACTAAATGTAGATGGGAAGCGCAAGAAGTTCATATGCCATGTATAACTGCCTCCACCGTTCCAGGCAACTTCCTGGGGTAAATTATAAGCTCGTTTTACCCCTGCAGAACTGCTATCCATGGAAGGCACAATTAGTGCTCTGTTGCTGATAAATAATGGCAAATTTTCGGCAAAAATCCAGGGAGTTCTGCGACCTAGTCCCATTTGGAAATGGACTTGTTGTTGTTGGCTGATTTCATATTTAAAATGAAATCTAGGCGTAAATAAAATTCCGTATAAATTATTCCAGTCTACACGGGCACCGAATACTGCAGATATTTTTTCATTCTTAAATACAAGTTCTCCAAAACCGCCGGCATCTAATTCTTTTCGTTCCGGACTATATTGGCTTTTAAAGCTGTCATTGTAATTTTCCTCAACCAAATCCAGTAACATATTTACACCTGCTTTAATACTCCATTTTTCACTATCCGGACTTCCATATAAACCTGTATAGCTCCAGGTATTTTGTGTTCCATCGTAAGTCCTGCCCAATAAATTATTCAAATTTGCCGAACTTTTAGTACGGTTATAATAGAATATATTTCCAAAACTTTTGGTTCCGGATTTATTGAGAAATATTCCCACTTTTCCAAAGGCTTCCGTATGGTCTTCCTGCATGTTAAATTTAAAAAGACCACTTTCATTGGAGCCATTAAAGTTGCGGATATCACCTCCTTCACGCTTTTCCTGAACATGAGTAATTCCGAATTGTCCTTCTAATTTATCTCCAAAAAAATTCAATTGATCACCAACTGAAATTCGATTGTATATTGGCAAATCAGAGAATCCATCTTTCCCTTTGTCAAACGCCAGAAACTGATTTCCATAATGCAGATACAGATGATTGAAAGTGCGTTTATTCAGATTCTGTTTGAGTATCAAATTACCCTCACTTCTGGCCTGAGAATTTACATAACCATTAATAAATACACGCGGGTCTTTTGGGTCTGTTTTTAATGCATAATTGAGACCTCCCGTTATACCTTCATATCCATTGGTTACGGATCCGGCACCTTTGGCAATATGAACTCCACCAACCATTGGCCCGGGTATATGACTGAGACCTGTAAGAACATTCAGTCCACGGATAAATGGCATATTATCTCTGGTCATTAATACATATTTACCTGCCAATCCTAACATTTCTACCTGTCGAATTCCGGAAACACCGTCTGCATTGCTTACTTCCACGGTGTTATTGGTTTCAAAACTTTCACTCAAAGTACAACATGCTGCTTTCTTAAATTCTCCTTCATTCAGTACTTCAATTTTTCGAATTCCATGAGATTGTATTTGGGTGCCGGCTTTCTCCACTTTAATCCGGATTGCCCGCATTTGTTCTGCAGATTTTACGAGCACGGGGAAAGCATTTCCTAAAGTTTCGTATAGAAAAATGCTGGTATCACCGGAGGCAAATTTTGCCACCAGGGTAAGTTTATTTTTCCCCGAAGTGGAAAAACTAAAATACCCACCGGTATCGGTTTTTGTTTGTTCTCCGGTTTCAGTAATAAAAACGGGTACACCAACTATCCCGGATTGTTTGCCGTTGCTGTCCAGAACCACCCTTCCACGGGCGGTATTCTGGCCCAGGACCTGACCGCAAAGGATCAGGCCAAGGGTCAGCATGATTAATGATCTGTACATTTAGCACCGCTTCGGTAAAGGCAGCATTCAGGAAGATCGGCATAGGCCTGTTCACTGGCCTTCACCTTTTCTGTATCATGTCCTGCAATGGCTACCAGATTATGCAACTGTATTTCTTCAAGCTTTCTGGGGTTATAAATAACCATAACCTGTTGGGATTTCACATTCCAAATGGCGGTTTTTACACCTTTTACATCCAGGGCATGTTCAATTCTTTCTTTACACATTTCACAGGTTCCTGAAACTTTAAAATATACGGTTGCCTTTGTTGGCGGTTTATATGCTGTGCCGATAACCATAATAACAATGGCTAAAATGGCGTTGATGAATTTGTTTCTCATTTTCTTTTTTTATGAATACTTTTTAAACGTTAAAAAATGTAATTCTTTGGTCATTTGTATAACCTTGTAAGCGTAAGAATATTACAAAAAAGCGCCCCAAGGCATTTGAAAATGAGATTTTAAATCAGAAAGGTACAGAAATTCTGTTGCAATCGCCGGTTGAATAATGGCGGTTTTCCTTGAATGTCAAACGCTTCAACGCTATTGAATCTTTCATTATCAGGTTGAAGATTCAAGGTTGACACAGGAAGGATGTACATCCATTGAATTTGCAGTTTTGCCACATCCACAGAGCCAAATTTTGGGCTGATGCTATAGAAAAACTGGTCATTGCAGCAATTGTCATCCGCAGCTTTTTCAGCTTTAACAGGTTTACAACAATCATGAACCTGTTCCTTGCGGTGCATCTGACAATCTTCAGCAGAAAGCATGGCCCCGTTTTCCGGACAAAAATGAACGGCAAACTGCACAAACCCGCTGCTGATGAGCATGCAAATGGAAAACAATATACCTGCGAAGCGTTTCAAAACTCTATACAAAATTAACAAAAATCGAACCAATTGGATTGCATGATAAAAATATTAGGGAATGTAGTATTATCGTAAGTTCCAAAAATGAGTCATTTGCTCAGGCGGTTAACCCGCAGAAAAACCAAATTCGAACATGAAGAAGGTCATGCACTGAAACGTGTACTGGGTGTGAGAGATCTCACTTCTATGGGCGTGGCGGCTATCATTGGTGCCGGTATTTTTAGCACTGTTGGCGCTGCTTGTTATAATGGTGGCCCAGGTGTTGTTATTCTCTTTATTATCACTGCCATTGCAAGCGCTTTCAGCGCAATTTGTTATGCCGAATTCGCCAGCAGAATTCCTGTTGCAGGTAGCGCTTATACTTACGCGTATGCGACATTTGGAGAATTTGCTGCTTGGATAATTGGTTGGGCGCTTATATTGGAATATTCTATTGGCAATATTGCAGTGGCACAAAGTTGGAGCGGTTATTTCAGTACCATGTTAAATGCATTATTGGCAAACTGGGATTTGGAATTCCCCGCTTGGTTATCGGTAAATTACCCTACGGCAAAGGAAGCTTTTCTCGCATTGGGAAATAATATAGACCATAGTGCTCAAGCCGTAATCCCGAGGATTTCCGATAATCCGGCTGCAATGGCATGGTATTCTGCACCGGAACTTGCAGGATTTAAATTGATTTTGGATTTACCTGCTATTGCGGTTACTATTTTCATTACATGGCTCGTATATAGAGGGGTAAAAGAAACCCGAAATGTAGGAAATGCAATGGTTGCTCTCAAGTTATTTATCATCCTTCTGGTTATTGGTGTGGGAGCATTTTACATTGAACCTGCCAATTGGAAGCCGGTTTTTCCCAATGGTTTTGGTGGTGTGATTTCCGGAATTTCCGCTGTGTTTTTTGCATATATCGGATTTGACGCAATAAGCACCACCGCAGAAGAGTGTAAAAATCCGGCCAGAGACCTTCCCAGAGGTATGTTTTACAGCTTGCTGATATGTACGGTACTGTATATTCTAATAACGCTTGTATTAACCGGTATGACACATTATTCCACATTAAAAGTAATGGACCCGTTGGCTTTTATATTTGAGTCCCGCGGGATGAACCGCCTTGGTGGTTTTATTTCTGCCACTGCGGTTGTCGCATTGACCGGAGTTTTACTGGTTTTTCAATTGGGGCAGCCGCGTATCTGGCTCAGCATGAGCAGAGATGGCCTCTTGCCAAAATCATTTTCCAAAGTACATCCAAAATACAGAACACCTTCTTTTGCCACCATTATCACAGGTTTTGTAGTTGGTATTCCACTGTTATTTTTCACAACTGGATTTAGTGTGGATTTTACCAGCATTGGTACCCTGTTTGCATTTCTTTTGGTTTGTGCAGGTACACTTTTATTGAAACAAAGAGAAGAAGAATCGGGTGAAAATGTAAAACGCAAATATAAAATGCCTTCATGGAAAGGTACATGGGTGATACCGATTGCCTTTATTCTTACCATCGGATTGCTTGGATTTTATCACTTTGATTTCGCAGGCTTTTTTCAACTATCAAAATGGCAAAATTTGCAGAATGCACTTTTGTATTTGTTTTTATTTGAATTTGCCATTCTTTCAGTTTTCACTTTTTTGAAAAAGTGGAATTTTATTTCGATAGCCGGAGTATTGATGTGCAGTTACCTGCTTACGGGAATGAACGGCACTTCCTGGAAATGGTTTTTTGTATGGTTTGCAATTGGTATTGCAATATATTTTTCGTTCAGTTATAAAAATAGTAAACTGGCAAAAGCATGAAAAAAGAAAAGAACATTAAAGATGTAATCGATGCCATGTATGAAAAATACAGAATGACACAAAAGATTACCGAAGTAAAACTGGTACAAGCCTGGGCGGAAATTACAGGTCCATTAATTTCCAAACATACCACCGAAATTAAAATGTTGAATAAAACCTTGTATGTAAAGTTTGATAATGCACCACTGAAAAATGAAATGATGTACAGGCGTCAATCGCTGATAGATGCCATCAATCGTGCATTTGGGCAGATAGTGGTAGAGAAAATATTCATCAAATGAACGCCAAAATAAAAAAATTAGACGTCGTATTTTCTATTTCTGTTACCGTTATCTTTTTAGCTACTTTTCGGATTATGGGAGAACTGTATCGCCTTCATTTTGCCGGAGGTGGCAGCATATTGCCATATTATCATGCTCTCGCCCTTTCTATCAGCGTGCTTTTTATATTATATTTACTTAAAAATAAAGATAAAAAGTGGACCATATGGTTGGCAATTTTGTTTGTTTCTGCTTTATTAGGAATTAAATATTATTTTTTGCTTTGAAGCATAACCATTTTATACAGTTATATGAATTTGCATTCTGCCGCTGCATATCGTACGGATAAATTCGGACATCGCCCCCATGAAGAGGTTTTTGGTGCTATGATCCTTGCTGTGAGGCATTTGGAATGGAATATTTCTCAGGTAGAGGGTTTAACTACATGGACTATTATAACCGGAATTCCCGGCGCTGCCAACAATGAAACCATCACTTTCCGGCAATCCGGTGATCATTTTATGATGGAAAGTCATTCTACCGGGGATTTTGCTTTTCATCCCAAAGAAAATGAACAGAATTTGAAACTGTTGGAGAATCAAATTATCAGTTATTTGGATTCAAGAACTTCTACAGATTTGGTTGGAGTATACGACAGTTTTCTCCAATATGGGGTATCCGTAGAAGACGAGTGGATTGGAAATTCATTTCGCGAAAGAGCGAGGTATTTGTGGGAAATGATCACCTTCAAAAGGCCCTGGGTGGTTACTCTTGGATTGATGCTGTTAAATCTCATTGTATTTGTTGCGATGGTAATTGGCGGATTTGGTTTCTTCGAAATGGACGGTGAAAAACTGCTGAAATGGGGTGGAAATTACACCTTTGGCATTTTTCAGGGGGAATACTGGAGATTGCTTACCAATGTATTTATGCATGGGGGGATTATGCATTTGGTGTTGAATTTATTTGGATTGTTAATTGGAGGTTTGGTGGCGGAAAATTTAATGGGAAAAAGAAGGTTTTTAATCGCATATCTCCTTTGCGGAATTTTTGCTTCCGCTCTTAGTTTTTACATGCACGACGAAATCCTAAGTGTTGGAGCATCAGGGGCTATCTTTGGTTGTTTTGGAATTGTTTTGGGTTTGGCATCTACCAAACTTTTGAAAAAAGATGAAAGAACAAATTTGCTCATATATTTTGGAGTATTTGTAGGTCTGAACTTATTAAATGGAGTTAAAAGTGAAATTGACAACTGGGCGCATATCGGAGGATTAATCTGCGGTTGGTTTGGTGGCTTCATTTGGTCTTTTGTGTTAAACAGGAAGGAGAATACCAGATTGAGATTTGCATTGGATTTAAGTATTCCTGTTATTGTCCTTGTAATTGTATTTGCATTGGTGAAATCTAAACATAATTTTTTTCCGGAATTTGAAAATGTGCTGCGCCGATATGACAATGCCGCAAATGCAGCAACAGTATTTTATCCCGGAGATGCCAATGATGCAATTGAAATGCAAAAATACTACGACAGTTCTTTGGTATATTTCAATAAGGGAAATGAACTTTTGAAAGAGGCACAGTCTATTTCAGGCTTACCGCAAACCAGAATAAAATATGTATTCAAAATTATGGATGCAAATAATGCGAGAAAAGAATTGTTTTATTTTGTATATCAATATAGATTACATCCGGGAAATCCTATATATACAGATAGTTTGCAGAAGGCTGAAACCAGGTTTCAAACCGCACAGAAGATGATGAAATTGGAATGAAAAAATTTCCTGAAAGAGATAAAATCAACCCTTATTATTTTTTCTGCCTTCTCTTAGTTTCGCAGTCATCGCGGCTTTTTCAATACTTGTATTTAAATCAAAACCAACCAGAATTACCAGAGTATTAATATAAATAAGTACCATTAATGCAATGATCGCTCCAATGGAACCGTAGACTTTATTATAACTGTTAAAATTGTTTACATAAAGGGAAAACAACAGGGTGGAAAGAATGCTCAAAATAGTTGCCAATATGCTGCCGGCTGAGAAAAAGCGCCAACGGTGCTTGGTTGCCGGGGCATAATAATACACACTGGATATGGAAATAAGTACAAAAAGCATCAGTACGATATACTCCAGTAATACCATGATCCATGCGAGAACAGGTTCCGCAAACCAGTGGTGCTTATGGATATAGGTTTCTGCCTGATAAAATTTTGAGACAAATAACAAAGTCAGAATACCATAAAAAGTGATGAGAAAGGTCAGGCCAATTGCGAGTAATCTGTTATGCACCCAATGTCGTCTGATGCGCTGAGGCAGTCGCCTGTTAAAGGTGTTAATCATGGTATGATATGCATTGCTGGCGAAGTACAAAGCCAACAAAAAACCAAAGGAAAGCAGGGTAGAATGTTGTTGATTTAACAATTCATAAATTGTATCTGACAGAGCTTTGGATGAAGTTTCGGGGAGCAGTAAATGTATTTCATTAATTAAGCCTGATTTCAGCCCTTTTATGGGTAAATATGCAATCAGAGTCAGCAAAAAAATGAGAATAGGGAAGAGGGAAAGAAAAAAGTTAAAACTCAAGCTGCTGGCTCTGATGGTTAAGTTTTCGCGGAATAAGGAATTCAGAAAATACTTACCTACATCGTAAATGCTATGCCCGTGAAATCCAATGATAGTATTGGTTTTCAAATACCTCACCATGCGTCCGTCAGTCTTGGTAACAGGTGTTTCCAACGGGTTATGAATATCACTTCTTCCTCGGTATGTTTTTGACCGAATATTCAAGAAATAAATGATTTTATTTTATTTTCGAATTCCAGAGGTAATTTCATAGGTTTCATATCTTTTTTTGAAGCAAAAAACAATTCTGTTGTTCCTGTATTGAGCAAATCTCCTTTTGAATTTCTGGTTTCATAACCAAACTTACAACGCACTCCGGTTAAAGGATGTATGACCACTTTAACGTGCAATAACTCATCGTAAAAAGCTGCTTTTTTGAAATGAAAATCCATGAATTTTACCGGCATAATAATTCCGGCATCTTCTATTTCCTTATAATTCAATCCCATTTTGCGCATCACTTCTGTTCTCGCTTCTTCAAAATAAGTGGCGTAAACTGAATGATGCACAAATCCCATGCTGTCGCATTCCACATAACGAACACGTATGGTATGTATGAATTCTGATTTCAATAACGTAAGGTAAAATGTTCCTTTTCTTGTCCTTTTCTCAAAAATACGATTCCAAGGGCAAATAAATCGATACTCACCTGAACTCTGGGATCATTTTTGATAACTGCCCAGGCACGCTTCATTCCCTCAGACCAGTTGATATCATCAAAAATCAGGATACTTTGCTCATGTACCTTTTCCATGATCATTTC
This sequence comes from Bacteroidota bacterium, assembly GCA_018333525.1. Lineage (GTDB taxonomy): Bacteria > Bacteroidota > Bacteroidia > NS11-12g > UBA955 > JAGXTF01. Next base: position 88,325 of record JAGXTF010000076.1, on the reverse strand, counting down.
AAAATATCTGATTGTTGGTTCAAATCCATGATTGCCATCAATATATGCATAATCCACTCTGGGCATTTGCTGTAACAATTCCGGCAATACATTTTCAAAGGTTCCGGTATGAAATATGATATTCTCATAAATACCACACTCGCGAGCATTATACGCAGCAATCTCTGCCAGTTTTTCACTTCCTTCAATACTGTGTAAAGGTCTTTCAGAGTTTAATGCAGCTCCTTGATACATGGCGGTAATACCGCTTCCCGTGCCCAATTCCAGGCTGTATACAGGTTGGAACACATGTAACAACCGATAGAGCAATCTGCCATATTTTGCATTTTTAGCAGTAGTGGAAGCAATTTCACTTATCCGTCTCTCTCCGGATTTATTTCCAACTCCAAAATCTACGAAATCAATTTTCACTTTGGATTGAATCATTTTTTTACGAATGGTTTCAATCAAATCGAAATAAGGTGATTTCTCTTTAGATTGTATCACCTTTTCATAAAAACTGTAAACAAATGGAGAGTGTATTCCGTGCCGGCTATTTGCCGTCATCAAATACTGCAGGTAGTCGCTGACACGGAATATGGCATCCAGCATCTTATTTTTTGTAGCTGCGAATTACTTTTAATTCTTTTTCCAGTTTCTCAATTTGTACATTCAGTTTCTCAATATTATCATCAAATTGTTTGAGAATACTTTGGGCATTTTTGGAATGCGCAAAAAAACTTTTATTGTTCTCAATAGTGCCAACTTCATCGCGCAGTTTCGAAATCCTATCACGCAATTTTCGTTCTTCACCCTGAATTTTAAAATTCCCGTCTGGTGCACCAGATATCATTTCATAGTGTTCCCGCATTACGGATTCTTTCATTTCTTCACTATTCCTTTTGAATTTGGTGAAAATAAAATCAGAGAGTTCCTGATACTTCTTTTGAAGATTGAAATATGCTTTGCCGCTTACAAAACCTGATTTTGCCCAACGCTGTTGCAACTCCTTCAGCAGTTTGAAAACTTCTTGTGAATCCTCAATCTCTTTGAGTTTTTCCAGTTCTGAAATTACCTGTTCTTTTTCATGAACCGCGGTATTTTCCTGCACCCTTCTGTTTTCATAGAATGCATTTTTTCTGTGGTAGAAATGATCGAAAGCTCCTCGAAAACGCTTCCATACCATATCGTTTTCCTTTTCAGGTACCGGTCCAACTTTTTTCCACTCTTCCTGCAGCTTATTCAGGGCATCAGATGTTGCGTTGAAATCGCTACCGTCTTGCAACTTTTCAGCGTTTTCACAAAGAGCTATTTTCTTAGCCAGGTTATCTTCCCTCGAGGCATTCATGTCCTTAAAGAATTCACGCCTTGCTTCAAAAAACGATTGTCTTACTCCTCTAAATTTATTCCAGATTTCCTGGTTATTTTCTTTGGGAACCGGACCGGTTTTTTTCCACTCCTCCATCAGCGCATCCAGTTCTTTACCTAATACACTCCAGTCTTTTAGCTTAGTTGGGAAAACAGCAATTGCAGCTTCTGCTTTTTCAACCAGCAGGGTTTTTAATTTTAAATTGTCCTGCTTGATTTTATCATATTCTTCCTGAATTGCTTTTTTATCAGAAATTACTACGTCGCTGGCGGCTTTAAATCGATGCCAGATTTCATCTGATATTTCCTTGCGAACAGGTCCTGCATTCTTCCAGTCTTCATGGTATTTATTCAGGGTAACCAGAGCTTTGCGCAGATTTTTTTCTTCGCGTAAAACCTCTACTTTTTTTATCAGTTCTATTTTTACTTCCAGATTTTTTTCCCTGTCCAAATCCTTCAATTCATGAAAAATTGTAAGGTTGTCATAAAATTTATCGACGTAAAAGCGATAACGTTCGTATAGATCATCCTGAAATTCTTTCGGAACCTGGCGTATTTCGCGCCATTCGCGCATTAGTTCGCGCATGGATTTTAAACTCTGTTCGTTTTCTTCAGTTGCAATCAGCGCTTTCATTTTATTCAGCACCTCTTCCTTTTTTCTGAGATTGGCGAGTTTTTCTTCTTCGGCTCTTCTGCGTTCTTCTTCGCGTTTTTCGCGAAAACGCTGTTGCACTTTTCCGAACTGTATATGTAACTGATCGGCTACGGGTTTGAAATCCCGTGGATCATTTCCTGCATCAGTCCAGGCTTTGATTTGCGCAGGCCTTTCTGCAGTTTCCTGTGCTTCCAACGCTTCACGCAAACGGTTCAGTGTATCGTTTGCTTTGCGTACATCGGTAGCATGAATTAAAGCCTCTGCTTTTGCTACTATATCTTCTTTCGATAGACTGGAATAATCGGTGTTGTCTTCCGTTTCCTCCTCCGTACTTTCAATAAGTTTTTCAGCCTCTGATAGGTTGTAAGAATAACTGGTCTGCGCCGGAATTACTTCCTTTTCCAATTCGCTTTGTTCTTTCTGCTCCTGCATGTATTTAAGAATTTCAGTTTGAATGTATGTGTTGTTTTAGAGCCAGCATCCACAATGCAGTCTCTGCAGCTTCTTCTCCTTTATGTCCGTGTTTTCCGCCTATTCTTTCCAAGGCCTGCGTTTCATCATTGGTAGTAAGAACACCAAATATTACAGGTTTTCCTGATTTTAACGCCAGATCCAAAATGCCATCTGTAGTGGCCTTACTTACAAAATCAAAATGTGGTGTTTCGCCGCGAATGATGCATCCAAAACAAATTGCTGCGTCACAACCGTTGTCAAGCAACCATTGGGCACTTAAAGGCAATTCAAAAGCTCCGGGAACTTTAATCACTACAATTTGATCTGAAGAAAATCCTGCGGATTCCAATATCCTCATGCCACCTTCCAACAGGGGACCGGTAATATGGCTGTTCCATTCGGCAACCGAGATTCCTATCTTTAAGTCTTTTTTAGAAAATGGATAGGGAAGAGAGGAGATGGAAAATGATGAAGTGGCCACCTGCCTAGTTGTTCAATTCGCCAAGTAATCCCTTGACTTTGTAGATGTATTTATCAATATCACTGGCAACTTCAGTCTTGCCAAAACGACTTTTGATTTCCTGATAACAACGCAATGCTGCTTTATATTCTTTGGCCTTTTCATAGTGCATGCCGGCCTTTTTATAATATTCAGCAGTGAAATCATTATCTCCCATTTTTGCAGCTTTTTCATAAGCTTCTGCTGCTTTTTCAGTTTTATCCATTTCAGCATAACAGGTGCCTTTTGCTGCATATATGGAAGGGCCAAGGATAATATCGTCCGCTTTTGCCTTATCCAGATATTTTATGGCTTTGTCCCATTTGGCCAGGTGCATGTATGACAAACCAGCCATAAGTGCGGCTTCTCTGCCTTTTTCAGTAAATCCGTAATCATCCGCAATTTGAGGGGCGGTTGCCATTTTCTTGCCTTTAATTCCATTCACTACTATGGAAAAAGAATCGGTTTCAAAGTAATGGTGAAGTTTTGCGATCTTGGCTGCTGATTCATGTTCGCGTTTTGGATGCCAGTATAAGCTCCAGGTAAGTATAAGGCCAACTACTACAGCAACGCTGATACCAGCAATGTTCACAAGGCGGCGATTCTTTTCGTAAAGACCGCTTAAGCTTCGGACAATTTTATTCCAGAAATTCTCTGATGTCATTTTATAAAAGGAGGCGCGAAAATAGAAAAGAAACTACGCAAACGCAATAGCATTAATCCATAATGAAAGGATAATCGGATTCCACGTATACATCCCGGAATAACAAAGAAGCATCCGGGTAAGGCGAATTCTCAGCAAAGTCCACACTGGCATTCACTTCTGATTGAATGGTTTCTTCCATTTTTTCTAAATCTGCTTCAGTGGCGTAACCTTTTTGAATGATGGTGTTTTTAGTGGTTTCCAACGGATCCTGAAGTTTGTATTCATTCAGTTCCTCTTTGCTGCGATAGGTTGCCGGGTCACTCATGCTATGTCCGCGGTACCGGTATGTTTTGATCTCCAAAAATGTTGGTCCTTCACCCGATCTCGCTCTATTGCAGGCTTCGCTAATGGATTCATGAACAGTCTCACATTTCATGCCATCTACCTGAAAACTAGGCATTTCATAAGCACTGCCTATTTTGTAAATATCCAGTACATTGGTAGTGCGCGAAACACTGGTACCCATGGCGTATTCATTATTTTCACAAATGAATATTACCGGCAATTTCCAAAGCATAGCCATATTAAATGTTTCATGCAATGCACCTTGTCTTACAGCGCCATCGCCCATAAAACAAATACAAACATTTTTGGTACCGTTGTATTGTTCAGCCAGGGCAATTCCGGCACCCAATGGAATTTGTCCGCCCACAATGCCATGTCCGCCCAAAAAGTTGTGCTCTTTGCTGAACATGTGCATGCTTCCACCTTTGCCACCACTGCATCCGGTAGCTTTTCCATAGAGTTCGGCCATTACTTCATTCGGAGTAACACCCAATGAAAGTGCATGCCCATGGTCTCTGTAAGCAGTAATAACTTTATCGTCTTTTGTTATGGCACTTACCATTCCGGCTACAATTGCTTCTTGTCCTATGTATAGATGGCAAAAGCCCCTGATTTTTTGTTGTCCGTAAAGCTGTGCACTTTTTTCTTCAAATCTTCGTACCAGCATCATGGTGTGGTACCATTTCAGATATATTTCTTTGTCGAATTCCATCTCGGCGGATTGCGGCATTTGGCTGCAAATGTAATAACAGTTATGCTTTTTTGTTATACCTATTGTAAGTAGAACATTCTGCAATATTTTCACGTCAGTTTATGAAATACTTTTCTTTTGTAATTTTAGTAAGTCTATTTATTACAGGCGCGGCATTTGGTCAATCTCAAAAGGTATCGCAGTCTTTGGAATGCCACAAAAAACTCCCGGCAAGATTCAATGCAAATCCGGTGAAGCTGGCAGAAGCACTCACAAAAGATCTTAGTGACGATAGTGAAAAAGTTTGTGCGATATACTCCTGGGTTACCCATAATATTTCTTATGACATCCATAAAGTAATGGTCAATGATTTTAAAAGGGTAGATGTAAATAAAATCATCCGCAAGAAAAAAGCCATTTGTCTGGGATATGCAGATTTGTTCAATGCACTATGCAGAAACGCAGGGCTGGAATCAGTTACGGTATTCGGATATATCAAACATCCGGGAGAAGATTTGGAAGAAAGACTTTATTTCAGCACCCACGCCTGGAACGCTGTAAAAATAAACGGAACATGGTGTTTGTTCGACGCAACGTGGGATGCAGGTTATATTGAATGGGTAAGACAAACTTTTAAAGGAAAATTAATGAAGATTTTAAGTTTCGGAAAAGTGCAGCGATATTATTTCAAACCTAAATTTTATTCCCAACCCAATTCGCAGTATTTCTTTAGAAATGGTGAATATTTCAGTTACAACCATCTTTCTGCGGATCCAATTTGGCAACTGTTGAAACATACCATCAGCTCAAATAGCTGGAGTTTGGATTCCGCTCACTTTCGTGGTGAAGGCCAAAGCATTTCGAAAATAAATGAACCGGAAGATTTCACAGATCAGGACGCATATGCGAAATTATCTGAGGAAGATCAATGGATAGTTTCCGGCTTTCATGCACAAAAATGGAATAAGAGGGATTATTTGGATGCTGCAAATTCATATGGAATGCTGGGTGTGAAAAACCTGAACGAAATGATTGCTGAAAATGGGGATGATGAAGAGCAGTTAAATCTGGTGATTCGTTGGCATGATACAGCTTTGCTTTTTTATGATTCATCCTTGGTAATGGCCAAAAATCAGCGTGCCGAACTTTCAGCATTGCGTAAAAAGAAATTTAAAACCTGCAATGACCACAACAAAAAAATGTTGCAGCAATGCAAGGCAGATAAATCCAGAATCAAGCGTTCAGTAAAGGCTGTTATTAAAGTGGTAAATGAAATTGTGAAATTTGAAGAGACCAGCCATGAAATGTACAATGCAACCATGAAGAATTCTTTTAAAAGGGCTGCCTGGGCTGCTCCGGGGCATGGGAAGGAACAGAAAGTGCCTCTGATAGATGCTGTAATTGCAAACAATGAAGACAGCTTAAAAGCGATGAAAGACCGCATTTATAAATTGCAAAAAAGTATATACAAAATATGGGACGATCATGCTTTTATGGTTCGTGCAGTTAGGGAAAACAATCAGGAAGATATGGACCAGATTTTGAGCCGGGTACATGCCAGAATGTTTCAGGGATTAGACGATTTGGATTATATACCGGGCTACTTGCGGGATTCCATGATGCAACATAAACTCATGCATGATTCTGTTTTATTTATGAATGGTTCGCCACTTTCAGACAGTCTTGCCATGTTTTTTACGTCATTCACCAAACAAAGCAAAGCGATACATAAATTGTATTCCCGTCAGGTAAACTTATGGATGAAAAAGAAATCTTATACAGAATCCAATTCTGATTTTATAGAAGATTACAATGCTTTTTCAAATGAGTATTTTGCATATAGAAAAGAGGAATATGAATGGACAAAGGAATGGAAAAAGCCGATTTTGGATGTGGTAGATGATTTGAAATATTCCATGGATTTGGTAGGGGGGGAAGAAATGGGTTGGCTGTTATGGGAGATGAAGCTGGAAAAGGTATTGGACAAAGGTCGCGGAGAGGATCAGAAGGAATATATGAAAGGCGTAAAAAAAGCGATTAGGGAAAACCAAAAAACCGTTAAAAAGAATCAAAAAACTGCGGTAAAAATGCTGAAACAATTAAAACAGAAAACAAAGTAATGATGCGTAATTGGTGAATTTCGGCCGCATGACAATTGGAAATTTAACATTGAAATTTTGTTCTGGACCCTGCGTTGTTAGTGACTTTCAGCCGAATAACAAAATCTGCGATATCCAAAGATGCTGAAAGTAAACACCAACAACGGTACCTGTCTTCGATTGGCTGTTTGTTTTTAACTTCTGACTTCTCACGTCTTACTTCCCACATACTCAAAGGCTTGGCGTTGTTGGTGACTTTCAGCCGTATAACAAAATCGATGACAAACATAGAAGCTGAAAGTAAACACCAACAACAGGACTCGTCGTCGAAAGGCTGTTTGTTTTTAACTTCTGACGTCTCACGTCTTACTTCCCACATACTCAAAGGCTTGGCGTTGTTGGTGACTTTCAGCCGTATAACAAAATCGATGACAAACATAGAAGCTGAAAGTAAACACCAACAACGGTACACGTCTTCGAATAGCTGTTTGCTTTTAACATCTCACTTCTCACGTTTAACTTCCCACATCCCTCGCTTATATACTTTTTATTTCTTCCAAAACTCCCATTTTCATCATAATTTCCTTGAGAGATTTGGGTTCGTGTTTTTCTTTTTCCTGTGGAATAAAATTACTTGTTAAATTCGGAGTTCCGGAAACAAACAATTCAGAATAAGCATTTTTGATCAATGCGGATTGCAATTTGAATTTTTTTGGAGGTTCCTGTAATAACATCATATTTTTTCTTCGATTGCCATCACTTTTTCTTTGATCATTCCTATCTCACGCTGGATTACACGCAGAGCAGGCCCAACATCATCGCTTTCCGTGTTTTGAGGTTCTTCAAATTTTGGATTGATATAATTTACAAACTTCCAAACCTCAAGTACATCATTCACTTTTACTGTATAAGGTTTGTACAATGGATTTGTACTGCACAGTAAAATGGTACCATCTTCATCTATGCGGTTGTACACTACTTTAAAAACAATTCCATCATCCGCGGTTACAATAATATAAGGATTTCCATTGCGAATTAAATTCCAGTTTTGTACATATTCTCCGGTTACAAAAGCTCCTTCTGCAACAGGAGGCATGCTGTCTCCCAGAATTGGAAAACTCCTGTATTTTTTATTTGGAGATAAAAAAGGCAAATTAAATGCTGGCAATACTTTAATAAAATCCGGATCCGCGTATCCGGTTGTATATCCGGCCCTTGCCTTTACAGAAACCAATTCCACATTCTCATTGTCTTCCGGAGAAACCGTTGTAGCGAGCACCCGAAGTCGCGTTCCGCTGAGGTCCATATCGAATCCTTTTTCCAATTGCGACAATTGACTTTCTGCAAGAGTAGACAAATCTATCTTTACGAGTTTATCCAGATTTACCTGATAAAAATCAGCAAGTTTTAACAATACCGTAATGCCGGGTTCTGCAACACCATTTTCATAGCTATTGTAGGCAGACCTTGTAATGTTCAGGGATTTGGCAACATCTTCCTGACTTCTTTTGCGCCGTTTGCGCAACAATTTGATATTTTCTTTCAGATACATATGAATATTTATTTTAATTTTTAATGGTGGATTTTTTCTTTTTGGATTCTTTTGAAGTAACCATTTCTTTTTCCAGTGACATCAGATTGTATCCGTACGCAGTTCCTGCCAGCATACGTCTGAGAAACATACCGGCTATGGCTCTGGTAGACGCGATATCGGGGATTTTTTTCACCAGAAATTCCGGGTCTGAATTTGCATGAATTTCATCTGCATATCCCCATCCGCAAACAGCCCCGTTTCGCATATAAACCACACCGGTTTCTTCTTCATTTCTGCCCCTGCATAAAATCAAAAATGCCTCATTGATTTTCAAATGGGATTCCAGAGCCTGTTCAATTCTGGCATTGTGAATGCCTTTTCTCGCTTCGGCAGATTCCTGGCAATAACAGGTCGGATCTTTACATCCTTTATTCGAAAATGCACGAGATGCGCATATCCCATTTTCGCTGATCATTTTGGAAAGTGCAGCTTTTGCATCTCCCAATCTGGAAAAGGGTATTCCCGCAGCACTCCCCCTGCTTCTTCTGGCTATTTGCAAACGCAATTCACCTTCTGCAGTGGGATAATGCACGATTGCATATCGGTTGGAGGGCAACTTTCCCGCTTTGTTCCACGCCGGCCAAAGCCGATGTATGGCTTCCGCCTCTACCAGCAAAGCCATCAGTTCACTGCCGGTTTCTTCAAAATCGATAGCTTTCACCTGTTCCAGTTGCAGCGCGCTTTTTCCACGCTTGCGATCGAAATGTTGAATGACCCGTTTTCGCAAATTGATGGCCTTGCCCACATAAAGGGGTTTCCCGGTGTTTCCCAGGAAGTAATAAACACCGGGAGTAGCGGGTAGTTTTTCTATATCTGCCCATTCAATACCGGGAGGGAGGGTGATTTGCCTGGAACTCCTTCCAGCCATTTCCAATAATATTTCCTCGCCCGCAAAAGCAATGATGCGTTCAAGCAAAGTAGCCGTGGCGTCCGCATCGCCACCCGCCCTGTGCCGGTTATGAATTTCTATTTGTAAATGCGCACAAATATTCCCCAGACTGTAACTTCTCTGTCCTGGAAATGCCTTGCGCGCAGCCTTTGCCGAACATACTTTCTGTACCGAAAATGGCAATCCCAGATGTTCAAATTCCCGGTGAATAAAGCTGTAGTCGAAATTGACATTGTGCGCCACAAAAATCTTGTCGTGCAGTAAATGATGCAACTCCTGCGCAATATCCGCGAATACAGGTGCTGCCGCAACCATAGCATCGTCAATTCCGGTAAGTGTGGTTATTCCGGAAGGAATTGGTACTCCGGGATTTAGCAAAGTTTCGAAACGTTGCTTGATGTTTTTACCATCCGTAACAACCACACACACTTCCGTGATTCTGGAATTGCCCGGCATACCACCGGTGGTTTCAATATCTACAACAGCATAAAGCATGGTTGATAAAAAAATGGTCAACGTTTCGGTGGGTAATTTAACAGCCTTTTTTCAGATTGTCAAATATTGTGGTAAAAAAATGTAAAGAAAAATGTCAGTCAGACATGTTCAATGTCAGATGTTCGAAGTTCGATGTTGGAAGTTCACGATAATCGACAATTACAAACAACCTGTCGGTAGTGCCTACTTCGGGGATTGCAGCTGTAAGCCGCTACTTTGTATATCTTACAAGTGAATGCACTCGCCGTAAGCCTGAGCTACTGCTTCCATTACAGATTCGCTCATGGTAGGATGCGGGTGAATGCTCTTGATGATTTCATGGCCTGTAGTTTCCAGATTTCTGGCAACCACAGCTTCAATAATCATATCGGTTACGCCTTCGCCAACCATATGGCAACCCAGCCATTCTCCGTATTTCTTGTCAAAGATCACTTTTACAAATCCTTCTTTATGTCCACCGGCACTGGCTTTTCCGCTTGCGCTGAATGGGAATTTGCCAACGAGAATTTCGTAGCCTTTCTCTTTTGCCTGGGTTTCAGTTAATCCCACTGAAGCTACTTCAGGATGGGTGTATGTACAACCCGGGATATTGCCATAATTAATTGGCTCGGTATGTACACCTGCAATATGTTCCACACAGGTAATTCCTTCTGCACTTGCAACGTGTGCAAGCGCCGGACCTGGTACAATATCGCCAATAGCATATACTCCGGGAACATTGGTGCGGTAATATTCATCTACCAGCACTTTTCCTTTATCTGTTTTTACTCCCATTTCTTCCAACCCCAAATTTTCGAGATTGGTCTGAACACCTGCCGCACTCAATACGATATCGCATTCGTATTGTTTTTCTCCATCCTTAGTTTTTACAGTTACATGGCATCGTTCGCCTTTGATTTCCACTTTTTCTACGGAAGAATCTGTTAGGATTTCCATGCCTTTCTTTTTAAAACTCATGGCCATAGTTTTACTCACTTCTTCATCTTCAATGGGAAGGATACGCGGCATGAATTCTACTATTGTCACTTTGGTGCCAATGGTATGGTAGAAATAGGCGAATTCCATTCCTATTGCGCCACTTCCAATCACCAGCATTTCTTTCGGTTGTTTTGGCAAAACCATGGCTTCTCTGTAGCCTATTACATATTTACCATCGATCTTTATATTTGGCAGTTCTCTGCTACGTGCACCGGTAGCCAGAATAATATGTTCAGCTTCTACATTCTCTCCACCTTCCACTGCAATTTTGCCTTTACCGGCAAGTTTTCCTTTTCCTTTTATTACAGTGATTTTGTTTTTCTTCATCAAAAACTCAACGCCTTTGCTCATACCTGCAGCAACACCACGACTGCGTTTTACCATGTTGTCAAAATCTACATTCTTTTCGCCAACAGTAATTCCATAATCAGTGGCGTGGTTGATATAATCAAAAACCTGGGCACTTTTCAACAGCGCTTTGGTGGGAATGCAACCCCAATTCAGGCAGATGCCGCCTAGTTCTGATCTCTCTATAATGGCAACACTTTTGCCGAGTTGAGCTGCGCGAATCGCTGCAACATAGCCACCAGGGCCACTTCCAATAACTGCAATGTCAAATTTCATGATTTATGAATGGTGCCGCGAAATTAAGGGTTAAGCAATGAAATGGGAAACCTGCTTGAATACATTTTCTTTGATGTATTCTATTTAGTTCAATTCAGGTGAAGACCTGGATTTGTCCGGTAAAAAAAGCAACATCGCTGCTACGAGCACAATATTCTTCACGATATATTGACCTAGAATGGTAAAAACAAATGCTTTTTGAAAACAAAGATTCGGATACAAAAATAATGGTGTAAATGTACAGGCGAGATGAAAAAGTGCCAGATAAACAGAAAATCTGATGTATCGCCCCAATATTAAAAAGATCCCAATTATGGATTCCATAATGGCCAAAATAACGATGGAAATTTCTCTCGGAATTAATTTAAAAAACAATGCGTCTATAGTGTCCTGTGCAAGGTTTTCCGCTGGACTGAGATGCGGAAAGAACTTTAAATAACCAAACCATAAATATACAATACCAAGACTTATTCTCAGCAAAATTAATTTTGATGTGAATGACTTAAAATCTGTAACCATTGGATCTGCGAAACTACCGTGAATAAATGAATCCTGAATGTGAAATAAATCCGTTTTTTATGCTCTTGCAGCTTCTCTTCCGAATGATTCTTCCTCATCTTCCCTCAGTTTCTTCACCTGTTCCAGCGCATCCGGAACCACGTCAGAAATAATCGTAATAAATGAATCTTTTTCTGCATGTTTAATGGCAAAATCAATGGCTTCAGATTCTTTTGGAATGACATGAATTACACAATCCGGCTTGATATTTTTGATTCCTATAGTGAGCAAATCAATAATTTCTCTATCGGTTTTTCCGCGTAAATTTTTATCCTGACGAATAATAATTTCATCAAATACTTTTGCGGCTTCTTCTGCAAGTTCAATGGTATCTTCATCCCTGCGATCACCGACTCCTGCAATAATTCCCACTTTTTTCCCCGCATCAATTTTGGATACCAATTTTCCGATGGCGTGCATGCCATGTGCATTGTGCGCATAATCCAACATTACAGTGTAATTTTTAAATTGGAACATATTCAAACGACCCGGTGTTTGCGCAGGTGATGGCACAAAAGTTTGCAAGGCCTGGCGAATATCTTCGATTTTAAAATCGCGCACAAAACACGCGAGAATTGCACCTAAAGTATTTGCCACATTAAATTCCGCTTTTCCATTAAAAGTGAGTGGAATATTCGCAGCTTTTTCAACGCGAATTTTCCACGTGCCTTTCATAATACACAAATAATGGTCTTTGTCGTAAACCGCAGCAATTCCGCCTTCTGCACAATGCGCGCGAATTCTGGGATTCTCGGGATCCATGGAAAATAATGCCACATTGCAATGCACATCTTCTTTCATTCCATAAACCAAATCATCATCCGCATTTAAAATGGCATATCCATTTGGAAATACAGTTCTTGCAGCAACAGATTTTACCCTTGCCAATTTTTCCAAACTGTCAATCCCCTGCAATCCTAAATGATCCGCAGCAACATTAGTTACCACCGCTACATCGCAATTGTGGAATCCAAGCCCGGCGCGTAAAATTCCACCACGCGCACATTCCAAAACAGCAAAATCTACGGTGGGATCTTTCAATACAAATTCTGCAGAAACCGGACCTGTGCAATCCCCGGACATCATTAGCCGGTTCTGGATATAAATTCCATCGGTAGTTGTATATCCAACTTTGTGTCCCATTTGTTTTACAATATGAGCAATGAGCCTGGTGGTGGTTGTTTTCCCATTAGTACCACTCACAGCTATTATAGGAATTCGGGCTGTAGCGCCGGGAGGATAGAGCATGTCAATTACAGGTTCTGCCACATTTCTCGGAATTCCTTCAGTGGGTTCAATGTGCATGCGAAATCCGGGTGCAGCATTCACTTCCAATACCGCGCCACCATTTTCTGTAATTGGCGTGCTCAGATCCGGAGCCATGATATCAATACCGCATATATCAAGACCAATGATTTTCGCAATTCTTTCTGCCATAAAAACATTGGCCGGGTGAACCAGATCCGTAACATCAGTGGCAGTTCCTCCAGTGCTCAGATTGGCTGTCGGTTTCAGCCATAATTCCTGTCCTTTTGGTAAAATGGAATCCAGTGTAAGACCTTTTTCTGTAAGGATATTCATGGTGAAATCATCAATTTTAATTGACGTAAGAACCTTTTCATGGCCATACCCACGCCTGGGATCCTTATTCGTAATATCAATCAATTCTTGAATGCTGTGAACGCCGTCGCTTGTTATTGCTGCAGGAGTTCGCAATGCAGCAGCAACAAATCGGTAATTGATTACCAATATGCGATGGTCCAGCCCTTTTATAAATTTCTCGCAAATTACCCCACGGCTATACTTTTTAGCCGCCTGTAAACCGCGTACAGCATCATCCCAATTGTTGATACCTGTTGTAGCACCTTTGCCATGATTGCCATCAATAGGTTTAGTCACTAAAGGATATCCAATTTTATTAATGGCCCTTTCAAGTTCAATATCATCGTAAACAATTGTGCCTTTTGGAACAGGAATTTGTGCAGCCTCCAGTAGATTTTTTGTTTCCTCTTTATCACAGGCAATTTCAACCGCAATACTTCCTGTAGTGCTGGCAATGGTGGCCCTCACTCGTTTTTGATTGATGCCGTAACCCAATTGCACCAGAGAATGTCGGTTGAGGCGGATATAAGGAATCTTTCTGCGAATTGCTTCTTCCACAATAGATCCTGTGCTTGGTCCAAGACGTTCTTCCTCACGAATTTCCCTTAATTTTTGAATATCGTATTCCAAATCATAGGTTTCAGAATCAATAAGGGCTTCCGCTATTCGCACTGCAGCTTTTGCAGCATAAACACCGGCTTTTGCTTCATAATAAGAAAATACAACATGGTATAAGCCTTCTCTGCCGGCATCGCGGGTTCTGCCGAAACCAACTTCCATTCCCGCCAATGTTTGAATTTCGAGGGCAATATGTTCAATGACATGACCCATCCAGGTACCTTCAATAACGCGTTTCCAAAAACCACCCTCTACACCTTCACTACATCGATGGGAATACATGGTAGGCAATAGTGCCTGAATGCGATCTGAAAATCCCGGAATTTTGTTGGTAGGTCTCTGTTCCAATTCGCCAATGTCCAACAACATCACTACCAGTTTATGCCTTTTCACCGACCAGTAGTTTGGTCCGTTTGTTACTTTAATATCCAGAATTTCCATATTTCGCCTGCTTGGTTTGGCAATTTATGTATTTGGTGAAGAATTCAAAAACAATTCGTTACGGAAATATTGTGCGAATACTGCTTCCCATAGCATATGAGCCATGAAAGCTCAACAAATGTTATTTATTCGTTAATAATTCCGGAACATCTGAATTAATTTTGCATCTTGATGCAGCAGCCAAAGGGAATTCTCGTTCCAGTAGGAGGAGCCGAAGACAAAGGAACTGATTTAGAAGCGGGAATTATTGAGAGAAACCGACTTCATTTTTTTGAAATAGGTATACTGAAACGCATTGCAGAACTACTGCCCACGCAGGATTCGGTAATAGAGGTAATTACCACGGCTAGTTCCATTCCGGATGAAATTGGTGAAAATTACAGAGAAGCATTTGCAAAATTGGGTTATCCGAATGTGGGCCATATGCGAATCCGAAATAGAGAAGATGTGGCGGAGTACATTCCCAGATTGCAAAAATGCCAGGCCATTTTGTTTAGTGGAGGTAACCAACTCCGGCTTTCTTCTATTTTTGGAGGAACAGATTTTCTGGATATTTTACAAACCCGATATCAAAATGAGCGTTTAATTATTGCAGGTACCAGTGCCGGTGCTATGGCGATGAGCAATAATATGATTTATGAAGGAAATGCCGGAAGGGCGCATCTCAAGGGTGAAGTTAGAATGACATCCGGTTTGGGCTTGCTCAATGGAGTAATTGTAGATTCTCACTTCGATAAACGCGGTAGATTTGCACGCCTCGCGCAGGCAGTTGCTGCGAACCCGGGTGCAATTGGTATCGGATTGGGAGAAGATACCGGTGTTATTGTTCGCAATGGGGAAGACATTGAAGCTATTGGAAGTGGTGCTGTTACCATTGTAGATGGCAGGCATATTTTACATAATAATATTGCGGATATCGAATTTGGAATGCCCATTTCTGTTGAAGGTTTGGTAGTGCATATTTTAAGCATGGGAAATACTTATAATTTTAAAACGCGGGTATTCTCAGAGGGAAATGTACCTGTGCCGGTTGGTCATCCTTTAGAATAGGATAGCCGCAACGGTATCAACAATTAAATTGTTTCTATAATTCTGCGTTTTTAGCGCTTAAAATAGAAAGTAAGTTACTTTAATGTAATTTCTAAATCTTCATAGATTCCATTTTGCGGCAAGTAGTTTAAGAGTTGCGCTTGGTGCTTTTCCTGAATTCCAGGTCAAACTGAAGTGTAACATTTTTTCTCCATAGCGTTTCATAGTTGAAATAAGAAATGAAAAATACGCTTTTCTCTGGAATTAATTCCCGCATTTTATTTCTGTTTTTATTTTTGTTATTTTTTGTTCATTTTACAAAAGCGCAACTTGGACACAATACACCATTTATATTGCAACCTTTGTCCTGGAATCCAGCATTTGCCGGCACTGCACGTTGTGATTATGGTGCTGCGGGAAGGGTGATTTCAAATTTTGGAACCAATTTAAATGGCAATAATAAATTGGATATGTCATGGGATCAACATCTGCCCTGGCTTGGTGGTGCGCTTGCCGTTCATTTTCAAAGGGAAAAAAATTCATTACAGCAATCTTATTTATTTCAGACAACCTATAATTATTTATTGCCAATCAACCGCAGGTTATTCATACAAATAGCCGTACAACCCGGATACTCTTTTGCGAAGCTCAACTTGCTTTCCAACGAATTTATTCAATTGAATGAGCAACTGAAAATGAACAACCCGGCAGAATTGAAAATGAGAATGCACCAATTGAATTTTAATACAGGTGCTGTGCTGTATAATGATAAATTTTCATTTGGAATTGCTGCATGGAATGTGATTCAGAAAGATTCGCAATCGTGGAATTACCTGATGCCAATGTTTCAAAGAAAATTTTCAATAAACGGAAGTTATAAGTTTCAATTGGATCACAGCAGATTCAATTCGGATTATTTGAGTCCGGTGATCATGACTCACAGCAATTATCTCATCCATTATGGTCTGATATGGGAAAACAATCAAACGATTGCCGGGATGTTTCATCAGTATAATTGGGGAAATAAACAAAGCGAATTTTCTCTGATTGCGGGATATATTCATAGAAGATTTTCAATAAAATATTTTAATAATTTCAGTTTTCAGACAAAAGAATGGACCCAACATGGATTGTCTTCATCCATTTCCTGGTGTGTACCACCCGGGATTCAACCTTTCCGTCCTTTGAAGTGTCCGGATTGGGGTGGGGTCTCTATGTACTACCAACATCCCAGATTTATGCAACAGCAAAACGGGAATAATACAGGCAACCAAACGGTTCCGCTTTTTTACAAAAGCGCACCTGCTAATGGATCCCTAACTGCAGCTATTATCGATGATTTCGCAAAATGGGATTTGTGGTCAGCAGACTCAAATGAATTATTCAAAACAGGCAGCAAATGGGAACTATGTGCTAAAAATCGCTATTGTGTGCAGGTAATGAATACGCGTGGTGAAGCACTTCAGGGAGCTAAAGTGGAATTGAAAAGTGGCAATAAATCTGCTTATAAAGCAGTCACCGACAATACAGGAAAATGTGAGTTATGGCTGGATCCGAAATTCGGAGAGGAGGATGAAGCACCAAAGCAAGTATTGGTAAAATTTGGAGATTCAGAACAATGGATATCTGAACCTAAGCTTTTTTCTAAGGGAATGAATCGTGCAGTTTTTGATGTAAAATGCGGTGCAAATAAAAAAGCAGATGTTGTGTGGATAGTAGATGCAACCGGCTCTATGTCAGATGAAATTGATTTTTTAAAGAAAGACCTGAACAAAATAATAAATACTTTACACGAAAGCAATCAGGGTTTGGATCTCGCTATGGGAGCCGTATTTTATAAAGCACCTGGCTGTTCGTACAAAGTATTAAAATCGGATATCGATAAGGATACGAAAAAAACCATCGAATTTATCAGCAGTCAAAATGCAAATGAAGGCGGGGAAGAGAGTGTAGAACTGGCATTGGATGCTGCGGTGAATCAGCTAAACTGGAGGGAGGGAAGCATGCGAATTGCATTTCATGTTTTGGATGAGCCACCTGCATCCGGAGATGAATATCAGAAAATTTTCAGAGATGCGGTGATCCAATCCGCCGAAAAAGGGATTCGAATGGTTCCGATAATTGCAAGCGGTACATATGATGCATCACTGGAATATCTGATGCGAAATGTAGCACTTCTCACAAATGGAAAAACCATTTTTCTTACAGACCATAGCGGAATTGGCGACCACCATATGGAACCTACCACAGATCAATATGAGGTTGAATTTTTGAATCACATTATTTTAAGAACCATTACGGAAATGACTTTTATTGCGGATTGCGGTTTTCAAAAAATGAATCTTAAAAATTGGGAGGTTAAACCAATCACTACCGTGTATTTAAAGGAGTACATCCACTATCCGGATTCAGTTTCACCGGATTCGACCAATAGAAATTATTCTACTTTTGAGTTTGCTGAAAACAACAATCTGGAAGATGAAAAAAATGTACGCAAAAAAGTGCAAATGCAATTTCAGGTTTATCCAAACCCGGTATCCGAAACCTTGATGTTCAAAAATGAATCTTTTCGCGGAGAAATAGCTTTATTGGATTTGAATGGTAAACGGTTGAACAGAATAAATGTAGATAAAGACGGAATCATTGAAATGTCTGTAACACAATATCCGTCGGGAATTTATTTTTTGCGATACGCTTCGGGAAATACTTTTGGACAAACCAAAATCATTGTTCGCCATTATTCAGAATAAATCGCAGTTTCCATATTCGCATCATCACACCATCCGCGATACATTCCGGCTGAGTTAAAGGGCAATTCCAGATTTCCATATTTATCAATGGCAATTAATCCGCCTTCACCCCCAATTGCTACCAATTTTTGCATCACTACCAAATCACAGGCTTCTTTTAAACTCAGACGTTTGTATTCCATCAGACAACTGATGTCGTACGCTACGACAGCGCGCATATAAAACTCGCCATGACCGGTACAACTTATGGCGCAAGTTTGGTTATTTGCATAGGTTCCGGCACCAATTATCGGAGTATCGCCAATTCTACCCCAGCGCTTGTTGGTCATACCGCCGGTACTGGTCGCTGCCGTCAGATTCCCGTGGATGTCCAAAGCGACAGCACCTACTGTTCCGAATTTTTTTTCCGTATGATCCAATTGAGTTTTGTTTGTATTTTTAATTTCCTGCCATTGATCAAAACGGTATTCATCATGGAAATAAGTATCGCTTTCAAAATTCATATTTTTCATCTTTGCAAAGGATTCAGCCCCGGCGCCGCTTAGTAATACATGTTCGCTTTCATCCATTACCTTTCTTGCAAGTTCAATAGGATTTCGAATGTTTGAAATACAAGTTACTGCACCCGCCTTGAGATTTTTTCCATCCATTATTGCTGCGTCCATTTCATGTTTCCCTTCATGGTTAAAAACAGAACCTTTACCCGCATTAAAAAGGGGATTATTTTCTAAAAGAATAACAGCCTGTTCTACAGCATCCAATGCTGTGCCTCCATTTGAAAGAATTGTTTTGCCTTTTTCCAAAGCACTTTGAAGTCCGTTTAAATATGCCAATTCCTGTTCGGGTGAAAGCATATGTTTCTCTATGGTACCTGCTCCACCGTGTATTGCAAATTTGTATGCTGACATTGCCGCAAAAATACAATTAATCAACAACTCCGGATCCGATTAAATGGTCCCAGTTATGGATTGCAATTTCACATTGTTCATCCTTTTTGAATTTAAATTTACAAGTATGGATAGTTGGAAACCTGAATGTATGAGAGTGGTGGAACTTGATCCCAAAAAAAATAATTAAGGTGCAATGGTAAATTGCACACTGCTGTGTTGTCCGAGATTGTCCGTAACAGTTAACTTGTGTTTTCCCGGGTCAGGATGTGCCAGCATTTGATGAATGGTTTTTGTTGAACCCATATAGTTTTCATCCAGATGCCAATATACTTCTGCTTCTGAATCGCGATGTGTAATTTCTAATACCATTTCACCCGCAGCATTGGATTTTGGGTCGGATAAAATAATTTGAGACCCCGACAACGGGTAAATGATATGAATATTATTTTCTGTAATGCCGCAGCCCGGGAAGTATTCCGGAACATCTTGAATCATATGATGTTCTTTATAGTAACGCAACACCAAAGGTGGTAGGAGCAAAAATGTATCCGATTGCAACGCATTTACTGCAAAACAATTGGTATTTGCCTGGTATTTTTTATCCGGACTTAAATGTAAAATTTGATGCATTCTACAGGGTTTTACATTTTCACAGGATTCCGGAAATAATTGTTCCGATACATGCGGACAACTGCTGGAAGCGGGATTTCCGGTTTCCGAACAAATCGCAATTTTTTTCATATGAAATCCCTGTGGGAACCATGCATTTTTCCCGGGCAAAACTGAAAATATATCCAACATTAATGGTGCTGCTGCTTTACTGCCGGTGAGACCTGCCTGCCCTTCTCCGTTTGCATTTCCGATCCAAACACCAACTGTATATTCCGGTGTAATTCCAATTGCCCAACCATCGCGAAATCCAAAACTTGTACCTGTTTTCCAGGCAATTTTTCTGGCGGATTCAAACAATTTCCAATTGCCTTCTTCATCCGGTCTGTTCAGCTCTGTCAGGGCATCCAAAGTTGCCAATACACATTCCCGATTCCATTTCGGGTATTTTTTTGAAGATTTTTTATTGCGTAGAATTTGCAATTCTGAAGGGCTTTGATTGGAAGCTACAGCACCGAGATTTCTATACGCATTGGTCATTTCCATCAAAGTAACTTCTGCACCTCCGAGAATTAATGTTAGTCCGTAGTGGGTTGCATTATTTTGAATATGTGAGAGACCCCAATTGTAAATTCTGTCTCTAAAACGCGCGTTACCATAATCATTGAGCAACAAAACAAATGGAATATTCAGACTGCGACTCAGTGCCTGGTTTGCCGGAATTGCACCTTCGAATTTTTTGTTAAAATTTTTGGGCGCATAATTTCCAAATTGACTGGGTACATCATATAACAGGGTTTTTGGAGTGATGATACCTGCCTCCATGCTGCTTTCATACAGTAATGGCTTTAATATACTTCCCGAACTTCTGGCCGCTAATACGCAATCTACCTCACTACCTTCCTGCAAATTTCGCTCAGAAATATTTCCGATATACGCCAGAATTTCTCCTGTTTTTGTAGAACTTACCAATACGGCACCATTCATAATCTGATTTCCGGAAAGTACCTGATGGTGTCTTTGGGCAATGCGCAAAACCTGATCCTGAAGACTTTTGTCTACGGTACTTTCATAGGTATTTCCTCTTCCGTTTTGTTGCATTAATGTGGCCATCAAATGAGGTGCTGCAGACAATAATTGCAATGGTTTTCCGGGTACTTTTTCGCAAAATGCCAGTTCCATTTGTGTGGCATCCAATTGCTTATTATCGAATAGTCTTTTTAATAGCCGATTTCTTTTTGCGGTTAGCTTTATTTGATTCTTGCCCGGGTATAATAATCCGGGAGCATTTGGAAGTACGGCCAGGGTTGCGCATTCTGCCCAACTGAGTTTGTTGGCATTTCGTCCATAATAACGCCAGGCCGCAGCATCAGCACCCACAACATTATTCCCGAAAGGAGCATTGGACAAATACATATCCAGAATTTCAGATTTGGAATACCGAATTTCCAACCTTGTGGCGATAATCATCTCATGGATTTTATTGAAAATATTTCTGCTTTTGTGTTTGCATAACATTCTTGCCACCTGCATGGTAATAGTACTTCCTCCGCTTACCATTCTTTTGTTGCGCCAGTTTTGTGAAATGGCCCTTCCAATGCCCCGCATACTAATGCCGTGATGCTTGTAAAACCCACGATCTTCAAATTCGATAATTGCAACCTTCAGTTTTTCCGGAAACTGGTGTGAAGAATGAAAACGCCATTGCCCGTCTTTAGCAACTCTTGCCTCCAGCATTTGTCCATTTCTATCATACAGAACGGTGCTGTAAGGTCCGTTAAATGGTTTAGTGGGCAGACAAAAGATATACCAGATAGAAAAAATAAGGATTACAGCAAGATAAATGCGATAGCGTTTTCGAAAATGTCTGGTGATTCTTCGAATCATGGCTCTAAGTTGCTCCGGAATTAATTGGAAATATTTTTAAATGATTAAACGAGGCTAACCATCCATTAATTGTTAGCGTAAATCAGATAAGTGCACATTTGGTTTTACTGTGTCTTTTTTCATCAATTCCCGGGTTTTTGGATTCATCAAAAATGCTTTAGGTTTGAATAATTGAAAACCACTGCAACATATGTTTGCCTGATTCTGAGTATTTGGTGCATGCGGTTAAATGCGCAACAATATCAAATGCGCAACTATTCGGTGAAAGAAGGAATTGGGCAATCGCAGGTTTTTAGTTTGTTGCAGGACCGCCGTGGCTATTTGTGGATGGGAACCCGGGGTGGTGGTTTAACCCGTTTTGATGGTGTGGAATTTACCCATTACACCACCAAAGAAGGCCTGGTAAATAATTATATATATAAAATAATTGAAGATAAAAACGGGAATTTGTGGATTGCAACAAGTGGTGGAATCAGTTATTTTAATGGGAAAAGCTTCATAAATTTCAGAAATACCGGAAACCTCTCGGATGTTTTTGACATATGTTTGGATTCGCATGGGACCTTGTATGCAGCAACAGGTACAGGATTGTTTCAATTGCATGTTCCGAAACCATTCGTTAAAATAGCTTCAGTATTTGAAAAACTGGCATTCGTTTCAGAGGCCGTTTACTCAGTAGCGGCAGATCGGAACGACAAAATATGGTTTGGCACAGCAAAAGGTGTTTATCGGTTGCAATCGGGCAATAAAAAAGATTTATTTTTATCAGGTAGATATATCAATAAAATTTATTGTGACCATTCCGGAAAGATTTGGGTTGGTACTTATGGCAATGGATTGTTTTATTGGAGTAATGATAAATTCAGGCAGTTTCTTCCAGGAAAATTCCCTGAAATGAAAGAAGTGTATGAAATTTATCAAGATAAAAAAGGAGAATTTTGGTTTGGAACCCTGAGTCAGGGAATTTACAGGTATGATACTTTAACAAAAAGAATTACCAATATCAGGGAAAAGGATGGCCTGTGCAATAACCATGTGCGTTGTATCATTTCAGACCGGGAAGGGAATTTTTGGTTTGGTACTTCCGGTGGTGGTGTCTGTCATTACTTTGGAATGCCATTTACGCATTACGACAGAGAAAGCGGGTTGCCCGGGAATTTTATTTATTCCGTGTTTGCAGACAAAAAGAAAAGAATTTGGGCAGGTACCTCAAATTTGGGAATTGCGCTCCTGGATAGCGGGAAATTCAAAACATTCGGTGCAGAGAATGGATTTATCAATACCAAAGTAAAATCCATATTAGAAGATGGTTCGGGTAATTATTATCTGGGTACGGAAGGGGATGGATTGTATCAAATGAAATTCATCAGGAGCGATAGTTTTCATATACAAAAAATAAAATTATTGAGAAATGCATTCGTTCGCGGAATGTGTCTTTCACAGGATGGAAGCATTTGGGTGGCAACGGCAGGCCTTGGATTGTACCATTTGGAAAAAGGAGAGAAGGATCCGGAAAATTTGGTGATGAGTCATTACACTGAGGCTGAAGGTATTTTGAGTAACCGATTGGTTTCTGTTTGTGAAGACGGTTCCGGAAATATTTGGTATGCTACTGAAAGTAATGGGGTAGGTATATTTGAAAAAGGAGAATTAAAACATCATTCAACTTCGGCAGTATTAAAAAATATTCCATTAAGATCACTGGTGATGGACCGTTTGGGTTATTTATGGGCGGGTACTGCGGGTGAAGGAGTATATTGCTGGAAACCGGGTGAAATTCCCCAGATATCGGCATTCAGGGAGCGCAATAAACAATTGACTTCCCAAAATATGTATCTCATTGCCTTCGATACAAAAGGAAATGTTTTTTTGGGCTCGGAATCAGGTTTAGATTACATAGAACTGGATAAAAATCGCAAATGGATTTCTGTTAAACATTATGGTAAAAGTGAGGGATTTTTAGGAATTGAAACCTGCCAGAATGCGGTTGCAGAAGATGTCAACGGGAATATATGGTTCGGAACAGTGAACGGACTTACTTCATGCAATCCGGCGGCATTTACGAAAAACCCGATAGCACCTGCATTGGGTTTATCCGGTATACGCTTATTTTATAAAAACATTTCGCAAACCACCTTTCACAGTTCTATATCTAACTGGGGAGAAGTTAAACTTCTGGATTTGCCTCATGATCAGAATCACATCACTTTTGACCTCAGGGCAATTTCTTTTTCCAATCCGGGAAATGTAGCATACCAATGGAAGCTGCAGGGTTTCGATCCACAATGGTCGCCGGAAAGCAGACAGAATTATGTTACCTATTCTAACATTCCTCCAGGAGATTATGTGTTTTTGGTAAAAGCGAGAAACAGCGATGGGGTTTGGAACCAGACACCACTTTCCATCCCTGTTTCCATACATGCACCATTTTGGCAAACCTGGTGGTTTCGGACAATGATAATTACCATTTTAGCTTTTATTATTTGGATTGTTTTTCGTGCCCGATTCAATACACTTCGCAAGAAAGCCCGCGAAGCGGAAACCAGACTTATTTTGGACAAAAAAGTTTCGGATTTGGAACATCAGGCATTGCGATTGCAAATGAATCCGCATTTTATTTTTAACGCGCTCAATAGCATACAGTCTCAAATTGGAGAGCAAAATGAACAGCGCGCTCGTTATTATCTGGCGAAATTCGGTAGGTTGATGCGACAGATTCTGGACAATTCCAGAAAGCAATATATTTCGCTGAAAGAAGAAGTGGAAACATTGGAAAACTATTTGTTGGTGGAGAAATTCAGCAGCGGTGACACCTTTGATTATGAGATAAATACGGATCCAAATATGGATATGGATTTCATCAAAATACCGCCCATGTTATTACAGCCTTTTGTGGAGAATTCCATCAAACACGGGTTTAAAAACCTTCAACAAAGACGTGGAAATATTCTGATAGAATTCAGGGAATTAGAACACAAACTCATATGTACCATTTCAGACAATGGAGTGGGACGAGAGATCGCGCAGGAGCGGGCAGACAGCGAAGGAGAGAGTTACCATGAAAGTACGGCACTGAAGGTGATTCGCGAAAGGCTGATGTTGATGGATCCCGGTAATGCAGAACCCAAAATAGATATACAGGATTTATACAGCAAACAGGGGATTCCCTGTGGAACAAAAATTACAATAGAAATACCAATTAGTTAAAATGAAAGCCATCTTAATTGACGATCTGGAACAAGCGAGAAATACACTGAAAAAGGATTTGGAAACCTATGCACCGGATATTGAAATAATAGGAGAGGCATCTGGTGTGGTGGAAGGAGCGAGGTTACTTCGAAATACCAGTCCTGATATTGTTTTTCTGGATATTCAAATGCAGGATGGAAGCGGTTTTGATTTGTTGGATATTCTACCCCAAATCCCATTTCGCATTATATTTATTACAGCCTATGATGCCCATGCAATCAAGGCATTTCGTTATGCAGCTATCGATTATCTGATGAAACCGGTAGATCCGGATGAATTGGTTCAGGCATTGGATAAGGCCAGAAATCAGAAAAAAAATGAAAGCAGCAAGTATAATTTTCTAAATGAAACATTAAAATCCGGGAATAAGCCACAAACACGCCTGGCACTGAACACTCTGGATAAAATTCATATCGTAAATATTGATGAAATCATCCGGTGCGAAAGCAGTGTGAATTACACCGAATTCTTTTTTACAAATAATAAAAAATTACTGGTAACCAAAACCCTGAAGGAATATGAAGATATATTAACTCCTTTGGGATTTTTCAGGGTACACCAAAGCCATTTGGTAAATACAAAATTCATAACGGAATTTGTAAAAACAGATGGTGGACATTTATTGATGAAAGACAATACAACCATTCCTGTAAGCACCCGGCGCCGCGCTGAGGTTGTAAAAATGCTGGAAGCACTTTAATACCGCGAAACCCGTCGTTGGTGCTCATGTCCTGCAGGCGTAGCGCAGGACCACCAACGACAAATAACCATTGTAAAGTTTCTTCAATCAATATGACTTAATTAATCAACAATAGAATATGTTATATTCGTATTATTATGAAATTCGGGAGATTCGCAACAATTATTACCTTTTTCTTAATTTTTCTGCAAAAAGCAAACGGTCAGAACTACGGTCTAAAAATAATTAATGTTCGGGATTCACTTGAGATTGATTCAACTGTTTTGAAATTTGACAAATGTTGGTATGGATTAATGTCTTCATATGGAACAGACAGTGCGATATATTTTTCAGATTGTAATATATGCAAGGATAGGAAACATCCATTAATCTCTTTCAATTTTATTCAAGGAGTAGATATCCCATTTCATATGGCCTTTAATTATAATTTAATTGGGAAACAAAAGTACACCGATTCTCAATATGCATTTCAGCTGGACTTGGACTGGATGCAATATTCGGTATTGTTTAATATGAAATCACTTAAGATTTCCGACTTTTCAGATGTGAACTATTATCAATGGGAATCTAGAAAGTACAAAAATATATTAATTTATCATCCTTCATATTTTAGAATTAATGAGAAAGGATTGAAAAAAGGTTATTCAAGAATAAAATTTGCAATGAAAGATTTAGATCTAAGTTTGGATTCATTTTATAATCAACAAATAGTTTCATTTTCAAGTTTTAGCTTTCCAGATGTGGATAGATATATTGGTACATTGGCACAATCCAATTATTTTAATATTTATGCTTTTTATGGTGGAATGGCTGATCCTTATAACCGGATAGTCTTATCCGGTATTTCACAACCTTTTCATGTACATGAATTGTTACATTTTGCTATCTACCTCAAAACCTGTAATTTCATAGCTGAAGGATTGGCCACGTATTATGGCGGTACTGGAAAGTCAGGTTATAAAGAATTGAGCCAAAAAGTTAGAAATACATTGCAGACAAATTCAATTCAAACATTTGAGGCTTTTTGGAAATTTAACAATATGGATTTTGGATCTATGAGAGGGCATTATGTTGTAGCTGCTTTGGTGTTGGATAAGGTAAAACGTGACTTTGGTATTTCAAAGTATAGAGAATTTGTAAGGAGTTGCACAACTCAGGAAAATATGCTTACTTATCTTCAATTGTTATATCCAAACCTAAATGAGCAAGATTTATTTCAAATTCTCATATACAATTAGCACAAAAAAAGCCTCCATTCGGAGGCTTTTTTTGGAAGTAAAAAAACAAAACAAAAACACCAATAACCTAATTATACACCCGACGCTTTCACAATTTTTATCTTTTTTCCGATAGCTCTGCAATGAATGCCTTCATCGTACATGGCTTCTGCCTGTGGAGATGGAAGGTAAAATTCTCCTTCAAAAGATGCGTGCAATCGTATTTTAAATGTTTTACTTTCATTGGGATTCAAATCAAAATAAAAGTACACCCTGTCATCCCGCATGTTGGCATATCGCGCAGGATAATCTGTTCCACCAAACAATCTGGAATCCATAATTTCCCAACCGGATGGAAATATTTCTTTTAATGCCATTTCCTGATAAACTTTATTTCCTGTATTGATCAATTGTACATTCGCTACAAAGTCCTGGCCCAGGGCAATTTTCGATTCATTCAATACTGCACCATTATCATCCGTAAAATACCAGCTCATATTCAATCCTTTTTGTTCCGCCAGTTCATTGTTTTCTAATGCACTACCTCTGAGAATCTGCCTGAGATATACCAAAGTACTTCCATTGTTTTTTACCATGATTTTGTTATTATTTCCTAATTGTTTTTCCGGAAATACAAATCGCGTAAATGATTTTGAACCTCCGGTATTCCAAACTTTTCCGCCGGATTCTGTTAATGAAACCTGCATTTGTTTGTCATTGACACCTGCCCAGGTGCATATCGCTTTCAGACAGGTTGCAGCTTCCTGGGTAGAACGCTGAGAAGAAGAATTTATTTCCCCAACAACATAATCAAATAACCCTTGCGAACCGGCTTGTCTGTTCATATTCGCCATGCATTCCAAAATCATCGCTTTGTCTCTCAAATCACTTCCAAAAGTGTATCCCAATTCGTTGTATTTGGGAACATTCCAACTCAAATTGGCAACCAGGGATTTACTTACTTCTGATTTACCACATAATGCATATGCGGATGCGAGTTGCCAGGTACTGGCAATACCAATATTACTTTCTTCACGCAAATTATTCATGGCGCCCATTTCCGGTTTTCCCGCCAATGCCAACAAATACAGGCGGTAAGCCTGGGTTTGACAATTTCCTTCATCGGCACGGAAATAATAATATGCGTAATCTTTTCTGCTCCAGTTTTTGGCAATATTTTGCTGGTATTGTATCCATTTATCTTTCATATATGGAGGAATTGCATATCCATATTTCTCTGCTTCCAATAAAAAATTCCCTGCGTAATTAGATCCCCATGCATTGCTCTCATTTTCACCCGGCCAATATGCAAATCCGCCATCGGAAGTTTGAAAAGATCTGTATCTTTTTAATGCCGCCAGAATATTGGTTTGTATAGCCTGACTTTCGTCTTTGTTTAAATTCATTATTTTATTTAAATATAATTGTGCAAATACTGCAGATGTGGTCTGTTCAATACACCCGTGTGGATATTCAATCAAATATTCCAATCTGCTTTGCAAACCATAAACCGGTAAACTTGAAAGCTGAACAGACATAGAATTACTTCCTTTCACACCAAACCAGTTTGCAGGTAATTCAGCTGACTCTCCCGGTTTTAATACGAAATCATGGTTGCGCGATTCCAGTGGATTGGGACATCTTATTTCCACCTCCTGAGATTCAAATGAATGAAATTTTCCTGCCTGTACGTCCACCCGAAATTTCAAAATTCCAATTGCTTTATTGGTTTTTAAATCAAAATAAACCATCTCTTCACCAGGCTGTTTGAACAATATTTCTGCACTATTACCACCGGTGACCTGAGCTTCTCCGCTAACCTGAAACTTTACTGTAGCGTTGGTAATGGATTTATCCATTGCAAAAACTGTAATTGGAATTTTCAATGTTTCATTTGGACCCAATACCCTTGGTAAATTTGCCAAAACCATCAATTCTTGCTTTACCAAAACAGTTTTTTCGCAATTCCCATAAGCATGATTCCCTTTTGCAACCACCATTACACGCACTGAACCTATATAATTAGGAATTTTAATTTTATGTTCTTTTCGCTGTCCTGCGGGTAAATAAAATGGACCGATAAACCGCACCATGGGTTTAAAACGCTGGGCTTTGGATCCATTTTCTTCATCATAAGAACCATCCCCTCCAATGCTCAAAAGTTTGTCCATCTTCCCACTATGCGCACCTATTACGGCGTCATATAAATCCCAGGTTTTAACACCCAGTGCTTCCTTTGCAAAAAATCTGGAATGCGGATCCGGAGTCTTAAAATGGGTGAGATCCAGCAAACCGTCATCCACAATTGCCAAGGTATAATACATGGCTTTTCCTGAAATTTCAGAAACGGAAACCCTCGCTTCTTTATCCGGTTTAAATTCGTTTGCGGAAATAATTACCGGTTGAATTTTTGTTGCCGGATCAAATATTTCTACAGGAATTACACCGTACATCCGAATGGGTAAATCGTGAATCGTTTGCAGATGGGGTTGAATCAAACTCACGTGTATATATGTGTTTGGACTCATTTCCAGCCCTGCACGTATACTACAATGCGTTTCCCTGTCCATTGTATTTATCCAGAATTTTTGTACTACTTTTTTACTGGTCTCCAAACTAATCAACGCCCTTCCACCTGCCTTACTGGGAAATGTAAGTTTAATTTCTTCTCCTGTTTTGTATTTGGATTTATCAGTGGATAATGCGAGTAAAGTAGCTGCATCATTTTCTAAATTATTCTGTCTTCCCCAATAAGGATAGTCATACATAATTATGCTCCCGGTTTCATGCTCGCCACTTTCATCACTTACCAATACCAGAAAGCGACCCCATTGATTGGCAGGTATACCGAACATAAAACTTGCACTTCCATTTACAGCCTGAACCAATGTATCAAAATACTGATAGGTTGCCGGTCTGGATAAATAATTGGATTCATGGTCTTCACTTTGATCATACCACCATTTCCAGTCAATTTTAAATATGCGTATTTTTATATTTTTTGCAGCAATTTTATTGGATTTATCATCGATGCATACCAATTCAAACTTGGCTTTTTTACCGGATTCCAGCATGTTGTTATCCTGATTGGACGGCACATACAGACCAAAATATTTTTTAAACGGATACAGCAAACTTTCACTTTTATCCATATTTACATTGCCACTTTTTTCAGTGACTTTAGAAATAAATGAAGCTTGCATTACTCCGGGAGCATCTTTGAAATTCGTATATTCAGTAATGATTTCAGTTTTTCCGTGTTCATTCAAATAACCGGAAAATGCAGTTCCGCGATATTGGAAGTTTTTGCGCAGCGGAGATTCAAAAATGTAATCTTTAAATTTTTCAAACGCATTCCTTTTGGGTTTCAATACAAGTTCAACCTGAGCCTGCAGGTTGGGGGCTTCTGCGCCATGCAGCCATTTTACCTGCATTTCCGTTTTTTTATTTTCAGATACTTGCAATCCGTTTTCAGGAAAATTCATTTGGATTTTCAAATGATTTGGCTTTACAGTTTCTATGTCAATATTTTTTGTAACCATAAGGTTACCTAATTGAATTCTGACTTCATAATTTCCGGTTGGTGCTGCATTTCCTGTAACCAGGGGAATAGCGGCTATATCTCCGTCACCAAGTTTTAGCGTTTTCTTCTCCAGCAACTGTCCTGAAGGATCTCGGAATTCCAGGATGAATGGATGGTATTTGGGTAAATTGGATGTTCCCTGATCCAAAATAAATGTGAGATAAATACTATCTCCAGGTCGCCAAACCCCTCTCTCACCATAAATAAATCCCTTCAATCCCTTTCTGGTTATTTCTCCATCCACATCAAACCTGCTCATGCTTTTGCTAAGGTTCGGAGTTAGTTTTAGATAACCTCTTTGTTTCCCTTTTTTAGCAACAAGTAAAAAGGGACGTGCAGGCAATTGTACCTCGGCCATACCCAATTCATTACTGGTGGTTTTTACCAATAATTGTTTGGTATAATCGTAGAACTCAATTGTTGTATTAGATTCTGGAGCTGCTGTAATTAAATTACTTACAAAGGCATATCCTTTTTTTTCTGAATCTCCTTTATAAATAATTCCAAGATCACTTGCCAGAATGTTGCGGTTTATTGCTTTACCATAATAGTAATTATTGGTGCATGGGTCTTTTTCCCCGTTATCATCATAATATTCGTCATATCCATAATATCTGGAATCATAATCTATGTCTTCCCTAAATGAATTGGTACTTAAAAAATCGTTCGCATCTTCCTCTTCTTCCTCGTTCCAGTTATATCCTGCCTGGTGTTCCTGCTCACAACCACAATCGGTATAAGAGGCGCGAAAACGCATACTTACCCTGTACAAACTACCAATATCAGTTTGAATTAATTTGCTCAAATCCAATATGTTTTTTCGCCACTGCAGCATTTGTGCAGAATCTGTAATTCCCAGATCTATTTTCTTTTCGAATATTACTTTACCAACTCTCGACATGCCATCCTCCCCATCCAGATCGTTAACCTGCAAAAATTGATGCATGTTGTTCTCAAATATTTTTATCACGCGTATATCTACTGAGCGCAATCCGATGCTTTCAACAGGGATTCTCAAACCCTGGGAATTGGGGAGTATATTCCCATTTCCGCTCATTCTCAAGCCAGGCTTTGGTTTTACAAATTCTTCTTTAGTTTCCTGTTCTTTAGCCATACCTACTCTTGCAAAATTTTTCAATCCTTTGCGTATATGTATGGTTTTACTTCCTACCAACCTCGTTGGCAGAAAAACATGAATGACATTTAAATTACTGGAAAAAGTCAATGGATCTTTATAGCCTTCAATGCTTATATAATTGGCAAATTCCTGATCCGGAAAAATGGGATCTGTAAAATGCAATTCTATTTCCTGGTCTCCGTTATCTTTTATTCTGGTACTTTCCAATGAAAAATCTCCAAGAGGAAGCACAGCAAACTCCATTTCACCTTTGGATTCGGAAGAAATAACTTTACCGTTCCATTTCAAAAAAACGGTGGAATGGCTTTCCAATCTTTGGATACTATCGAAATAGAATTTGTATAATTTATCATCCTGTTTTTCAATGCGAAGGGGTAAATTTCTATCATCCTGTTTTGCCGAAATGATTTGAGATAATTTGCTGGTATCAAAATAATCTGTGGATTGAATGGTACCTGATAAATATTGAAATTCGGCTGAATATTCGCTGTAGTTTACCAATCCGGACGACTCGGTATGCAAACGGATTTCCCAGGTACGAAATTGATATTCCATATGCCTGTACGCCGAAGGAACATCTGCAACTCTGTGTAATTTAAACAGCACTGTATACAGTTTATCACTTTCCAAATCTTCATTTGGAATAAATTCAATTACCCTGGAGTTAAGCCAATGTGCACGTCCGTTTATCTCCGGTTCGAAGGTGAATATTTCCTTTAATATGTTGCTGTCAGGCAGCGTATTCTCTGTTACGAGGGCAGCAGTATCTGTTTCACCTGAGTGTTGGTTTACATTATTATTTTGTGAATTTCCTTTATAATCTGATGCCAGTTCTATTCGAATAGGATCACGTTTGCCAATCACCCCTCCGGTATAACCGGAAACCCATTTATAATATGCCGGATCCACTTTAATAATGCGTGGTCCACGATTGCGACAAGTGAGAAAAACGATAACCAGTAAGGAAAATAATAAGATTACTGTTCTAGCTGTTTTCATAATTTGAGGTATTCAAATTTGAACACAGCTGTACCTATTAATTTTTACAAATGATTATTCGTAGCCGGATAATTATTATGTGCGGAAAAGAAGAGACAGTTGGGAGATGTGAGAAGTCAGAAGTAAAATGCAAACAGCCAATCGAAGACGAGTCCTCGTTGTTGGTGTTCGCTTTCAGCTTCTTTGGTTATTTGCGTTGATGTTTATCGGGCTGAAAGCCACCAACAACGCATAGCCTTAAAGTATGTGGGATGTCCGATGTGAGAAGTCAGATGTTTAAGACAAACAGCCAATCGAAGACGAGTCCCGTTGTTGGTGTTTATTTCAGCAACTTTGGTAATCGTAGATTTTGTTATACCGCTGAAAGTCACCAACAACGCCAAGTTTAGTACAAAACTTCGGGGATACCTTAACAACTGTTATACGGCTGAAAGCCACCAACAACGCAGAGGGAGATCTTAAACTGCCAACGCCTTATTGGCTGCGCGTTTTCTTTCGTTTTCGTCAAGCAAAATTTTGCGCAAACGAATGCTCTCAGGGGTTACTTCCACGAATTCATCTTCCTGAATATATTCCATCGCAGCTTCCAGTGTAAATTCAACCGGAGGTGCCAGAACGGTATTGTCATCTTTGCCTGCAGCACGGAAGTTGGTCATTTGTTTTGCGGTGCAAATATTAATCACCAAATCACCGGGTTTAATATGTTCGCCAATAATTTGTCCAGTATAAACTTCTACACCCGGATGAATAAAGTAAGTTCCGCGATCTTTCAGTTTGTCCATACTATACCCCGTTGCAGCGCCTTTTTCTTTACTAATCATTACACCGTTTATACGCCCGGGCATAACACCTTTATATGGTTCATAGGCTTTTAATCTGTGAGCCATAATAGCTTCACCCTGTGTAGCTGTTAACATATTGCTGCGCAATCCCATCAGACCTCTGGATGGAATTTCAAATTCCAGACGTACCATATCTCCTTTGGGCAACATACTCAGCATTTCGCCTTTGCGCTGGCTTACGAGTTCAATTACCTTGCCGCTGCTTACTTCGGGAACATCTACCGTTAAAACTTCTATTGGCTCGCAGTTTACACCATCAATTTCTTTAATAATTACGCGAGGTTGTCCTACCTGCATTTCATATCCTTCCCGTCGCATGGTTTCCACCAAAATGCCCAGATGCAATACTCCGCGTCCAAATACCAGAAATTGATCTGCACTTCCGGTTTCTTCCACGCGCATCGCGAGATTTTTTTCCGTTTCTTTCATCAGCCTGTCGCGAAGGTGACGGCTGGTTACGAATTTTCCTTCCTTTCCAAAAAATGGGGAGTTGTTAATGGAAAACAACATACTCATTGTTGGCTCGTCAATGGAAATCGGTGGCATGCCTTCCGGATTTTCAAAATCTGCAACAGTATCTCCAATTTCGAAATTATCTAATCCGGTGATTGCACAAATATCTCCGGCATCCACATGCGCAGCTCTGGCTTTTCCCAAACCATCAAAAACAAATAATTCCTTAATTCTTGTTCTCACTATTTTGCCATCGCGTTTTACCAGACTTACCGGCATATTTTCATGCAGATGTCCTCGTGTGAGCCTGCCTACAGCAATACGTCCGGTATAATTGGAGTAATCCAATGAGGTGATTTGCAATTGTGGTGTACCATGCAAAGCCACAGGTGGTGGAACAATTTTGAGAATGGTATCCATCAAGTAGGTAAGGTCTGACGTTGGATTTTTCCAATCATCGCCAAACCAACCATGTTTGCCACTGCCATATACGGTAGTAAAATCCAGTTGTTCTTCTGTTGCACCCAGATTAAAAAACAAATCGAAAATATCATCGTGGGTTTTGTCAGGATCGCAATTGGGTTTATCTACTTTATTGATTACCACAATGGCTTTTTTACCCAATCCCAATGCTTTTTGCAAAACAAAACGGGTTTGGGGCATAGGACCTTCAAACGCATCTACCAATAACAACACACCATCCGCCATATTTAAAACGCGTTCCACTTCACCACCAAAATCTGCGTGACCGGGGGTATCAATAATGTTTATTTTTACTCCTTTCCAGTTTACACTTACATTTTTTGCTAAAATGGTAATGCCGCGTTCTCGCTCCAGATCATTGTTGTCGAGGATTAACTCCCCAACTTCCTGGTTTTCCCGGAAGAGACTGGCCTGATGTAACATTTTATCAACCAGGGTGGTTTTACCATGGTCTACGTGGGCTATGATGGCGATGTTGCGGATTTGCATGAAAAATAAAAAGTCCGCGAAATTACGCAAAAATACTGGGATTCCCAGCCATTTGTTGGTCTTTTTTACTCTAAATAAATGGGGACCACCATTCAGTTTTTATTACGATTCACTGTACCTCAATTTAGATCCTGAAAGAATAGATATATTTGTTCATTGAATATGAAAAATACTTTAAGCTTTATTCTTGGTTGCATCTTCACTTCCTCCCTCTTTTCCCAGTCGCCGACTTTTTCAATAGGTTCTGACACTTACAGCTCGCTTGTCGGCGCTACTCCGGTAATGAAGGATTCCGTTTGGGATGATCCGGATGTCTGGAAAACTTCAGAAAGAAATATCCCATTGGGATTTACATTTCATGCATTTGGAAAAAATATCACCACATTTTCATGGGAACAGGCAGGTGTTAGTTTCCGCGATGTAGATACTGTGGTTTATATAGGTTTTAAAGATTTCGATATGTGCGATTTGGGTTATGGAACCCAAAACGCCATGTCGCCTATATCCCGGAAATTAGAAGGTACCGCTGGTTTCCATATCATGAAGCTGGAATGGCGCAGATTCGGAATTTGGGACGATTGGAGTCAGAATGGCAAATTTTCAGATTCCGGTTATGTGCAATTGTGGATTTATGAAAGTTCCAGAAAAATAGAATTGCATTTTGGCAAATCGAATTTCTCAGATTTGACTACTATTTATCCTGACGGTGTTAGTCTTATCGCAGCTAAATATGATGATGATGGTCGCACATCCGGCATTAAACTCGATGGACAGGCTGCTAATCCAACGGTGTATTCCTTTGATGATACCAGCGACAGGTCAATTAAAAGCTGGCCGGTACAAAATACCGTGTATATTTTTTCATTTGGGTCTGCCGGAATGAATGACATTTCGAAAAGTTTGCAAAATGCATATTATTTCGACCATAAATTAATGCTGAAATCTGTGCAAAAAGAAATGTTGAATCTGAACATTTATAATCCCTCCGGACAATGCATTCAGCATGTGGAAGTGCGAGATGGTGTGGCAGAAGTTTCCGATTTAAAACCCGGCATGTACATCGCAAAACCTGATTCAGGTGCGGTAGGATTTTTGCGGTTTGTGGTATTGGAATAAGTTAAATTAAAATATTATCCGCACTGTATAGAACCTTTCTTTTATTGTTGAAAAGATGGGTTTAAATTCTTAGACCAAAGAAATAGCTTTGGATTTCATGAAAACCACGGTGCTTCTGTGCTGCGCATTTTTTGTGTGGCCTGTATTTTCGCAGGAATTCGAATCGGGTGGTGGTTGGTTTCGAATAGGCCAGATTCGTTCACAACTCACCCAGAGACCTGGTAATATTCAAAATTTTATTTACAACTCCAATCAGGGCCAAAGCGAAAGGATGCAATTGCCAAATACGCTTACCGGCCTTCATTTATCTTTTATGTACGGAGGAATCATTAATGAAAAAATGGCAGTTCAGGGTGAGGCAGAATTCATCAATCGATCGGTGGTGGTGAAAAGAAACAGCGACAATTATAAATTTTTATTGCGCATCAACACTTATAGTTTTATCAATACAGGTGGTACAGTAGGATGGCTTAAGTTCGGGGTTTCACTCTTAGATTATACTGTAATTACAATAGCGCATCGTTCAGATAGTATTGTTTCTAACACACTGAGTAAATGGGTGAAAATTTACGATAAGCGTCGTATGATTTCTACCGGAAGTCATTTCAAACTGGGATTGCATGTTCCGCTGGGCAAATTTTTTGCGTTTGAAATACTCGGTGTTTATGGACTTAATTATTTCAAAACAAACAATGGTTTGCCGTTTCGCGCGAACAATTATGGATTGAGTTTTACAGCAGTGATGGGAGGTGCCTTTGAATAATCGGATGATGATGTTAGGCATGTTGATTATTGCAGGTAACAGCAATGCGCAATGGTTGGGTATTTCAAAGACCATTGGAAAGTCAACATTAGG
The DNA here is from genome assembly GCA_018333525.1 of Bacteroidota bacterium. Lineage (GTDB taxonomy): Bacteria > Bacteroidota > Bacteroidia > NS11-12g > UBA955 > JAGXTF01. The sequence goes on along the minus strand of JAGXTF010000076.1, from coordinate 51,501 downwards.
AGATTACAATAAAATGCCTGGAAATGGTTTTGGAATAACCGCGGGTTATAACCGAGGTTTTTCTGTATGTACAGGATACGGACAATTTGAATCCAGGCACATGGTTGAAAAGCCTAACGGAACGGAGCACATGGTGCTGCGTGAAGAATATTTCCGGTATCAGGTAGGTATCGGATTTGGTCCAAATATGGATGAATTTAAAGATCACTTTATAAAATATTTTGCAAGCATACTTGGGGGATTCATTTCTGGGAATGATAAAATGAGTTTATACCATGAATATCCCAACGGAATTATTACTTACGGAACCGATCAAAATACAGGATTCTATAAAGCGCGGCGCTCCCTGGTACCTATTTATTCAGCGCAAGTTGGTATTTACGTGGCAATTCCTGTTGGTATTTTTATTGGTGTGGATTATATAAAACCCAAGAAAAAAGATCTTTTTCAGTTTACCGATGACCACTACGAAAAACATACAGCCAGTTTTCTAAACACCGGAGGTTCGAATCAGTACGGACCGTTTAACAATACCCACGGACTTTATTGGCAAATTGGATGCAGAATTGGCATTAATTAATCTGAGATGAAAATACATTTAAATTCACCATACAGTTTCAATGGATTATTCGCCATAAGTTTAATCGCATTTTTACAAATATCTTGTTACAGGGAAGCCAAATATCCCTATCAATTTGCAGGTACATGGAAAATAGAAAATGTGGAAATAAAACATTATTCAGACAGCGGGAGAACCATTGATACCGTAATAAATATGGTGAATCCCGGTTTGATGCAGCTCACCAATTTAACGGAAAGTTATTTTGAAAATTCAAATCAGCTGGCATCCTTTAATTTCCCTGAAAATATTCCGGGAAGTATGTATAATTTTTGCGGAGAATCAGGAATTACAAATAGAAAAAACTTCTCCGTTTGGTATGTTGCAGGACCGCATGGTACGGAACGTCTCTCTTTTTGGTATGAATTGAATATTGGCAATAGCATTGTGATTTACACCGTAAAAAAACTGACCAGAAATAAATTGGAATTGGGATTTACAGAAACCGATAAAAACGGATTTCTAAATAAAAGCGAGCATTGGAAGTGCAGCATTACAGAGTAATTTACGCTTTCAGTTAAATGTAAATAATTGCCTGTGAAAATCAATAATCGCCAGGCATCCCGACGATTTTGGGTCAAATACAACTGTTGCGGCCGGAAATAGTTAATTTCGCGCCTTCGTAGCAGATGTCATTGGAGAAAGAAATAGAAAAACGCAAAACCTTTGCAATTATTAGTCACCCGGATGCAGGTAAAACCACCCTCACTGAAAAATTTCTGCTTTTTGGCGGACAGATTCAAACCGCAGGTGCTGTAAAAAGCAATAAAATCAAAAAAACTGCCGCTTCGGATTTTATGGAAATTGAGAAGCAACGCGGAATATCCGTAGCCACCTCGGTAATGACATTCGAATACAAGAACAAACTGGTGAATATTCTGGATACCCCGGGTCACAAAGATTTTGCAGAAGACACATATCGCACATTAACGGCAGTAGACAGCGTAATTCTGGTGATTGACTGTGTGAAAGGAGTAGAAGAGCAAACCGAAAGACTGATGGAAGTATGCCGAATGCGCAAAACTCCTGTAATTGTTTTTATCAATAAAATGGATCGGGATGGTAAGGATCCATTTGATTTGCTCGATGAACTGGAGAACAAACTCAATATCCATGTGCATCCTTTGAGTTGGCCAATTAATGGTGGAAGCGACTTCAAAGGGGTGTATTTATTGCATGATCATTCCTTGAATTTATTTGAAAGTCAGAAAACTAAAATAACCGATGATATTGTAAATTTAAATGGGGTAAATGATCCGAAACTGGATGACCTAGTCGGTGTTAAAGATGCTTCAAAACTCAGGGAAGACGCTGAACTGATTGAAGGTGTATATGGAGATTTGAATAAGGAAAAATATTTAAAAGCAGATGTAGCGCCTGTGTTTTTTGGAAGCGCATTAAATAATTTTGGAATACGGGAATTGCTGGATACATTTATTGAAATTGCACCAACCCCGCTATCCAGGCCAACAGCAAGCAGGGCTGTGGAACCAACAGAACAAAAATTCAGCGGTTTTATTTTCAAAATTCACGCAAACCTGGACCCCAAACACCGCGACAGAATTGCATTTCTGAGGGTTTGCAGTGGAAGATTTGAAAGGAACAAACCTTACGAACACACCCGTTTGCACAAAGGACTACGATTTGCAAATCCTTACACATTTCTCGCTCAGAGCAAGGAAGTTGTGGATTACGCCTATCCGGGTGATGTAGTTGGATTGTATGATACAGGCAATTTTAAAATAGGAGATACACTCACAGAGGGTGAAGATTTACAGTTTAAAGGAATCCCCAGTTTTTCTCCGGAGATTTTTAAAGAACTCATCAATCTGGATCCAATGAAAAGCAAACAACTGGAGAAAGGAATTGAACAATTAACTGACGAAGGACTTGCATCCCTTTTTAAACAGGAACCCGGTAGCCGAAGGTTTGTTGGAACAGTGGGTGAACTACAGTTTGAAGTATTGCAATACAGACTGGAGCATGAGTATAATGCTAAATGCAGATTTGAACCCAGAAATATTCACAAAGCCTGCTGGATGAGTGGAGAGGAAGAGGTTATTCGCGAGTTCATGAAATTCCGGATGAATAATATTGCATTTGACAAAGACAATTTGCCCGTATTTCTCGCCGAAACCGCATTTGTTTTGCGCATGGCACAGGAAAATAACCCTAAGATTCAATTTCACCTTACCAGTGAATTTAAGCTCTGACAAAGGTTGATTTGTCAATTGGATTAAATCCTTTTTAAAACCACATGCATTTTTCTCTGATTTATTTTTATGTTTGAGTATTCAATACATTGATGCGCAACATAAAAATTACCTGCCTGTTTCTGTTCCATTTGGCCTTTGCGAATATTCAAGCCCAGATTCAAAATCCAAAAAATCTGGCGTACACCTGGACTACCGATACCTCGAAACATTCGGTGGAATTGAATGAACTTACCCTGGCAACCCAAAAAGATGAGTTGGTTCCTTTGGATTATCCCGCGTTTATTTCTAAAAACGATCCTGGCTTTGATTATTACGATTTCGAACCTGTAATCGCCATTCAGTTTGGAGGGCAGGCAAAAGCATATCCTTTGAGTGTGCTTACCCTCTTTGAACTATCTAACGATACACTTGGCGGCAAACCTTTGATGATTACCTATTGCCCCATGTGCAATGCAGCAATAGTTTTTAACCGAAATGTGAAGACAAACGGGGTGGAGAAAACACTGCATTTTGGAATTTCCGGTTTACTCATGCACAACGATATGGTGATGTATGATAAGGAGACAAATACCTGGTGGGAACAACTGATGGGATCCGCAATTGCAGGGGAATTCAACGAGTACAATCTGGAAATGATGCCGGCCATGCTGATATCCGCGAAGGACTATTTTGATAGATTTCCCGATGGGAAAATACTGGCACCAATAGGCTCTGAAAAGTTTGGGAAACACCACCAACACAGGCCATTTCACCACTTGGACCACAACAAAAACCACCTTGAAAAAAAATACTATTTCCCTGAAAAAACAGACCCCAGATTGCCACCCCTAGAGCGGGTGTTGGATATTCATGTCGCTGACCATTCCGAGATATTTCCTTTTTCTGTATTGGAACACAAAGGAGTAATTAATGAGAAGTTCGACAATTTAAATTTTTCAATTTTTTATCATAAGGATATGGTAACCGTTTTAGACGTCGATAAATTATCTCATGCGCATAAAGTTGGAAGTGCCACTGCATTTCGCAGTATTTTAGGAAAAGATACTTTCACTTTTTATAAATCTGGAAATTATTTTAAAGACCATCAAACCAATTCCACTTGGGATATTACCGGTTATTGCAGGGAAGGTATTTCAAAAGGAAAGCAACTCTGGTTATTGCCTCACAGCAGCCATTTTGCATTTGCCTATCTCGCATTCTTCCCGGATTGCACTATTTATAAAGAATAATGTTTGAACTTTATTTTTTTATAATTGATGCACCTCCGCTTTCAAAATATGGATGAATCATAATTTTTAAAAACCTGTAATCCTTTATCTCCTTGCATATTTAAACGAAAATATTTCTCTTTACCCCGCACCGGAAATAAGCTTTCTAAGACAAAAAAAAACGGAGTAAAAGAATAAGTTTGCTCAAATACATTTTATGATTTTACGCCAATTCCAATGGCTGTCAACCATGGATTTGCGAATTTCGCAAGACCTTGATTCAGGTAGAGGCATCATTACGGAATTGGGTCATAGATGATGATTAAGGTGCATTACTCCGTTTCTATTTACCGGATTTAGGAATCACATTTGATAAATGAAAATAACCGGTTACATAGTACTTTCATATACGTTGATCCAAGGTCTGAAACCTGTGAATGCTCAATTATTCCCCATTCAGAAGTCCGATTTCAACCGGCCATTTGGAGGATTAATTGGATCCTGGGCCGGTAATCCTCAATTTCAGTTCAACTCAGTGAATGTGAGTCATAATCAAAGCGGATTTGCAAAACAGGCAATCGGCGGTTTTTATGCCGATTTATATTGCGGATTCCGGGAAAAATGGTCCGTAGGCTTTACATTTCAGACAATCAGTTACATGTGTGATACAGCATTTATCAGATACCATCTCGGCGAAGACTGGAATGCAATCTCCCATAAAATTTGGGAAAATGGTTCTTATGAAAATACCTGGAATGTGAATTTGTTTGGATTTAAAGTATCGCGTGAATTTGTTTTGAGCAAATCCGGTAAATGGATGGCTGGTTTTGGAGGTACTGCAGGTGTGCTTTACATGAGATCGCCGAGATTTGATATGTATAGCGATTTAAATTTCTCGTACAACCATAATACTTCATTGACCATTGAATCTAAATATTCTGCGGGTCCTATGGTTGGAATTCACGGGCATCTTGGAGCCAATATTGGAAATGCTTTTCATTTGAGATTTGGTTTGGATGGGAGATATGGTGTGGCAAATTTTTATAGTGTACCATTCTCGTTTACCGATAATACTGATATTTCCAATCCGGGGAAAGTCGATAATTTCAACAGGCGTAAAACCTTTCAGCAACAATATTCCGGAATTGGTTTTTTCTTTCTTTTTGGATTTCATATTCTGTAAATACCAGGGTCAAGCCTATTTAAACAAAAGGAATTTAATATTTTAATAAATTATAATTTCGAATCTAAAAATTCGAATGTTTCAGAAGTACTCAAACGCAAAAATTGTGTTAATTTAGATCTACAATTTCCCTTTTCCTTCCCGCAATACCTGAGGCTCATTTCCGGTACAATCAATAATGGTACTGGGTTCCAATCCTCCGGGTCCGTCTTCCACAAAAATATCTACCATAGAATTGAATTTTTCTTCTACTTCCTCCGGGTCGGTAAAATATTGCATCAATTCGTCATCGCTGTGCAAAGAACTGCATACCAGAGGTTCCCCCAATTCTTGAATTACTTTTAACAAAAATGGCTCATCCGGAATTCTTACACCAACAGTTTGCCTTTTGTTTTCATAACCTCTGAATTTTCGCACATTCGCCTTCATTATAAATGTAAATGGCCCAGGCAATGTGTTTTTCATCAAACGAAATATTTGAGTAGAAAAAGGCAAAGTAAATTGCGACATCATTTCATAATCGCTGCAAATAATTGATAAATTGGCCTGTGTAGGTTTTTTGCCCATGAGTTTGCATATCCGTTCTATGCCTTTATTGCTTCCAAATGCGCAGGTAATCGTATATACGGAATCGGTCGGAAAAATGGCAATTTCACCTTTTTTTAAACGCTGCGCAATTTGGTATATATCATTGGCTGAAAGCCAGTGTCCGCTTGCCCGAAATACTTCCACGGTGCAAAGATAAGCAATTGATTTTTGGTCGATTGTTACAGAATATTACACCACTGTCTTTATTTAAAGGTTAAATTTGCATAATATAAAAAATACTATGATAAAAAGATTTTTACTTATTGCCTCTTCTATCGCCGCTTATGGCGTCTCACATGCTCAAATAACCATTAATGAAAGCGATGTGGCTTCGGTCGGTCTTACTGTGCAAAATTCCACGAGTAGCAATATATTGGTTGCTGCACCAGGTGGAGCAAATAAAACCTGGACTTTCAACAATCTGAATAAATCCAGTACGGATACCATGAAGTTTGGAGCTGCAGGCTGGTATCCCGGTGCATCCAACTTTTCCGGTGCTACCATGGCAATTGATAATGGAGACAGCAGCTATACATTTTTGAAAAAGAATTCCAGTGCATTGGCATTAATGGGGAATTATGATATTTTTAACGGAGTTGGAACACCTACTCTGTTGAATTGGAAATTGTTGACATTCCCGGCTACGTATAATACATCATTTAAAGACACTACTGTTTTTGCACAAGACCCACAAGCTTTTGGATTTGATGTTGATGGTGGCGGCCCACTACCTACAATTGATTCCATCCGGGTAATCCTAAACCTGCATACTAATTCTTTAGTGGACGGCTGGGGAAGTTTAACCACACCTTTGGGTACTTTTAGCTCTCTTCGTGTGAATCATATGCGCACAAACACATTAACTGCAAAGGTGCAGGTTAGCGGATTTTGGATAGATGCTCCTCAGGCGTTTATGGATTCTGTGTTTAGCACCTCAGGAGATACAGTTTATCAGCATTTCTACTGGACCAACAATTCCGCCTATGGTTTCCCGCTTTTGACCTATTCCTATAATTCAGGCAATGATACTGCTACAGACGTGAGCTGGCTTTCAGGAACCCCACAAATGGATGCAGTAAAAGATATTTCTAACTTCAACAAAATCCTCGTCTATCCAAACCCATCCAGCCAATTTGTGGCTTTGCAATTCCCGTTTGTAAACGGAACATTGCAAATTCAGGATGTTACCGGAAAAACAATTCTGGTAAAACCTATCCACGGTAATACAGCATTGGATGTTTCCACCTGGCAGAAAGGGATTTATATGATTCGGGCCACTTCGGAAAATGGTATGTTGAGTACTTCGAAATTTCAGAAGAATTAAATTGAATTCACATAAAAAAAACACCTGAAATTTCAGGTGTTTTTTTTATGTATAAATGAAATTAATAAGGGGCTTTTCCACCCGGAGGTGGGCCACCAGGTAAGGGACCCATATGTCCGGAATGCTCGTCAGCCTTAGGTTCTGCACCTCCATTGGCAAATTTTTTAAAGTTATAGGTAAATGTAAGCATGAAATAGCGGGTGAGCACTTTAGTGAAATTGTCTTCAATATAAGTTTCATTAATGGTGCGGTTAATACTCTTGTTTTGTTTTAGAATATCATAACAACTCAATCTGAATTCTGCTGCATTGTTCTTTAAAAACTTATATCCTAATCCGGCATTCCACAATACAAATTCCTGATCGTAATTGCTGCTCAAACCCTTGTAATTGTTATATACTGCTTCTGTATTCCATACAAAATGCGATTTGTAGATGTAGTTGAATTTTGCCATTGCATTGTGGTTGAAATAGGAGTTATTTAAACTGTTTTGGGTGCTATTTACGGTATTGTAATAATTGGTTGTATAGGAAATGCTGTAATCCAAATTTTCACTAATATTACTGTTGATGCTTACCCCGCCGCTAATTCCAGCAGTTTTAGACAAATTTCTGATCTCATTAACCATGCCGGGTTTTTCACTATAACTCAGGGTTGAATTTAGGTTTAAATTGGATTTTATTTTCTTCACTGGAAATCCGTAAACCCCGAAAATTCGACCACTCCAGTAACCATTTAAATTCACCGGTTTGGAAATTTGGGATCCCTGAACCGCCATAAAACCATCAGAAATTTGTGAATCTCTTTGCAAAAAACTGGTAGAATTGGTAATATAATTACTGGTTTGATTTCCAAAGAAACCAATAAAAATATTGGTCAATTTTTCAGTATTCGATTTGGCAAAATTCAAATTAAAATTCTGAGTTACTTCCTGCTTCAATTCCGGATTTCCTATGGTAAGCAATTGCGCATTGGAAGTATTGATTACATTTTGCAATTGGGTAATGGAGGGAATATTGGTAGAAGAACGAAACATGCCGCGCATATTGGTGGTTTTATTCCATTTGTAATTCATAAAAACTCTTGGCAAAACATTATTAAATGTTTTATGAACTTCTGAATTTACCGGAAAAACCTGGGTGCCATTCAGACTGCTCCATTGGTATCCGATACCGGCTCCCAGATTGAGCTTTTTGCCGCGTACACGGTACATGAAACCAGGTTGGTGTGAAATGTAATTCACATGATATTTGTTGCTTAAAGAAGTGTCAAAATTGGAATATTTGTTTTCCGAAGAATTGAAATTATTCGTGTATTTCTGATTGTCGGTTTTCGTAGAATTGATTCTGTAATCGAATTGGAGCATACCTGTTTTGCCAATGGGCTCGGTATAAGAGATTCGCGAACCTATGGATTTTTGCGGCGAATTGCTTTCCACATATTGATCTGTAGCAAATGTACTGTCCATTGGAATATAAGAACGGTTGCTGCTTTGGTTCGTGGTATTGGTAGCTTTGGAATTTATTTGGTTGTCAGCACTGATACTAAAAGTGCGACCGCGCTTTTCAAACTTATGCCGGAACATGATGTTGTTTGAAAAATTCATTCCATTTCCGAGCAGGAGATAATCTATTTTAGATTGGTTTAAAATAAATGATGGGGAGTAATTTCGGATGAAATCTATTTGTGCATTGTCTGAATTCTGGAAGGAAATAGATGGGATATAAATAAATGAATTGTTGGTGTCTGGCGCATATTCCACTCGCGCATTGAATCTGTGGTTATAACTGCTGTTCTCTGCAATGGAACTGTCGGCATAAAATTGTTGGCTGCCACTGAAACTATTGTTATAAGTGCGCAAAATATTTTGATTTTGTGTATTTACATTTCTATTGAAAAAATAACTGCCGGAAACCGTAATTTTTGTTCCCCATTTGTCATTGTAATTTAAACCAAGCGCATTGGTTCCTGTTATTCCATTGTTATTTCCTACTAAAAAACTACCGGAACCGGAATTGCCGCCGGGTCCTCCCGGACCGCCCATACTGCGGCTGGAATTGCCACTGCTCACACCAATCAAATCCTGAGATGTAAAATTCTGAATATTGATATTGTTGCTCATTCCCAAGACAGTAATTCTTCTATTTCCATTGAATTTGTTGTAATTCACCCCGCTTTGGTATCGTTTTTCTGTTCCATATCCGGCATATGCTTTTCCAAAGGTTCCATTTGCTTTACCTCTTTTTGTTTTGATATTCAGGGATTTTACACCCTGTCCGTCATCGAATCCGGTAAACTGTGCCTGATCGCTCATGCGTTCAAATACCTGGATTTTATCTACAATATCAGCCGGTAAATTCTTTAATGCGGTTTGCGCATCGTCGCCAAAAAAATCCTTTCCGTCCAATGTTACCTTTTTAACCTCTTCTCCCTGTGCTTTTACTGCGCCATTTTCTACAGTAATTCCCGGAAGTTTTTTTACCAGATCCTCGGCTGTGGCATCCGGATTCACCTTAAATGAACCCGCATTGAACTCTGTGGTATCTCCAATTTGCCTTACCGGACTGGCCACAGAAATTTTGGCTTCTTTAGTTCCTGTTGCCAGATCATTCAGTAGAATAATATCCAAATCGATATCAACATTATCAACTCTTGCAATCCTAAATACAGTTGTATATCCTTCCAGAGAAAAACGAATTCTGTAAAAGCCTTTTGTCAGCGCAAAAGAAAATTTTCCGGAAGAGTCCGCATTTGCTGATATAAAATTTGCGGAATCTCTGGGATGAAATGCGCGGATTTCAACATTGCCCAAGCTTCTTCCGCTTGCGCTGTCTTTAACAATTCCTGAGATTTTTTGTCCGTAAAGTGTAGAAAATAATATTTGAAAAAATACAATTCCCGCGAGTGCAATAAAACGCATTGTTGTTTAGACGTGTAATTATCGCAAAAGTTTAAAGCAAAAATTAATTTGCCTCAACTTCCAGCACAATCCCGTCAAAATTTCGGATAATGGCTTTGGAACCTGCTGGTAAAGCTTTTTTATCGGTGGTTATGGCATTCCATTCCGCACCGCGATAATTCACCCTGCCTTCGCCATTTTCAGGTATATCCACTGCTACAACCACCACATGCCCGATATGTTCCTGATATTTTACACCCGCCCCTTTTCCAAAAGCCGCAACCAGTTTTTTGCGAAACAACAAAAGCCCCAGTGTTGAGGTACCCGCAAATACAATCCATTGCCAGGTAAGATCCGGCAATAGCCCTGTCCAGGTAAGTAAGGCGGTTATTAAAGCACCGAGGCCTACGAATAAAATAAAAAATGTACCGAATACCAGATCGGCAATTACGAGAATCAGGCCGGCAACAGCCCAGTAGGTTTCGTGATTCATTTTTTCGGGGTATCAGACTGACTTTTAACTACGGTCATTGCAGCAGCAATCATACTGCCAATGTCTGCAAAATTTGCTGGGAGAATCATGGTATTGGTGGATTTAGCGAGCTTGCCATATTGTTCTACCAATTGTTCGGCAACACGCAATTGCACTGCTTCCATGCCGCCTTTCTCATTTAAGGATATAGCAACTGAGCGAATCCCATCCGCAGTAGCATTTGCAACTGCGCGAATGGCTTCTGCCTGTCCTTCTGCATTGTTAATTTGCAACTGCCTCTGAGCTTCGGATTCCAAAACTACTTTTTGTTTTTGGCCCTCTGCCTGATTGATAGCGCTTTGTTTTTCACCTTCACTCTGCAAAATCACAGCTCTTTTTTCACGCTCTGCCTGCATTTGTTTTTCCATGGCCATCAATACTGTTTTAGGCGGAGTGATATTTTTTATCTCATATCTCAGGGTTTTAACTCCCCATGAAATGGATGCTTCATCAATTGCAGCAACTACCATCCTATTGATATTTCCCCGTTCTTCAAATGCACTGTCCAGCGCAATCTTGCCTATTTCACTACGCATTGTAGTCTGGGCCAGTTGCAATACTGCGAATTTGTAATTTGCAATACCATAGGAAGCTTTGGCGGCATCAACAACCTGCAGAAACACTACACCGTCTACAGCTACCTGCACATTGTCCTTGGTAATACAAACCTGTTCCGGTATGTCCATGGCAATTTCCTTTAAGGAATGTTTATAGGCAACACTATCAAAAAAAGGAATAATAAAATTGATACCCGGTTGCAATACCTCGTGGAAACGGCCCAGCCTTTGAACTACATAAGCGCTTTGCTGAGGTACTACTTTAATAGATTTGAAAATGACGATAATTGCCAATAGGGCAAGTACTATAGGGAATATGTTTTCCATAGACATAAGTTTAGATAACAAATGTAATCAAATTTGCATGTCGCAATTTTCCATATCGTTGAAATATCCTTTTTTTTGGCTGTGATTTTTTAAGTTTATTTGTTCGAAATTTCACCATGGAGAATAAATTTACCAAATGAAACAGACTCGTTTTTTGCTGATTTTTTCATTGGCCATCTTCTTGTTTTATTCTTGTGTGAACAGCAAGAAATTTACCGAAATTAAAATTCTATTTGACAAGGATTCCGAATTGAGACCCGCGGGGATGGTGCATTTTGGCGTTTTGGCCACAGGGAAAAATGGCAAGAAAATTTCTACGAAAGGTTACCTGAAGGGAAAATATAATATCGAAAATTATGTATTTGAAACTTCAGGCGCTTCCGCAGATGGCGCCATCTTGTATATTGACAGCCAGGAAAACCGCGATATCCATACCACTTTTACAATAATTGCACATCCCCTAAAAAATCCGGATTTGCGCGACAGTATTTCAGTTCCCTTAACGTATGAAGGAAAAGTGCATTGGGATTTTAGCGGGGATGGTGGTAAAGAAGGGAAATCCAGAGGAGCCAGAGTATTGCCAATGCGCATTGGTGGTACAGGTCTCGCCTCCGGCAAAACAGGGGATACCGGTGTTTCCGGAAACAATGGAGTAGATATTCATTTGTATATTTATAAAAAACACGACGACAGTTTTTACAAACGAAATGGATTTGATGTCTATGCTGTTTTAGCTAAAACCGAAAATCTGAGTTACCAAAAATTTACCTATATCGCTGAAAAATATGGTTCACTTGCTATGAATTGCGATGGTGGAAGTGGAGGAGATGGCGGAGATGGTGGACCGGGAACCGATGGAAGGGATGCATATGAAAAGAAAGCTGCAGGCAGCGGAACCGATGGTGGTATGGGTGGAAATGGCGGAAGTGGAGGTACTGGCGGCAATGTGATTGTGCATATCGATAGCAATGCCATGGATTTTGTAAAATATCTCAAAATCACAAACAGGGGAGGACGTGGTGGAAAAGGTGGTGAAGGTGGAGCTGCAGGCAAAGGTGGTCGCAATTTGGATGGAACTTACGCACCAGACGGTAGAAAAGGCTACCGCGGAAGAAATGGCGATGATGGGAGAGATGGTACCGGACCAGAAATCAGGTATGAATATGTACGTTTCTGAGAGATGAAATTTTCTAATTGTAAAAAGAATTATTTTTTTCTATTCCAATGCATTGAAATAGGTTCAAATTTTTGAAATCTAAATTAATAAATAAAAATTATTTAGAATATTAATTGGCAAAATGTTGTCTGAAATAGAAAATAAATGAGATGATTTTATTTAATAAAACCTCTAGAAGGACCATCAATCATCCAGGCGCTTCACTTCAATATATTGATGGGTACCCCGAATCTTATCCATGAGTTGTTCCAGGTGCTGCACATTGTGCAGAAACACTTCCAGTTTACCTTCAAAAGTACCATCATCTTTGCCCTGAATATTAATAGAACGCATGTTCACTTCCATGTCTTTGGAAATAATATCCGTAATCTTACTTACGATTCCCACGTCATCAATTCCGCTTACGCTCAATTTGGCTTCAAATGGCTTGCTATAGCCATCGGTGCGCCATTGGGTTGGAATAATTCGGTAGCCATACTGGCTCATTAAACGGGTAGCATTCGGACAATTGGTGCGGTGCACTTTTACACCTTCTCCAACCGTAACAAAACCAAATATGGCATCTCCGGGTAATGGATTGCAGCATTTTGCAAGTGCATAATCCATTTCAAAATCATCACCGATAATGATGAGTCCTGCACTCGTCTTTTTCGGTTTTTTCTCCGGTTTTTCAACCGTTTTCTTGGTTGGAGTTTCTGCTGCCTTATGCTCCTGTCTCAGTATTTCTGATATGCGTAATTTATCGGTTCTTACCTCGCCTGTGGCAACGGCATGGTAGAATTGTGCAGGTGTTTGATAATGAAAAAATCGCAACAATTTGGCAATGTTTTTTTCATTGAAATCTTCGCCGTTGTTTTTGAATTTCCGCTCAATAATTTCCTTACCCAGTGCAGATTGCCTTGTTTTTTCCGCTTTTAAATGTTCGCGAATTTTGGATTTTGCACGACCGGTAATTACAATATGTAACCAATCGGGATTTACCCTGGGCTTTTGCGTGGTTATAATTTCAACGATATCGCCGTTTTTAAGAACATGATTGATGGGTACCAATTTGTTATTCACTTTAGCGCCAATGGTAGCTTTTCCAACTTCGCTGTGAATGGCAAATGCAAAATCCAGAGCAGTGGATCCCGCCGGTAAATTTTTTACATCGCCTTTGGGTGTGAAAATATATATTTCCTCTCCCAAAACACTGAATTTAAATTCACTTACCAAGTCCAGTGCAGACAAATCTTTATTCTCCAGCGTTTCTTTTACCAGACTCAACCAGCTGTCAAATGCCGCGTCCTGCGGGGTTTGCATCTCATTGCCCTGTTTGTATTTCCAGTGCGCTGCAAGTCCGCGTTCTGCAATATCATCCATCCTTTTACTGCGAATCTGCACCTCCACCCATTTCCCTTTCGGTCCCAAAACAGTTGTATGCAGGGCTTCATAACCATTGCTTTTCGGATGGCTCAGCCAATCGCGTAACCGATTGGTATGTGAACGGTATTTATCTGCAATAATGGAATATACTTTCCAGCAGTCTGCCTTTTCCAAAAAATATGGAGAATCTACAATAATGCGCACCGCAAAAACATCAAAAACTTCCTCATAAGGAATTCCCTGTTTTTTCATTTTTTGTGCAATACTGTGAATACTTTTCGGCCTGCCTTTTATTTCAGTAATGTCCAATCCGGAGCGGTCCAATTCTGCTTTTATCGGCTCAATAAATTCCTTGATATAGCGTTGTCTGGAATTTTTGGATTCCGCTATTTTTCCGGAAATTTCTCTGTACAATGCGGGCTCCACATATTTTAAAGCCAGATCCTCCATTTCCGTTTTCACAGCATACAAACCAAGTCTGTGAGCCAATGGCGCATAGATGTATAAAGTTTCAGAAGCGATTTTTAAACGTGTTTTTTCAGAAACAGAACCAAGGGTGCGCATGTTATGCAGGCGATCGCATAATTTGATGAGTATTACACGTAAATCTTCACCCAGCGTAAGCAGCATTTTTTTGAAATTCTCTGCCTGGATGCTGCTGTCTTTTTCTACTGTATCAAAAACCGTTGAAATTTTGGTGAGACCGTCTATAATAGAGGAAATTTTCGGACCAAATTTTTGCTCAATATCCTCTAGCGTAACTTCAGTATCTTCTACTACGTCGTGCATCAATGCACATGCCGCACTGGTGGTGCCAAGGCCGAGTTCCCCAACAGCAATTTGTGCAACAGCAAGTGGATGGAAAATATAGGGTTCACCACTTTTTCGAATGGTGCCTTCATGGGCTCTGGATGCCAATTCAAAGGCATCCCTGACCATGTTCAATTTTTCTCTGGGTACATCTTTCCCGAGAGAGCGCAAAAGATGCTTATACTGCTTGAGTAATTCAGACCGGTATTTTTGATAAACTTCCCCCTCCAGTAACGCCATTGACTTAGTTTATTCGCAGGTTTCCATATAATTCAATTGGATGCAACTCCGCTATTTTTTGCTTCGGTAAAGTGATGAAAGAAACGTGGAATGGTTTCAATTCCCCTAAAATAATTAAAAATACCGTAATGTTCGTTGGGTGAATGAAGCCCATCGCTATCCAGGCCAAATCCCATCAATACCACTTTGGTTTTTAATTCTTGTTCAAAAAGTGCAACGATTGGAATGGAACCACCACCGCGGGTTGGAATCGGGTCTTTCCCAAAAGTATCGCGTATGGCTGCTGCCGCTGCTTGATAAGGGACACTGTTTGTGGGCGTCAAAACCGGTTCACCGCCGTGGTGCGGGGTAACTTCAACGGTAACAGATGGAGGAGCAATGCTTTTGAAATAATCCGAAAACAATTTGGTGATTTTATCATTGCTCTGATTGGGTACCAAACGCATGGAAATTTTTGCATATGCTTTGGATGGCAATACCGTTTTGGAACCTTCTCCGGTATACCCGCCCCAGATTCCATTCAATTCAAATGTGGGTCTGATTCCTGTTCTTTCTATTGTCGAAAATCCTTTCTCCCCCAACAATTCTTTTACCCCCAAATCTCGCTTGTATGCCTCTTCGTCAAAAGGTGTTTTGGCCATAGCGGCGCGATCTTCCGCAGATGTTTCCAATACATCATCATAAAATCCTGGAATGGTAATATGTCTGTTTTCGTCATGGGATTGTGCAATCATGCTACACAAAATATTAATTGGATTTGCAACTGCACCACCATAAACACCGCTGTGTAAATCCCTGTTGGGTCCGGTAACTTCAACCTGCACATAACTCAATCCGCGCAGTCCTACATCGATACTCGGAATATCATTAGCAATCATGGATGTATCCGAAATAAGAATAACATCCGCTTTTAATTTTTCTTTATTCGCTTTACAAAAAGTGCCCAAATTGGCACTTCCTACTTCCTCTTCGCCTTCGATCATGAATTTCACATTGCATGAAAGGGTATTGGTCTGCATCATGGTTTCAAATGCTTTTACATGCATAAAAAATTGCCCTTTATCATCTGCAGAACCGCGCGCATAAATTTTTTCGTTGCGAATGGTAGGTTCAAATGCAGGTGTTTCCCATAATTCATCCGGTGCGCTGGGCTGCACATCATAATGCCCGTAAATCAAAATGGTTGGAAGGTTTGGATCAAATATTTTCTCACCGTACACGATAGGATGGCCAGCTGTTGGTTCTATGCTCACATTATCTGCACCTGCCTTTTTCAAATGTTCCGCTACAGCTTCGGCACAGCGCTTTACATCACCCGCAAAGGCAGTATCTGCACTAATACTGGGAATTCGAAGAAGATCAAATAATTCATTTAAAAATCTATCCTTGTTTTGTTCTATATATTGATTTGGCGTCATACTTGCGCAATTTACAAACAGACGCGCTCAGCCGAAAGTTTTTCCCAAAAAAAATCAGTACAGGATTCCAATGGAAGAGAAGCAAATTGCCATGGAAATTGTGTTATTTTGAAACCCCATGACGGATACCGCTCAAAGCTCCATACAGTCCTTCAAAAACACTTTGTTTATGTGGGAAATTATCATCACCGTAATTGTCTTTGGTGCTGCTTTTTTCATTCTCAAAGGGTACAGGCAAAAGGAAAAAGCTGCACGGGAAAGGAATAGCAAATTCAATACGGGAGCTGAAATTCGGGAAGATTAAACCAGAACTTCCGTAATTTCCCCTTCCACTACCAAACGACCTTTCGTTTTTGCACGAATTTCATCAATGGTAACTCCGGGTGCATGCTCGCGCAGTTCAAAACCACGTTCCGTAATATCAAAAACGCCCAATTCGGTGATTACCTTTTTAACACAATGCAATCCTGTGATTGGAAGGGTACATTCCTCCAGCAATTTGCTTTTTCCGTCCTTGCTGGTATGCATCATGGCCACAATAATGTTTTTTGCCGATGCAACCAGGTCCATGGCTCCGCCCATGCCTTTTACCATTTTGCCGGGTACTTTCCAGTTGGCAATATCCCCGCGGTCTGTTACTTCCATCGCACCCAATACAGTTAGATCTACTTTTCCTGCCCGTATCATTCCAAAGCTGGTGGCACTGTCGAATAAACTCGCACCTTTGAGCATGGTTACCGTTTGTTTTCCGGCATTGATCAGATCAGGATCTTCATCCCCATCCACAGGGAACGGTCCCATACCCAAAAGTCCATTTTCAGATTGCAGAATCACCTCCATCCCTTCCGGAATATAATTGGCAACCAGGGTTGGAATTCCAATTCCGAGATTCACATAATACCCGTCGCGCAATTCTTTTGCGATCCGTTTTGCAATACCATACTTATCCAGCATTGCCGCAAAATTGCATAATTTAATTCAGAATTGTATGACTTTCCTGTCCTGTAGTTAATTGAGTTCCAATGACCGCAACAACCGGGCAGCTTGCTCATTTTGGGGATGAAGTGTCAGGGCTGTTTTCAGATGTTCTTTCGCCTTTACTTTGTCGCCATTTTTTAAATAAATTTCCGCTAAAAACAACCAGGCATCCTCCAAATCCGGATTTAATGCTATTGCTTTTTTCAGGTATTGAATGGCCAGGGCTGTCTTACCGGTTTCCGCAGCGCAAGCTCCCGCGTTAATAAGCCCTTTCTCATTTTTGGGATGCTCTTCCAAAATATCTGTAAGCAATTTTTCCGCAATTGCAAATTGTTTATTTCGAATCAGTGCATTTGCATATTCTACCCCAAAATCAAATTGTAAGGGCATTTTAACATTCGCATTTTTATACCACGATATTGCGTTTTCTAAATCTGCATTTCTATCCAATGCCTTTGCAATGCGGTAACTTGTCCATGCATCGGTATTTTCAACATGGTAATTGCCGGCCAATTCCGCAATTTTTTTCCAATTGGAATTTGCATAATAAAAATGAATTTCTATTTCAGAATTTGTTTTCTCTTCTTTTAAAATGGCATCGGCTTTCTGCAAGTAAACCGGATCGGAATCAAACTTTTCAAACCAGGTGATGTATGCCTTTAGATCGCTCACAGAAGGTGGTGACTTTTCATTTACAGCATACAATTCTCCGGATGTTTTGATTTCCGGATTTCTGTTTTCCTTATAATTCTTTCGAATAAAATGATCATGAATCGTAACATGCGGAATGTCACCCGTCCCATTGCCTGGCATATGGCATTTTACACAATTGTTTTTTTCCAATTGTATTTTATTTGGATTTTCAGAACAAAATTTTAGTTTGGAACTTCCTTTTTCACCGTGACAATTTTTGCAGGCTGTATTGAACGATTCAAGATTTGTTTTCTTTACGCTCACATGCGGATTGTGGCAGGTAATACAGGTGAAATTCAATTTGGGATTGTATTGTTCCAAATTGTTTTTATTGCTGCCAATAAAGCATTTACTCATTTGCAATCTCTCCGCATGTCCGGCCATAAAAAATTCGGAATTCTGTTCTTTGGGCATATAAATATCAAAGACTTCAGATAAATGCATGCCCGGTTTGAAATCGGTAAACTTTTTTCCTTCCTTCAATACATTATTTCCCTGTAAATGGCATCGCTGGCAAATATCCACCTGTAATTTCCATGGCAATTTTGCGGGATTTACAATGCTGCGGTCCACCTCTTTTGAGATATCAATAAGTTCGCCTGCCAGTTTTCTGGAAACATGCAATTCTCCAGGTCCATGACATCTTTCACAATCAATTCCTTCCGGAATTTTAGTAAATTTATTGATGCTACCATCTGCAATTTCTGGAATTGCATTGTGGCATGACATGCATTCCAAATCAATTTTCCTGCTGAAACCGGTATTGGTAGTTTCATAGCCCGGCGGCAAATCCCAAATGCCTTTTTGGGTATAAAAGGTTAGCGGCGCCTGGAACACATAACCATTGTCCATCCAGAAATGGCTGTTGGTATGCTGCCCGCTGCCAATAATATGGCTTATGGTTTCCGTGCGTTTGTGAATGGTGTCTTTTCCGCGCAACCGGAATTCTGTAATTTGCATGGCATCTCCATTCCAGTCCATGACATAATACATGTTCTTTTTGGAATCATAAACCGGCTTTTGGTGAAAATTAGCTTTGCTGTGGGTTTTGGAGGCTTTGCCGAAACTTTGCCCCATACCGGTTTCTATAAATGTCTTATAATGATCTTCGTGGCAACTGCGGCATTTTGTAATTCCAACATAATTCACGGTATCACTTAAATTTAGAAAAAAGGCTTCCTGTTTTTCCAATTGGCGACATCCGTGAATGCTCCACAAAAACGCTGTGGTAAATAACGGAATTAAAAATAGAAAACGCCTGTTTCTCATTGATACCAATTCAACGGAGGTAAAACCATCTCCGGTGGAAAGGTTACAATATTACTGAAACTGCTGCTACCATCACTTTGAAATCTGAGATCCGGCAATTGTACTGAACGATCTTCGAGAACTTTGGGCAGGGTATTGGCTATGAAAAATGCAATGGAAATATTCTTTTCCAGAAGATATGGCTTCCAAAAACCGGAAAATAAATACGCCGGTTCTTTTCCAAAACTCTTTTCGGAATTCAGAGGCAAGATTTTATTCTGGTTCTGATGAAACAGAAAATAAATGGTAAAAGTTCCAAGGAATTTCCCGCTATATTTTTCGTCAGGATTTTCATTTATGGTAAACTCACCTTCGCATTTCCACAGGCCAAATCCTTTCTTCTGAACCTCAGGTAAGGCAAGTGCCCAGTGATTTTCTGTCATAGCGCTATCTTCAGTTGGTAAAACCTGATATACCGTGTCGATAGTCAAATAATTGGTAAATGATACTACTTGCCCCAAATGCCAGGTTTTACCCTTTGACAACAAACAATTGCTGTCAAAAGGCGATTGAATTGCTGTATCCGCATGCATGTAAAAAATAGAACCGGAAGTGTCAAACAATCCCCGAAATTCGGCTTGTTTTAATTGATAAACATTAAAAATTTGTGTGTATTGATTCTTTGAAATACCCACCTGTCCTAAAGCTGAGAAAAACTTCAGGCAAAAAATGCAGATGAAAAGGGCAAGTTTTTTCATCCGAAATTAGCACGCCAATCCATGATTCCGCCGAGCATATTTCTCACTTTCCCAAATCCTTGTTGGGTAAGAAACGCTTTAGCGGTGGCACTTCTTGCGCCGGAACGGCAATGCACAATGATTTCGGCATCTTTTAAATCACTCAGTTCATCCAGATGTTCCGGCAAACTTCCCAGCGATATTAATTTGCCGCCTATATTGAACTCTTCGTATTCCCATGGCTCGCGTACATCAATAATGTTGAGCGCTTCTCCCTGATCCAATCTGTTTTTTAACTCCTGAACGGTGATATCTTCCATGGTTCAAAATTAATGTTAACTCGTGAAAATGGCAGTATTCCAGTAACAGATTGGATAATATTCCGCGAATTATGCTTCTCCACGGATATTCCGCATTCCCGCTTTTCGCTTCATACTTTGAGCGTTGGCAGCGGTTTTCGTAATATTCAGGTTCTGTTAAAAAGACATGATTGATTTACGCAAATTCAGCTGATCAGGCTGAAAAAGCATATTCTTAATTTGAAAATTCCAACCAGTCAATTTCTTAGCTTTCTTGCGCTACAGTTGAGATTGTCAATTCGGCTCAGAATTTGTAATTTTGATATTCTGGAGCAGAAGAGAAAATCTGCACCGCTTGTCGGACCTAATCGATCCAAAATTATGCAACCTGAAAACATTCCAAGGTTGGGTATCAAAGCCGGCATCATAATTTGCCTCGGCCTTATCGCATACTTTCTATTTATGCGATTTTTCAACCTGATTCAGCACACCGAATTGCGTGGCCTGAATTTCTTGATTCTCACAACCGGAATTATTCTGACTTTCCGTTACGTCCATAAAAAATTGAATTGGAAAATGGAATATCTCGGTGGCTTTGCACTTGCCTGTCTCACCTCTGCCGTGAGCACAGTTTTGTTTGCGGTATTCATTTACTTCTATTTTTATTTAATGGACCCGCAGGCTTTGGAAGAACTCAGAAATTCGAGTCCTTTACTCGGTTCTACCATAACACCCTATACTGCGGCGGCAGCAGTAATAGCAGAAGGAATCAGTTCCGGCATTGTGATTTCCTTTTGTTATATGCAGTATTTTCAGGATAGGTTTAAACAACAATAAAACGGAATTAAGGATTCCGTATCAGTTTGTTTCTGGTAATTTGCCCATCGGCTGCAGTAAGTGTGAGAATATAGGTACCTGCGGGAACATTTTCGATTTCCATTTCATGGATTTCAGTACCGCTATGGTTGCACAATAACCTGCCATTCATATCATAGAGCGCTGCGGCAACCACCGGTTTTGCTCCTTCCCATCGAACAATACGTCCTGCAGGATTTGGATAGATTACAAATGTTGTTTTGCTGGATTTTTTTATTCCGAAAGTATATTCTTTTTCCGCTCCAAAAAGTGGGCGTATCATTGGTGTGCCTTTTACAGAAGGATCATTTGCCTCCCAGCTGCCAAGCAGGTTGTAGAATAAATTGGGATTGCCAGTTTCCTGGTCCTGATATCGGTAATTATTATCGTAGCCAACATTTAAAATAAATGGTGCATTTTGCCTCCAACCAACGTAATAAGCTCCTTTAGGCATCAACAAAGTAGTGTCAAAAAAGATATAGGAAAAGTGGTTTACACTGTCGGTATACAATGGATGATCTACATATTGCTCATATATCAATTGATCTTTGTCGTCGGGTGATCCGAGTGGAGACAATGCTTTCCAAATGCGTACATAAAAACTTCTGAAACTCACATCGCTTTCGCTGCGATTAAAAAAGATGCCCAATCCGCGCAAACTGTCTTCCTTCACGTTTTCAAATTTCATGGCAAATTGCCCGCGAATATTTCCCAGGAAGGCATAATCCAAACCTATTCCACCTTCGGCAGATCCGTCATCATAAGCATACCATGGGGTGAAGCAATGGGTTACAGAAATTTTATTGTTATTTCCTTCCGCATCATAGTTGTCCGGTGTTTCATTCTGGTCCTGAGGGAAAATTTCGTGAACTACAGTATAACAATTGCCAGTTCCCGCAAAGCTATCAATGTGAACATTGGCATAATTATATGTGTAGAAAGAATTGTTGTTTGCATTTTGCCCGTTGTTATCTGGAATTGAATCCACTAATGTGTTGTTTTGATTATAGGTTTTTCTGGTGAATCGGGTTTGTGAGGTTTGCGTGTTGTATAGATTCCGGATTATTAGTGGGTCAGAAGAATTGCTAAAACCAGAAGGATTTGTCAAATAATGTGATTTCGGCATTGAAAAATAATTATTTATATAACTGTATTTTGGTTTCACAATACCTATATCACTTAAATTATTAAAATCATATCCTCCTTTTTTCCCTTTGTATTTTTCCAAACCCACATAATCCAGATGCCAATGGTTTAAATTACCGGTGGATTTGGTATAATTCACAAACCGAAATTGAAATGCGGCATGTAAAAAATCAAAATTATTTACCGGAACGGTATATAATTGAAACTCACTTTTACTGCCTCCAGTCATCCACCATACCCTGTTCCAGTTGCCTGTTTTGGATTTGAAAAAAAGGACTAAGGAATCTTCTTCTTCCGGCATATCGCCAAGTCCCATGCGTTCTACAAAAAAGGATAAATAAATGGAATCCGTTACCTGATAATTCGCGGTGCTGCTCGGTCCGGTTTTATAAAAATCCAATTTTATTGGAATAGAAGTCAGGCTGTCTGCATATACAAAATCATTTTTATTTAAAGTGCTGTATGGTTTGCCGTTGGCATTCAGGTGGTCAAAAGTTGCAACATTATAATTGGGCTGGTTGGTTGGAAAAGTATTGTTCACCCATACCTGATTGTCGCACCAGCGGTTCAATGAAGGGTAGCCGGATGTGGCTGTAAAATCATCAAAAAAGGGTAGGGGGATGGTATCCGTAATTGTATATTTAACCGCATTCGGAATTTTTACCAACTCTTTCTGGTAACGACCAGAGACAGGCATAATTGCGATTCCCTGAGAAAAAACGTCACCAATTAAAAAAACAACAATAAACAAAAACAGAAAATTCAACTTCATTATCTGGGCAATTAACAGGCTTCTTATTTTTTTATTGTACATCCACTGTAATTTATTCTGTCAAAGATCATTTTTCATCTTTCTCGTTATCGCCATCAGCGGCAGTAGTGTCCACATTATGACCTCTGCGGTTAACTGCCACAACCAAATCCACTTTAGAACCCTTTTCCAGAAGCTTTCCAGGGGGTAATGGTGAGCCATTATACATTTGACCAATTACCAGGTTGTCACCAATTTCATCGGGTCTGTATTCCACATGTCCCAAAACCAGGCCCTGACTTTTGAGCAGTGCTTTGGCAAGTGTGAAGCTCTGATCGGTGAGTTTGGGGGCTTTTACTTTGGGTTTTCCCAATGAATTAATGGATAAGTAAATGATTCGGTTGGGTTTTACTTTGCTTCCTGCCGGAGGGTCTTGTTCTGTAACAGCGTTCTTTTTAAAATCTTCATTGTATACCGAATCGTAAACCTCATACCGCAAATCCGCTTCTTCCAGTTTGCTGGCGGCATTTTCCAACAATTGTCCTTTGATATTGGGAACTTCCACTGCAACATTATGCCGGGTATACCACCCCAAAAACAGCATGATAAGCCATATGAAGGCCAATGCTGCAACCACAGCAATGCCAATATTATAGAGCCAGTTTTTAAGCATTCAGAGTTCTGGTTTGCTCGCCAAAATTTAATATTTCGCGAATAAAATCATATGGTTTATAACCATTTAACGCAGCCTGGTGGTAAATACATGTTGCAGGAGTCATACCGGGTAAAGAATTTACTTCAATGATAACGGTTTCCACTTTGCCATCCTCAAAAATGCGAACAAATGCATCAATTCTGCAATATCCGGTTACCTCAAGAGTTTTTGCCACTGCTTCCAGGGTATTGCGGACTTCAGTACTAATTCTGCTTTGTTCCAGCGCATCATTACTAAATCTGGATGGTGTTATATTTTGTCCTTCACCTGCAAGAAATTTTTCTTCCAGAGATAGTATTTCTGTTTCTGCAAGGGATTCACTGGGCTCGAATATTTCATAACGCAAAGTGCCATCCGCCTGCAGATGGGTAAGCATGCCTCCTGTTACTTCGAGGAATTTTATAGCATCGCCTTTTTCTACAAACTTTTCAATTAATATTTCTTCTTTCGCCGGAAATTCCTCATTCGGCAACAAGGAAAGATGAACACGCATGGCCTCAGTTGGCAAACTTTCGCTGCGAAAAATAGCTGCCAGATATTGGTGAAGTTCTTCCTGTGTTTTTAATTTCCGAACGGCAGCACTGCAGCCATCATCAGCAGGTTTTGCAATCAATGGAACCCCAAACCGATTCAGAATTTCCAACTCCATTTTATTCGGGTCTGCAAGCCATTCGGTTTTACTAAACATGCCATGATCTGCTACCAGAAATCCTGCCTGTCGAAGTTTTTCATTGGTTACATATTTGTTGATGGTGATTTCAGAACTATGCGCATCACTTCCGTTGTAATAAATCCCCAGTTTTTTCAATTCTTTTTGTAAGGTGCCATCCTCGCCAGGTCTTCCATGTAAGGCAATAAATACTCCGTCAAATGCATTTTGAATTTCATTCAAATCTGTTTTGACAGGTTCAAAAACGGCCCCTTCCGGATTGTATTTTTCTGTAATTTGTTGCGCGTCGGAAATTATATCCAGCAATGTCGAATTCATTTTAAATTGACTTACTTTTTCCTTCACATCATCCGCATTGTCTTTGAGCATAATGTTCACCGGAATTCGATACAATTCATAACGCTCTCTGTCACCCGTAAGGAAAAATGGTACCGGAGCGAATTGTTCGCTGCTGCTTAATTTCTCATAAATATTGCGCCCGCTTTCCATGCTAATGTGTCGCTCAAAACTGTAACCACCCATGATTACAGCGATTTTCTTCCTTCCGCCGGTTTGTTGTGTTTCTGCTAATATTTGCGCATCCAGAGATTGCAGCAATTCTTTACATCGTGTAAAATTCACACTCTGATCCAGTCGCTCCGCAAGGGAATTGCGAATGATAAAAGTGAGAAATTGGGATGGATTTAAACCGATTTCTGCAGCCTGATGAAAGAAAAAACTGCTTGGCATCATGCCGCTGGTGGTGTTCGGGTCATTTAAATAAATTTCTTCATCTTCTGTTACAAAACCATCAATTCGGGCATATACATTAAAACCAAAATAATCATAAAGTGAAATACAGGCATCCCTGATTTCGCTTATCACCTTGTCACTCGCCTTAATCGGCGTTTCTTTTTTACTCAGTCCCGGTAAATATTTACTTCGATAATCATAAAGCTGGGTGTTCTTTTTGATTTCCGTAGGAGGCAAGGCAAAGGGATTTCCCAAATCATCCCGTACCACAATGCAACTAAATTCCCTGCCTTCAATAAATTCTTCCACCACAATATCCGTTTCTGCATCCAGGCTTTCCAGTAAAATTTCATCATTTTCAGAGAGTAACTGGTCCAGCTTTGAAAGTAGGGTAGCAGGCAAATAAATTACTTCATCGTTTAGTGCCAATGGAAGCCCAATTCCACTTCGTATATCGGTAATCTGCTTTATTTCATTTGTCTTTTCCTCGGCATTCCATGCATTCCATTCTGACGCTGTAATAAACTGTCTGAAGAAAGCGAAGTCCATGGCTTTCTCAAACTCCAGATAATCCGGATGCTGCAATACGGAAACCCCCAGAGAACTTCCCTGGTTGGCTGGCTTTATTACAAAACGCTCGCCGAATTCAACATTGTAATATTTATAAAGCTTTCCTTTTTGTTCATCAGTGGCATTTACCCAGGCATCCCTTTTCAATAGCTGGTAATGGTTTACATACAACCCCGATCTTTCCTGAAAGTCTTTTTGCCGGGCTTTGTTCATCCCCAGGGCAGATGCGAAAATGCCGGAACCACTGTATGGAATTTGCAGCCATTCCAATAAACCCTGTATACTTCCGTCTTCTCCATAGCTGCCATGCAAGGCCAGGAATGCAAAATCCATGTATTCCGGCAAAGATTCCGCAGCGATGATTTTGCCAATTTTTTCGGCCATTTTCATCTGCATGCTTTTATCCGGATTTAGAGATTCTGCGTAGATTTGAAACCCTTGGTCTGAAGCGGGTAAAAAGGATGCAGGCGGATAAAAATCGCGGATGCTACCTTTGTAAACATATTGCCAGTCTACCTGGATAAAATTTCCAAAACTGTCCACAAATATGGGAATAGCTTCAAACAGACTTTTGTCCAGATTATCATAGACTGTGCGGCCACCGGCAAAAGAAACTTCTCTTTCTCTGCTTCGGCCACCAAAAAATATTCCTACCCGGGTTCTCGACATAAAACTGCAAATTTAAGCCAGTTGCGCACTATTGTAAGGTGGAGTTTTACACCTCATTTTGGAGTTGCTAAAAATCGCATCTTGGCTTAATCTTTGATACATTCAGGAAAACATCTATGAAAAATTCCATTACTCTCTCTTTTGTTTTTTGTACTTTCTTGTTGGGATCGGGCCTTTACGCACAAAGCGAACTGCCGAAGAAAAAAACGTCCGGGAATACCCAAACAGGAGGTGCCCAAAAACCTCAGAATAAATCGGGTGATGAACGTCCGGTATACCAATCCAGACCGATTACCAGAAATCCAATAATGATTGCGCCTTATTATTTTCCTGTATATCAGAACAATGGAAACCAGGGAAATCAAAATAACAATACTGGGCCAACACCTGAAGAAACCGCGAGGTACAACAGGGAAATGGCAAAGAATGAATTGCGCAGGGCTTTGTGGGATATGCAAAGCGATGAACAGAGTTTTGTAATTCAGGATGTAACCAAACCATTTGAAATTAAGGGCACCAAAGGATTTCGGGTGGTATTTCCTGAACTCGCATTTGTAGATTCTGAGGGTAATCCGGTATTGGGTGAAGTGGAACTGAAAATGACAGAGTTTACGGACAATTCAGAATTTGCGGCAGCCAATCTCACCACCATGACCACCGATGGCCAACTGTTGGAAACCGGAGGTATGATCAATTTGGAGGCATTTAGCGGAAGTGATAAAGTACAACTTCAAAACGGAAAGACTCTGGAAATTATTATTCCCCAATTAAATGATCAAAAAGGATTTCAAACATTTTATGCATCGGGTACCTATATGGTAACCTGGAGTACCAGTCCCACCGCACAACAGAGCGATACAAACAGCAATAAAAAATTTGACGGTTATACGATAAAAATGTTAAAATCCAAACAGAATCTGGATGGAAAAGATGTAACATTTAGTATTTTCAAAAACTGGGAATCCTTGGAAGACTATGTAAATTCCAATTTGAAAGTTCCAACAGAAACCCGCGCCAATATTAAAAAAGATGGTATTCCATTTCTATTTACAATTGAATTTAACGGACTGGGAAAAATTAAGGATGTAAAAGCAAAGTACCCGGAATACACCAAAAATTCGCTCATTTCTGAAATGATTGGAAAAATTAAAACCATCTTATTAAATGCACCTGCATTATCCATGACAGATGGGTATTTACAAGCTGGCAAACCTTATGATATTATGTTCGCTACTGCGAAAAATTATACCGAAAATATTCCCGTAATGGTAAATATGCCCATGTCTGCCGGTAAAGAAATGCCTGCAACCGCAAGAGAAACAAATGCCAATCCGACAGAAAAAAATGTGAATGATTTTGCTATGCAGGGAAGCCAGCTTACCAAAATTAATTGCGATCGTTTTACCAATTCAAACAGTACAGATACACAGGCTTTCCATTTTGAACGTGCAGATGCAATTGTGTATGTGGTATTTAAAGACCAGCGCTCCCTGATACAACCAACGGGTGCAAATGGCAATTATGTATTGCGCAAAGTCCCAACCGGAACCAACGTGCGCTATGTAGCGGTAATTTATGGGGATGACGGGAATATTCAGATGGCTGTGAAAGATGCAAAAACCGAAAATGGCCCTGTGAAATTTGACAATACCGAAGAGTTTAAAGCAGAAAAATTAAAAAAATATCTGAACGAAATTTAATTTATTTTTGACCATGCAGTCGAAAATAATCTTTTGTTTCATTTTGTTATTTATCGGTACACGGCTGAATGCACAAAAGGCTGGAAAATCCGATTCTATTATAGTGGTCGCTGCGGATTCCATAAAATCTAAAACAGATAGGATGGCGGAATTTCCAGGAGGGGAAATGGCATTTCTCAAGTACATCTCCAAACACTTTAAGTACCCGAAAAATTGCCTGGAAAAAAACATTTCCTGTCAAGTTGTGGTGCGATTTGTTGTGGATACCGACGGAAAAGTTCTTAACGCCTCAATAGTAGAAAGTTGTGCTGCTTGTAAGGAAATAGATGCCGAAGCTATCTGGGTAGTACTTTCATCACCCAAATGGAAACCAGCAATATATGATGGTCGCAAAGTTAAGGCGTGGCGTCAGGTTCCAATTTCATTAAGAATAGAATAAGAATAGTACCGCACCGTTTTTCAATTCTCTTAGTTGGGATTATGCTATTCTAAATTCCGAATTCCGAATTCAACAATCACCGCTTAAATTCGCAGCCATTTATGGCAACAGCAATTCTTTGCAACAACTGGTCGGATCTGGATACCATGCAGATTCCCGAAGAATTAAAATCATATTTTAAACAAAAAGCCGGTTCTGAAGTAAGTTCAATTTCATACCAGGGTTCCTTTGGTATTTTGTATGCGGAATGTATATCCGGGGAAAGCAATAGCACCAATCTGGAAAAATGGAGAAAAGCCGGAAATAAAATTACCGGATCGTGTAACCAGTTAAAAGAAATTGCCCTGGATATTCAAAATGCAGGAATTTCAGCCGCACAGGCTTTGGCTTTTGCAGAAGGTGCCGTTTTGGGCAATTACAAATTCGATAAATATGTAAAAGATAAAACCTCCAAAGCAAACACACTGAAAGATTTCAACCTCTCTGGTGATGGATCTGATGGTTTAAAAGATCTCAAATTGTTATGCGAAGCAGTATATAAAACCAGAGACCTCGTAAATGAACCTGTAAATCAACTCAATGCGGAACAGCTTTCTGAAAAGTTTACGGCAATGGGAAAAGAATCCGGATTTTCTGTGGAAGTATGGAACAAATCAAAAATTGAAAGCCAGAAAATGGGCGGCATACTCGCGGTAAATGCAGGAAGCCAACAACCACCTACTTTCAACATTATGGAGTACAAACCAGCTCATGCAAAAAATGAAAAACCCATAGTGCTGGTAGGAAAAGGAGTGGTATTTGATACCGGAGGTTTGAGTTTAAAACCCACGCCGCAAAGCATGGATCAGATGAAATGCGATATGGCCGGCAGCGCTGCAGTTGCGGGAATTATGTATGCCGTTGCTAAATCTGCATTACCACTTTGGATGATTGCTTTGGTTCCGGCAACCGATAACAGGCCTGGGGAAAATGCTACCTGTCCGGGCGATATAATTACCATGTACGATGGAACTACTGTAGAGGTCCTAAATACAGATGCAGA
Source organism: Bacteroidota bacterium (assembly GCA_018333525.1). Lineage (GTDB taxonomy): Bacteria > Bacteroidota > Bacteroidia > NS11-12g > UBA955 > JAGXTF01. The sequence continues at coordinate 21,794 of JAGXTF010000076.1, read as the reverse complement.
GGGCAGATTGGTACTTGCAGATGCACTGGCATTTGCCAAGAAATACGAACCGGAGCTGGTTATGGATTTTGCCACGCTTACGGGTGCGGCTATGCGGGCTTTAGGTGCTTATGGCTCTGCTTTAATGGGAAATGCCGATGAAGCTATTAAGAATGAGATTAAAGAGGCAGGGGATAAAGTGTATGAACGCCTTGCAGAGCTTCCCCTCTGGGAAGAATATTTCGAGGATACCAAAGGGGAGATAAGCGACCTGAAGAATTTGGGAAAATCCGAAGGCGGTGCCCAAAGTGCGGCCATGTTTCTGCGATATTTTACCGATTACCCCTGGTTGCATTTTGATATTGCCGGCACCGCATTTCTAACCGGAAATGATGCCTATCGTCCAAAAGGTGGTACCGGTGTGGGTGTGAGGCTTATCTTTGAATTCTTAAAGCAACGTGCAAATGGACAATAAACTTGTAAAAGTGGGTATTACCCAGGGGGATCCCAATGGCATCGGTTTGGAACTGATTATAAGAGCTTTTGCCGATGAAAATATTTACAAGTATTGCATTCCGGTAGTTTACGGTTCACCTAAAGCTTTTGCTTTTTATAAAAAGCAGTTGAACATGCAGGAGCCCATGTATCACATGGTGAATTCCGCTGCCGAAGCAAAAGCCGGGAAATTAAATCTGGTAGTTACCGGTATAAATGGTTTTGAGGTGAAAATGGGAGAGGCCTCCGCCGCTGCAGGGAATGAAGCCTTGTTGGCCATGGACAAAGCCATTGAAGATTGTAAAAAAGGGGATTTGGAAGCTTTGGTTACTGCGCCTCTGGATAAAAGTACCGTTGCGGAAAATAAACAGGGTTTTAGCGGCCATACAGGATATCTGGCGAATGCATTTGAGGCAAAAGATTATGCCATGTTGCTTATTTCTGATGAATTGAGAATTGCACTGGTTACGGAGCATATTCCACTTTCAGAAATGGCGGGTGCTCTTACTCAGGAATTGGTAAGTAAAAAAATAAATATTTTGAACCAATCGCTGCAGAAGGATTTTGGATTTACCAGACCAAAAATTGCGGTATTAGGACTCAATCCGCATGCGGGGGACAGTGGTTTGCTTGGGAGTGAAGAAAAAGAAATTATACAACCGGCAGTAGCAAAAGCGTATGCTGCCGAGAAATTGGTTTTTGGCCCTTATCCGGCAGATGGTTTTTTTGGCAGCGGACAATACCGCCAATTTGATGCAGTATTAGCCATGTACCACGATCAGGGTTTAATTCCTTTTAAAACTTTGGCATTTTATGACGGTGTAAATTTTACCGCCGGTTTGCCAATAGTTCGCACATCACCGGATCATGGTACCGCATATCTGTTGGCCGGTAAAGGTTCTGCTGAAGTTATTTCTTTCAGAAATGCGGTTTATGATGCCGTACAAATTGTACGCAACAGAAAACAAAATAAAGAAGATTACGAAAGGCCATTGCCATATTCCGAATTGCGCCGCGAAAAATTCCGCATGGATTTTTAACGCTTCGCTGATAAAGTTTGTTAGTAAATTTTAAATTCTTAGAAACGCGTTGCAACCCGATTTCTGGCAGCTTCTCGTAGAAAAGGCCAAATACAGTATGATACAGGGTTTGCCCGGAAAACCGGACCGAATTGGTGTACAGTAATCATCACCCGTTCAATCGCGGCTTCCCAGTTAATTGGCAATTATAATCTGGGTTCAGAACCGCTCATAGATGGAGGCCAATCATACCACTTAATAATTGATTAAGCTAAATCTTTTATTATTATTATGAATGAAATCTGATTCCAAATGTACTTTTTTGTTTAATTTATTTTTTTTGGCGTCACTTTTTGCCTTGATGCAAAAAGTAACCAAAAAAATCAAGGCTTGCCATGAGTTGAAGACCCACGCTTGCTTGCAGCGGAATGCCGGCGGTGATCTTCTCCCATCCGGTCGAAGCTACCTTGGCATTTCACCGCTGCAACCTTCACTTAGGGCCTCCAACACATGGAGGCCGATCCGTCCTATTGTGAAATTTTAGTATGTTTATTACTTCCTTAATTCAGAAATAAATTTTTGGTTTAATTATTTATATAGCGTTTCAAATGTTACAGCCTGATTTTATCAAGCAGCAATGTTGAATTGAAAATTTAATTAGAAACGGCTTTTTTGATTTGATGTTGCAGTGTTAAAATGCGTATTAAATTTTAAATTCTTAAAACTGCGTTGCAACCCGGTGATGGCCCTCCCGGAGAAAAAGCGTAGAAAAACAAGATGCAGGATTTGTGCGCGGGGGCGGCCTGGCGTAAGCAAGGGCGCAGGAAGCCGCTGCAGTTTTTGTCAATTAGTGAGAATTTTAGCGTTGCATCCCCTCGACAAAAACCTTAGCGGCGTGGTAAATCCAAATCGTAGTTTTTCAGTTTTTTGTCCGAGGGCCTAGCCTTTGGTGCCACCTTTGGGCAATGCCCAAGGTGGTAAAATAAATAATTAATTAACGAATATAATTATTCGATCGCATCCAGCTATCCATAGTGTTTAACAACGCAGAATTCAACGATTCACTCAAAGAAAAATATTCCGAAAAAGTACATTTATCACATTTTTGAAACAGGTGATTTAAACCCGGAAGGCATTCCACCTTACTCAGATTTTTATTTGGAATATGTTGTTCAAATACATCCAGATTCGGATGACAGGCAACCTGGTCATCCCGACTCCCGTTCAGCGCCAGAACAGGGCAATGGAGCTTTTGAATGTCGGAAACAGGGTCATAACCCAAAAAGAATTTCCACCAGGGAATTTGTACAAAGTCATAAGTTTTATGTACATAATTTAAATTCATTTTTTTACCTGCAAACAAAATATATTTGGCCTTAAATGGCGCACCTCGCTTCCACTTTCTAACTGCGCTGTCCATTTGCAGGTGGGCTAATGCAGTATCATTGGTATGCAAACCAATTGAAATTAATTGTTTGTGTATTTTGATAAAAGAACGCGTATTTCTTTTATTCACTTTATTGTCCCTTAGTAATTTTTCATTCTGGTAAATACTGGCTTCCATGCCACCGGCAGCAGGGCCTGCGAGACAAATAATAAATGAAATATCATTACGGTTTGCGGCAAGCATCGGCGCCACAATTCCGCCTTCCGAATGACCGAGCAAGCCAATCAAATTCGTATCAATATCTTCTCTGTTCTTTAGATAATCTACAAACAAACCTACATCCATTGCTATGTCGGCCGAGGTTGTGTTTTTTAATACCTCAGGATGCCCTTTGGTTTCCCCAATACCCCGGTCGTCATATCGAAATATTGCAAATCCCCGTTTGGTAAAAAAATCCGTGAAAATTAAAAACGGTTCATGCTCTCCAATGGTTCCGTTTCTGTCTTGAGGACCGCTTCCTGAAATGAGCACAACAACCGGAAATTTTCCAATGCTGTCGGGCTTACTGAGTGTAGCACCAACCATTATTCTGCCATTTGCAACCGGAATTCGGATTGGGACATCCACAAAAGAATATGGCTTTTTGGGGGTCTGCGGTTTGGGTTTCGGCCAATCGCCCCAAACGCGTTTTAAAGTTAGCTGGTAAGATTTTCCTGCCTGATGAAAATAGCCTTTAATGGTATTGCTATCGGTTTTTCTGCCTTCGTAAAAGGCGTCAAAACTTTCCAATTCAAAGCGAATGGTTTTTTTATCAATACTGGTTTTGGAAACAGTCTGATTTTTAACTCCCTGTTGCGGAATATTAATTTTGCTATACCATCCGCCATATTTTACTTCCAGTTTAAACATCACTGCAAGACGCAGTTGATCCGCCTGTAAATTTCCCACCCATTGACCTATCCATTTGTCGCTTTGGGCCTGGGCTTTGGATGCAAACAGAAATAATAAAATGACTATGTGAAATTTGGCTGTAAATCTGGTGTTGGGGAATCCCATGGTGTGGTTTCAAAGATAATTAGAAGCTAATAGGTCCAAAATACAAATGGACGAAATGATTTTCTTTGTTAAATAGTATTATCTTTATACCAATTCTAAGGAAACAAGACGTGTTTTATTGGAAAATAGTCAGAATAGCTTAGAGTTTAATTACCAATAATGAAATATTCTACTTACAGGATCATTCTAAGCTTAATAGTTTTATTGAGCTTAATCTTCAATTTTATAATTGAAAAGAATAGTATTTTCTCAATTTGTATTGGTTTATTTTTAATCTTCATTCTTCAAAGCAGGTATATTCATCAGATAGCCGGAGTAAATATGAATTACGGAAATAACAAAGTTCAAATAATTCTAAATGTGTTTCAAATAATAACAACAGTGGTTCTGATATATGGAATGTATCATTTATTTAAAAGAATATGGTGATTATATGAGGAATTACCAGGAGATTCAATTTTAGATGCAATTAAAATACCTGCGTTTAATGAAAAAAGAGTCACTTAAAAGTGACTCCTTCTTTGTAGCGGAGAGGGGAATTGAACCCCTGACCTCAGGGTTATGAATCCTGTGCTCTAACCATCTGAGCTACCCCGCCAATTGGGCTGCAAAAATAGAAAATTCAAACAGCAATTTCAAGTCGATTATTATAATCCCAGGACATTAGCCCTGGGCCCAAGTCCTGGGCCTAAGCCCCAGCCAATAAGACTAAAGTCCCAGAACTTCCTCAACAGCTTCCAGAACGGAATCAGGACTCAGCGTTTCCATACAACTGGTGCCATCTACACAACTGCCGCGGTAAAAGCATTTACAGGCCTTTTCAGGTTGGATAATCTTTCCTTTTCCGAACAAATCAAATTCATGCGGATTAAAAATATTATTCATCAAAACTATCTTCTTCTGCAATCCCAGTGTAAGATGCATGCCCATGGTTACCTGAGTAACTACCAATGTGCACTGATCAATCAGGTTAATAAACTGGGGCAATGGAAAATGTCCCAGATACAACGCGCCTGTTAGGGATTGTATGTCTTTGTTGCGCTCGTCTTCCTGCTTTCCTCCCAACAACAAAACCGTATAACCTTTTGCCATCAACGCCCTGGTGAGGTTTACCCATTTTTCAATGCTCCACAACCTGGTGGTCCAGCGATCTCCGCAACCGGTGTTGAAACCAATGATAGGTTTCGATCTGTCCAGATCCCAGACATACCCTGCGTTGGAGTGGTTATCCAAAAGATAAGGTTCACCTTGATATTCCATGCCGCACAATTCGAAAATCTCCGTGCAATAATTCTTGGTATTCGCTTTGGAAACATCGTCAAACAAACCGGTGTAAAACTTATGGTTGGCGAGGTCATTCACGGGTTGTGTGGCGCCATCCTTGAGAATAAACCCGAATTTTTCTTTCGCGACAATACTCTTTAACAAGCCCGATGCTTCCTTTTCCTTGTCCAAATTAATGGCAATATCCCAATCGGTATTTTGTACATATAAAATGGTTTCTGCATTCAGCGGCAAAATTTCATGGATTTCACCTTTTGGCAATATGGCTGGCGTAAGTGTGATCCAGGTGATTTTGGCATCCGGATACAGCTGCTTGTACCTGGTAACCAGGGGCGTGGTTCGGATTACATCGCCAATTGCGCCAAGTTTGATGATAAGAATTCGCTTCTCAATTTTGCGGTAAGCAGGACAGCCATCGCAGTGGTACCCGTGTTCCTTATGCGGTTTGCAGGGGATATGACCTAAAAAATGCAGGCAATCTGCCTTGAATAACATCCGGCAAAAATAGGATTTCCGATAAAATGCAGTGCTCGTTATTTCCGAATACGACCAATTTGTAATAAATTTGTCTTATTCCGGGTTTGGGGTAACTTTTGGGGCACAATTATTGTCTAATTAACGTTATAAAATCATTCTGGAACGGGGTAGCATGAATCGGATCAAAAGAGGGTTAATTTGGATTGTTCTGCTCGGCACAGCAGGCATGGCGCAAGCCACGCATCTGGTCGGGGGATTTCTCTCTTATCGCTACACCGGACAATCTGCCCAAAATACCAGCTATCGCGTAAATCTGTATGTTTACAGAGATTGTAGCAACGATGGCGATCCGAACAAAAAAATACCGTTTGATCAAACCATAACGCTTTGTGTATACAAGGCTTCAGATAATTCTTTGCTCCGTTCTTTTTCTGTCAATCTCAGAAGTGAATCCTCCGTAGACCCTGTTGGAAATACCGACTGTCCCGAATTGGCTAATGCTTGTTTGAAACGCGGTATTTATGAAGCCAATATTTCTGTTCCAAACAGCAGCACAGGATATAAACTAAAATGGGAGAGATGCTGTCGCAATACACAAACCAACCTCGAAGACAATGGCGGGGATCCTTATCAGGGACAAACCTATTATGGATTTATTCCCGCAACCGCTTTAAAAAATAGTTCGCCTTATTTTCAGGATGTTCCTGTTCCATTTATCTGTGCCAATGATACGACTACGGTTCGCAATCGCGCTGTAGACCCGGATGGAGATTCTCTTTCTTACAAATTCGTAACACCTTGGCAGGGGGCATCCGTAGCGGATCCTATTCCGGATAATTGCGTTTCCAAACTGCCATCCAGCTTTAGGAATGTGGACTATATCAGTGGCTTTGATTACACCAGGCCTTTTGGAAACGGTGGAATTTCAAAAATTGATAATTTTAATGGTCTTACTACTTATTTGGCGCCGTCCAGCGGCAGATATGCCGTTGCTATTGAAGTTACGGAATGGCGAAATGGAATTCCCATTTCCACCATAAGGCTGGATTTGCAGATACTCGTCATCAATTGCAAACCGAATAACAAACCCCGGCTTTCCTATCAGGGCGGTACCAAAGTTTGGTATGTGGAAGCCGGAGCTAAGATTTGCAAGGATGTATCGATAATAGACGATAAAGACTTGAACGACAACGTCACCATTAAAGGTTATGGCGATATGCTTACCGGTGCAAATGGTTTTACCGGCACCAAAGCTACCATGAGTCCTGCTCCTGCAGTTGGTAAAAGAACAGCAACCACAAAGTTCTGCTGGGATACGGATTGTGAACATGCAAGTTCAGAACCTTATGTACTCACGTTTGAAGGTTATGACGATGGCTGTCCATCTAAATTCGTCAACGAAAATGTGCTGATTTATGTCACGCCATTTGTGCCTGCTGAATTGCCACAGGGCCCGGTAACCGTTTGTCAAAATAGTACTGCTACTTATTCGCTTAAGAATATGAATTCTTCTAACTCTTACAGATGGCGGGTTAATGGCGGTAAAATTATCGGAGATAGTACAAAGAGCACGGTAACGGTGCAATGGGGTACTTCCACATCAGGTACAGTGAGCGTTTTCATCATCAGCCAATATGGTTGCGAAGTGGGGCCGAGAGACCTTAAAGTGACGCTGATTGCAGCACCACCGAAGCCCATAATTAGCGGAAAAGACACAGTTTGTCTGAATACCATGCAAACCTATACCGGGGCTGCAGTAAGTGGTGTTACATACAGCTGGAAAGCAACAGGAGGAAGCATTCTTGGAAGTAACACGGGTTCCTCCGTAAATATCAACTGGAATACCCAAGGCAATGGTTTTGTGGTTCTTACTGTAACCAATAGCAATGGCTGTGTGAGTGAGCCGGATACTTTCCGTGTATTTGTGAGCCACCCCAATACACCACCAATTACAGGCCCGAATTCAGTATGTCCCAATAATTCAGGTATCGAATACTATATAGATCCAGATCAAAAAGGTTCAGTTTATCGCTGGTTTATTACCGGTGGCGCGCAAGCCAGCGGAGCGCTCACATCAAAAATCACCGTAGATTGGTTTGGCAAAGGGACTGGTGCTGTTAAGGTGTTGGAGGTAAACAGGTTTGGCTGCATAGGCGATACAGTGCGTATGGCGGTTAAAATTGATCATAATTTAAATGGACAATTGCCGCAGGGTGATACCAGTATATGTGAATTTACCAAAGGCGTAGTTTACAAAATCATTTCTGTAAAAGGCGAAACTTATACCTGGATTGTAACGGGAGGAACTATTGTGAGCGGACAGGGAACAGCAACAATTGTAGTGGACTGGGGTGCAACCGGAACAGGTTCTATTGGAGTACAGAGTACGGCAATGGATCCGGTTACCAATCAGCCATGCATTTCACCGGTTCGCGCCAGAATCGTGAACATCAGACCGGTACCGGGTAAAACAAATATTTTAGGCGATTTCGAAAGGTGCCAGATATTTGGTTTTGGCAGTTATGTGATTAACGGTTTTTCCGGCTCCAGTTATGAATGGGAATTGAACGGATTACAATTTACAGGACAAGGTACCAATAACATTTCCGTAAATCTGGATGCATTTGGAAGTTTCCCTGTTCGGGTGCGGGAAATTACCCAATACGGCTGCCCGGGTCCATGGAACGATACCGTTTTGATCTTGCATCCGAGACCGGTTACAACACCAATTGATGGAAAAGACATTATATGTAATCCCAATTTAACCGGATATAACTATACCGTTACCGGATTTAATACCAGTACATTTAACTGGTGGCTCGATGGCGGAAATATTACCGCAGGTAATGGAACACCAGGAATCAGTGTGAACTGGAACAACCAGCAAAATTCCAAAGTATTCGTAATTGAAACCAGCGATTTTGGTTGTGTGGGAGATACCATTAAAAGAGACATTTTTATTGACGATCCTAAAATTACCTGCAGGTTGGTTTCAGTGAATCCTCCTCCCGGTAAGGATGCCGATATTCTGGTTTATTATAACCTCAGCAACGCTCCACGTTACGACAAGGAAGTATATATACAGCGAAGATTAAGAGGTAGTAGTGGCAATTTTGTAACTGTAGGAAATGCAGACCCGGCGGGAATTTTACATGTAGACCAAACCGCATTACCGGACAGCAATAGCTACGAATACAGGGCAGTTGCCGTAAACCTCTGTGGCGACAGCATATACTCGAATCAGAATACAGATATTCTGCTAAAATATGTAAAGACAGGTCCTTTCTCTTACGATCTTACATTTACCGATTACCTGACCTGGCCAAACGGTGTTGCCAGATATGAATTATACCGGGCATTGGAAGAAAAATCAGATTATGAATTGTTCGGATCTTACCCTGCTCCAACTACAGATCAGTTCGACAATGGTCGCGAACATTTCGGAATGTGGTATCGCATCAAAGCCATTGAAAACGGCGGTGAAAACCGCGAAAGTTGGAGCAACGATGTAAAGATTTATTTTGAACCTTTAATTTATATACCAAACGCATTTACACCGGATATCAATGGGTTAAATGATAATTTCAATCCTACCAGCGGTGGGTTAAAAACCTACGAAATGCGCATTTACAATCGCTGGGGAGAAAAGCTTTACGATACGGAAAACGTGGAAATTGGCTGGGATGGCATGTATAATGGCTCCCCTGCACCCATGGGAATCTATGTTTATGTGATAGATTATACTGATTATCGAAACAAACAGTATCAGGTAAAAGGTACCTTGCATTTGCTGCGTTGAAGCCTTTATTTTGAAGTTTTAAATACAAAATCTAATATCCAAAATTAATATGTCAAGTCCTGTTCTCTCCGAGAAAAGTTTTGCCGAATGGAACGCAGGTTTCCAGGGCGAAGCAATGACACTGAAAGGTGCCATTAACAAAAGTCTTATCTTGTTTTTAACCATGTTAGCCCCGGCGGCGTGGATCTGGTGGTACATGGGAGACATGGAAACAGCTGCTGTATCCGGAATCATGGGTTACTTCTGGGGTTCTATGATCATAGGATTCATATTATCACTTATTATCAGCTTTAAACAAACACTTGCGCCTTATCTGGCACCGGTTTATGCGGTTTCTCAAGGTATCTTTTTGGGTTTGATAAGCATGGTATTTGAATCTTTTTTTCATGGTATAGTTTTTCAGGCTGTAACCATAACCCTGTTAATATTCGCAGGGATGCTTCTGGCATATAAAACAGGTTTGTTGCGCGCTACGCCTATGTTTAAAAAGATTATGTTCTTCGCCATTATGGGCGTAATGTTATTCTATTTGGTAGTGAATCTGATGTTGGTGTTTGGAGCCACTCCTTTTTACATGGGCAATGGCTGGTTATCCATTGGGATTTCAGCCTTGATTGCAGGAGTTGCTGCATTTCAATTGATAAATACCTTTGATTTAATTGATCAGGGTGCCCAAATGGGTGCGCCAAAATACATGGAATGGTATTCTGCATTTGGTTTGCTGGTTAATATTATCTGGTTGTACCTCGAAATATTACGTTTGTTGGCGAAACTGCAAAGCAGGAACTAAACTTATAAGATATTTTATAAAAAGGCCGCAATTGCGGCCTTTTTTATGGTGTTAACAGGTAATGTGTTATGTACTGTGTTTCAAGTATTGGTAGAAGCTATTCATATTCCAGTTCTAAAAGTGCACTTTGCAATTCCGCAAGGGAATGCTGCTCTCTTTTTGCACGGGCAACTTCAATACCTTTTCTGTACATCTCCATTGCGGCTTCTTTTTCCATCCTGCGCTCCAAAAGTTTCCCCATATGGTAATAGGTGGCCACATAATTGGGATGCCATTCCAGCAATTGAATAAATAGTTTCTCAGCTTCTGCATCATTCCGCTCAGCAATAAACTCCTGAGCCAGAGCGTAGTTGAGAAAATCGTCTTTTGGCGATGATTTCAAAAACTCCAGTAATTGTGCTTTCCGATTCATCAGAATGTGTAATGAAAGCTTATCAAGGATCCTGGTGCAGGATTGAGTCTGGCATCCAGGTTTTCATTGATATTAATTTTGTAAAAATGCGCATCCACGGTGGCATCTACAATTTGAAGCACATAAATAGCACCCATGGCCAATATGGCAAAATCTCTGGATTTGCGCGCCTGGTTTCTGCTATCCAGAGCGTATGCACTTGGAGTTTTCCCGTTTTGATATTGTAATCTGAAACTTGCATTGCTGTCGCGAACGATGCTTCTGTAGTGCAACATGGCATAAGTAGCAGTGCCCATAGCTGCATACACCACCGGAACTTTCCAGTATTTCCGGTTGTACAGTTGTCCCAGACCCGGGAGTACCGCAGCGTAAATAGTTGCTTTTGTAGGAATATGTGGATCCGCGAAAGAAAAAAGCCTCAGAGGTGGTTTGGGCTCTTTGGATGAAGAATCTGTCTGTGCGTGAAGCCGCAAACAGAAAATTAAAGTTAATATGCCCAATAAAGCGCTTCGGAACATTTAGGGAATAAGCGCCAAAATTCGTTCCAAATCTTCCAGATTTCTGTAAGAAATGATCACTTTACCTCTGCCATTATGATTGTGTTTCATATGAACAGATGCACTCAGTTTTTTACCAAATGCCTCACATATCCTGTCCACATCCGGGTTCCAGTCTGTGCCCTTGATATCGAAATTCTCGCGTTGTCCGCTCTTCTTTTCCTTTACCAAAGTTTCAACCGCCCTTACACTCAGATTTTCTTCTATTATTTGGTTATACAAACCCAGTTGTTCCGCCATATCATCCATGTTAATCATCGCTCTGGCATGACCCATGGATATTTTGGCTTCCTTAATCCCGGATTGAATTTCAACAGGGAGCTTCAGCAAGCGCAAATAGTTGTTTACAGTAGTTCTGTCTTTTCCAACTCTTTCACCCAGCTCTTCCTGCTTTAAACTGCATTCATCCAACAAACGTTTGTAACTCATTGCCACTTCAATAGCATTCAAATCGGCACGTTGAATATTCTCAATCAATGCCATTTCCAGCATTTCCTGATCGTTTGCTACGCGTATATATGCGGGAATTTTAGTCAATCCCGCCAGTATTGCCGCTCTGGTTCTTCTTTCACCGCTAATGAGCTGGTACTTATCATAGCCCATTTTGCGCACCGTGATGGGTTGAATTACCCCATGCACGCGAATACTCGATGCAAGTTCTTCCAGTTCTGCAATTCCAAAATCAACCCTTGGCTGGAAAGGATTGGCTTCCACTTCATTCAACAATACCTGAGATACACTTCCAACAGGACGTATTTCCCTGCTGGTAATATCAGTCTCTGCATTTTCCAGCAAAGCACTCAACCCACGTCCCAAAGCTGCTTTCTTTTTTGCCATAGAACTCATGATACCTGAACTTCCTCCTTATCGGCCTCTTTGCGGAATATTCCGTTTTTCTCCAGAATCTCTTTAGCCAGGTTCAAATAATTCATGGAACCGCGGCTGTCTGCATCGTGGTATAACACTGGCAGACCAAAACTTGGCGCTTCTCCCAGTTTCGTATTTCTTTGAATAATGGTCTCAAAAACGATATCCTGAAAATGGGTCTTTACATCATCCACTACCTGATTGCTCAAGCGTAAACGGCCATCATACATGGTTAAAAGAATTCCCTCAATATCCAGTCCTTTATTCAGGTGGTTTTGAATGATTTTGATGGTATTTAACAGTTTGCCCAAACCTTCCAAAGCGAAGTACTCACATTGTACCGGAATCAACACACTATCGGCTGCAACCAGCGCATTGGTAGTTATCAAACCCAACGAAGGTGAGCAGTCGATGATAATAAAGTCGTACTGGCTTTTTAATGCCTTTAATGCACCTTCCATCATGCGTTCGCGGTTGGGCATGTCCAGCAATTCAATTTCCGCACCAACCAGATCAATATTGGAAGGCATTAAATCGAGAAAAGGAACCTCGGTGGTTAGTATAACATCCTTGGGATCAATTTCCTGAACCAGGCATTCGTACAATCCGATTTTGATATTCTTAGGATCGAAACCGAGGCCTGAAGAGGCATTCGCCTGCGGATCCGCATCAATCAAAAGCGTTTTGTGTTCCAGCACAGCCAAACTGGCTGCCAGATTAATGGCGGAAGTGGTTTTTCCCACTCCTCCTTTTTGGTTTGCAATTGCAATTATTTTTCCCATTGTATTAATTTTTTTTATAGTTGAATCTGGCTTCCCACTTTCATGAATTCCAGTTTCATACCGGCTTTATCAAACATCTCGGTACATTTGGAATGATCCACCCTGATGGTATCAAAGGTATCATAATGCATCGCCGTAATATGTTTTACGCCAAGATATTTCGAAGCTTCCAAAGCGTCTTCCACTCCCATGGTATAATTGTCACCAATAGGCAGGAAGGCAGTCTTTAAATTTTTGTTTTTTCCTATCAATGCCATATCACTGAATAATCCTGTATCGCCTGAATAGTAAAAATTATCGGTATCATTTTCCACCAGAAAACCCGCTGGATTTCCACCACAACTTCCATCTGGAAGTGTGCTGGAATGTAGGGCAGGAGTGAGTTTTATGCTGCCAAAGTCAAAATTCCACTTTCCGCCAATATTCATTCCATGCGTTTTAGATACACCTTGCTTTTGGAGCCAGGAAGTTATTTCATACACACCAACCACCATGCAATTACTCTGTTTTGCTATTTGCAAAGCATCTTCAATATGGTCACCATGTCCGTGTGAAATCAGCATATAATCCGGGCAAATGGATGTAACATCCACACCCTTAGCCAAAGGGTTGGAACTGATAAAAGGGTCAAAAAGTATACTTTTGCCCGCAGTATCAATCATAAATGTGGAATGTCCGTAGTAAGTGATCTTCATCGCCGGTTTGGAAAAGGCAAAGTTATTTTTAAAGGCCTCCTGCTCCTATGTTCCACGGTCTTAGTTTTGTACACGATTGTTGGGAATCAAAGTTGTAAAAATGTGGATAAAGTCTCGGACACCCTTGTTTTCCGCTACAATGAAGACCAATCGGTCTCAACTCTCGATCCGGCATTTGTAAAATCACAGTCTGAGTTATGGGTTTGCAGCCAGATATACAACAGCCTCGTGGATTTGGATAGCAATCTGCAACCCGTTCCAATGCTTGCAAGTAGCTGGGAAATCTCAGAAAACGGTCTTGTTTATAAGTTTCACTTACGCACCGATGTGCAGTTTCATAGACAGGGTAAGGTGGGTTTTGAACAATCCCGGTGGGTAACTGCTTCAGACGTGGTATATTCTTTCCGGCGTATTACCGATCCAAATACTGCGGCTGCCTGCGCCTGGATATTTGCAGATAAAATAAATTTGGCTTCCATTCGGTTTCTTCAAAAAACATCTTCGGCGTCTGAACCATTCTATGCCCAGAATGATTCTACTTTCATACTCACGCTTTCAAAGCCATACTCCGCCATGTTATCGTTGTTGGGCACTGCATGGTGTTCTGTTATTCCTCATGAATTTGGAGAAAATAAAAATGTTTTTGGTCGCAATCCCGTAGGTACCGGGCCATTTTATATGAAGTACTGGGAGGAAGATGTTAAAATGGTTTTGCGAAAAAATCCAGATTATTTTGAAACAGTAAATGGCAAAAAACTGCCCTTTTTAGAAGCCGTAAATATTGATTTTCTCAAAAATAAACAAACGGCATTTATGCGATTTGTTGCAGGTGAATACGACTTTTTTAATGGGGTAGAAGGGAGTTTTAAAGATGAACTTTTAACCAAACAGGGTCAAATAAGACAAAAATACCGGCATAAATTTAAATATATCATCAAGCCATTTTTGAATACAGAATATTTGGGGATTTGGATCGATAAAAACAATCCCGGATCTAATCCCCAACTGGCAAATCCTTACCTTCGAATAGCATTGAATTACGCCATTCCAAGAGAGGAACTGGTACGAAATTTTCGCAACAATTTGGGTATTCCCGGTACAGGAAGTTTTCTGCCATTTGAATTTACAGATAATAACAATGCAGGTTTTAATTATGCACCGGACAGCGCCAGAAAATATCTGAAACTTGCCGGATATCCCTATGGCAGAGGTTGTAATCCAATCAAAATTACCACCACCGCAGATTATCTGGATATGATTGTATACATTCAAAAATACTGGGAGGATATTGGAATAAAATCTGAAATTGATATACAAACCGGAGGCATGATCCGGCAATTGAGAAATAATGGGAAACTGGCCATATGGCGGGGGAGTTGGATTGCCGATTATGCAGATGCCGAGAATTATCTCACTTGCTTTTATAGCGGTAATTTTAGTCCTGGCGGGCCCAATTATACGCATTTTAAAAATGCGGATTACGACCTCGAATATGAAAAAATGTTAATGGAGACAGATGCCAAAAGAAGGATGGAGCGCATCAAAAAATGTGAAAATATATTGAAAAAAGAAGCGCCTGTTATTGTTTTGTTTTATGATAAAAGCATTCGTCTTTATCAAAATAATGTGCACCATTTCCATAACGATGCAACCAACAGACTTATCTTAAAATACGTTCAAAAGAGCAAAATATAATTGCTTAAATTTTGTATAAAAATCCCAAACCCACAATCCAGCTGTTCTGCCACGCATTAACTCCGGGCTTGGCTAAATCCTTGTCAAATACAGAAATTAAGGTATAATTAAAGTTGATATATTTACCTACTTTGGCAACAAAATTCACATCCACCCGGCTATCCAGCGGGCTATGAGATTCGCTGAAATTGTATGGTGCAAATCCCAGATAATTCAGTTTGAAATTGTATTGCTTTTGTTTGCCGAGATCTTTGGCAATACCGGCTTGTAACTGAAACCCAAGCTCGGAGTGAAATAATTTTCCGCTGTCAACTCCTGCTATCTTTTTTTCGCCCCTTATTCCATACAATTTTTGATTTAAAAAAGTGGTAATTTTAATTGCTCCAACACCAATTCTCGCATATGCCCAATCCACTGGTTTGGCTTCAAAACCTACGGCCGGAACAATCATTCCTGAACTCATGAAAGAGGTTGTCTGTGACCTTATTTCTCTTCCGATCGAATCTTTGGAATATGCAAAACCATTCAATAATTGGGTTTGAAAGTTCAAACCGGCATAAAGACTTAACCATTTAGGTTTTGAAAAGGCATGTCCATATTTACTGTCAAAAAACAGGTTATCGATATTCTTTCTGGTGCTTCGGTAAGAAATTCCAAAATTATCCAGCTGCCTGGAACTGATTGCACCTATATTGATTTTTAATACATTGTCCCAGCTGTTTTTTTCCTTTTTGTAATTGCGCAATCCGTTTAGAAAAACATTGCCTGATAAATTATTTGCAGCACCCGCGGACCAATTGGGTGATGTACCTGATAATGCTGCATTCAAACCCAATTCAGTGCCTTTTTTCCAGTATGAAGTATCTTTGGCAACGCTATCTTTAGGTAAACTGTCTGTATATACTGCGCCCTGTAACTTTCCGGAAAACAAAACCAAAATGGCAATTAAAGAAATTGGTAGAAATAACTTTTTCATGAATGCAAATGTCTGCCTTTGCTGTCGAATCGACAACATGAAATGAATCAATATTAATGAAAGCTTATTCCGCTTTTTTGTGAATACTTTTGGCCCTGTTCATGGCTTTTATCATGATGAAAAGGACCATGGCTACAATGAGAAAGTTCAATATTGCAGCGAGTAATTTGCCATAAGTAAATTGCCTGTATGCGAGTTCCTCAATCTTCTCAAAACCTCCCACTGCAGCAACAATGGGCATAATGATATCGTTTACAACACTGTCTACAATTTTTTGAAACGCGGCACCAATAATTACAGCAACTGCAAGATCCATCACATTGCCTTTATTGATGAATTCTCTGAATTCTGAAATGAAACTCATTTTGAAAATATTATTTCAAGCGAATAAAACGATAATTTTAAAATTATCCCGATTTATCCGAAAAAAAAATGGCAGATTGAAATTATTGGTCTGAGGAAGTTTCGCTCAAAACGCGTTTAACAATGTCTGCAGCATCTTTTAGTGCAATCGCACTAAACACTTTCAATCCACTGTCGTCAATAATTTTTTTGGCTTCCTCTGCGTTTGTTCCCTGAAGTCTTACAATGATTGGGATATGGATATTTCCGATTTTGCGGTAAGCTTCTACCACACCATTCGCCACTCTGTCGCAACGTACTATGCCGCCGAAAATATTGATCAAAATGGCTTTTACACCAGGATCGCTCATGATAATTCTAAAGCCGGCTTCTACGGTTTGTGCATTGGCAGTACCTCCAACATCCAAAAAGTTTGCGGGTTCACCTCCGCTAAGTTTTATAATATCCATGGTGGCCATTGCCAAACCGGCGCCGTTTACCATGCAACCCACATTTCCGTCCAGTTTCACAAAATTCAGATTGTGTTCACCTGCTTCCACTTCAGTTGGATCTTCTTCAGCCAGATCGCGCAGATCTGCATAATCCTTGTGGCGGTATAAAGCATTATCATCCAAATTCACTTTGGCATCCACTGCAATTATTCTGTTATCACTGGTCTTTAAAACAGGATTGATCTCAAACATGGCGCTGTCTGTATCGTCATAAGCCTTATATAATGCCGTAACGAATGCAACCATTTCCTTAAATGCTTTTCCCTCTAATCCCAGATTGAATGCGATTTTTCTGGCCTGAAAAGCTTGGAGACCTGTTGTCGGATCAATCCACTCTCTGAATATTTTCTCAGGATGATTTTCTGCAACTTCCTCAATATCCATCCCACCTTCTGTGGTATAAATAATTACATTCTCCTTTTTACCTCTGTCCAGCAGCACACTCATGTAGTACTCTTTTGGTTCAGATTCTCCCGGGTAAAAAACATCCTGTGCAACCAATACTTTGTTAACCACTTTACCAGCGGCACCGGTTTGTAAGGTTACCAAAGTACCACCGAGTAAATTTTGCGCAATTTCTTTAGCCTGTTCCGGTGATTTAGCAACCTGAACCCCGCGTTGTTCGCTGCCTTTTATTTTTCCTTTTCCTCTTCCGCCTGCATGTATTTGAGCCTTAATCACACACCAGTCACTCTGGTATTCATTTTTAACTTTTAAAGCTGCTTCAGCAGCTTGTTCCGGTGTTTCTGCCACAAATCCGTTTTGCACGGCTACACCGTATTTCTTTAAAATTTCTTTCGCCTGGTACTCGTGAATGTTCATGAAATTGAGGCTGCGAAAATAGCTAACTTTGACGGCTTATAATTATTACCGAAGCAGAAATTCATGATGTTAAGCTGCCAAAATATTCACAAGAACTATGGAAATCTTCATGTTTTAAAAGGGATTAGCCTTCAGGTTAAGGATGCAGAAATTGTTTGCATTACCGGGGAAAGCGGTGCCGGAAAAAGTACTTTGCTGCACATTTTAGGTACCCTGGATATGGCAGATAGCGGAAATCTCCATTTTAGAGAACAGAATTTATTGAAATTAAATAATCGAAAATTATCTTCCTTTCGCAATAAAAACATGGGATTTGTTTTTCAGTTTCATCAATTACTTCCTGAATTTACTGCACTTGAAAATGTCTGTATTCCTTCGTGGATTGCAGGTAAAAGCAAGCGCGAAGCTGCCAAAGATGGCTTGGAGTTGCTTTCCTATTTGGGATTAGCTGACCGGTCAGGTCATAAGCCAAACCAACTTTCCGGTGGCGAGCAACAAAGAGTTGCGGTGGCAAGAGCACTTATCAATAAACCCGGAATTGTTTTTGCCGATGAACCCAGCGGAAATCTGGATTCAACTAATGCGGAAGCTCTGCATCGATACTTTTTAAAATTGCGGGATGACTTTGGTCAATCCTTTATTATTGTCACCCACAACCGCGAACTTGCAGCTATGGGTGACAGAAATATAGTTTTAAAAGACGGGATGGTGCAACAGTAATCCAACTCAATTGTTGGGCTGGTACCTGTCTTTGCCATTCCAACCAAAGGACAAGCCAAAGCGCATACCGTTTTTGCCCGGGATTACATATCCATTTACTGGAATGTTCATTCTTCCGCTTTTGAAAGTGCGCCCAAATCCAATCAGGAAACCGGTATTCAGCGAAACAATTCCCCGGTTGTCCATGCGTTTTTCAAAACTTGGATCCCAATTCGGCTGGTTTTCAAACAATTTGGCATCTTCTTCCAGATACCATAATCCATCGGGACCAATAAATCCTTTAGCCATTTTGGTAAAAGTAAAGGTTGGACCGAATGCAAACTCCCATCCATTCTTGTTGTTGCGCAATCCATTCAAAAATGTGAAACTGGGAATAAAACGACCCTGATCCATTCCGGATATAACCGGAATAAATTCAAACAATGCCTGAAAATTACCCTCGTTCAGGTATTGTTTTTCGAATTGATATCCAAATTGAAACATGAAAGGGTATCCGTCAAATCCGCCATCTTTTTCAGGGCGTTTCATAATTTCCCCGTTTAAACCGGAAAAGAATCCCACGCCCATACGAGGGCCGTCTGCCCTTAAACGCAATTCATAAGGATTGTTAATGGTGCTTTCGTATTCCGATTTAATGGTGAGTTTTTTTACAATATCTGCATCATTTGGAATATTAAACATTTCATTGATGGTTATTCGAATCATCATGAGTTCGTTTCCTTTAATATCCAGGAATTCCTTCACAATTTGTTTTTCGAAAGTTCCGGTTTCCACATCCAGTAAGCCGAGATTCACATCAATTTTATCACCCAGCCTTTGTATACCACCTGTAAACATTTTGTTAACTCCGAGTCTTTTTCCAATATTGGACAGACAGATTTTGCTGAAACATCCCACCACTTCCAGAGAATCTTTTTTTGCGAGGTATTCCACATCATATTTATCCATAACCTCAAACTGACCTACACGTATCAATTCATTGATTACATATTGAATGGCCTCCTTGTTGTCCATAATGTTGCTTCTGGTGTCAAAATCAGCAATAGCAATGGATTGTTTTCCATCCTGAATGGCAGCAGAGAGCTTGGTGGAAATTCCGGTGATCAGCGTAAATACTATTATTATCAGCATGTGTGACCTTAACCGGGAATGGAATTTTGGATTTTTCATATAGTCTTGATTTTGTTGAATCAAATTTCAAGCTACTTGCAGGAACCATTTTATGATATTCATCATGTTAAACAGGAAAATATTTCAATAATGCAAATTCAAGGGACAATCCAAATTATTTGAACGTTAATCGCTTGAATTTCATGAAGAAGTCTTGGTTATTCGCAAAAAATACCAATATTTGACACTTAATTTATTGTTTTTTGCAAATGAATAACGTCGCGAACCTTCCCAACGCACAAAGTTATTTCGTGGAACTGCTGAAGAGATCTGTTCCGCAACATGTTAAGCTCGCTGAAGAAATGAGCCAGCTCCTCGATATCAGCGCAGATAGCGCCTATCGAAGAATTCGTTGTGAAACGGATATTACATTGAATGAAGCATTAAACCTATGCAGGCATTTTGATATTTCACTGGACAGTTTATCTCCGAGTAATCCCAATAGTGTTATGTTCCGGGTAAACAAACTCACCGTGGAAATGGATAGTTTTACCGGATATCTGGATCAATTGTGTGAAGACCTGGAGTGGATTACCCGATTTGAAAACGGCGAAGTAATTTATGCAGCAGAAGATATTCCGGTTTTTTATAACTTTTATTTTCCGCAATTGGCGGTATTTAAAATGTTTTATTGGACGAAATCAATTCAAAATGTTACCGAACTTCAGGGTAAAAAGATTGAAGAACTTGTGTTGCCCGAAACCTGGGCACCTAAAGTTGGCAGAATAGGCGAGTTGTTTTTAAAACTAAACAGCATTGATTTATGGAGTGAGGACACAGTGAAGAGTGTAATTCGTCAGGTGAAATTCTATTGGGAGGCCGGTTTCTTTGGTGAGCGCGAAACGGCATTGGCAGTAGTGGATCAACTTGGAAATCTCATAGAAATGGTGCAAAAACAATCCGAGACCGGTAAGAAAATGCAATTTTCTAAAGGACAATTTACCAATAGCAATTACACATTATATGTTAGTGATCTCATGATTGGAAATAACTGTGTATTTTTAAAAGCGCAGGATAAAATGGCGAGTTATATCGGCTTTCATTCTTTCAATTATATGCGCACCACAGATGTTTTCTTTAATAACCAAAGCGAGATTTGGGCCAGAAATCTCATAGCAAAATCCACTTTGATTAGTTCTGTTGCGGAGAGAGCGAGAAACCAATTTTTTAAATTGAATTTTGCGCAGGTTGAAGGTCTGAGAAAAGAAATTTTGGAGGCGTGATACGTCATGGGTATTTCACCCAAGGAAATTCTAAAAAAATACTGGGGATATGATAATTTCAGACCCGGACAGGAAAACCTGATTCTGGATGTTCTGAAAGGACGGGACGTATTGGCTTTGTTGCCAACCGGAGGAGGTAAAAGTATCTGTTATCAGGTTCCCGCAATAGCTTTGCCGGGTACCACACTGGTTATTTCTCCATTGGTTTCCTTAATGAAAGATCAGGTGGATGCCTTAAAACAACGGGATATCCCTGCAGTGTGCATTCATTCCGGTCTGGGGTGGCATGAGTTAAGGCTTACTATGGAAAATGCACTCAGGGGACGTTATAAGCTGATTTACCTTTCTCCGGAAAGATTAGCTTCCGATAACTTCCGTGAATATCTCCCAAATCTCAAAATCAGTTTGCTGGCAGTGGATGAAGCGCATTGTATCAGCCAGTGGGGGCATGATTTCAGACCGCCATATTTAAAAATCGGAGAAATTCGGGAGTTGTTACCCAACATACCTGTAGCAGCTTTTACAGCCAGTGCTACAGAAAAAGTACAGTCTGAGATTATTGAAAAACTCAGATTGGTAAAACCGGCTGTTCACAAAACCAGATTTGCCAGAGAAAACCTTCGTTTTTCTGTGGTGGAAACGGAAAATAAATCGGGTTATCTGCTGAAGGCATTAAAAAAATTGAATTCGAGCAGTATTGTGTTTTGTGATACACGCCGTGAAACCGAAGAGTTG
>JAGXTF010000075.1 GCA_018333525.1 Bacteroidota bacterium | reverse complement strand
AATGTGGTCCAGCTGTAACCATAAGCGTCGTTGTTTCCTTCAAGTGTAATGGTAAGTTCTTCACCGGCAATAATGTCAAAAGGAGCCCCTGAATTCAACACCGAAACACTGGTATTATCACCCAAACCTGAGTAAGAAGCAAGTGTTCCAGATGCGTTTTCTACGAGAATGCTCTTTACATTACCACCGTAATTGTTACCATTGCCCCAGCTTGTCGCGCCGCACCACTGTGCAGAGGCCGAGGATGGCATAAGCGCCAGAACAGCGGCAAAACCGCCTCCCAGAGCCTTTAGAATTGATGATGTAATTGATTTTTTCATATATAAACGTAACTAGTTCTTTGCACAAATGACGCAAAAAAGACCTTAGGTTGCATCATACTTCCATTGTTTTTTCAAGGTTTCCCTCAACATGACAATTGTCTGACAAATTCTAATTGCCGGATATCGCCATGTTAATAAATAACACTATTGAATTCTTGAGTAATGTATCAACTTAACTTTATGTAATACAATACCTTACATGCATCCATTCAACGGATGTTTTTCGCTGATTTTGTTGAATCTGTTGCGGTATTTTTTTTCTCTGCTTTTATTGCTGCAGACTTTTCCAGTTCTTTTTTATAGGCTACTATAGCCTTGTAAATGCCTTTGGCAATTATTTTTTGCCCTTCTTCCGATTTTAAAACTGCCCTATCGGATGCATTGGTTAAAAAGCCGGTTTCTACCAGTACACTTGGCATGGCCGTTTGCCAAAGAACCAAAAAACCTGCTTGTTTGATACCCCTGGATTTTACCTTCGAAATTGCCCCGGTTTGATTTTCTACCATCTGGGAAAACTTTAGGGATTGTTGCAGAAATGCATTTTGAACCAATGTGAAAATGATATGACTTTCAGGGGAATTGGGGTCGAATCCGCCATAACGTTCGTTGGTTTTGTAATCGCTTTCATAGGTGATTACTGAATTTTCACGCTTGGAAACTTCCAGATTGCCTGATGTTTTGTGTAAACCCATAAAATAAGTTTCACTTCCCGCAGCAGCAGTGTTGTTATTGGCATTGCAATGGATGCTGATGAATAGGTCTGCGTTATCTTTATTCGCCTGATTGGGCCTTTCCCACAACTCAACAAATTTGTCAGTTTTGCGGGTGTACACCACTTTTACATCCTTCATAGAATCTTCCAGTAATTTTCCCAATTTCAGGGTGATTGCGAGTGTCACATTCTTTTCCCAAATCTCACCTGCCCCGTTACAGCCAGGGTCCTGACCTCCGTGTCCGGCATCCAAAACAATGGTTTTCAAAGTGGATCCCGCAGCATGAGGTTTTACACCTGCCGATGGGAGCAACATAAATATTCCCAGAGTAAGTAAAAACGCAATTACTATTCTCATATCTATTTGTATTTCATAAACCTTGCCAAATCCTTTATTTTAATAACGAAAAGAAATGTGGCAAAATTTTTGACGAAGTTCGCGCAACGAATCCGAGGTCAATTATTTTGCATCTTTTTGTTTATCTACGAAGCTTGTTAATTGTATTAGCCATTTTGGCAATTTCCTTTGGGAATGCAGGGAAATTGGCTGCTCAAAACATCCAGTCCGAAAAAAAGGACAGCTCCATTCAAAACATTGGAGGCAATCCAAACAGCAGTGGATTGGATAAACCTATAGATTATAAAGCCACCGATTCTATCATTTTTCTGATTAAAAAAAATAAGGTCTATCTTTATAAGAACGCCGAAATCCTGTATGGGACCATGAATCTTCACGCTTATTTTATTGAAGTTGATCTGACAAAAAAGGAAATTTTCGCCACCGGTGGCATCGATTCAACCGGAAAATATAATTTTTTACCTGTTCTTAAAGATGGCGATGACACCTACACTGCTGACTCCATGCGATACAACAGCAAAACTAAAAAAGGACGTGTATATGGCCTCCGACTGGTACAGGATGAGGCATACATTCACCTGGACAGGGTTTTGAAACAGTCCGACGGGAGTTTTGTTGGAACGGATGGCAAAATCACTACCTGCAATGAGGATCATCCGCATTTTTATTTTAATGCCAGAAGGGTAAAAGTAGTTACCAAACCCAAAAACAAAGTCTTCTTCGGACCTACGAATCTGGTGGTGGAAGATGTACCAACTCCCTTGTTTGTACCCTTCGGTCTGGCACCGGTAAATAAAGGAAGGCGGAATGGAATTCTATTTCCAAATCCCGGTTTCAATCCAGGCAATCAAACTTTTTTTCTGCAGAATTTGGGTTACTATACCGGACTTGGACCTTATGCAGATTTGACCATAAGTTCCGATGCTTATTTTAATGGCGATTTGCGTTTGGGTGTAGCAAGTAATATTTTAAAACGATATAAATATAACGCCAATTTTAGTGTGAATGCCAGTTGGTTTGGAAATGGCAGCGAGATTACCAGCCCTACTTTTGAACGCAAACTGGATTTCAATTTAAGAGGCGGATTCGGTTTTGATTCTAAATTTTTACCAGGTACAACCTTAAATGGTAATGTGAATATCCAAACCGGAAACTTTAATAAATTAAACTCCCGAAGCATTAATTCATTTGCACAAAACCAGTTCAACTCCGGTATTAATTACGGTAGAAATTTTTTCAAAAACCGGCTCAATTTCTCCGCTTCTGCCAGGCATTCACAAAATACAGCAGACAAGAGCTTTCGGCTGGAAATGCCTTCAATTAGTATGGGTGTTCCAAGCATCACGCCATTTGGTAAAATGACCAGGGATATTCAAATATTAAAACAAACCAGACTGAGTTATAATTTCACCTATAATAATGTATTGAATACATCAGATACCTTGTTGTTTAAGGAAGGTGGCAGAGCTGAATTGAAAAAAATACAAAGTGGAATGGCGCATTCCCTGCCGATAAGTACCAATTTTAAATTGTTTAAAGGCATATTGAATTTCAGTCCATCATTTAATTACAATGAAAATTGGTATTTCAAATCTAAAATTCAATCCGCCGACACCGCCGGAAAAACACTTTATAAAGACAGTGGCGGGTTTTTCAGAATGAGTCGCTGGGGAGTGTCAACCAGCATGAATACAAATATTTACGGAACACTCAAAAATCTAAAAATAGGAAAACTAAGGGCTCTCCGCCATATCATCACACCATCGGTATCTGTGGGATATAATCCGGAAATAAACCCGGACAAAATGGGGATTACCAGAACTTATATCAACCATACACTCACCGATTCAGTTGTAAAATATAATCTATATGATGGAATATATACACCCTTTTCCCAGCAAAAAAGTGCATATCTGGGTTTTGGTATCAACAATAATTTGCAGGCCAAACGAGCAGGCTCTTTGGATAGTAATGGAAAAGAGAAGTTGGATCCGCCCGTTAATATTATTGATGGATTTAGAATAAACGGAAGTTATAATTTCCTTGCTGATAGCATGAACTGGTCCAGTCTCCGTTTTGATTTCAATACCATGTTACTGAAATTGTTTAACATTCATATGGATGCCTCCTATAGCCTTTATGGGTTGAATGACAAACGCAAACTGATTAAGGAATACGCCTGGCAAACCGATCACCAATTACTGACCTATCAAAATTTTAATGCAACACTAAATACCAGATTAAGCCCCGAAACATTCAAAAAGAAAAAAGCCGAGCCAGACAAACACCTGTCTAAGGAGGAGGAGCAAGAATTAAAGGACATTCAAAAAACGCAGGAAAATTATATCGACTTTAAATTGCCTTGGTCTGTAGCATTGAATTATTATTTTACATATGACAATCTTGCGTTGAATCCCAAAGACCGGGTGAGTGCGCAACGAGTTAGTGTTTCTGGGGATTTCAACATCACTCCGGAGTGGAAAATAGGTTATTCAACCGGATATGACTTTAAGCATAAGGAAATTGCTTCCAGTGAATTTCGCATTTCGCGAAACCTTCACTGCTGGCAATTGGAATTCCACTGGATTCCATCCGGTATTGCCCAGCGTTGGACCTTTACATTGAGGCCTAAATCCGGACTATTACAGGATTTAAAATTGAACAAAAAGAACAGCTCCAATCCCGCTTATTTCTTAACCAATTAATGGTTTATTTTCGAAAATAATGAACCCAAATCCATTAAAATTGTTGCATATTGCATTATGATACAAACAGGCCAACCAGCACCCGATTTCACCCTATACAATACTGAAAAGCAACCCATTACTTTGAGCCACCATCGCGGAAAGAATGTATTGTTGCTTTTTTTCCCGCTGGCATTTACAGGCACCTGCACCATAGAACTTTGCAGCATGAGGGATCATATGCAAATTTATAACGATCTGAAAGCAGAAGTATTTGCCATATCCGTAGATTCCCTGCATGTACTTCGCAAATGGAAGGAAATGGAAGGTTTCAATTTTGAAATGCTCAGTGATTTTAATAAAGAAGTAAGTACGCTTTACGATACCATTTATCCGGTATTTGGACAAGGAATGAAAGGAGTATCCAAACGTTCAGCATTTGTAATCGATAAAGAGGGCGTAGTGCAGTATGCAGAAGTTTTAGAAAATTCCAGTGAAATTCCAAAATTCGAAAATATTCAGGAATTGTTGAGCAATTTGAATGGATAATTTTCGCGAAGGATGAAATTTCCAATATTTCTAATTGTATTTTTAATTCAATTAAAATCTTTCGCACAGGATGTTTCATCTGCCTACCACATCCGGTATTACTATCAGTTACAAAAATACGATCCAAACCTTGATTACTCCGTAAAACCTGATGCCAAAACCATAAAAATTCTGACAAAAAACCAGGATATTTTTATAGATAGTGTGAGTTTTTTAACCGAGTCCCAGAGCGGATATGACAGCATCTGGAATGCTAATAAATATTTCCATACCAATCCATTTTTTATTCATGCATTGGAAATTTCCAATGCAGAATATGCAGAATTTTTAAAAACCCATACCGCACCGGCATACTACCCGGATACATTGGTATGGTTAAAAGAAGGAATAGATGACCATCCTTATGTGCATTATTATTTTCAACACAAAGCATATCGCACTTATCCTGTTGTAGGTATCAACCATTGGCAAGCCATACAATTTTGTAAATGGAAAACTGAAGAAATTTTAAAACTGCTGAAAAAAAATGGAATTCAAAATTACAAAGTGGAAGTCTCGCTTCCGCAGGAATATGAATTTCAAGCGGTATACACATCACTTTATCCCAAATGGGTATTGGCTTTTAACAAAGCTGGAATGGGGCCGGTAATTCCAAATTCCACCGCATTTGTTTTGGGTGCCGCCGGATATCGCGCAAATTTCGGAGAAATGCCTTCTTTTCGATTGCAAAACTTACGGGTTCCATATACTTACTATGAAACGGATAAAGGAGTAATTACCCCTGTGAAATCATACCCTTCGGTTTATGGCATTTATAACCTGCTGGGCAATGTTTCGGAATGGACCGAAACCGCTGCGAGAAATACCCTTTTCAATACGCAGGAATATATGTACACCTATACCGGCAATTTGGTGCCCAATCCCATGCCTGTGGATCCGGAAATGCTGAATAAATCGCTGCACGATACTACGCAGATGGAGCATTTTTACGCCATAAAAGGTGGAAGTTGGAATCAGGAATTCTTTTACCTGCAACCGGCTGCAACCATCTTTAAAAATGAAATGTACCGTTCCAATAATGTTGGTTTCAGATACGTAATTCGATTTTATAAAAACTAATGTGCGGTGTATCCATAATTCAAAATACACCAAATATTTCCACTGATTTTATTAGCCAATCACATCGATTTCGTTGCGCACGAGATCTTCGAAATGTTCGGCTTTGCGAATTAAATGTGCTTTGCCATCCAGCACCAGAACTTCTGCAGGCCTGGTTCTCGCATTGTAATTGTTGCTCATGGTAAATCCATAAGCCCCTGCATTTAATATGGCGAGTACATCCCCTTCGCGCACTTCGGCAATTTTGCGATCATATCCAAGAGTATCCGTTTCACAAATATAACCCACCACGCTGTATACGCGTGGCAATCCGGCCGGGTTGCTCACATTAATAATCTGATGGTAAGCATCATAAAACATGGGTCGTATTAAATGGTTTTGTCCCGAATTTACCCCAATAAATACGGTACTTGTAGTTTGCTTAATTACATTCGCTTTTACCAGCAGGTAACCACTTTCACTCACTACAAATTTTCCAGGTTCAAACCACAATTCCAGATCACGGCCGTATTCTGCACAAAATGCCTTAAAAGCCGTTGCAATCTGGTTGCCAATTTCTTCTATATCTGTAACAATATCCCCTTCTTTATATGCCACTTTAAACCCACTTCCAAAATCCATAAATTCCAAATCCGGGAAATCTTTTGCTGCTTCAAACAATAATTCTGCCCCACGAAGAAATACTTCTGCATCCAGAATATCGCTTCCGGTATGCATGTGCAATCCATTCACCCGCATTTTAAGGCTTTGTACCACGCGCAATACATGGCGCAATTGATAAATGGAAATTCCGAATTTGGAATCAATATGCCCCACGGAAATATGACTATGACCTCCGGCCATAATATGTGGATTTAAACGAACACAAACAGGAACTGAGCTTCCATAAAAATGTCCGAATTGCTCCAATACTGAAATATTATCGATATTGATATGTACGCCCAATTCTACAGCTTGTTTTATTTCATCAAAATCCACACAATTGGGAGTATACATAATCTGAGAGGGAGAAAAACCGGCACGCAAGCCCATCATCACTTCATTAAGTGAAACAGCATCTAACCCTGAACCCTCTTGTTTTAATACCTTCAAAACATTGATATTATTTAATGCTTTCAGTGCATAATGCAAACTTACTTTTACACCTGGAAATGCACTTTTTAAGCGTTGGTACTGCGCCCTGATTTTACCTGCATCATATACATAAACAGGCGTTCCAAACTCTGCAGCAATATCTGCCGCGTTTAATCCTCCAATATTTATTTCGTTGTTCATTTTGTTTTTTATCAAAAAAAAAGCGGAGTATATCACTCCGCTTTTTGCATTTTATGCGAAGTTCTTAGTTTAATTCTTTTTTATCTTTTCTGGAGCCAAATTCCACAACAACCGGTGTTGCAATAAAGATGGAAGAATAAGTTCCTACAATTACACCTACAATAAGTGTGAGTGAAAATCCTTTTAAGGAATCTCCACCAAAAAGGAACAGAGTAACCACAACAATAAATACTGTAAGTGAAGTTACAATGGTTCTGTTCAGTGTTTGGTTAATCGCGGCGTTGATTAAACCCGGTTCATCTGCCTTGGTATGTTTGTTGGTTAAATATTCACGAATACGGTCAAATACAATTACCGTATCGTGCATCGAATATCCGACCAACGTAAGCATTGCTGCAATAAAATTCTGATCAAATTCCATTGGGAATG
Organism: Bacteroidota bacterium; assembly: GCA_018333525.1. GTDB lineage: Bacteria > Bacteroidota > Bacteroidia > NS11-12g > UBA955 > JAGXTF01. The sequence continues at coordinate 76,313 of JAGXTF010000075.1, read as the reverse complement.
GAACTACACCATCTAACAAAACAAATACAGCCAGTACAAATAAAATATCGTGTACCAATGCAATTAATGCACCAGAAGCAAATGCCACATTTCTGAATCGGAAAATGATATACAGGAACATGCCAATGGTTGCTAATACAAGTAACACAATAGATTTATTTCTTACGGAGGTTGCTACGGTAGCACCTACCCTGTTAGAACTTAAAATAGCCGTATTCGGATCATCATTATGAATTACCAGTTTCAAATCTTGTAAAGATTCTAAAACTTTATGGCTGGCTTTCTCGCGGTCTTCCTTACTGTCACTATTGATCATGTAAGTAGTAATCACACGAAACTTGCCCTCAGAACCAAATGTCTTAACCTCATTGCTACTTCCGGGAAGATGCTTGTCCAGTCTTACCTTCAGATCATCCACACCGTATTTCGCCGAAGGTTGTGTTTGAATGATATAGGAATTTCCTCCCTTAAAATCGATACCAGTTGACATTCCACCGCGCATTACGAATAATACAGATGCAACGAGAATAACTGGTAAGCTTACAAAGAAGAACAAACGACGTTTTCCTACGAAGTCAAAATTGATATTTTCCAATAAATGTCTGTTCCATTTGTATCCAAATGCGGTTTCTTTTCCGCTATCCACACGTTTGGTCAACAATAATCTGGTGATTAAAAGCGAGGTGTATAAAGAACTGAAAATACCGATAACCAGAATTACTGCAAATCCATAAGCAGGACCAGCACCGGTAAACATCAAAATGGTACCGGAAAGCAGCGTGGTAAGGTTAGAGTCAATAATTGCGCTCATAGCATGCTTAAAGCCCAGTTCCAGCGCTGTTCGCTGGCTCTTGCCCTGTCGCAGTTCTTCCTTTATCCTTTCAAATATCAAAACGTTCGCATCCACCGCCATACCAACTGTTAGGATTACACCTGCAATACCGGGTAAAGTAAGTGCTGCACCCAAATTGGAGAGTACCCCAAAAATTACAAATACGTTTGCAAATACCGCCACAATCGCAATCCAACCTGCACGGTTGTAATACAATATCATAAATGCGAGTACCGCTATAAAGCCAAACATCAGTGAGTTCAAACCTCTGTCAATGGACTCTTGTCCAAGAGTTGGTCCTACTACCTCGCTCGCCACAATCTTTGCAGGAGCGGGAAGTTTACCTGCCTTCAATACGTTTGCTAAATCTTCTGCTTCTTTAATATCGAAATTGCCTGTGATCTGGCTATTGCCACCGCTAATTTTACTTTGCACCACCGGAGCAGAATACACACGGCCATCCAGCACTATTGCAATGAACTTATTCAGGTTTGTACCTGTAATCTGAGCCCATCTGCTTGCAGCTTGCGGAGTCATTTCCATTGCCACTTCCAAACCACCGGTTTGTCCGGGATTGGCGCGGGCATCGCTGATAATATTCTCTTCATCTGAAGACAAAACTGCTTTTCCATCACGGTCTTTCTTCAGAAAATACACTTCATATTCATCTGCACTATTGGTTTCTTTTCCTTGCTGATTGATTTCCGCCGGTTTTGCGCTGAAGGCAACTTTGGCATTAGCCATTTCCCCCTGATAGATGGGGTTCTCCAGCAAATTGGTTAGTTTTTGTCTGTCAGAAGCTTTTATCAAGGCCACATATGAACCCTGAGGCATAGGTTTGAGCAGCTTTCCTAGCGGGCTGGATGCCATTTTACTGCTCTCGTCGGAACTTTTAGCAGAATTGGTGTCTGCATCTGCAACCTGTGAGCTGTCTTTTTCCTTACCGGCTAAAGTCGAATCGGATTTGGCAGTAGAAGTATCAGCGGGTCTTTCCAGATTCGCACTGATTTTCAGCAGACGCTCCAAAAACTTACTGCCTTCATTATCAATTTGGGTATTTCCGTAAACCTCGTAAAATTCCAGATTTGCGCTCTTTTCAACCAAATCTTCCATACGCTTTGGATTGTCAACACCCGGCAATTCAACACTAATACGGCCACCATCAATTTTTTGAATGGTAGGCTGGGTAACGTTTGCCTGATTGATACGTTTTTCAACTACTTCATATACGCGGTCAATGGCACCTTCAGTTTCCTGACGCAAAAGTGCATTTACCTGACTCTCACTGCTGTTATTCTGAATGCCACCGGATTTGTTATTGCCTTTTACGAAGAGATTTGCAATCTTTCTGTTTGGTGCAATTTCTTTGAAGGATTGAATGAAAATATTCACATAATCACCACCTTTTTCGCGCATGATCTGGTCTGATTTTGCAACAGCCTTTTTCAGATCCTGGTCATCGGAATTGTTGCTCAATCCCTTGATGATTGTTCCTTTATCCACTTCCAGAATTACGTTCATTCCACCTCTAAGATCCAAGCCCAGGTTTACTTCCCTTTGCTTACACTCAAAATAGGTAAATGAGGCAATTCCGATATCATAAATGGGCTTGTTTCCAAGACTATCTATATATCTGCGATAGGCTGAGCCTTTATCAGACTTGCTTTTACTTGCGAAAGTTCTCGCCTTGTCTTCAAAACTGCGTGTCTTTAAACTGAAAGATAGTTGCCAGGCACATGCTAGTCCCAACAAAATGGAGAAAACGATGATGGTCTTTTTATTCTTCATCTGGATTTGAAAAATTCACTTTTTTACGAAGGCGCGAAAATAAGGAAAATAACACTTGGTAACACCAAGATACATTCTGCCTTCTAAAGTTTTTCGCCGATTTTTGTCAGGTTTTGATGGTTCATGCAATCGAAATGTCCTTTGGGACATCGATCGTAACCCAATTTACTGCAGGGCCTGCACTCCAATGCAGATACTTCCAGTTCCAAATGGTTGCCCAAAGTTTCATCTCCCGGATATAAAGGCCACATTCCAAAATCTGGCACCGTATTTCCCCAGATAGAAATTAACTTCTTATGCAAAGCGGCTGCAATGTGCATCATTCCGGTATCATGAGAAATTACCAGTCTGGCACCCTGCATCAATAATGCACTTTCCATGATGCTGAGCTCTCCGCAAGCATTTACCACATTCCGTTGAAGACCTTTAATTGCTTCATCCACCGAGTTTTTGTCGTCCCGGCCACCGATAATAATTAAAAGATCATCTACATTTTCCACTAGTTCCCGCATCTTGTGTACAGGCAGTCTTTTGGTAACATGGGTTCCTCCGGCAGCATAAACCACGTACGATTTATCCTTAATTTTCTCTTTCAGAGTTTCAGGAATAGCAGTGGCCGGATCCATAAAAAAGTCCAAACCCCTGTCATCATAATGAACCCCAAGGGCTGCAACGGTTTTCAGGTTTCGCTCTACCAGATGTATTTCAGGTAAGATATTTACTTTAAACCGTACCAGTAACCATTTTTTGAAATTCAATTTATGTACGGTATGTGACTTAATACCCAATGCCAGCTTAATTCTTCCTGTTCTTACATTATTGTGTAAATCCACAATCAGATCAAAATTTTCTTCATGCAGTTTGTCAATAAGTTCATGGGTTGAATTATCCAACAAGTGGAGTTTATCGATGTAAGGATTGAATTTAAGCAGCTCCGCGTAACGGGTTTTGGTAGCAAAATGCAACTGTACATCCTCACGTTGTAATTTCAAACAACGCAACACCGGAGTAGTGAGAACAATATCTCCAATGGAACTGAAACGAAGCACAAGTACCTTCAGCACACAGCAAATCTAATCAATGCCCGGCAATGGATTGATTTCTTTTGTTTTTCAACCAAGTTTCCATTTCACCCAAGGAAAATGCATTCAGTGTAAATTCCTTGGTAAGGCCACCTTTGCGCGCGGCTAATGTTCCAAAATACATATCGTGATAGGCATGCTTTTCATGTGCATCCGGATTAATGCTTACCATTACCCCTTTATCCATGGCATAGCCCACCCAGCGCCAATCCAGGTCCAGTCTGTATGGATTTGCATTTAGTTCGATTGCTACACCATTTGCGGCACAGGCATCAATGATATAGGCATGATCAATTTTATATCCTTCACGCAACAAAAGCAATCTCCCTGTAGGATGCCCCAAAATATGGGTGTAAGGATTTTCTATTGCTTTCTTCAACCTGTTGTTGGCAACATCTTCCTGCATTTTCAAATTGCTGTGAACCGATGCTACAACCAGGTCAAATTTGGCTAAAATTTCAGGTTCATAATCCAAACTACCATCATTTAAAATATCACTTTCAATTCCTTTAAAAATACGAAAAGGATGCATGGTGGCATTTAACTTGTCTATTTCCGCATGTTGATCCAAAACCCTTGCAACCTGCAATCCATTTGCATAACCGGCACTTTTACTATGGTCGCAAATACCCAAATATTCATAATCCAGTTCGCGGCAATATTCTGCCATTTCCTGCAAACTTTGCAATCCATCGCTATATGTGCTGTGGTTATGGAGTATTCCCTTTAAATCCGAAAACTGAAGCAGACCAGTTGCTTTTCCAGAGCGCACCCGCTCCAGTTCTTCCAACCTTTCCCGCATTTCAGGCTCTACAAATGGTTCTTTCAGCGAGGCATAGATTTCCTCTTCCGAGTTAACATTATTTCCGGAAACATAATTTATCAACTGAAGATGTTGATCGGAACCGGTTGTTTCAAAAAGCTTTGAATAAAAGTTGTCTTTATTGGAATGAAATATTCGATAGTGGTAACCTGCAGAATCTGTAAATCCATTGTCTGTTTCTAAAAGGCCATTGTTCAGAAAACACTGTTTGGAAGCCGCCGGATCCGCAGTAGTTATCAGATCTATGGATTCCACCACTTCACATTTCCTCCTCATTTCTCCGGTTATGGAATGCAAGGCATCCGGAAAATCATTTTTTAATTCTGCCAACAAATCCAGAGCGATTTTTTCCACTCTAGCATAATGGTATTTCCCTTTTGCACCCCAGGAGAACTCAATTGCACGCATTACTTCTCCTTGTGTTTTAAGGCCAAACCCCGGTTGTTCTACCAACCTGTTTTCTCTGCAGGCATTAAACAAATCTTCCACATTGTCAATTTCCATATTGCGCCAAATGCCCTGCACTTTTTTTGGCCCCAACCCTTTTATACGCAACATTTCTAATATTCCCTGAGGTGTTTTTTGAATTACAGAATCCAAATCTGCAAAACTGCCGGTATGTAAAATCTGCTTTACAGCGGAGATGACACTTTTTCCTACACCGGGTACTTTTGTAAGTGCCTCATCATCCATTCCCTCCAGAGGTTCCTTAACTTTTTTTAAATTAAATGCTGCAGAAGCAAATGCCTTTACTTTAAAGGGATTTTCGTCATGTAATTCTGCGAGTTTCGCATAGAATCCGAGAGCATCGGATATGTCATAATTGTCCATTAATGGGAGAGGTAATTCGGGTATTCCAAAGTTATTCGTTTTTTAAAAAGAAAACAAACCGGGATACTGGCTGTGGCTTAAATACTATTTTTTAAATTGTCCTATGAGTCCAATTTCCTTGGCCTGCATGGCTTCTGTAAAGTCTACCCAGATTACGGAATTAGGCTCAGTAGCCTTTAAATAGAGGATTCCCATTTCCTTTCCCGTATTTTTATTGATGAGAACTTCCATCCCCATAATTTCATAATACGCACCGGAAAAACTGGCAGGCAATTCACTCGCATCAAAATCACCGGTAGTAAAAAATGACTTATAGAATCCTTCACCGGTTGCTGTATCATAAGGGATTATGGTATCTGCCCAACGGGTTTTTCTGAAATAATCCAAATGTTTAAAATTCGCTCCTTCACAAATACCTATTTCCATGGTATCACCTACATGCAATTCCAGCTCTATTTCCTTTGTAGTATCGGAGGTAGAGAGTTTTTGTGCATGCAAAAACGTTGAAAAGGAGAGACTACACAGAATGAAAAAAAGGCGCATTGTATGAATACAGACAAATATTGTGCTAAAAATGTTGCAATGCTATAATCCGGTTACCATTTCTGCCAGTCTGCGGGAAACCAGAGCACTCAGTGCGACGCCCATTCCACCCATTCGCAAACAAATAAATAATCCCGGCTTATGCTCTGCTACCAAAGGACTTCTGTCATCAGCCATTCCCATAATTCCGGCCCATTGATGGGTAATTTCAAAGTTCTCCCCGGGAATTACAACCTCATTCAGAAATCGCTTCAGCTCATTTTGCAAATTTTCGTTGGTTTCCAGTTCATAACTAGTTTCCTCTTCTTTGTCCAAATGTCTGGCTCCGCCAATTAAAATTCTGGTACCCAAACTTCTGAAATAATAATATCCCTGTTCCGCATGCATCAATCCACGCCAGCGCAAACCGGGAATAGTGGAAGTTACAAGTACTTGCCCACGGGCAGGTTGTACATTCAGTTCAGGTAATAATTTTTTTGCGAATCCGTTCGTGCAAACTACCAATCTTTTGCATTGAATAGAAAGACCGGAGGTGGTGTGTAAGGTCCAATATGTCAATGCATCTGTTTCCAATGCGACCACTTCAATTCCGGAATAAATTTCAACCCCGCATTCCTGTGCTTTTTCACGAATATTTTTGTACAACAAATCTGTTTGAATCGCACCTTCCAGTGGGGTATAAATTGCTTCAGGCAGAACATTCATCCCCAATGCAGTGGAGGATTTTACCACAAATGGAATTTCACCTGTAACTTCTTTTAAATGTTCATTTATTTCATGCAAATGTTGTTTTACTTTTTGCAATTCCGCATCCTGGGCCGTAGGAAATATTTCATATCCTCCCGTTTTTTCATATCCTATTTTTTCTGCACCAAAGTCTTCCGTGAGATATTTCAATCCGGTATATCTCTGAGCATATAAATTAAATGCTGCCTCTTCAGATGTTCTGTGAATATCATCCAGGATTTCTCCCGCACTTCCAAAACAGGCAAAACCCGCATTGCGCATACTTGCTCCCATGCTAAAAGGCGCCCGGTCAATTACCCAAATTCTGCGCTTTGGATATTTTAATTTCAAATGAATCGCACACTGCAAACCCACTATTCCGTTTCCTAAAACCACTATATCCGGTTTCGAAACATAATGTTTTTCCCATATTGAAAACTGCATAAAAAAAGGCCTTCAAATGAAGGCCTTTTTATTCAATTTATGGAATTATTGTTTTTCGTAAGTGTAGGTTGTTGTAGCATCCTGCTCAAAACTATTTGAGCCGCTTGCCTGCCTGATGCGCTGGTGTTTTTTCAATTTCAACTCTTTCGATTTTAGCTGATCTACATCAAATGTTCCACTTGCCACACTGCCTGAAAGATCGGTAATGGTAACACTGGATTTGTTTTTCCCATCAGTTAACCAAACCCAGTTTCCTTCAGCTTCGTACGCAGATGTAAGTGTACCTGAAGTATTGTAATTATTGGTTTTACTTGCATAGTGGCCATCCTTTTCCAAAGTCATTTCAAAATCAAATTTGGACGTATTGGAAGTTGTTCCGGAACTGGAAGTTGTTGTAGTTGTTAGTGTGCCGCCGGAATATGCTTGTGTAGTGGTGGTTATGGAAGTTGTTGAACCGGAAACGCTGGTGTTTTTTGTTGTTCCTTCTATCCCTACCAATTTCCAAACAGCAGTAATTCTGCCATCACGACTGCGGAATGAAAGGAAAGGATCATTTTCGCCTTTTTTACAGGAAGACGCTACAAACACCATGCTGGTGCAGATCAGGGCAAAGGAAAGTATTCTTAGATTTTTCATAAATGTTTCATACAAAACTATAATTAAAAATGAAAGGTGCAAACGGATGTATAATTAACCAGACGATTTGAATCGAAATTATGCTTCCATTTTATTTCGAATTGCAGTATGGTACGTGTTTTTGAAAGTACCCGTATCTCCAAATCCCACCTGGTTAATTTGAATACCACTTTCAGTAACTGCCCCTATTTCATCTAAAGCTACTCCTGATTTTTCAGCGAGTGAAATCAATCCTTGTAATTTATCGGGTTTCACGGATACCAAAACTCTGCCCTGAGACTCCCCAAAAAGCCATGCATCGTTTCTCAGATGGTTGTTTTTTGAAATGGAAAACCCTGCATTTCTAGCCATGGCAGATTCCAGACAGGAAATAAAAAGACCGCCCTCACTAAGATCGTGTGCACTTTGCAACAATCCGTTGCGAATTGCATTTTTAATAAAATCCTGTACCTGATATTCTTCCTCCAAATCAAAATACGGACAGGTAGAATATTCCACCTGCAGATATTTCGCTACATATTGCGAGGAGCCTATATCATCGGTTTGCTTTCCAATCAGAACAATTCGATCGCCGGCTTCCTTAAAATCCATGGTCATAATGTGGCTTTCATCTTGGATTACACCAACCATACCTATTGTAGGAGTAGGATAAACTGCATTTCCACTGGTGCTTTGATTGTAAAAACTTACATTACCACCGGTAACTGGGGCATCGAACTTTCTGCAGGCTTTGCCCATACCTTCAATGGCATATTTAAACTGATAATAAACTTCTTTATTATAAGGGTTACCAAAGTTCAGGCAATTGGTTACTCCTGTTGGTTCTCCACCACTGCATGCAATGTTTCTTGCGGCTTCGGAAACAGCAATCTGGGTTCCTTTATCCGGATCCGCATAAACATACCTGCTGTTGCAATCCACCGTTAAAGCCAGACTGCGATTACTGCCTTTAATTTTAACTACTGCAGCATCACTGGGTCTGTTGGTACTTTGATTGATGGTACCTACCATAGAATCATATTGCTCATAAATCCAGTTTTTGCTCGCAATATTTGGCTGGGCTGCCAGAAAAACGGCTACTTCCCGCGCTTGTTCCATATTCACATCACTTATGTCCGAAATCTTGAATTTCGCAATTTCATCCATATAAGCTGGTCGCTCCCATTCTCTTTGGTACACCGGCGCTCCACCTCCCAATACAAGGCTTTCTGCCGGAATATCCGCTTCCAACTCACCGTGCATATAATATCTTACGTTACCACTATCCGTAACGGTACCTATGCATGCATAAGTTAATTCCCATTTTTCTAGAATTTTTTCAATCAGGTTTTCCTTCCCTTTATGAACAATAACCAACATGCGTTCCTGGCTTTCACTAAGTAACAGCTCCCAGGATTTCATATCTTTCTGTCTCATGGGTACTTTGTCCAACCAAATATCCATTCCCACCCCAGATTTGGCGCTCATTTCACTGGTGCTGCATGTAATTCCGGCGGCACCCATGTCCTGCATACCAACCACAGCACCCGTTTCGATAATTTCCATGGATGCTTCCAAAATAAGTTTTTCCCAAAATGGATCCCCAACCTGAACACTCGGCAAGTCTTCATGGCTGTTTTCTCCCATATCCTTGGATGCAAATGCAGCTCCATGAATGCCATCTTTACCTGTAGCGGAGCCAAAAATATAAACCGGATTGCCGGCAGGGCCTGCACCTGCGGAAATGGATTTACCAACTTCCACTATGCCCACACTCATAGCATTTACCAGAATATTTTGCTCATAGCAATCATCAAAATACACTTCACCTCCAACAGTTGGAATTCCAAATGCATTTCCATAATCACCAATACCCTTTACCACACCTTTTACCAGCCACTTGGTTCTGGCAGAATTAATATTTCCAAATCGAAGTGAATTCAGTTGTGCAATTGGTCTTGCACCCATACTGAATATATCGCGGTTTATTCCGCCAACACCAGTTGCCGCGCCCTGATAAGGCTCAATTGCACTTGGATGATTATGGCTTTCAATTTTAAAACAACATGCAAGTCCATCACCAATATCCACCAATCCTGCATTCTCTTCCCCTGCCTTTGCCAATATCTTACTGCCTTCTCTTGGCAGGGTTTTAAGCAGGGTAATGGAGTTTTTATAACTGCAATGCTCACTCCACATTACAGAGTAGACACTGAGTTCAGTGAAATTTGGTGTGCGGCCTAAAATGGTACAGATTTTATCAAATTCCTCGGGAAGCAAGCCCAATTGGGTTGCCTGATCTATAGTTGCACTTGCAGTTTGCATTTGCCTGCAAAATTAGGTCTGAAGTCTCTTATCTTCAGAACAAAAAACAACAAATTATCCCTAATTAACAGGAATTAAAAATTTAGATTTAGCGATACAGCAATACGCTGCCTTTGATGGTGTTTTTGCGTTTGTGATCACCTGCAATCACATCATAGGCAAAAACATAGGAATACATGGCATCGCCGCATGGCAAACCATTATGGAAACCATCCCAACGGAAACTGTTATCGGTTCTGCTGTCGAATACTTTGGCTCCCCATCTGTCATAAATCACAAAAAAGCGCGGGGTTATGTTCTTGCCTAATATTTCAAAATATTCATTTTTACCGTCGCCATTTGGTGTAAAAGCATCCGGTATAAAAACATCACAGAAATCCCCCTGAAAATACACGCGAATATCATCAGAAGCAACACCACAGGGATTGGTAACTGTAACTGTATATAATCCTTCAGAAGTAACATAAATCGATTTCTCCTTGCTGTTATTACTCCAGGCATAGGTACTGTTTGGCCATTCTGCGTCCAGTTGTAAAATGGAACCCCGGCAAAGGCTTGTATCATTGGGGAGTTTCACTATTGGGGTGTACCCTACAAATAACTCGATATCATCTTTCCATACACATCCGGAATCTGTTACCTGGGCCCAATATTTCCCCGCATTGCCAATGGTTCTGGTAGCAGCAGTACTTCCATCATCCCACAGAATCTGACCTTTGGCAACATTCACGGTTAGGTCTTTTGTCCCACCGTCACAAAGGTTTTCATCTGCGCCAAGACTGAATTTAGGCAATGGTTTTACCAGAATAGATTTGGTTAAAGAATCCGGACAAAATGTATCGGGAATTAAATATTTTATGCTAAAAAGGCCTGGATTTGATGGATTAAAAATGCTGTCGGTAAGATTGGATCCTGTCCAAATTCCACCGCTGGTTGTTGGAATTAATGTAAGTGGCAAATCTCCTTCACAAGCTTCTGCAGGAAGGCCGGAATAATTCGCTGTTGTATTGCTTTTTACAAATACAATTTTGGTAGTCTGGCTTTTACAACCCTCTACACTTGCAGCCTTATGTAACACGTGATATTCTCCAATATCGTTATAGGTGTGTTTTACTTGTTTCAGAGTGGAAGTACCGCCATCATCAAAATCCCAGTCGTAAGAAACCACACCCGGATTTACGTTGTCAAAATCAAATTCATTTCCTTTAAGACACTGAACGGTATCTGAATTTACTGTTACACCGGTGGAAGGATCTGCAATGACTTTGATTACAAGTGATGTTGTGTCTTTACATCCGGTTTTGTTATTGTCATAAAGCGTTTCAGCTTCAAAAAAGATCCTGTATGTACCAGGTTTGGAATAAACCCTGTCAGGCGTTGGAAATGTTGCAATATCTGAGGTAGAAAAATACCAGGTTCTTATATATGCGCATTTTGGAACAGGCGCCAGAGAAGTTTGGTCGTTGAAATAAAAATGATTTCCCGTAAAGCACTGGCTGTAATTCCCGTTTTTCTCAATAGGTTTGGAAACAGGCCTGGGAATAATACGCACAGGATTACCGGTGGTAAAGGAATTGGGGCAGCCACCCGATGGTAGTGCGACAATCTGCACGGCAAAATATCCACCCTGCTGGTAACTGTGCTGCACATCAAATCCGGTAGCCTGATTGCCATCTTTGAAGTACCAGGTATAAGTTACTCCGGTTAAATCAGTAGTGGAGTTGTTTTTAAAAATGATGTTATTCGTTTTTTGACAGCTATCGGTATAGCTGTATGAAAAATCCAGATTTAAGAATTTAGTGGTGAAACTGGCGCTGGGATAAGTAGAGGTGAAATAGTCTGGTGCTGCAGCATCGTGTTCAAACACCGCAATGTGATAAGTCTTATTCGGCTGTAATCCACTAACGGTGAAAATATTACTGGCACCGTTATAGCAAACATAATTACCGGTACCCAATTCGCTCCCGGCTCCAAAAGTAGCACTGGATGTATACCTGACTCCATCTGCCGGAGTAGTATTTACGGCAGATGCCTCTTTGATTAAAACAATGCGCCAACTGCCGTTCCCATTGGTCCAGCTGACTCTTGCGGATGTACAGTTTATATTATCAATAACCAGATTGGTTGCCGCAATAGTGGGTTCAGCGGCTCCGAGCTTGCAAGTGATGGTAAATAAAAATATCGTTGCGTAAAGCTTTATATCCATGCGAGGGTTAAGGCAAATTTAATTAATTATTGTCATCGTTAAGCAATCCCTGAGTATTTTTTGCTACTGAATGACAATTATTTAACCTGAAACGTTGCTTTTTTTTAATTATCCCGAATGTATTCCACCCTTTCATCTTCCAAAAATCCTTCTCCGCGGAACTTTAGAAACAACCTGGTAAGGGTTATTACATCTTTGGAACAGTACAACGCAATCCGCTCCAGATCGTGATCCTGCCAATAAACGGACCCCACCTGGCTGCCATCGATATCGTCCTTTGGTGTGGGGATATCAAAAATCTTGGCTAACAGGTTCAGGGAAGTAAAATTTTTATAGTCACCAAATTTCCACAACTCCATGGTATCCAAATGCGGAACTTCCCAGGGTTTTTTACCGGCATTATCCAGCAACTGAGGTAAAACAATGCCATGAACCAGCATTCTGCGCGACAGATATGGGAAATCGAATTCCTTACCGTTATGCGCACAAAGCAAAAATTGATGCCCGTGATAATGACCGTTTAACATGTCAGCAAATTCCTTCAACAATATTTTTTCATCATCTCCGCTGAAGGTTTTTACACGCAGTTTATATCCGTCTCCAAATTCCCGAAGCACCCCAACCCCAATGCAAATAATTTTTCCGAATTCCGCATAAATTCCGGCGCGTTCATATACCTCTTCAGCGCTTTCTTCATTTTTTGCTAATGCCTTGGCCTTCTTGTCCCAAAGCAATTTCCAGTCATTTTCCAGCACCTCATATTCCTGCTGCTGGGATACCGTTTCAATATCCAAAAAAACAATATTGGATACATCCAAATTTTTTAATACCTTCATTTATTCCCTCCTTTTTTATGTGTTAATAGACCCGTAAATAATATTGGTAAGAATAAGTAATGTCTTTTTTCTCCCCAGGTTTTAATTTTATTTCCCATTCCACCATATTCCCTGGATTGGAAGATCCATATCTGGGCTTGGTTGATGTAATTTTCCAATCTACATCACATTTTAGCAGATTGCCAAATACCATTCTGGAAACCTTTAATACTACTTCCTTTTCACCTTGATTTTCCATGTGCATATTACTTTCCATTGTGATATTATCATATTGCACAACTTCTGTTTTATTTTCAACTATTTTTGCATTGGAAATTCTTGATTTTTCAGTTTCCTTCATGGTCAACGGAATATCCAGAGATTTTGCAATGTTCAGATAACAATCTCCTCCCACAACAGTAGTATTTAATATGGGTTGAGACATCACCAAATTTCCTCCACCTGAAATTTTGGATTCAATCAAAACAGGTGCAGAAGTGAGTGGTTGTTTTAAATTGTTTTTGAATTTCAACATATGAAAAACATCATATTTCGGTAATTCCCCATAAACATCTGTATAAGGTGCCGAATATTCATTTACCTCTGGCAACACTGACTGGAAATATTGTTCGGTGTTAATTTCTCCTTCCTGAATTTGCACCAATGCAGTTTGATTTTTTTGCAGATTAAAATTGCTGATTTTATAAATAAAATAATCTTCTACTTTGGTATCAGAAATCGCAATATCATTTGATTCGCTCGAACTATTTGCGAGTGAAACCCTGTTATCCCCGTAACCATATTTACCTGCCGGAGTGGGCACCCAGTTTACATTTCCAACCAGGCTGCTCGGCATATATGCTGAATAAATATTGGGTGCTGCAACTACCAGATTCAAATCTGCATTTTGAATATCCAGAGTTCCGGAACGTATTTCCGCACTCAAAATTAAATGCGCTTTTTTATCGCTTTCCAACACCAACCTGTATGCCGGTGACCAGGACTCATGGTGTTCCAGGTATACCATGCCCAGTTCCTGTGTTTTGTCTTGCTTTTTAAATTGGACCACCAACTTTGGCTCTCCCATTTTTTTGGTTGGAATTAATTGAGATCCATTTTCGAATTCCACATGGTAAATACTCAATAGCATTTGCTGGTTTAAAACCATCATTCCGGTGGCAGTTTGAATCACGGCCACGCTGCGGTTGTAATTGTATTCCTGTTCTGTTTCGCTCTTCGGATAAACGGAATAAATCGTTCCTTCAATCACCGAACTTTCTTTGGATAAATAATTGGTGAGTTTTATTTTCTTACCAACATTGGCTGCAAAAATATCTTCCAATGCAGGCGATTTTATTGGCTTCTCCGTAGAGTCTATCTGGCGTAGCACGAATTGAATTCCTCCCGGAGACTCGAACCAAAAGGCTCCGAATAATGCATTTGGAATTTCCTTTTCAGGAAATTTAAATTGTCCATTGGATGTATTCACAGAGCCGGTGGCATGCACATAGGTAAAACCGTTTTTGTACATAAAAACTTCTTTGGTTTTTAGTGCAGGTTGGGCCTTGCAGCTTATTGCAAACAGGAACAGGAAGCCGGAAAAGATGGAATATTTCACAAGTTTATTTATTTATTTTTTAGAAGATTCGCCCACAAAATGGTCGCTTTTGTTTTTGAAAAGAAAGTTAAAGGACGTAAGGCTGCCATATACTCTGGTAATATATTGCTGCAGATTTACCTTATCTTCATCATCCAGTTTGGAATGGCTGTTGACGTTTTGTTCCAGCACCCTAAGCCTGTCGCGCACCATTACCACTTTATGAAAAAATGTTTCAATCGGAATTTCATGACCGGATAGGGAAGCATCGTTGGGTTCAAAGACAAGATTGCCTTTTATCCATTTTCCTCCAAGTTCCGCTTTTCCACTGAAGTCGCTGTATTTTACCAATATATTTTTCAGTGCTTCTTCAATATTTTCCATACTCAGAGGAGCTTCGGAAGGAGCGCCCAGTTCAATCAGTTCCAATCCGGCAAAGCCCTTTCCTATTTCAAGTATGGATTCCGGAGAAAAAAAGATTCTGTAAGAGGAGCCGGTATCGGTCATAATTACACCCTCGCCTTTACTGGGATGTTTAATTCTGGTGCCAATTGGATAATCTGTCATAAAATTTTATGCGGCGAATTTATAGAATATACACCGAATACATTTAGCCTTTGCTCATCATATCCGTGTAAGTTCATCTAATGACGTAATGCGCACATTGAGGATAACTTTCTTTGTTTAAAATTCAATCACGGCGGTATTTCGCGTTGTGACTGAAACCGCTCCTAAAATTAGAAGACGCAAACCCTCGGTTTTTCCAAGCATTCTGAGCCTGGCACTGGTCATGTTTATGCTGGGTCTTCTCGGCTTTTCCGTACTGGGTTTCAATGGCCTTTCACGCAGCCTTATTGAAGGTTCCGGAATCGATATTTATTTCAAAGACAGCGTTTCTGAACAAACCGTTTTCAAATTCGAAAACGAATTGAAAACAAAAGACTGGCTGAAACGCAGTCATTTTGTGAGCCGCGAAGAAGGGTTGAAACAAATGGGTGATAAATACGATGATGATTTCATGCAATATGTGGAAGCATCTGAATTGCCATTATCCCTGGAAGTATTCTTCAAGGCTGAAAAAGCACAGCCGGCAAATATTGCAACGGTTGCCAGAGAAATTGAATCTTTCCCTTTTATTGAAGATGTAGTCTACCAAAAAAATCTGGTGGAATCCGTTAACAAAAATGTAAACCGAATCCAGTGGATACTTCTTGTACTTGTAATATTATTTACACTTATCGCCATCGGCCTGATCAATAGCAGTACCAGGCTGAGCATATTCGCCAATCGCTTTATAATCAAAAGCATGCAGTTGGTTGGGGCCACCAATTCTTTCATTGTACGACCGTTTTTATTGAAGTTTCTCAAACATGCTTTATTGGCCATCCCCATTGCCGGTTTTGCCCTTGCAGGAATTCTGTACGGATTGCACTATGTTTGGAAGGAATTCGGCACCATGCGCGAGTTTGCGGCATTTATCAACTGGCAATATGCCGTAATCGTTTTTACCGGAATAGCGATTTTTGGAATAATCCTGGCGATTATTTGTGCATGGTTCAGTACCCGTAAGTATCTTCGCAGTAAAATCGAAAATTTATACTGATGCACACCAACAAACACAAACAGGAAGTTCAAACCGGTACTCATGCAAAAAAGGACCTCTCCAAAGCTCCTTTCTTGTTTGGCAAAATGAATTATATTTTCACTGCGATTTCTTTGGCAGTTATTACGCTTGGCTTTATCATTATGTCTGGCAAAAGCGGAGATATTTATGATATGCGTCGCACAACAGTTGCACCTATAGTGGTAATCCTGGGATTCTGTCTCGGATTTGTCGCCATTTTTTATCGCGAAAAGAAACAAGAAGATAACGCAGCCGAATGACCTGGTTGCAAAACCTGATCCTCGCTATAGTTGAGGGGATTACCGAATACCTGCCCGTAAGTTCCACAGGTCATTTGATGATGACCGGAGAAGTACTGGGGCTCAGGCTGGAGAATATCGATACCTATATTATTTCCGTACAGTTTGGAGCCATTTTAGCGGTGGTTTTCCTTTATTGGCGCAGATTTTTTAATTTCAAAAGCTATTCCTTCTATTTAAAACTTCTTGTAGGTTTTATACCCGCTGCCATTCTTGGTCTCTTGTTGGATGATTTTCTGGAACAAATGCTACAAACACCCGTGATTGTTGGATTCACGCTAATTATCATTGGAATTTTTCTTTTGTTTATCCAGAAATTACTTCCTGGTGGTGAAAAAACGGTAGACGGAATGGGTTACAAGGATGCAGTTGTGATTGGCATTGTACAGAGCATTGCCATGATTCCGGGGGTATCCAGAAGTGCCGCAAGTATTGCCGGTGCATTGGGTTGTAAATTAAACAGAGTTGCGGCTACAGAATTTTCCTTTTTCCTGGCTGTGCCAACTCTAACCGCAGCTGGTCTGTATAAATTACTCAAAAATTGGGATGTACTTTCTGAATCACAGTTGAAGGATATCGCCATCGGAAATGTACTCAGTTTTATTACTGCTGTAATTGCAATTAAATTCTTTATTAATCTGGTAAAAAAACAAGGTTTTGCAGCATTTGGAATCTACCGTATCCTTGTTGGATGTGCTTTTTTGGCATTCCTTTGGATGCGTTGATTTTACCGGAATTTCGCAGGTAAATTATATACACCAATCTGTATAAAAATGAAAATGATTCCCATTCCATACTATCTGAAATTCATTTTAGTTGCATTATTGGTATGGTTATTTTATTCCGGAATATTCTTGCCGGAGTATTTTCATTTTAGAACAGAATCCAACGGATTTCACTATTTCAAAGATTTAGCCTACTCATTTCTTCATGGCCATACCGATGTGCGTTGTCCTGCCTATCCGGACTGCCATGATCTCAGCGAATTCCATGGCAAGAACTACCTGTACTGGCCTCCGGTTCCAGCCATTATTTATATGCCTTGGGTGGCCATTTTCGGCTTAAATACTCCCGATGATCTCATTGTTTCCATCATTGGCTTTTTAAATGTTTTATTTTTTATGCTCGTATTGAAACAAATGGCGAAATGGTTTCAACTGAATATTTCTGATAATCTCATTGCCTGGTTTGGAATATTTTGGGGACTGGGCACTGTACATTTCTACATGTCCATGAACAGTTCGGTTTGGTTTTTTGCCCAGGTAGTAGCGCAACTGGTATTGCTTACCTCTATTTATATGTTGTTAATTGCAAAAGGGAAAACTGGTATTCTGCTTTCAGGTTTGTTATTTGCAGGGGCAGTTTTTTCCAGAAATCACCTGATATTTTCCATTCCTTTTTTTGTGTGTATTTATGCTTACAAATTTGGAAAAATTAAATGGTTTCAACACAGTATTTCCTTTGGTATTCCAATACTTCTTGCCTTTATTCTAAACGGCTGGTACAATTATGCACGCTTTGGAGATGTAATGAACAATGGATTGTATTATCAAAATATTCATCCTTATTTTAAAGAGAATTTTGAGAATTTTGGATTTTTTTCCTTTCACTATATTCCGGAAAACTTTTTTATAGAAGTATTGAAATTTCCAAAGTTTCAGGCCGCATTCCCTTTGCTGCTAATGGATTATGACGGTTTCGGACTTTTGTGGAATTCACCTGTATTCTTATTTTTAATTCCTGCGGTGATATTGATTTTCTTTCAATGGAAAACGAAATTAATGTTGAACTGGCTGTTTGTTACATCGTTGATTTCTTCCGTCTGTATAGCATTATTGGTATTCAGTATAATGGGTCCGGGTTGGGTGCAGTTTGCCTCCCGATATAGTCTGGATTATCAGTTTTTTCTAATCATCCCAATTGTTATATTATTTCATTGGTATCCCAACAAGAAATGGATGAAATATGCGTCTGTAATTCCATTGCTCTGGTCCATCTTCTCAAATTTTGCAGGGGTTTACCTTTTCTATGGAATTGGGATATGAAATCTTTACAGGATTCCTTAAAAACAGTTAAATTCGCTTTGGTGATGATTCCGTTTAATAAAAAGTGGTTTTGGATATCCGCAGTAGCTGTATTTACCGGTGTAGCCTTTATTGCAGCTTCGAAGCAACAGGCTTCATATTCTGTGAAGCTCGCCAGACTTAAATACAATGGAGGCGGAGATTGGTATAGCAGCAGAACAGCTTTAAAAAATCTGGCGGTTTTTTGTAACCGTAATATTGGCACTGGAATAGATCCGGAAGAGCAACAAGTGGATGCAGGGTCTCCGGATATATTTAATTACAGTTTTGTTTTTATGACCGGCCATGGCAATGTAATATTCACAGATGCAGAAGCGAACAACCTGCGCAACTATCTTACCAGCGGTGGCTTTTTGCACATCTGCGACAATTATGGATTGGATAAATATATTCGCAAGGAAATGAAAAAAGTTTTTCCCGAATTGCAGTTTGTGGAATTGCCATTTTCACATCCGGTTTATAACCAATCCTATTCATTCCCAACCGGACTGATTAAAGTGCATGAGCACGATGGCAAACCTGCACAGGGCTTTGGTTTGATCCATGAGGGGAGGTTGGTTTGTTTTTATGATTACCAATGCGATTTGGGAAATGGTTGGGAAGATGCCGAGGTATATAACGATCCGGAAACCATTCGCGCTAAAGCATTGCAAATGGGTGCAAATCTGATTCAATATTCCTTTAACAATTGAATTTGAAACACAATAAAATTGCATTTCTCATCAATCCGGAAGCGGGAACTGTGGCTTCAAGAAAACAGGCCACTGAATTAATCCATTATTTACAAAAAAACAATCCGAAAGCGCTATATAAAACCAGAAGTTCCGAAGAAGTTAGCGAAATCACCGCGGATCTTGCAAAGCATAATTTTGAAGCGGTATTTGGATGTGGCGGAGATGGAACTTTAAATCTCATCAGCAAACAATTATTGGGAACGGATACTGCACTGGCAATGATTCCGCTGGGTTCAGGAAATGGATTTGCAAGGCATCACAGCATTCCTTTAAAATGGAATAAAGCACTGGAAATAATAGAGAATCCACAAATCAGCAAACGCGATACCGGAACCATCAATGGCATACATTTTTTGAATATTGCGGGAATTGGATTTGCCGCAAAAATCAGCCACGCATTTAAGGGTACCAAACGCCGTGGATTGCGCGGCTATACCACCACTGTGGTGCGCAATCTGAGAATGGAGCCATTTGAAGCCGTGGTGAGCAATGAAAACAGCATATGGCAGGGTGAAACCTGGATGGTAGATTTTTGCAATGGCAGCCAATGGGGAAATAATTTTCGCGTTGAATCCGGTGCGCGTGATGATGATGGAACTTTAAATGCAGTAATTTTTAAAAAAATGAGCCCGGTAAAAATTCCATCTCTCGGTTTTCGCTTTGCGTCAAATACGGTTTCAAAAAGCCCGGATATTTATCGCATTAGCGGTGCGAGTTTTGTGATGGAATTTGAAGGTCGAAAACCCATGCATGTCGATGGAGAAGCAATAGGATTTGTAAGTAAGCTGGCAGAAGTACATGTTATTCCCAAAAGTCTGAATATATGGACTTTCTGATTCCGGTTTTAACGGGAAATACCATGAGGGAATGCGATGCAAAAACCATTGCGGAAGAACCCATTTCGGGAATTGATTTAATGGAAAGAGCTTCTCGTGGGATTTATAATAAATTAATTCCTGAATTAAATGCAAGGCAAAAAATTGCAATAGTTTGCGGTCCCGGAAATAATGGTGGAGATGGCTTATGTATCGCTCTCATGCTGCTTCGCGATGGTTTTGATGTAAAAATATATAGAACTATTTTCGGCAAAAATATCTCTGCCGATCATACCTTTTATTACCAATTATTGATGCAATATAAAGCTGATCTGGTGCAAGATATTGAAGATCCGAATCAGCTTGATTTCGAAAAATGCGACATAGTTTTGGATGCCATTTTTGGAACCGGAATGCAGCATATTGCTACTGATTTGTTTTTGAAATGCATTCAAATCATCAACAACTTTAGCGGTACCGTTTATTCCATTGACATGCCAAGCGGCCTTCTGGATAAAGGTTTTCAGCCCTACAACTCTTTTGTACATTCCAAAATAACTTATACCATTGAAGCTCCCAAACCCTCATTTTTTTATCCGGAAAATAAAATTAGTTTCCGAATTGCAAATGCGGGAATAAAAATCAAGGATGCTCCAACAGAGGAATATTTTTTATCTGCAGAAGCCCAACACATAAAAAATATTTTACGGGCAATTCCCCAAAAACCGGAACACGGACACAAGGGTAATTCAGGACATGTTTTGCTCATCGGCGGCAACAATGGGATGCACGGAGCCATTGCCCTGGCAGCAAATTCCTGTATTCAACATGGGGCAGGTTTGACCACTGCATTTGCACCGGCAGGAGCAAAATTATACCTGGCGAATATTCCAAAGGCCATGCATATCGCAAAAAAATTAATTGTTGAAAATGCATTTCATGTAAACGATAAAAATTTCACCACACTTGCAATTGGTCCCGGATTGGGACTGGATTCAGAATCCACGGAATTCCTGAAAATCATTCTCAAAACCTGGAATAAACCGGTAATTCTGGATGCAGATGCATTGAATATTCTGGCAGAAAATGAGGGCTTTTGGAAATATGTTTTACCCGGAAGTATTCTCACTCCGCATCCGGGAGAATTCACCAGATTATTTGGGATTTTCAATCACACTTCAGACAAATTTCAAAAGGCAAGAGAGGTATGCCAATCCAAACAAATCTATATTTTGGCTAAGGACAAATATTCTGCATTGATTTGTCCGGATGGTTCTATCGTATTTAATGGCAGCGGAGGGCCTGAACTTTCGCAGGGTGGCAGCGGAGATACACTCACCGGAGCAATTGCGGCCTGGATGGCCAGAACTTCAGACCCCAAAATGGCTTGCATGGCTGCTATGTATTTGTGTGGTCTGGGAGAAACAGTATAAATAATATTTATTGAAGTAATTGACTTACAGCGCACTACTGTTTTCACGATATGGGAATTCTTCATTAAAATGTAATTCCAATGTTCTAATAAAATCTTTTGCACGGGTTTTGCGTTATTATAATTGAACGCAGCTGCTGGTCCACCAAACAATTAACGATAAACTGGACCCATCAGCCCGCAGAGCACTGCCGGGAGCTGAGGAACGCGGGAAAGCGGCAGTTTGATTCCTGATTCAGGAAAGGGATGCCTATGGGCAACCTTTCTTGTTGTTTTTTTTCTTTAATAAATTTCTTTTTATGCGTCGTGCAATTAAAATGAAAACAATATTTTTTGTGAAAGTAAATTTATTTTTAATCCACCCTTTTGCCGAAAAGGGTGGAGCCCAAACTCTTAGCTGGCAAAGGCGTCATTTCGGACCGAAGTCAGCTCAGGGCGCTCTCAAGCTTTCGCCCTTACTCCGCTTCGCTCCGCACGGGTTTCGCGCCCTTTCGCACGCTGCTGCCAGCTAAAGCCGGGTTGCAACGCTTATTTAAGAACAATAATTAGGAAACGAATTTTAACATTTTTTGTTCTAAGTTAAAATGTGTTCCAATTACAAATTTTATTCATACTTGTTGCAACCCGGTGATGGCCCATCCGGAGAAAAAGCGTAGAAAAACAAGATGCAGGATTTGCGCGCAGGGACGGCCCGGCGTAAGCAAGGGCGCAGGAAGCCGCTGCAGTTTTTGTCAATAAGTGCGAATTTTAGCGTTGCATCCCCTCGACAAAAACCTTAGCGGCGTGGAAAATCCAAATCGTAGTTTTTCAGCTTTTTATCCGAGGGCCTAGCTTTTGGCTCCACCTTTGGGCAATGCCAAAGGTGGAAAAAGTTAAAATGACATGTTGCTTTTGGTTTAATACTAACTTCCGGAATAAAAGTGTGACTTTATTAAATATGTATGGTTAAAATTGCATCAAAGTTGATGCAATAAAGCCTTCCATTTGAACAAATGGAATGAATTAAAAAAGAAAATTATTAAAACGGCAGGTCATCTCCACCGCTGCTATTGTCGGCAGCAAATGGATCTCCACCTTCTTCAAAAGGACTGAAAGCCAAATCTTCCGGAGCGCTGGATACTGGTTGGGCGGCGCCAACTTTCTTTACATTCCATGCCCGAACATCGGTATACCAGCGGCCATTGTACTCGCGACTTTCCAAGTCAAAACTTACCATTACCTGGTCGTTTTCCTGAATTCCAAATTGCGCTATTTTATCACCCCAAAGATTAAAACATACTTTTTTGGGATACTGCCCTTCTGTTTCCAGAATGTAATCCTGCTTTTCCCAGGTACCTTTTTGGCTCTGTCCACTCTGTTTTGGCAATAATTGCACGATCTTTCCTGTGATCTCCATGCTACAAAATTAATTGGAATGTACTGACGGTTTGTTAATGGTGTAAAGATTGGGTATAAAATGTTGGATTAGGGATTCAGGCTTTTATACCCCACCCGACCCTTCGGCACGGACAAGCTTCCCACTTCTAACATCTCACATCCAACATCTAACTTCCCACATCAATTCCCCTGATTCTGGTCCTCACCCTGTTTCAGGTCATCGTTCTTGATTCCCTTTTTCGGTTTTTTAGGCGGCTCAACTTCCAGTTTACCAAATTTGTAATCAAAATTCAAACGCACTCCCAGCATATTGATTTCGCGTACATCCGTGTATTTGAAATCTTTACCTTCCTGAATGGTGGTATAGGTAACATGAGGGGTAAACGGATTGTCGATTCCCAAACCAATTCCGCCTTTGTCTTTGTTAAATCTGCGCTTGATTCCCATGGTATGAAAATACCAGTTCTGGGTGCGGCCCTGTAAGGAGAAAGTTGGAGCGTTAATCCTGGCAAAACCTTCTACAGACCAGTTTTTGGCGAACTTATAAAATCCATACATTCCCGCACTATAGGTAATTCCTGAATTGGTTAAACCAGCAACCAATCCGGAAGTCTGATTGCTTTTTATGTAAGCGTAACCTACACCGCCATTAAAATTTAACATGTATTTTTTACCGGTAATATTCATGTTTAAATCCAATCCGGTAAATGAATTTTGCCCTACATTTCCATAGGTGGTTCTATAAATTCCCAGGCTGTCAACGTTGCGAATAGACTCAATGGCATTGCTGGTTCTGCGATGGTATAGATTTACGGAACCTCCACCTTTTTGGGTATATTTTCCTCCGGATAATTCAAAATTATTTGAAATTTCCGCACGCAAATATGGATTGCCGGTTGTCAGGTTTCTGGGATCACTGAAATTGGTATAAGGATTCAAATAAAATAAACTCGGACGCAACAATCGCTGCGTGTAATTGAATTTCAAGAATCCACTGTAACCGAATTTCCTGTTGATGTTAATGAAAGGAATTAAATTGCCATATGGCTTTCCTGTGAAGCTCACACCAGAGTCATTTCTACCGCCGCCGTACATGGTAAATTCATATCTGCCACCCACGCGCATGCTGTAATTTTTGTGAAATTGCCATGTAAACTGCGTATATCCGCCATACACATTCTGATTGTAATAAAAACTATTTGAACGGGCGGTAATGGTTTTGTATTCCTGATTTAAATAGGAAAAACTGTCGAAATCATAACCACTCGTAACCTTTCTGAGGATTGTTTTTATTCCCGATTCCAGATTTATATTTTTATTAATGGGTTCGGTAAAATCAATTTGTGTTGTAAATTCATTATTTAAACCAAGATTGTTGCTTCGTTCTTTATAATTTTCAATGGAATAAGCATTACTCTGTATCGCACTATAATCCACCTTGGAAGAGCTGCCATTGTATTGCATAGAAAAACCAAGTTCGCGACCTTGTTTTTTAAATGTCCTGCGCAAATCTGCGGTAACATCGTAACCCAAAGTAAGGTTAAAATTTCTGGTACTTCTGCCATACAATAATTTGAGTGTGCTATCCGCAATTCCTGTATTGGTTTCCCACGTGCTTTTGGTTCGGTTCCAGTTACCGCGCAATGTTCCCGCAATGGAAAAACTGGTATATTTATTTATTTCCCTATCCAATCCAAGGGATGCGAAAGGCCCGCCACCAAAAGTATTGTTCTTGCTATTTTGCAACAATCTATATTCAGTTCCTCCATAATTGTTATACCGATCCGTAGTACCTTTACCTACATTTCTCCAATAAAAACCACCCAAGCGAAATGTAATTCCGGTTTTCCCTTTTTGGTTAGAAATATTTGCACCCAAATTGCCACTGCGATTTCCGGCACCACTATGAATACCACCTGTAGTGCCTTTTAATTTGCTTTCTTTTAATACTATATTTAATATCCCTGCCGTACCTTCTGCATCGTATTTTGCACTGGGGTTCGTAATTACTTCTACCCTTTCTATTTGATCTGCAGGAATACTTTGCAATGCATCTTTTACACTGGCAGAAACAATTCCACTTGGTTTCCCATTAATCAATACTTTAATATTTGAACTTCCACGCATGCTAACATTGCCATCCATATCTACTTCCACCATCGGAACTTTCCTCAATAAATCGGTGGCAGACCCACCTTTACTGCTGATATCCTGAGATGCATTATAAATGAGTTTATCTACTTTGCTTTCAATCAGCATTTTCTCCACTTTTACCTCCGCTTCTCCCACATTTACAACAGCGTGATTGACCAATAAAATCATTCCTAATTTCTGCATTCTGGCAGAATCATTCAACACAAAAGGTTCACTTTTGTAATTTCCGTATCCCACCGCAGTAATCAGCAACCTGTATTTGCCCGGATTGGATACGATAAAAAATACGCGGCCTGTGCTATCTGTAATTCCTCCGTCAACTGTTTTAGCAGTGATTTCATCCACCAATGAAGTGGCTGCAAGATTAATGGGGAATTTGGTTGCGGAATCCATGGCCATACCCATTACCATATACCCCGAAGGCATCGTCCAACCACCAGGTTGCTGGGCCCTGGCAAATGAAAAAAGGAAGATAGAAACAGTAAAAGCAATCGTTCGAATATGTCTCATATTACTGGCGGCAAAGGTCTTGAAAAAAAGCCAAGGTTGTTGCCACAGGAATGGTACTTATATCGAATAGAATAGCTTGTTGGAAGGAAAAAAGATTCCGTCGGGCTTCAGGCCTCCGCAAGTGGATGTATGCCTCAGGAAATCAAATGGACCTAATAGTCAATGAAGGGAATTAAAGTGACGAAGAATGGAAAGATCAGGAGTAAGGATTCCCCATTTAGCAACTGGTTAAGAATCCACAAATTTAATCAGGCTTTTTTAACGAATTCCGATTTCAAAGCCATGGAACCAAACCCTTCAATTTTACAATCAATATTGTGATCGCCGTCAGTGAGTCGGATATTTTTAACTTTGGTTCCAGCTTTTATCGCTTTTAAGAAACCTTTAACAGGAAGGTCTTTTACAATTACCACACTATCTCCGTCTTTTAATTCATTCCCATTTGCATCTAAAACCCTGTTTGTATTTGGATTTTCTTCCATAACTGAGGGATCCCATTGATTTCCACATTGCGTGCAAACCATCAGATTTTGATCCGGATAAATTAAATCCGAATTGCAGTTGGGGCATAAAAGTGAGGCAGTCATTGGGCTGCGAAGATAGCTTTTTTCATTTACGAATTAAGAATGAGCCAGTTACCAATTAAACTCAATTTGATGGAAAATGATTTTACTGTAAAGACGTACATTAGATAGATAACTCAGCCAATAATTCCCCAAAACAAGCTCGAGGCTTGTGGCATGTGGCTTGAGGCTAGTGTGGCCAGAGGCCTTTTTTTTCAAATCAAATAGGGGTATCCCTTTACACAATCGTCTTGCAAGCACAAAACAAAAAAATATCATGAAAGCTTTTCCTAACTTATCCATTTTCTCCATGCTTACCGTTGCACTTTTTAATACGAATGTACTGGCACATGGCGATGATCCAAATGTTACCATTCACACCTTTAAAAACGGAGAAACCTGGAAAAACTGTTCATTTATGGTGGATCCATCTCTTACGCAAACTGAGTTTCACCGCTTTACCCGGGAAGCAGGAAATATTGTGTATTTTCAACCTTTAACCGGCGCATCGTCACTGGGGAAAAAACACTTTAATCTGGGTATTGCCATGAGCAATACTCCAATCGATCAAACTTCCGGAGCCTGGAACAATACATTTGCACATCCCGTAACAGAAACCGGTGAAAGACCACATTACCTCGGAGATAAAATTAAATTACCAAATTTGAGATTGGCTGCAGGTATTACCGATCAAATCGATATAGGAATGTTTGTTACCAGAGACTTTAGTGCGAATTATGGTTTTTATGGATTGGACTTAAAATACAGTCAAAAAATTCAGGAAAATAAATCGGTATATCTGGCCGGTAGAATTAGCCATGCGCGGATGTTCGGCCCTGCTGATTTAAAATTAAATAATACGGCTATAGATTTAATTATTTCTAAAAAATGGCATATTCTGGAACCTTATTTCGGTATAAGTACTTCCTGGAGTCATGCATCAGAAACCACCAATAAAGTAAATTTGAAAAACGAAAATATCATTACGCCACGTGCTATTGTTGGATTAAAAACCGAATACAAATGGCTCAATGCAGCAGTCGAATATGATTTCTCTGCTGTGCAGACTTTATCTTTTCGTTTGGGTGCGAAAATTTAATACAGGCTGCGAGCCGCTGGCTGGGCACCTAGTTAGTCGCTTCGGCTCCGCTCAGCGTCCAACTACCTCTATTCTCGAGTGAAAGGAGCCATTGTATCTAATTGCAGCACTGAGTTATTTAAACGAAATGAATTACTACGAAATCCCTGTGCTCATTGTGAAAAGCGCCCGCCCGTGCAGGTGCGAACGTTGCGACGTCTTAGTGTCCTGGCGGTAAAAAATCCCCCACATTTGCATTTCTAAAAATAATTTCCTTTTTTTGAAACAAACCCCTCCAGAAGCTGCATTGCTCTGAACGGCTTCTAACCATACCCTCTGAACCGCAGAACCTATTACAAGCATGGGCACTGCACCGGCAGAACGCCGAATCGCGCCTTGCGCCCTGGGATGGTTTTACATAAAACAATTACGAAACTACAGCACACAAATAGGCACACAGATATGTGACTGAAGGAGCGAAGCTATGTATGGAAAGAAAACAATGATTGAAATAAAATATAATAAGAAAAGAGGAAAATAATACTCATGCAATTTGCGAATAATATACAAATAACAATTGCCCCAATAACCGTTTTAAATCGGATATTGGGATTAGTTTTTCATCCATATAAACAAGTTGGCAGTAATTTTATGACGACTATAATATGAAAGCATCAGGACAATTAAATATCCAAGCTGTAACGATTGAGTTCCCTGCTCTTAAACAGTTGGTTGACACAATTGTCTCTTATCTCAAGGACAAAAAGTACAGGCAAGTCAACTCTATCGTTGTCTTCCAGGGTAAGACTTATAAGGAAGAATATAAATATGACAATTTCCCAGAATTTCAAAACTTTAAAGAAGGATTAGAGTTAATAGATATTACAATTTCGGCAACAGACAAGTTAGAAATTAATATTACGCTTAGTTCAAATGAAATAAATCCGCTTGGACCAATTTTTTCCAAGGTATCTGTTGACAGTGACGATAGAATTATCACAAATGGCCTAATTGAAGAAATTAGCTCCTTTTTCAAAAAGCGAAGTAATTATCACAACTTACTTCATACTTATGGTATACCTATTTCGATAGCAGTTTCTTACCTCATTTACATTTCTATTTCATACTTCTTTAGCGACTTTATCTTGAAACTAAATTTTAAAAGGGACTATCTAATATTCTTTTTTCTTATATTGAGTTTTCCTATTAAAAAGTATTTAAGATGGTTATTCCCTTATGTCTTTTTTGTAGGTGAAAATCGAAAAAGAACATTTCAAAGGACATTATTTTATGTTGTACTAACTGGACTATTAACCAATTTGATTTTTCTATTAGTACAAGGAAAATTACAAAACTTGATAGGACAATGACACAAGAACTTTGGAACATATTGACCAAGACAACTGACTGGGTAAAGTATTCAGACACAAAAGCTGTTCTGCTACTTACAGTTCATGGAGTATTATTGACTATCATATATACGAATGCTGACAGTGTATATGATTATTCATTTGAGAATTGGTTTACCATTCTTCTAACAGTTTTGATTGCAGGAACAACAATTACTTCAATAGTATATAGCTTTTTAGTTATTAATCCACAACTAAAAAACAATAACCCCACCTCACTGATCTATTTCGGACACATACAAGAAAAGTTCAAAGACTACACATCATACTACCTAGCAGTAAAGGACACATTTTCTGACAATCAAAAATTAAATGAACAACTTTCAGAACAAATACACATCAATTCAATAGTAGCTTGGAAAAAATTTTCAATGTTTACTTTATCTATGAGATACTTTTTTGCTTCAATAATTTTACTTTCAATAAACCTTCTTTATTATTTCTTAAGCAGATAAATGAAAAGCAATTACTTATCATACGACTACGAAAAAAGCAGAAAGCGTATTGACGAAATACTTGATGCCAAGGACGCTTCCTATGAAGAAGTTGAGAAAATTCCATCACGGGACAAACTCACTTTTAACAATGGTTTTTATGTTACAAAAACATCGGCACTTTTTATAGACATTAGAGGTTCAAGTAAAATGGCATCAGATTATACACGACCAACTTTGGCAAAAATATACAGGTCATATATTTCCGAATGTGTAGCAGTAATTAATGGTAATTATGATTGTGCAGAGGTTAATATTCATGGCGATTGTGTTTGGGGAGTTTTTGACTCTCAATACAAAAGCCAAATAGATGGCATATTTTCAACTGCTGCGCAACTCTCATCACTCATTGACACATTAAATTGCAAATACAAAAAGAAAAACATCAACCCTATTAGTGTTGGAATAGGAATGGACTTCGGTAGAGTACTTATGATAAAAGCGGGCTATGACGGAAGTGGTTTAAATGACGTAGTTTGGATGGGAGAAGTCGTGAATGATGCAAGAAAACTTTGTGCTCATGGCAACAGAACATATTACGACAATGAGACAATGGTTTCAAGTGACTTTTACTCTAACTTAAATGAAGATAAAAAAAAATTGCTTTCTTGGAACGCCAATAGAGGCTGTTATCATGGGAACGTAATTAACTTATACATGCAAAATTGGTTAAAAGACAATGGATGCAAATAGAAAAACTACCGCTAACAGGCGTTTGCCGCAATGGGGGGGACGTGGTTAATTGAAATTTTGCGCTTCTATCAACTTTTATGGTGGGCTGACAGTTCAGTCCTCCGAAATCCCCCACTGCGGCAAGCGCCAAAACGTAAGGTGCAAGCTTAACGGACGACACAACCGACATCAAAACAGAGTGAAATTGAATGAAAGAAAAAATAATTTATATTGACAATCCACAGGAAAGTTTAGACAAAATCCAAAAACTGATAAGTGTAGTTCACGAAGGTTTTATGGCTCTTGCTATGGACTACGGTTATCATATAAACAACGTTTTCGGACAGACCAAAGATGGCAAACACGAAATCTATGAATTGCGAGACAATATCAATTACAGAATAAGAAGTGCAAACCTTCATTTTTACTTGTTACTTGTTAGAAAACTTGAAATAGAACACAGATTTGAAAAGATGCTTAAAGAAAATCCAACTGTTTTCAATGGTTTCATAATGGGAAACCCACATTTTGAGATGGCATCTGATGAAATTATGGCATTATATGACAGCATAGTTTTTCATTTATCTTCTTGTTTCGACTATCTCGCTATGCTAACTCAATTTGTATTTGGCAAAAACCCTGAAAGCAAACTTCAATGGATTACATTAGCTAAACATTGCCATAATTCTAAAAGTGAATTTGCTAAAAGGAAGTTTATTCAAAATATCAAAACGGTTGACGCAGACTTCGTGAGTAAATTCAATGATTATCGTGCGGAATTAATTCACAGAAAAAAATCAACATCATTTGCTAATGTATCTTGGCAATTAAACTCAGGAAAAGTTATTACTAAATTTCAGTGTTCCGATAAAATAAAAATCAACCTCAAAAAAATTATTGACAAGGACTTAAATTATTGCGTCAGTTATGCATCATCTGAAATGATAAAGCAAACACTTTTAAAAATTGCTCACGTTCTAAATGGAATGTATGATGAGTTTCGTGAGAATTATCACCAACACGCACCAGTAATGAATAATGGGGGCTTTCAAATAATATCAATGAACCCTGAATCTAAATTTGCAGAATCGCCAGCCTTAGGTTATTGGAGTAAATTTATGGAATACAAAACTTTTAATTAGCACTAAAAATGACTTTAAGTTGGAACGAAATAAAAGACCGCGCATTAAAATTCTCAAAAGAATGGGCTGACACTTCAAACGAAGAAGCAGACGCAAAACCATTTTTAGTTGAGTTTTTTAATGTTTTTTGGATTGTAAGCTTCCCGGAATTTCGGTCAAATAAAATTAGTCCCCCCCTCCTACTTCGACCTAATCGCATCCACCGGATTCAACCTGCTTGCGCCCAAGGCGGGAATAAATCCGGCGATAATTCCAACTATTACCGATACGATAATTCCAATGGAAATATCTGAATTGGCCAGATACAATCGAATGGCACTTTCTAAATAATGTTGCAATCCATAATTCATTGCAGAAAGCGTAAACCATACGAGAATTAAACCAATAATTCCCCCAATCAGACAAAGAAATACCGATTCAATTAAAAATTGAATCAAAATAAAATAATTGTGCGCGCCCAATGCTTTCTGAATTCCTATTTCCTGTGTGCGTTCTTTTACGGAAACAAACATAATATTTGCAACACCGAAACAACCCACCAGCATAGAGAATCCACCGATTACAAATCCGATGGTTCTGATTTGTCCAAAAAGATTACTGATAACATTGGTAATCATGCTCATGGTATTTACCGCGAAATTATCATCGGCAGAAAGAGACAATCTCCGATATCTGCGCATCATTTGTGCCACTTCAAATTTTAACAAATCCAGAGAAACTTTTGGCTTCGCTTTGATCATAATTTGACAACCTTTTTCTCCTCTTTTGTAATTCATCATTCCCATGGCAAGGCGCGCCGGAAGAAACACCTGCTCATCTGCAGAATTTCCCAAAACGGTTTTTCCCTCTTTTCTACAAACTCCAATTACCACACAATTTTTGCCTTTGATTTTGATATTTTTACCTACCGCATATTGCCCCTGAAATAGATTTTCGGCAACATTTGCTCCAATTATAACCACAGGTCTGCCGCTGTTCATTTCGGCATGAGTAAAATACCTTCCCAATTCCACATCTACTTTTTGAATGGCATTATATTCAAAACTAATTGCCATCAACTGCACATTGCTCAGTGATATCTCTTTGCGCTCCACCAAAGCTCTGGTGCTGAATGTAAATGCTACTGCAGATACCAAATCCTTATTTATATTTTCAGAAATAAATTGCGATTCTTCCGCTGTTGCCTGAGGCCGGTTGTTATATTTCCACCAGGGATATTCACCCCCAATTTCATCCCAGGGCCATTTTTGCACAAACAATACATCAGTTCCATAATTAGAAAAACTGTCATTCAAATTTTTCTCCAGAGAATGTACCAAAGCATAAACGGCGATGATACAATAAATTCCAATGGTGATTCCCAACACAGACAACATGGAACGCAGCTTGTTTCGCAACAATGAACCAAGTGCCATGGTAAAGCCTTCCGATATAGCCGAGAACCAATTC
Source organism: Bacteroidota bacterium (assembly GCA_018333525.1). Classification (GTDB taxonomy): domain Bacteria; phylum Bacteroidota; class Bacteroidia; order NS11-12g; family UBA955; genus JAGXTF01. Next base: position 43,850 of record JAGXTF010000075.1, on the reverse strand, counting down.
ACAAAGACAAATTTAATGGCAATTGTGCACGCAGATTCACGCTTCGAAAAATTTACAGCTTTTGTCGTTACAATGGATATTTTTTTCGACCACTTATGCGTCTACAACCAACAAAGCATTGGCAACAATGGCACTTAAAAAGCCTTGGGCTTTATTGTCCACCTTCACACGCAAACTTTGGTCAAAGGACTCTCTGTCTTCTATAAACAACACCGAACCCAAACCAATTTTGAGTTTGTTTAAAAACTGCAATAACTCTATAGAATCTTCGCGTATGCCAATGAGTTTATAGGTATTTCCGGGCTCACCCATTTTCAGGGTTATAGCTCTTGTGGCCTGAATTTTACCATTCTTATCCGGAATCGGATCTCCATGGGGATCGATTTTAGGGTGACCTAAAAAAGTATCCAGACGATCGATTAATTCTTCAGAATGCACATGTTCCAATTGTTCGGCCAGGGCATGAACTTCATCCCACCTGAATTCCAGTGTCTGAACCAAAAAAGTTTCCCATATCCGGTGTTTGCGCACAATTGCAACTGCAATCTTTCTTCCCTTATCCGTTAGCCTTACACCTTTCGATTTTTCATAACGCAATAGTTTTTTGGAGGCGAGTTTTTTCACCATATCCGTAACCGAGGGCGCCTGAATATTAAACGATTGTGCCAGGGCACCTGTTGGAACCGTTCCCTGAAGCTCGGTCTCCAGCTTAAATACGGCTTTCAGGTAGTTTTCTTCTGCGGTGCTGATCATTGCAAGTTCAAAAATACGAAAAAATAATAAAAATATTTTTAGGCTTACCTAATTTTATTATTAGATTTGCACCTGTAATTTATCATGAGAATACCTAAATGGCTTTTGACATTCACTTTACCCGCTTTGGTTTTGGTAGTGGCTTGTGAGAAAATGCTTCCCAAAGCGCCTGCTGCGGATAGCATTCTGGATGGTCCGGTGGGTGGGCTTACCAATTCTGAAATGAGCACTTTTCTGCATGGTGATGCCTTGTTTAACGAACAAATATTTACGGTTGAAACAGGATTAGGACCTGGCTTTGTAGCAACCAGTTGTGGTTCTTGTCATGCGGGCGATGGAAAGGGACATCCTTTTACCACACTTACGAGATTCGGGCAATACGACAGCAATGGCAATACTTTTTTGCATCTGGGTGGTCCGCAACTGCAAAATCGCGCTATACCCGGGTTTAAGCCGGAACAATTACCGGCTGGTGCACCGCATTCGAACTTTATGCCTCCTGCAAATACGGGATTGGGTTTTTTGGAATTGGTTAGTGATGCGGATATTCTCGCTATGTCTGATCCAAATGATGCAGATGGTGATGGAATTAGCGGCGCCTGTAACTGGAAAAAAATCCCGGGTTATTTAAAAGTATTTGATTTTGCTGCGCCGAAAAACGGCTATTATATACATAGATTCGGAAAAAAAGCAGCAGCTTATAATTTGTTGCATCAAACAGCAAATGCATACAATCAGGATATTGGAATTACTTCTGTTTTTGAACCGGTGGATCCATATACCGGATTGCAAACCGATCCGGAAATATCTGAATCGGATATAAATGCAGTTGTATTTTATCTGCAAACATTAAAAGCCCCAATTCGCCGAAATTCTGGGGATGCAATGAATGTGCAGGGTGAAAAAATATTCAAACAGATTGGTTGTGAAAATTGCCATAGAGAAACATTAAAAACAACCACAAGCAAAACTGCTGCATTATCTGAAAAATTATTTCATCCATACACAGACCTTTTATTACATGATATGGGTCCTGCACTGGATGATGGATATACTGAAGGAAGTGCGCTTACTTCAGAATGGCGTACGCCACCACTATGGGGCTTGGGATTGTCAAAAAATTCTCAGGGTGGCAGTTATTTTTTACTGCACGACGGGAGGGCAACCAGCATTGAATCTGCCATTGAATTTCATGGTGGAGAAGCATTAAAAAGCAAAAACAATTATTTGCTTTTGGGTGATTCGGACAAAAAAGCATTGATACAATTTTTGGAATCTCTATAATGGAGCGCAAAGATTTTATAAAAAATTGCGGGTTGTTATGCATGTCCGGAGCATTTGCTACTACCTTACTGGAATCTTGTGTATCAGCTGCATATGTTGCCAAATCTACCTTTAGCGGAAATAAAATATCCATTGCTAAAACAGAATTTCAAACGGAGAATAACAAATCCAGAAAATTCATTTTAATACGCAATGAGAAATTTCAAATGCCCATTGTTTTATATGCATTGGAAAATTCGCAATATTCTGCACTACTGACAGAATGCACCCATAAGGGCTGCGAAGTAAAACCACAGGGAGATTTCCTCGTTTGCCCCTGTCATGGCAGTGAGTTTTCCAAAACCGGAGAAGTACAAAATCCACCAGCTGAAAATCCATTAAGGAGTTTTAAAACCAATTCTGATGAAAAAAATATTTACATATACCTTTAGTATTTTGTTGCTTTCCTTTTGCGGACCGCAATTAAAAGCGCAAAACGATTCTATAAAAAGCAACAGAATTCTACCTGCAGATACAGGTTCCAAATTGAATATGGACGCTATTTATAACAGACCATTTTTAATGTCTGACAAAATCCCTATTGCAATTGGAGGTTATTTGGAAGCAAATTCAAATTATGAGCAAACGGATGGTGCATCAGAGGGTTTGACCTTTCAGGCACGCAGGTTAACCATTTTCATGTCTTCCACTATTGCGGAGAGAATTCATTTTTTGTCGGAAATAGAATTTGAAGATGGTACCAAAGAAATTAATATTGAATTTGCAGCGATGGATATTGAATTTCACCCTTTATTAAACCTGCGCGGTGGAATTGTCATGAATCCAATTGGTGCATTTAACCAAAACCACGATGGTCCAAAATGGGATTTTATTGACAGACCAATTTCCGCTACTACATTGATTCCATCCACCTGGTCCAATGTGGGATTTGGAATGTTTGGAAAATATTATGTAAATAGATGGACACTTGGATATGAGGCATATTTTACCAATGGATTAAATTCCAATATCATTTCCAATTCAGAGAACCGTACTTCTTTTGCCGCTACAAAACTAAATCCAAATCGCTTCGAGGACAACCCTCCGGGAAGTCCTGTTTTTACGGGAAAAATTGCAATTAGAAACAGAAAAATCGGAGAAATGGGGATCTCCTATCTTACCGGAGTTTACAACCAATGGAAGGTAGAAAGTCAGGTGGTGGATACGCGAAGAAATGCCAGCATTTTTGCAATAGATTTTAATACATCATTATTTAAAAATAAATTTCATATAACCGGGGAATGGGTGCGTTGTATGGTTGACGTGCCAGAAACCTATACACAGGCTTATGGTAAATCACAAAGCGGAGCATATACGGATTTTATATATACATTTTTGCAAAGAAAAATAGGGGTTTGGAAAAATGCCAAATTTCAAATTGGAACGCGATTGGAATATGTAGATTATAATGAAGGAAAATTTAAGGAAACAGGTACAAAAATATATGATCAGCTCTGGTCCATTATGCCATCATTGGCATTCAGACCAACGGGCTCCACTGTATTGCGATTGAATTATAGATACATGGAAACACGTGATTTGTTGGGCAATCCGGCAGCGCATACAGGAGCTATTCAATGTGGCTTCTCCACTTATTTTTAAAATTAACCACAAAGACACCAAGCCGCTGCGCTTAACACAAAGCCGCAAAGTAATACGGACGTAATCCGCGCCAATCCTTTCCTTAATCTGATAAATCTGTGATTCTGCCTTTTTTTAACCACAGGTATGTAATCCGCGTTAAATCCTCTTTTTTAATCCGCCTAATCCGCGTTTCTGCCTTTTATTTCAACTCCCCGTACTATCCACTTTTTTAGCACGTCGAAATGTTTCAAACTCTTTTCTGTAAATAACTCCCGCACCCAATGTATTTCCGGAAACCCCGGTCTGTAAAGAAGTAGAACTCTGTTGCAACAGCAAATTACTGCTCCTGGAGAAAGCATTAAATCTCCAATTTTCATTTCGGGTTTGGTATTCCAATTTAAAATTCAAAGGCACCGCAATGTTATTTAAAAGTGAAGCAGATGTAGGATCATAATTCACATCCAAACGCACACGTTCTGTTAAAAATGTTTCGCTGCTCACAAATAATTGGGTATTCGTGCTTCCCTTGGTATTTCGCACATCATCGATATTTACCTGAATGCGTGTTGGAATTCCCAATCTGGTAAAAATATCATTTACCACTGAACTCGCGATGGATGAAAGGCTATTACCGGCTATACCGGATCCACTTATTCCGCCTACAGAAGTACCAGAACTCTGTGCAAAAGCGGGCGTAATAAAATTACCAAATAACAAAATAGAAACCGCCTGTCGCATCGTTTCATCCTTGTCTGCGCGTATGCGCTGAATCACGCGATAAACGTCGTTAGAGGAGCTCGCAGTAGTATTTTCCAATTCAGGTGCTTCTATATCAAATCGAATATTCGGGCTCAACAAACTTCCTGTTAAATACAAAGTACTTTTCACTTTAACCGGTGCGTAAGACTTTTGATTTCCTACCGCTGTCATTAAAGCTGCCGGTGATATTTTTTTCTCAAAACTTCCCGAAATATTCAAATTGGCATCATATGGATCTCCAGACCATACGATAGTACCGCCAGGTGCTAATGCAATTTTCTTGGTTAATAAATTAATTCCCGGAAGGGAGAATATATAATCACCTTCTGAAACCCTATAAGTTCCATATAAGTAAAAATTTTCATTCTCATCATATTCCATTTTTAATACACCTCTACCCCTTCCCTTAATTACATCTCCCAGCTTTTTATCAATTACAAATTCCGCCTCCAGATCAGGTGTTAATTCCAGGGTAATATTCACTTTTTGAAGCACATTCGTATTTACAGTCCTAATGGAACTATCTTTCTTTCCGCTGTTTTTATCACCAAATGTTATAAAGCCAAAAATTTCATTTTCCTCTACATCGCTGTATAACAATTTGACACTGCTGTTTTTTCTGCTCTTTAAGCGAATATCCATTGAAATTTTATCCAAAGGCCCGTAGATATGACAATATCCATCAGCCCAGGCTTTTCCAAAATAAATATCATTATCTCTCTCCGTGGTATTCAGGCATTTCAAATTAACTGCGGAGTCAATTCGCAAATCCATATAATATTTTTCGTAATTGCGATGGGTAATGGAAAATTTGGTTTTTGCAACTCCGGTATGGTTTTCGTCATATAAATAAATTGGATTTTCGGTAAAAATTCCGTTCTTTTTTAATTCAAAATTTCCATCAAAGTGATAAGATGTGCCGAGGTAGATAACCTCTGCAAACGCATCTTTTACCTTCAAATTCCCTGTAATTTCAGGTGCACTAAACTTGCCGTTAATATTCACAAATCCACCAACTGTTCCACGTTTCCAATTCAAAACATCCGATAAGAATGGTTGAAGAAATTGAATTCCTGTTCCATTGGGAATTTCGACCAGCAAATTCATGGCGTCAGGATCTGCAACATGCATGTATCTCACATTACCGCTCAATTCCAGGCCCTTTAACATGCCGTTTAAAAATCTGGATGATACACTCAATCGGTCTGTTCCAATGATATTGTTAATAGAAATATCCATATCCCCATATTTTACGCTGTAAAATCGAATATCCCTGCCGGAAATTCCCCCTGAAAAACCTGGATTACCAAACACTCCACTGATTTGAACTGTGCCATTTATTTTGGCCTCCAAACTATCCAAAAAGGATTTTTTCATAAATGGCCGGATAAAGTCAAAACCAAAATTACCAAGGTCGAGATTGAGTGTATCTTTTTGACTTTTGCTCATCGTTCCTCTTGCTTCTACAAAATGTTCTTTTCCATCCAGATATAAATATGGCACACGCAAAATGGCATTATCCAAAACAACCAGCTTCGATTCCGGATCAATTTTCCAGTCTTCCTTATCAAACTTAATGTCGGATGCTGTAAAGCTCACAGTAAAACTATCTTTTAGAATATTGCTGATGGCATCCAGATCTACCAGATACTTACCGGTTTTATCTGATAATTTTAAATTATACTCCGCCAAACCCTGCAAAACATCACCTGATATTCCAAAATTCCGGAGTAAAATTTCCCCGGTATTTTCAAAGGATTCAGCCGCAGTTTCCACATGAAGACCTGTTTCTTTGGAAAGCCCTGCATGAAATTCAACTTTATTGATCAGGTAATCCCCATATTGTAAATCTATTGGTTCTACATCCAAATGTCCGGACCTTTCGGAATACTGATAGTTTCCTTTGAAAACTATTGCATTTGTTTTCATCCCGGGCATCAAATAATTATAAAAAATAGCAGGTTCTTTTAATGTAATATCAAATTGAAAATCATCATTGCCGTGATAATCCTTTCTGGCCACCAGCCTGCCGGGGAAAATTTCTGCCATGGAATTTACCACTATGGCATCGATGTTACTGACGGAAAGGTCTCCACGTATGTTGCCGCTTACCAAATTTCCATCCAGGATAATTACCGATTCCTTTTTACCTGTTTTTGAAATATTTTGATATCGATAATCAAATACTTCTCCCAATCGGTGAATATTTACATCCTGCAAAGAAATACGACCTTCGAATTCATCGAGTGACATACCGCTGGCATCCACTCTTGCTTTCCCCCATACCAGAGTATGTACAGAATCCAGTCCTATTTCGTACAAATCCAAACCATTGGCCGAAGCACGAAAATCAAATTTTGGATTCTCGCTGTTGAATTCAATTTTACCTTCAAATTCCGAATTCACACGCAAATCATTTAAAACGGCCTTGCCTTCAAAATGACTTGCCGTTAAATCCCCCATGATAATACCGTCTTTAAAGTTTCTTCCGAACAAAGTAAAATGCGTTAACCTCGCATCCATGGAGGATTTAAAATTCGCTTCCGTAAGTCCTTTTCCGTCCATCGTAATATCCAGGGCAGTTACTCCCAAATCGGTACTGAACTTACTCAGGTCGAAATTATCTGTCATAATTCTACCTGAATATTCCGCATTCTCAAATCCCGATTCCAGGTTCATGGCTACATCGGTAGTGGCATTGCCCAATGCAGATTCCAAAGAACCATTCCATTCAAAATTCAAAAATTTACCTTTAAATTTTCCGGATGCTAGCATATCTCCAGCGTCGTGCAATTGAACCGGCATTTTTGCACCCATAAAAAGACTTTCCAGATCTTTGGCGTTCGTGTTCAGTTTTTTTATTTCAAAGTCGCAAATAGTGGTTCTCCAATCCGGCAATCCTGCCATATAAAATTCACCCTGTACTCGAGATTTTTTACCATAAATTAAATCTGCCTGGTACAGTTTGATGTGGTCAAAAGTTCCCATAACCTTTAATTTATTTACCTGAAAATTCTCAGTATGACCATTAAGGTCTTCGGTAAAAATGGACAAATCTCCCAAACAGATTTTACTATTTGTGAAACTACCTTTCCATTGGGTATTGCTCACAAATTCATCCAGATATTTATATCCCGGATATTTGAAATGTAATTCCCCTTTTAAACGAGAGCATCCCAATTGCACATCCATTTTCGTAAAATCCATTCCTTTGTAGTGGATATTGCAATGTGCATCCATTCGCTTAATTTTCATACCGCTGCGCTCATTCGTCCGAAGGTTTTTCGCGGTAAAATGAAGCGAATCATCCACTATATTTAATTCTTCTAGTATTCCGTTCAATTTACGGAAGCGCAAATTGTTCTGATCTAACAGTCCCTTTTCTGTAGTTTTTCTTTCGTCATCAAAATAATGAAATTCGCAATTTCGCAATTCAGCTTGTGCAAATCGGATGGTCCAAAGCTTGGGCGGCCCTGTTTTAGGCTTTTTGGGGCCATTGATATAATCCAATAAAAAATCAATATTTTTATCTTCGGTATTTTTGTGATATCCAATATTTACGTATGTGTTTTTTAGCAGCAGATTATCAAATAAAACCAAACGATTTGTTCCATCATATTTTACAATTTCCAAATGGATGGATTTGGCTGAAATCAAAGTATCTTTATTTCGATCACCAAGAAAAACATTTTCTAAATGGATATTTCTGAAAAAATCAAATTCCACAGATCCAATCTTTACTTTAACACCCAATTCTTTGGATAACCAGGTAGCTACTTTTTTGGCGAAATAAGTCTGAACGGTTTTACTGCGCGACAAAACACCTGTAAGCCCGAGAAGCAATAACAGGAAGAGCAAGGTTCTGATAAGAAACTTGCGTAATTTTGTGCGCCGCTTTTTCAAAGCTTCAAAGTTAGCCGGGATGCAGGTGGCAAAATCAACTTCCTATGCGTTATTCCACAATATTGGGCATTGAAAGCAGTTGCGATGATACCGCTGCAGCCATTTGGCATAAGGGCAAAATCCTTGCCAACGTAGTTGCCGGTCAGGCTGTACATGAAAAATATGGAGGTGTGGTACCGGAATTGGCCAGCAGGGCACATCAGAGTCATATTGTTCCTGTTACGGATCAGGCACTGAATCAGGCTAACCTTAAAATTCAGGATGTGGATGCTATAGCCTATACCCAGGGGCCAGGTTTGATAGGATCGTTGCATGTTGGTGGCAATTTTGCCAAGGGACTGAGTCTTTCTACCGGAAAACCATTGATTGGGGTGAATCATTTACAGGCGCATGTTGCCGCGCTGTACATTGAAACACCGAATCCTGTTTTCCCCATATTATGTTTACTCGTAAGTGGCGGACATACCCAGTTGCTTTTGGTGAAAAGCTACATGGAAATGGAAATTGTTGGCAGTACCATGGATGATGCCGCGGGGGAAGCATTTGACAAAGGTGCAAAAATGATGGGACTGCCATATCCTGGCGGGCCATTAATTGATAAATATGCAAAATTAGGCGACCCATTGAAATTCAAATTCCCGGAAGGAAAAGTCCCGGAATTGCATTTTAGTTTTAGCGGAATTAAAACCAGTTTGCTCTATTTTTTGCGTGATGAAAAAATAAAAGATCCGGATTTTGTTGAAATGGAATTGTATCACATTTGTGCATCTTACCAGCACAGTATTGTAGATTACTTATTGAAAAAAACACGCATGGCCATTCACAAATTTCAACCCGGAAATATTGCGTTGGCCGGTGGTGTAAGCGCAAATTCTCAACTCAGAAAAGACTTTTTGAATATTTCCAAAGTAACCGGAATTCCTGCGTTAATTCCCGCCTTTGAATATTGTACAGACAATGCAGCAATGATTGCCGCAGCAGGCCATTACCTGTTGGAATCGGGACATACAACGGATCTGGGAGCCTTGCCCTTTGTCAGAATGGGAAAATAATTCAATCATTTTTTGCCATAAGCTTTTTGCAGGAAGCGCATGCAACGCGTGCTTACTATGAATGTGGCAGCTTCTGACAATGAAATGCGCTTCCTGCAGGAAGCGCCGACAACGCCCCAAATCAACGACATCTCGAGCAAGCAGCCTAAATCCAGAGGCCGGAAGCCATTTTCCTCACCTCCACTTTATCTCATTCGATCTAACCCGCGCTGAAATTACTGCGGTATAAACCAAAACAATCAATTGGTACCACAACAAGGGCATCAGAAAACTTTCTTTATAAAATATAACCGAAAATAAAACAGGAAGAAAAACAATCCAATATCGCAAAATATAGTTTTTATCATTGGCTATTTCTTCTGAGCCATTGCGGATTTTCGCTGATTCTATAATTGAAAACAGAAATACTCCAAAGCAAAGTGCGAGATCCCATGCAGATAAATAATACTGAAATGCTAAAGTCAGAACAAATCCGATACATCCAAAAATAAACTGAAAATTGGTATATTTTTTCCATTTGATATTCAATTCAACAAAGCCTGCTTTTTTCGTTTCGATTATAGTATCCTCAGAAACTGATCTCCATTCCGGAGGCATGAAAATAAACTTGATTTTATCCCTGAAATTTTGCGTACCTTTTATTGCGCGGAGCAGATAGAAGTAATGAAACCCTATGGCGTTTAAAGGATCCTGATCTATGTAAGTTGCCTTCACTCCATAAATTACTTTTTCAGTTTCCTCCTGATACGTGCCAAATATTTTATCCCAAATCACCAGATTTGAACCGTAATTTTTGTCTATATATATATCATTTTTTCCATGATGTACGCGGTGTGCTGACGGTGTAATAAATATCTTTTCCAGAAATCCAAGTTTGGGAATGTATTCCGTATGTAGAAAAAATTCATACACACCGGAAATTTTAAAAATAACGATCATGATTATGGGATCAAAACCGAACAACGGTAAAAAAGCCCAAAACACAATTCTGTTAAATCCCTGAAATAAACTGGTACGAAAGGAATTGGAAAGATTGTACAATTCGGAGGAATGATGGGTAATATGTCCCGCCCAAAGAATGTTTACCCTGTGTGAAAACCGATGGTACCAATAAGAAAGAAAATCGATCGCTATATATCCGATTATCCATTGGTACCAGGAATCATTCTGGGTAAAAAATCTAAAGTGGTCATAAACATAATCCATTACCAGATACAACAAAAACATGTAGGCAATTCCACCCACCTGATCCACTGCACCAATGGCTATGTTCATCAAAGTGTTTCCCGTGGTATAGCGATTGTCTCCGCGTTTATTGGAAAAATACCATTCGATCGCGACAGCGAGTAAAAAAACAGGAATAAATACAGCAATTAATTGAATCATTTTTCTTTATTTAAAATACAATTCCCAACCGGGTCATGTATCGCAAACAAAAATCAAGTGAATTCAGCTAAGGTTTTTGAGGTTTACCCAATTCAAATTTAAGAATTTTGCGAAATGTGCAAATTGTTGACGAAAGAATTTATCTCTGCGAAATTTTCCATCGGATGCAAATTTCACATTCATATTTTGCATTTTTCACTATTGTTTTGAAGGATAAAAATGGGTTTATACTAAATTTAGAATCCAAATGAACACCGAAAAATTGAATTATCTCTTCCCTATCTTCGCAAGGTGCCAGTGAAAGAATTTCTGAATCTATTGCATGCAGGAGATCCCAAAACCATTGCCAGAGCAATAAGTTTGGTTGAAAATCACAGCAAAGGTTATCAGGAAATTCTGGAGTCTTTGGATTCCTCGCGAAGGATTCCGGTAGTTGGATTTACCGGACCTCCGGGTGCCGGCAAAAGCAGTCTGGTAAATAACCTGGTTACACTTTGGGCATCAACGGGAAGAAAAGTGGCAGTAATTGCAGTAGATCCTGCATCTCCATTCAATTTTGGAAGCCTTTTGGGAGACCGGTTACGCATGGCCGGATTATTCACCCATCCCAATGTTTTCATTCGCAGCCTGAGCACCAGAGGTAGTTTGGGCGGACTTTCCGCGTCCATAATTGAAATTACTGACATTTTTAAAAATTCAGGATTTGATAATATTGTTATAGAAACAGTTGGTGTTGGACAAAGCGAAGTAGAAATTGCAGGAATTGCAGATACAACGGTAGTAGTAACTGTGCCGGAAGGTGGCGATGAAGTACAGGTTCTAAAAAGCGGTGTCATGGAAATTGCAGACATTTTTGTAGTGAATAAAAGTGATCGGGATGGTGCGGAAAAATTCGCACAGTTTCTTCGCGACATGGTGCACTCCAAAAGTGGCCATTGGAAAATCCCGGTTATTTCTACTGTGGCAACCGAAAACACAGGAATAGAATTGTTATCTCTGGCCATTGCAGAACATGCGGCATCCATGCATACGGATGAACGAAAATATTTATTGCTTGCAGAGAAAATAGAGATGCTGGTTGCCCGTCATAAGATGAAGGAATTCGATCTGCATAAAATTGCATTGGATCTTAAAGACAAAATGAACAAACCCGGATTTAATTTGTATCTCTACAGTAAACAATTTTATTGAAGATGTATGCAATCCTGTGTGGTAGTTCACGTAAAAACTCCAATACGACTAAAGTCGGTCTCGCTATAAAACGTATTTTGCTGGAATCCGGAGCACATGAATCCGATATATTCCTGCCTGATTTTACTCAATACGATATTCCATTTCACAACGGGCAAAACCTGCATAAAGATCAATTCTCTGTTTTTCAAAAATCGGTGTATGATGCAATGGCCAATTCCGATTTGATATTTGTTATTTCTCCAGAATACAATTGGTTTCCCAGTGCGGAAATCATTAATCTCATCAACCAGTTTGGGAATAAAGATTTTGCAGAATGTTGGGGGAAAAAAATATTCGCAACCTGCGGAACCAGTTCAGGGCGTGGGGGACGAATTCCCTCCGTTCAATTAAGTTACGTATTGAACAAACTGGTAAGCGCCATGGATTTATCCAGTGTGGTTTCTGCAAAAATGTTTGAAAGCCAGTTTACGCAAAAGGCTTTGGATCCGGCAGGTAACAGCGTTGGGAATACCGAATATGATATTGGACTTGAAAAATTCGTTCATTACAATCAGGAATTAACCAAAAAGGTTTTACCCGGATTGATGCATTAAATCAAACTAAATTATTTGGAAATAGTAACCATTGCTGCACCGACAGTAGTGCGAAGCATATAAATTCCGGCTTCAATTCCATCGGTACTCAACGCAATTTCATTGCTATTGGAATGCCAATGTTTTACCACTTTTCCGGCATTATCTGTCATCACTATTTCACCGGTGTAATTCTTCAAAAATTCAATATGTATGGTTCCAAAAGATGGATTGGGATATACTTTTAATTCCCCCGGTTTTAACATTTTCACTCCCAGATTCGGATCTACCATCGTTACAACTACTGTATTTGAAGTGCCAAACCATTTGCTGTCAAAATCGCATGTGGCGCGATTGTGCACCTTGTCATTATGCTGCAAAGGTTTGTATAATTCGAGATAATAAGTAACATAACCATTGCTCTGGGAAGGATCTAATTCCTGTGCAGATAAATTGGCATTGTCGTATTGCACCACCAAAATATCATTTACAATGTCCCAGGAAGCTGGCGGGAAAATGGTACTTACATGCATGTAGCGAAGTTGTACTGTTTTGTCAATACTATCCATCAACACCACACGTTGTACTTTTTCACCGGAAACATTGGAAAAATGCACTTCATATTTCAATCTGGTTACAGATATATTCACCAGATCTCCTGAAGTTCCTTCTTTAAAAACCGATCCACTTTTACCCTGCATTACTCCTAAAGAAAGCGTATCAAAATTATCTTCTTTATTCGCATCAGATGCGGTAAATAAAGATCCTGCTTTCAAATTACAATCAAATTTTTCTTCCGCTGTTGCATCCGATGGCAAATTCAGAAATACTTCAATGGTGCGCGTTTCTCCGGGTTTTAAATCCAATACGGTAAATGTAGCTTCGTATCTGGATGCATCATAATTATCTGCTGCAGGGTTGCTGGTAAAATTAACCAGTCTGGAATTGTGGTTATAATGAATGGTAGTGCCATTCAATATGGTATTACCTGTATTTTTTATGGTAATAATATATTTGATTTTATCACCGGCATTGATGGTAGGAGAAGTGGCTGCACCCAAATGCAATTCCACGTCTTGCGTGTTGGGAGCCATGTATTGACCAAGGCTCAGCCAGCTGTATTTTCCTTTACGCACTTTAACCGCGTAATTGGTTGGACAATTGTTGATCCAGTGCAAACCGGGAAATGCAGAAACAGAATAAATTCCTTCTGGTAATGTAGCAACGAATTTCCCATCGGAATTGGTCATTGCAAAAAATATTTTTGAATTTCCTTCAAACCTTACCAGAATATTCTTTAATCCCGGATCTGTGGATTCCATGGTGCAATTCTGATCCTTGTCGTAAAACAAATAACCGGTTACATCACCGGAATAAGCTTCTATTTTGGATATATACCGAATACCTGTATTGGACTCTGAAAACTCGCCCCAGATAAATGCTTCGGAGCCCCGTTGACCCAATGTGAAGTTACCTGATATTTTATTTCCAGTTGCAAATAATGTATCGTTTTCATAGCGCAATAAATTGGCACCTCCACCATTTTTTACAAAATTTCCGCCAATCAGCAAGTAGGAATTTGTACCGGCAATGGTGAGTGGTTCACTCAGGCTGTATTCCGAAAAATCTATGGCGCTTGACCATGAATAGTTTTTAAATATTCTAATTTCTGCAGGGTCTGTAATATTACCCAAAGAAATAGCTGCTAATGTTCCGTTGTAACTTGCAAGCCCGTCAACCGGCCTGCTGAAAGGACTTCCAATGCCACCCCAGGTTGGATTGGTTGCTGTATAATATGCCAAATTTCCAGTAACAGAGCCTGCGAATTTTTGAAAATTACCACCGATATACAAACGGTCTCCTTCTACAACCAAAGCATTGATTTCTCCGTCGGTTCCTTGTTTTGTTATACTATCCCCTAAAAAACTCCATGAATTTCCATTGTATGCTGCGATATTATCTACCACACCCATTCCAAGCATGTTTTGAAATTTACCGGCAACAATCATTTTGCCATCAAAAACCGTCATGGCTTTGATACCATAATTTTTGGAACTGATGGTATTCGTCATTACTACCCAGGCTTTTCCATCCCATTTGTACAGATGGTCAACATTGGCCAAAACATCGGAGGGTGACTCGATATAAGCCCCTACATACATGGTATCTTTATATAAAACCACCGAATTAAAATGGTATTTTTCACCATTGGTTCCGGTGATAATTCCGGGAGTTTTTAATCCGGGAAAATAGCTCCAGTAAGCACCATTCCATCTGGCAACAGTGTGTTGTGCAGGGATGGTGGATGAATCATGAAACAATGCAAGGTACTCATTACCAGCGGCAAAGGATGCCACAACCTTCGAGGGTAAACCTTTACCAAGAGGTTGCAGCACCTGTGCCAACAAAGGAAAGCACAGTAATGAAAAGCCTGTAACCAGCAGTTTCCTCACACTGTGCAATTTATACCATATGAAACAATTACTTGTCATTGATCAGTCAAGCCTCCATATTATTTGGGTAGTTAAACCACCTGTGAAAGCCCGGGGTCTCAGGGTTTGCCCTGCATCATACAAAGGAGTAGCAGTGTAATTTGCATTGGCATTTATACCCCATTTTATTTTATTATTTAAGTCTCTGT
This sequence comes from Bacteroidota bacterium, assembly GCA_018333525.1. Taxonomy (GTDB): domain Bacteria; phylum Bacteroidota; class Bacteroidia; order NS11-12g; family UBA955; genus JAGXTF01. The sequence goes on along the minus strand of JAGXTF010000075.1, from coordinate 28,683 downwards.
AAATTCCGGCAGATCCATTGAAAAGCATGATGGAACTGCGGTACCAGGATTTGGGTTGTGCAATTGCATCCAAATCTTTATACCCCAATGTTACATTATTACTTCCGATTGAAATAAATCCAATATTGGCGGAAACAGAAGGAATAAAGGTGAATTTTTTACCAACTTTATATTGCGCATACCAACCCAGTGGAATATCTATTTCTGTATAGGTATTTGTACCCTCAAATTTGGTATGATTCACAAAAGTAAAATAACTTTTAATTGGGTAATTCCCGTTCAAATCGGGCTTTTCTCCACCTGTACTTGTAGTTACCGGAACGCGCCAATCGAAATCGAAATTTATTGAATTTCTGCGCTGGTAATAATTAATTCCGGTATATAAATAATGATTGGAAATTACGCGATATCCGACACTTCCGCTGAAGCTCATTGCACCCAGAATTCCTTCACCATTTTTCATTTGTTTCTGGAATTCCTCATGCACATAATTTTTATATTTTGGATTGACACCAAAACCAGTTTGTGAAACAATTTGTCCTACTCCCAATCCCAGCATCACTCTGGCACCCATCACGCGATCCGGAGGCGTAATATTCAATTTCAGTTTGTGCGATTCACTCGCAGGAATTTGAATTTCTGCTCGCATTGCTTCTGAATTTTCATAGCGCAAACCGAATCCGTTTAATTGATTAAAAGTAGCAGCATATGAACCTGAATTGGCATCCGCTTCATTTAAATCAGGATTCAAATTTTCTGGATGGATGATGTCTTCATTCTGTATTCTAACCGGTGTGTTTGGATTTGGCTTATTGGAAGCATTTCCGGATGTTGAATTCTGAGAACGATTGTCCTTTTTATTTTCAGAATTCAAATCTGCAGGATTCTCCGTATTCTCAGTCGCATCGTTCATTCCCTGATTTCCGGGTGCAGTGGATTGCTTTTGAATTTCTCCGGAAGATTGGTCTTTATGAAATGCACTATTAGTGTCGGGAATACTTGTATGTTGATTCCAATAGATAATTCCGGTGATACTGGTGGCCACCACAATAGCAGCAGCGCTCCACCAAAGAAGGGCTACTTTGCGTTTCCGGCCATTCAGCCTGTGTTCGATGCCTTCCCATGCAAAAGCTGGCAAAGCGGGTTCGAAACCGGCGTAGGCGGACTCCAAAACTTGATCGATATGAAATCTTTCGTTATTCAGATTTTTTGTTCTCCAATAGGTTTTTTAACATTTGTCTGGCGCGACTGAGTTGGCTTTTGGAAGTGCCCTCGGTAATTCCGAGTTGTTCTGCTATTTCCTTATGACCCAATTTATCAATGGCGTACAGGTTAAGTACAAGGCGATATTTTTCGGGAAGCTGTTGTAAACATTGCATCACTTTGTCCAGATCCCGGGCTTCCGTTTGAACGTCCTCTTCGGTATCTTCAGCAAATTCTGCGTCTTCCATGTCCACAAATCGCGGTCCCGCGTTTCTTTTGCGAAACCTGGTGATGGCCATATTGATAAATACGCGCGACATCCAGGCTTGCAGAGGACTATCCCCCTTATAACTTTTAATGTTGTCAAAGACCTTTATAAAGCCATCCTGAAGAAGATCGTTGGCATCATCGGGGTTGTCGGAATAACGGAGGCAGTAGCCAAACATTTTACGGCCATACCTCAGGAACAGCTCCTGCTGGGCACGACGGTCATTTTCCCTACAACCTTGTATGATGTCTTCATCTTCAAGCAAGTTGCTTCATATTAGTGACGCACAATGGATTAATGGTTGCAAAAAAAATCGTTTTTTTTAGATTCCACTACCGGTATTGCGGTACTGACCGACAATGTATACAAATGGTACAAAGGATTTTGGAACAGAATGGGCAAAAAAAAGCCCGGCAGTAGTACCGGGCGAAGTTCTTTCAAATCAGGGTTGCCTTCCTATAAACTTCAGATGCTTTATATGCGAAAACAAAGCGGAAGGAAAGGTCTGATGAACATTGTATCTAACATTGTAATCCGCGCAAACCTGTTGCACTATTGGAGCAATACTCGGATAATGAACATGGCTTACTCTGGGGAACAAATGATGTTCTACCTGAAAATTGAGTCCTCCGGTAATCCATCCCCAGAATTTAGATCTTGGAGCAAAATTCGCGGTGGTATTTAACTGGTGTATGAACCAGGCATTATCAATTTTTAGTGTTTGAGGATCCGGTTCAGGGAAATCAAGTTCTTCAATGGCATGTGCCATTTGAAATACAACACCCAGCGTAATTCCGGTTGCCGCCAGGGTAATTCCATATCCCAACATAAATGGACCGAAGCCAACTAAGCTGATTGGAACATACCACCACAGCCAGAAATATAATAGTTTACCACCCCAAAATATGGCGTGTTGTTTAAAGTCCATGTGTGGAATTTCTGTAGTTGCAACACGTCTTTCAATGTATTTCTTGATATCGCGGAAGCAAACCCACCAGAAATAAGTAAGGCAATACAATACAGGCCAGTAGAATTGCTGGTATTTGTGAAACCAGCGTTTCTTCTGTTGTGTATTTAATCGCAAAAAGGGCCTGATATCAATATCTTCATCGTGTCCTTCAATATTGGTATAAGAGTGGTGAGCTACATTGTGCTTCACCTTCCAGAAATACGAACAACCACCCATTACATCCAGGGTATATCCCATCAGGTCATTTACCCATTGTTTCCTGGAATAACTTCCATGGCAGCCATCGTGCATCACATTAAACCCAATAGCAGCGAGATTCACTCCTGCCAAAGCGCACAGTGGTAGTGCAAGCCAAGCTGCCGGTGTCTGGAAAACAAGAACATAATAGAGGGCTATCAAAGTAATAAGCAATACACCTGTTTTGGTATACAACTTTAGATTTCCGGTCTGCTTGATACGGTTTGTTCGAAAATATTCGTCCACTTTCTTGCGCAATACCAATGAAAATTCATCTTGGGCTCTTGCGAAGGTTACTTTCGTCATCTTTGTATTTGAAAGTGCAAAGGTAACCTAAAAGCAGCAAACAGGGAAAATTCGGGAGTGATGAAAGTCACATCGTATTCAATGACATTGCGTAATGCGCATGAATGCGGTGCCCGTCTGTGTATAAGTTTTGGAAATACCCATCCAAATATTGTCCTTTGTTGCAACACCTATGAGAGAATTGCAAAAAATGTTACACAAATCGGACTTAAAAAGAGTTTGTTTTTTGATGTTTCTTTTGCTTTTGCAAATTCCGCAATTATTAGCAGATAATGCTGACAGCAGTTCCGGCAAAACGAAGAAATTTTCAGTGTTACCGGTACCCGCATTCGGCTATTCACCTGAAACCAAAACTTATGTTGGCGCAGTTTGTCTTTTTACTTTCAGGCTTGGCGATCCTTCCAATACCCGCGCATCCAATGCCAAGGTTGAATTCAATTATACCCAACGCAAGCAATTTATTTATGAAATTGGTTGGAATATATTTAGTAAAAACGAACGCAATTTTTATCAGGGGAAATTGCATTTTTCTAAATTTCCGGATTATTTTTGGGGAACAGGTTCTTTTGTACCCGAAAAGGATAAAGTTCAATATTCGGCAAACAGAATGTTTGCTGAATGTCTTGGATTTCACCTTATAAAAAAGAAATGGTATATAGGTGCTTCAATCCGATATATTAAATATTCCAACGTCAACTTCTTATCCGGTGATTTTTGGACTTACCGCGTGTTGAAATTTCATGAAGCTGTAGGATTCCCGGGTATAGCCTTACTTAGAGACACAAGAGACAATATTCTGCTCACCACAAAAGGCATGTATTTATTTACGCATGTAACCAATATGTATAAGCCAAAGGACAATTACAATTATATGGTTTTAGATTTCAGAAAATATAATACCAGATGGAAGATATTTACCAATAGTTTTCAGTTCAAAACTGTCTATAGCAATTGCAGCAATGCCTTTGATATGGCGGCTTTTGGTGGAGATGTAACTGCTAGAGGGTACTATGCCGGTCGTTATCGCTCTTCCCTATTTCTGACCTTACAGAAAGAAACAAAAATCAGAATTTACAAACGATGGGCAATCGCTTTTTTTGGTGGTGCTTCCTTTATTGGTGAAGCAAATCCCTCCCTAAGTCAATATGATTTATATGATATTTTCGAAATTGTTGGTAATGTGGGTTCAGGAATACGCTTTCTCATCGATAGAAAAGAAAATGTAAATCTCCGCCTGGATTATGCCTGGGGAATGAACGGAAACAGTGGGTTTTATGTCGCTTTTGGCGAAGCGTTCTGAAATTTACACTACTTAATATTATGGTTAAATTGGTGTTAAATGAATTGAAGTTATTATTTTGCTTTCATTTTATATTCATCCATTTTTTGCAACTTACATATGATAATTATTCGACTTCATATAAAATTGATTTAACCCTTCATTAAAAGAAAAAAACCAGAGCTCCATCGGTTTTTATGTTTTCACTATTAAATTCCATTCTGTATCCAAGGATTTTCCGGCCTATCTTTGCAGCCCTTTATGGATTTTAAGTCCCATAACCTCAGCGAATCGGAGCTGAAAGAAATTTACAAAAACCTGTTGTATCCAAGGCTGATAGAAGAGAAAATGCTCATTCTGCTGCGTCAGGGAAAAGTAGGGAAATGGTTCAGCGGAATTGGTCAGGAGGCCATTTCAGTTGGAGCCACTATGGCGCTTCACGAAGATGAATACATTTTGCCTTTACACCGGAATTTAGGTGTATTTACCGGCAGAAAAATTCCATTTCGAAAATTATTTGCGCAATGGCAGGGAAAGAAAAGTGGATTTACCAAAGGAAGAGATCGCAGCTTTCATTTCGGGACCAATGAATACCACATTGTGGGGATGATTAGTCATCTGGGTGCAATGCTCGGTGTTGCAAATGGAATTAGTCTTGCATCCCTTTTAAAAGGTGAAAAAAAACTGAGCCTTGTTTTCAGCGGTGATGGTGGTACAAGTGAAGGTGATTTCCATGAGGCATTAAATGTTGCAGCTGTTTGGCAATTGCCGGTTATTTTTTTAATTGAAAATAATGGATATGGATTGTCTACGCCAAGCAATGAGCAATTTCGCTGTAAACAGTTTATTGATAAAGGCATTGGATATGGAATGCGCGCTATCCAAATTGACGGAAATAATATTCTGGAAGTTTATCAAACCATTAAAAAAATCGCAGAAGAAATTCGAGAAAATCCGGAGCCTGTTTTGTTGGAATGCATTACTTTTCGCATGCGTGGCCATGAAGAAGCCAGCGGTACCAAATATGTTCCGCAGCATTTATTTGAGGAATGGCAGAAAAAAGATCCTGTAGAAAATTTCGAAAAATATTTATTAGAAAATCATATCATTTCCGAATCTGATAAAATTCAAATTCGAAGTGAATTGCTCGCTGGCATGGATGAAGATTTGGAGGCGGTATTTGCAGAACCGGAAATCACTCCGGACACCAATGAAGAATTACGCGATATTTATGCTCCGCTTCAGGCTACAGAAATTTCTCCAACATCCAAAACTTCCGAAAAAAGATTGGTAGACGCCATTAGTGATGGGCTGCGACAGAGCATGGAACTACATTCCAATTTGGTGATTATGGGACAGGATGTTGCGGAATATGGCGGTGTTTTTAAAATTACCGAAGGATTTGTACAACAATTTGGCAAAGCCAGAGTGAGAAATACCCCAATTACAGAAAGCAGTATTCTAGGTGCCGGATATGGATTGGCAATTAAGGGTTTTAAAGCTGTGGTGGAAATGCAATTCGCGGATTTTGTGAGTTGTGGTTTCAATCAAATTGCAAATAATCTTGCGAAGAGCCATTATCGATGGGCACAGCCTGCAGATGTGGTAGTGCGAATGCCAACAGGTGCCGGTGTTCAGGCCGGACCATTTCACAGTCAAAGCACGGAAGCCTGGTTTTACCATATTCCGGGATTAAAAATTTATTTCCCATCAAATCCTGCAGATGCAAAAGGATTATTAGCCACGGCGATAAACGATCCTAATCCGGTGTTGTTTTTTGAACACAAACATTTGTATCGAAGTGTTAGCGGACCGGTTTCCGATGATTATTATACCATTGCAGAAGGCAGTGCAACAGTACATAATTATGGTGAAGATATTTGCATCATTACTTACGGATGGGGGGTACACAAAGCATTAGAAATAACAAAGGCAATGGGTTTAAAGGCAAGTATTATCGATTTGCGCACATTAATTCCCTGGGACAAGGAAACCGTAAAAAATGTGGTTCAGGCCTGCGGAAAAGTATTGGTTTTAACTGAAGATACATTTACCGGAAGCATTGCATCTGATATTGCTTCATGGATATCTGAAAATTGTTTTGAATATTTGGATGCACCTGTAAAGCGTTTGGGAAGTTTGGACACACCCGTGCCGCTGGCCAAAACGCTGGAAGATAATTTTTTGCCATGGGGCCGGCTGGAGCTGGAACTCCGCGCTTTAGAAGCGTATTAAATATCTATTATTGGGTAACATTTTGAAAAGCATTTCGTATGGTGGATATGAAATACGCAGTAGTATTTCTATTTTTTCATACCAACTTAGCTTATCCTGATTTTATACCGGAATTAAAGAATATTCACCGCAAGTTCAACCCCAATTTGATAGAATATCAGAACTCATATTTTCAATGTTCGCATTTAAAATTTGGTTTCTATTCTACCCATGTAAATTTTGATTTTACACTCCAGTTAAGTTCAGGCAGCATTTTCGGTCGAACTCAAAAAAGTGGAATGCGAACAGAAACAATTCCGGGGTTTGCACAATGGTGCGAAATAAAACAATTGGAAAACAGAAAACGGATTGCCCGATTTTATTATTCTGCAGGATATTACAGCATTGTAAATTTTAGAATTGCAACCTACAAACCAATTGGAAAAAAATCTGTTTTTGGTCCCTTTTTCAAACCAATCAATTCCTATCCCAACATTCCGGGGGATATTCAAAAATGCTTTGTTCCATACATAGGATTTCAATTTACCATCCCGTTGTACAAAGTACCGAAAAATCGCATTTTTTTACCTTTATTAAAGGATATTTACGAAAGTGATCGCCCGAAAACCGCACCCAATAGGGTAAGAAAGCCAATTTACCTGCCGTTAAGCTGCGATTACGCTTGGTAATTTGACTTTAAACGGATATATTTGTATGAATAATCCACTGGAGGGTTTCGTTTCCTATTAATAACACGGCATTGAAGAACATCATCTTAGGGCTGTTGCTGCTTATTTCTGGCAGGTTAAGCGCGCAACATTTCGGCCCGATCGCAAATGGATACTATAGTGGTATCCATGCGGCTAAAATCAATCCTGCGTTAACGGCCTATACCCCGTACAAATGGCATTTGAATCTGGTTGGTATTTGGGCCAATGTAAACAATAATTATCTGAGCCTGCACTTGCCATATAGTGCGTACAAGTACATCAACAATGGCATGGCACCGCAGTACAAGGATGAAAATGGCAATCCGAAGTTCGATACTTCGTGGCTGCATGAACACATCAACAACCGCAACAAACATGCAGCAGCGGGGGCAATGTTATACGGACCATCATTTACCATTAAAATCAAAAGATGGCATTTGGGATTGGTAACAGATGCAACCGGGCTGGCGAGAATTAGCGGGTTAAGTGAAAATCTTGCGCATGCTTTTTATAAAGAACTTGACTCTGCAAGAGGTGCGTTTCAATATTTTTATTGGGATAAAAATAACAATGTTCAAATACACAAAACCACACTTTCCACCAATGCATGGATTAGTGCAGGAGCCAATGTTTCCTATAGTTTGCCAATGGCATGGAAGAAGGAATTGATGTTTGGTGCCACCATAAAAAAAGTATGGGGAATGGGTGGAAATTATTTGCAATACGACAATATGACCCTGCATCAGGTTGGCCCCGACAGTATTACGCTAAGTGGCACTAATGTGCGTTATTCAGAATATTACAACAATGGGAAAGGCATGGGTCTGGACTTCGGAATCGCATATGTATACCACAAACCGGAATACAGGCAACAGGGAGGATATTCAGACAAACACACCAGATACCTTTGGAAACTGGGCTTAAGTGTGTTAGACATTGGCAAAATTCGTTATAAGGATGCTTATTACACCACCATTGTGAACAACAATACTATTGGTTGGAATATCCGTAACGATCAAAACAAATTTCAAAATCAGGGTAACGGCGTAGGTGTTGCAGACAATGTGCTGAACGAATTGCCGAATATGAAACATGTAAACCGAAAAGAAATTATCGGTCTACCAACAAGAATTGCTTTTACGGCAGATTATCAGATCATGCCGGATTTATATCTGAATACTACATGGGTGCAAAGTTTGCGAAGCAGGTACAGCGTGCATGCCAGACATCAGAGTTATGTAATGTTGGCACCCCGATATGAACGTGAGTTTTTTGAATTTTCATTACCTGTTTTTCTCGAATACGATTACCGCAGTTTGCGCGCAGGTGCTTCTCTGAGAATGGGATGGTTTTATATAGGCTCCAACAGTGTTGTGAGCATGCTGTATACACGTGCATTGCGCGATGCAGATGTGTATATGGGCATTACCATTTCCGATTTGCCGGGTAAATGGCGCGATCGCAAGATCAAGGAAATGGAAAAGAAAAAGAGCGATAATAAAGCGCATGATTGCGAGAAGATGTAATATTTTCTAAAATTGGGTTACAAATTTTTAATCCAAAAATCGTAAATAAATTCTTTCATGGTTTGTCATTTTTTTTGCTTGCCTTCGGCGCAAAAAAAATCGCCAAACGCATTCAATACATATTGCTGCCCCGGGTTGAAACCCGGGGCTAGCAATATGTGACCCCTACAGGGTCATGCCAAAATCTGTAAGATTTTCAGCAAAGAATAAATATTAAAAACACAACCAAATCAATCCATGGAAATGAGATAAAAATGATAGAGCGCTGTTGGTCCTCACGCCACATTGTGTAACATGCGGCGACCAACAGCTTTGAAGTTTTAACAAATTAATTCTGGGCTTGTCGTTGGTCTCCTTGCGCTCCGCCGGCAAGGCATGAGGACCAACGACGGTATTGCGGTGGTTCCAAGTGCAGTGCGTAGAGCGCTGTTGGTCCTCTTGCCGCATTGTTGAAACATGCGGCGACCAACAGCTCTGAAATTTTAACAAATTGATTCCTGATTTGTCGTTGGTCTCCTTGCGCTTCGCAGGCAAGGCATGAGGACCAACGACGGTATATTCGTAGTTAAAAGTACAGTGCGTTGAGCGCTGTTGGTCCTCACGCCGCATTGTGTAACGTGCGGCGACCAACAGCTCTGAAATTTTTAACAAATTGATTCCTGGTAAGTCGTTGATTGCCTTGCGCTTCGCAGGCAAGGCATGAGGACCAACGACGTTATAATTATTTAATTTTTAATTCTCCTTTAAAACCCTGCACAACTCCTTCTTCCGGAGAACATATAGGGCAATTTTTTGCGAAAAACTGTACCGGGCAAATCAGTAATTTGTATCCCGAAATAAAAAGACGCCGCATAATTACCGTTTGGATGAATAAATGGCGCCAGATTCCCGGTTCCGAAATACAACTGCCCAATCCGAACTCCCATTCCCACAGTAGCAGCATTTAAAGATGGGGCATAATTTAGTGGTAGTGAAAATCCAAAATATTTGAATTCCGCCCGCAATCCGGTAGAAAAATTGGATGCGAAAAATATATTATTCTTAACAGTTCTTCTCATATTTTGCATGTACATACTGCCCCAAAATAAATGTCTGGAAAGTTGTAAATCTGCAGTAAAAATGGAACGTGTAGGCAAACCTACAAATACTTTTTTCCCATATGTCATGGTATTTTCCAAACCTATTTCTGTTTGAAAAATGGAGCGATAATCTTGCAATATTTCCTCCGGATCTTTGTCTATAAACCCGTTGGGATCCGGCAATGAAACATCGTTCTTCATGGCAACATTGGTAACTATTGTTCTTGTATACATCAACCTTCCAATATCCAAAACAGACCATCCCAATTTCCATTTATAATCCGGGTGAATTCCATTATAATTTCCAGGTCTTCTGCATTCTGTATTTCTGTGTGTAAACACAAAACCAAAATCTACCCCCCCCTTGCCATGAGGCCAGAAAATATTGTTGCGTGGGAGCATTTCTGCAAAATAAACAGAGGGCGCAGATATCTTAATATGGCTTGCATTTTCTGCCTCTACATTGCCAGTTTTTACCTTCAAATAATACCCGCCCATGGAATGAAGCAATCTGTAGTTCACACCCATACTGAAATCTTTGCTTCTTTTCAATTTGAATTTTCTTGCAACCCCAAATGAAACACCGGAATACACCTGCTGAGAAATATACATGGTGGCATTTCTATATTGAAAAGCAGAGTTGAGCAATGTCGATGGAGCAGAATTTCCATCAGAATTATTCCAGTTATCCACCTGATCCCGAATAATTCCTGCAGGTAATCCTTTACAAAATACAAAGGCTGTAATTTCACTTCTCACACTAAAATAATATTTACCTTTTTTCAAAATAAGTGAAGGACCGTAATTGCGTGAAATCCCCTGAAAATTAAAAACATTTGTTTTAGAATTCATTTTAAACCAGCTCCAGTCCCAATATGCATTTCCATTTTCAGTTTTATATGCGGAAGGCACATTTTTTCCAATAACCTTATACGGCGAATATGGCATTTTCAGATAAAATAAATTATTGGTGAGATTCATGTCCATTCTTCCCGGAGAAAAAACCCATTTCCCGCGACTTTCCGCATTTAGTGCTGGATTAATGTCGCCGCCATTTATTGGCAGATAACTGTCAAATCCGGAAAAATTTGCTACCTGTGCATGAATATACAGGTGGAGTAAAAATACAACTGAAATTAAAATAATCTGTTTCATGGCGTTTCATATTTAGATTATTGATCGCAGTATCCTTTTGAATTAATATACGTATTCTGACCGGCAATTCCGCTATTAACCATTGCGTAATTCCCCAATTTCATAATGCTGCATTTGCCAATAAAATTTTTCATAGTACAATTTGTCATATCCAACACTCCACGACCTTGAACTGTAACCGCACCTACATAAGGATTACTTACATCTTCAATAACCACATAACGAAGTTTTGCGTAACCATAACCCACCATTATTCCTGCCCAGCTTGGTTCCCCAGCCTTCCAAATTCCGGTTTCATTGTACATTTTTACCGGTTGTACTGCATTTCCCAAAATCAATAATTTCGCATTTTGGTGGCTGCAATAAATTCCGGCGCCTTGCACAAATTGCAGGTTAATTCCGGATTCAATATCCAATTCTCCATCGTTTATATAAAAATTTCTCGCTACCAGATAATCGATAGGCTTTTTGCGAATTACATATTTACCTGTAATCATGAAATTTCCAAATCCGGAAGAATTGAGAACGATAACATTTTTGGTATTTGAAATAAAAGTACCTGAACCAGTAAATCGCAATTCTGAATTTAAGTCTTGCTGAAACGGTGCCTGGTTGTCATGGAAATTACATCCTGATTTGATTTCTACCAGGGCGCCTAGTTCCGCAAGAACGGCACTTGTTGCCTGACCGCCTTCAATAATTACATTTTCCAAAATCAAATGCGCATTGCCGGAAGCTTCCAGGCAACCTCTGTCCCACCCTCTTGAAGCGGCGTTTTTAACTTCCACATGGTTAAATTCCGAAGGATTTTTACAATGGAATAAAATACCGGACCAGGTTCCATTTTTTTCTTTGGAGGTGAATTTAATCGGATCATTTGCTGTGCCTATTGCGTGAATCACCGCGGTGTCTTTTACTACCACTTCTCCTCCGGATTCAACTGCAATTTCCACACCCGGTTCTATACTAAGTTCTGCGCTTACCTGAAGGCTTCCGGTTATGGTATAATCCACTCCCGGTGTATGGTTTTTGAGGGTCGTTTTAACCGAAATCTGCCGCAGAGGCAGTGATTCATCCTTCCTGTATATTTTTTTGCAGGAAAGAGCGAGTATCCATAAAAAACAAAAATTGAAAAACCAAAAATAAAATTTCATAATGCGCCCCTTTCATATTAGTTATGACGCAAGTTTGTACATTTCGTTGCTCGGGTTGTCATAATATTTTAAGATATACAAACCTGTTACTCCCGTGACAATCAAGCAAAACAAGCTGGCAATGCAGAGAAGGGAGCAGAATTTGGAATACTAAAAATAAATATCATTTATTTTTCGAAGTGCATGTCCTGTAGTATAGTCCAATAGATTAGGAGCAATTAACAGTCACCTTCTAAAAATGGAATTCATCTGATTTGTATTCATTATAGTATTCATTTTTACAATGGCAATTGAATCAGCTAAAATCGGTTGAAGGTGAAGAACACTATTTGAAGTCGGATCAACTACCTTGAAAACCTTTTCGGATACCCTACCCTAAAAAAAAATTCATCCGATAGGGGTAACTTCGCATTTATACGTCTCTGAATTGTGACGTGCAATGTTTCCATGCAAGAACCATTGATCCGAAAGGCCCCCAACCGAGAGACCCTCCAATTTGATGGCTCTGAGACAGTCTTTAAGGATCTGTTTGAAAAACTTTTTGCGCCTTTAACCAGGTATGCTTTAGGCTATACGCAGGATCGGGATGAAGCCCGGGATGTGGTACAGCAGATTTTTTTCAAAATGTGGCAACAGCGCCATGAGCGCAGAATTTCGAACGCAAAGAGCTATTTGTACCAAAGTGTGTATCACGAATGTGTAAACCGCGCCCGTCATGCCAACGTGAAAGAAATGTATATGGAACACAACCAGAGGGAAATGGAGTTGAATCAAATCTCCGAAAACCATTTACCGGAGACCCGGGAATTGGAAAACAAAATTCGCATTGCAGTGGAACAACTGCCACCTCAGTGCGGTACTGCCTTTAAACTTAGCAGGTATCACCAACTGAGTTACCAGGAGATTGCACAAGTGATGGAAATCTCTGTAAAGACCGTTGAAAATCATATGGGAAAAGCGCTTTCTCTCATGCGTAGCAAATTATCTGATTATCTGATTTCCCTTTTATTGGTGAGCATTCTTCAAAACTTATTCCTATGAACCAGAACTACGAATATCATACAGACGAACTTCTGGCGAAATGGCTGGCCGGAGAAGCAAGTGAAAAAGAGCTCCAGGTTTTGCAAAACTGGATGGATGCGTCTGCAGAAAACAAAAAATATGCAGACCAATTTGCTACTATTTGGAATTCAGCAGAAAATGAAGATTCAATGAATCTGAATATCCAACATGAATGGGAAAGCCAATTGCAAATGCGCAAAAAAAGTGCAGGAGTATGGAAGGTGATTTATAACAATAAATTTGCTATTGCTGCTGCCGCTTCGATTGCCATCATTGCCATTATCTGGCGCAGTGTCTCCTTGCAACCTACCGGATTTTTAGCGGATATGCCTACAGAAAAAGGAATTTTTATACAAGCAGGACAGGAAGCATATACTACCATATTACCGGATAAAACCGAAGTAACTTTGGAGCCCTATTCCCAACTCAGGGCAGATAGCAATTTTAATAGCAGCAATCGTATAGTGCATTTAAAAGGCGCTGCAAAATTTAAAACCATACATGGTAAACCCTTATTATTTACAGTAAAACACGGGGAAACCACCATCAAAGATATTGGAACAGTTTTTTATGTTTACGGCAAAGAAAAATATACTTCCGTGGCAGTTTTACAGGGTATAGTAGACGTGGTAAATCTCAAGGATTCTGTTCGACTTTATAAAGGAGATACTGCAGAAATTACCACCGGTCTGGATCAAATACGGATGAAAAAACAATCCGAAGGCAGCACTGAAAAAGAAGTCAGGGGGAAGACCATTTCATTCCAAAATACGGAATTATCGAAGGTGGTTAGCACGCTGAATGCGGCATACAAAGTGGACCTGCGTATTTCTAACAATGCCATTGGGACCTGCAAGTTTACTGCAACATTCAGCGATGAAACTCTGGATAATATTTTAGATGTAATACAGGAAACATTCAATATTAAAGTTCAGAAAAATGGCAACATTATATACCTGGACGGAAAGGGCTGCAGATAATGAGACTGTTTTTATTATTATTGTTAGCCGGATTTCAGTTGTTTCTGCATGCCCAAATTCTCAATCAGAAAATCACTATCCAATTTGAAAATAAAAAGGCTGCAGATTTTTTGCATCAGATAGAAACAAAATCCAATGCAAGATTCGCTTACAATGCTGAAATATTCAATGATGGTCCGGTGTATAACGGAAATTTTGTGGAAACCGAATTGATTACTGTTTTAGAAAAAACATTGGGAAATCAGATAGTTTTTAGGGAAAAAGGAAAATATATTATCCTTAAAAGCACTTCTGAAATTGTAGCTAAAAATGAGAAATTTGTGTATACCATCAGCGGATACGTATATGATGCTTCGAACAATACCATACTTCCATTTGCGAGTATTTTTGACAGCGCAACGCTAAAAAGCACGTTTAGCGACAGCAGTGGTTTTTATTCCCTTTCCATAGAACAGAATCCAGATCAGGAACGGCAGATAGGCATTTCAAAAGCGAATTACAGAGATACTTTTATTTTGGTAAAACCGATTGACAACAGGCAATTGAGCATTGCACTGGAGAAGTGGCAACCGAAAGATACTATTTACGTGGATAGCGGAAAAACCAAATTGGATAATGATGCACTTGTGAATTTGCTTACCAATGCAAAACAGCGACTTCAATCATTGAATTTAAAACGCAAACTCACCAAACACTGGCAGGTATCTTTTTTACCTTATTTAGGAACGAATGGTTCCATGTCGGGTGCAGTTACCAATAATATTTCCCTCAATATTCTGGGAGGATACAGCGGAGGTATTCAGGGGGCAGAATTTGGAGGTATTTTTAATATAGACCGAGATAGCAGCGCAGGAGCGCAGTTTGCGGGAGTGTATAATTTAACAGCCGGACCATTTAATGGAGCGCAATTTGGTGGAGTTGCAAATAACCATTTCAGTGAATTTCGCGGAGCACAATTTGGAGGTGTTTTAAATACCTGTTCCGGAAATTTCACCGGATTTCAGGCTGCAGGTGTAATGAATTTTGAAAAGAAATTATTGCGTGGCACGCAGGCTGCTGGTGTCATCAATTATACAGACAGGCTGCAGGGAACTCAAATTGCGGGAGTAATAAATACTGCAAATTTTGTGCAAGGTACTCAAATCAGTGGACTGGTGAATCGCGCACATAAATTGTATGGAACACAAATTGGGTTTATCAATTTGGTAGATACCATTTATGGGGTGCAAATCGGATTTTTATCTTTCTGCAAATCCGGTGTGCATCAGGTAGAATATTCTTATTCTGATGTGTTACAACACAACGCAACCCTTCGCACCGGATCCCGATATTTTTACAATATTTTAACTGCCGGTTACCATCCTTATCCGAATGAGGCTTACAGTGCGGGGTATGGAATCGGATGCAGCATTCGAGAAGGCAGGAAGGCCAATCTGCACGTGGAAGTTGTGGGCAATGCATTGTATTTGGGAACTTTCCATGATATACCCATGTTGACCCGAATTTCACTTTACCAGGAGTTAACGCTTTTTAAAACAGTGAGTGTGATGTTCGGCCCGGATTTGAATTTTTATTACACCACAGGAACTACCGGAACATATACAAATTACAAGGATCCCATTTCCTATATCAAACCCATTCAATCATTTGACTTTAATTATGGAAGAAAAGGAATTGCATGGGTTGGCTTTCATGTTGGTGTTGGGTTGAATTAACAATTCATTTACCGGCTTGATATAATTTAAATCAAACAGAAACCCGCATAGAAGCGGGTTTTTTTATTATTCTCCACCGCAATTTAAGTTCACATTTATTTACCCAATCCATAAATATGACATTCTTTTTTATTTCAAGTTAGGGGTAACAAAGTGTAAATACGTCCTGAATTCGAAATGAAAACAGGAATTCTCTTTTTTACACTTTTAACTTCACTATTTCATAAACTTACTGCACAATCCCCAACCCAAACCGTGCGAGGTTCTGTATTTGAATTGGGAACCGGAAATAAAATTGAAACCGCTGAAATTTGCTGCACTTGTGACGGATTAATGCGCACCGTGTTCACAGACAGCAATGGCTATTTCCGTCTGGAAAATGTTCCGGTAGGACGACAATCATTCGTAATTATTAAAGCAGGTTTTCTGGATAGAACCATCAACAACATGGATGTGAGTGCCGGGAAAGAATTGGTATTACAAATTGCCATGGAAGAAAAAGCAGAGCAATTAAAAGAAGCTAAAATTACCATACAAAAAAATCCGCGTGAAAAGCCACTAAATGTAATGGCTACCGTTAGCGCCAGACAATTTAATGTGGAAGAAACCCAAAGGTATGCCGCTGCAGTGAATGATCCTGCCCGCATGGCAATGGGGTTTGCAGGTGTGACTGCACCGGATGACGGAAATAATTTAATAGTAATTCGCGGTAATTCACCCAATGGATTAATATGGCGAATGGAAGGGATGGATATACCAAATCCAAACCATTTCAGCAATGTTGGAACCAGCGGTGGTGGTATTACCATACTAAGTGCACAATTGTTATCCAACAGTGATTTTTTTACAGGCGCTTTTCCTGCTGAATATGGCAATGGACTCAGCGGTGTTTTTGATTTAAAATTACGCAAAGGGAATAATGAAAAAAAAGAACATACCATCCAATTTGGACTGCTTGGATTGGACGTGGCATCTGAAGGTCCTGCCGGGAAAAAAGGTGGTTCATATCTGGTCAATTACAGATACAGCACCTTGTCCATGATTTCTGCTTTGGGTATTGAACTCGGTGATGCCGTTACCAAATTTCAGGATTTATCTTACCATGTAAATTTACCGGTAAATAAAAAATTAACTGTTTCCTTTTTTGGATTTACCGGCCTCAGCAATCAGTTTGCAGCCTCCATCAAAGACAGTACAGTTTGGCTAACCCGGGAAGACAAACAGTACGACTGGCGCTTTATGGCCAATAGCATATTTAACGGTGCAAAAGCCAATATTCATATCAGCCCAAGACACAATTTAGAAATAAAAACAGGCCTGGGGATAACACAAAACGGATATTCAGAATCAAAATTAAATAGCGAATATTCCCTGCAAACCAATTATAAAGAAAAATATAACCAATATCGCGGAACATTCAGCGCTGAAAGCAATTTTAAGCCTAATTCCAAGCACCTCTTCCGCAGTGGTATCCTATTAAATTATTGGCGGTTTAATCTGCAAAAACAGGCACTGAATAACCAAAATATATTAAGGTCTTTTTTAGATGCTGATGGAAATACATCAACTGCTCAAATTTATTCGCAATGGCAATACAGGTTAAATTCCAAATTCACCATGAATTCCGGAATTCACGCTCTGGCTTTAATGCTTAATAAAACATGGTCTGTAGAACCAAGGTTTGGCATGAAATACCAATTGGGTAAGAACAAATGGCTGAGTGCCGGAGTGGGTGTACATGGACAAATGCAACCGCTGGGAACTTATTTTTATAAAAATGAACAGGGTGTTTACATCAATAAAAATCTGAAATTATCCAAAGCATTTCATTACATCACAGGTTATGATCAATTGATAGGGAAAAACTGGCACATAAAGAGTGAATTATATTACCAGCAATTAAAGAATTTACCAGGTTCTCCCGAAACTGGAAACACGTATTGCAGTATTAACAGCCTGGATGGATTCTATACCGATACCTTGGTGAGCAGAGCAAAAGGAAGAAATTATGGTGCTGAAATTACCATAGAAAAATTCTTTACAAACAGTACCTATTTATTACTCACCGGATCCCTGAGCGATTCTAAATATACCGATGCACACGGCAACCAATTTAATACCAGATTTAATGTGGGTCACACCCTTTCCCTGCTTGCAGGAAAAGAATGGAATTTTAAAAAGAACCGATTGGGTATAAACATTAAAACCATGTGGATAGGCGGTTTGCACGACATGCCAATTGATGTGGAAGCATCAGAGAAATTTCAAAAAACCGTACGCGATTTGAAAAAAACATACCAGTGGAAAAATCCGGATTATTTCCGAATTGACACCAAAATCAGTTACAAGATCAATCACAAAAAACACAGCTCCACCTGGAGTTTGGATATACAAAATGCAACCAACAGAAAAAATGTTTGGGGTACTTTTTTTAATACCAAAACCAAAGCCATCGAAAAAATAACACAAACTCCTTTGATTCCAATATTGGCATACAAACTTGAATTCTAAATAAAAATAAAATGAAATACACCTATTTATTTAACACCATGATCGCGCTTTTATGTGCGGTTTCATTTTCCTCCTGCGAGCGCGATGTGCTCGGCTGTATCCGCGGAGAAGGACCGGCAGTTACTGAAAGCAGAAGCATTTCCGGATTTACGAAAGTAGACATGCAGGGAGATGCAGAAATTACCATAGTAGAAGACACTGGTTTTTCTGTAATCCTCGATGGCCAACAAAACATCATCGACAATCTGAGACTGAACGTGGATGGAGAAATACTGGTCATTCGCCAAAGGCATTGTGTGAGACACAAATCCAATCTCAACATCCGGATTCATATGCCTTCTGTACGCGAAATCATATTAAACGGAAGCAGCAATATTCATGTTTTCAAAACCAATAACAACAACCTTCCAACTTCCAAATATGCTATTAATGGTTCCGGAAATATCACCGTGAATGGAGATATTTTAGCTACAAACCTCTATGCAAATATTAACGGCTCCGGAAAACTGGATTTAAATGCGAAGGTAATGTGGTGCAGTTTTAATATTAATGGTTCCGGAAAAATCATTTGTGAAGGAAGCACCAATAGTGCTGACAATTTCATCACCGGTTCCGGGAAAATTCAGACCTTCAATTACCTTGCAAAAGACAGTTATGTAAAAATATCAGGCAGTGGAAATGCAGAAGTAAATGTGAGTGACAATCTCGATGTAGATATTACCGGAAGCGGCAATGTCAAGTATCGGGGCTGGCCCAAGGTAAACTCCCATATTAGCGGAAGCGGTAGTGTGGAACATGAGAATTGAAATTTTTAATTTTCATTTCCAAATAAAAAAAGCGATGGAATCCATCGCTTTTTTTATTTAATTATTCTAACTACAATAGTTACACATTAAACAAGAAATGCATGCAATCGCCATCCTTCACCACATACTCTTTTCCTTCCACGCGCAATTTGCCTGCAGCACGGCATGCAGCTTCAGTTTTTAATTCAATATAATCTTTGTACGCAATTACTTCTGCGCGAATAAATCCTTTTTCAAAATCCGAATGGATTTCACCAGCCGCTCCCGGAGCCTTAGTCCCATCAGTAATCGTCCATGCCCTTACTTCTTTTACACCTACTGTAAAATAGGTAATATAATTTAACAATTTGTATGATGCTTTAATGAGTTTTTCCACTCCACTTTCTTTCAATCCCATTTCTTCGAGAAACATTTTTCTGTCATCGAAACTTTCCAACTCCGCAATTTCCGCTTCAATTGCTGCAGAAATAATTAATATTTCCGCATTCTCATTTTTCACCGATTCACGCACTTTTTCTACATATGCATTGCCGCTGTTCACGCTTGCCGGATCTACGTTACATACATACAATACCGGTTTATCCGTGAGTAGATTTAATTCTTTGGTAAGTGCTCTCTTTTCAGGTTCCAAGGGCAATGTTCTGCCGTTTTTCCCCTGTTCCAAATGGGCTTTAAAAGCTTCACAAACTTCCAGCAATCGTGCCGCATCCTTGTCTCCGGTTTGTGCCTGTTTTTTTATTTTTAATATCCGCGCATCCAGAGTTTCCAGGTCTTTTAACTGCAATTCGGTATCAATAATTTCGCGGTCGCGAATTGGATCTACCGAACCATCTACATGGATTACATTGGGATCATCAAAACAACGCAATACATGTAAAATGGCATTCGTATTCCGAATATTTCCGAGAAATTGATTTCCCAGCCCATCGCCTTTGCTGGCGCCTTTTACAAGACCTGCAATGTCTACTATTTCAATAGTGGTTGGTACCAGATTTAGAGGATGCACCAATTCTGCCAGTGCATTCATTCTTTCATCCGGAACAGTAATGGTTCCTACATTTGGTTCTATTGTGCAAAAAGGGAAATTTGCTGCCTGCGCTTTCGCACTGCTCACTGCATTAAACAGTGTTGATTTTCCAACATTCGGCAGTCCTACTATTCCACATTGAAGTGACATATATTATTCGAAAAAATTAATTGCTTTTTGAGATTAAATCAAATTACCAATATCCTGAATGATCTTTTTCGCAAGTGCATCTGCTGTATTCTGTGTACTGCTTTCTGCATAAATGCGTATGATGGGTTCAGTATTGCTTTTGCGTAAATGCACCCAGTCTTCGTCAAACTCAATGCGCACTCCGTCAATGGTATTCACCGGATTTTTTTTATACTTATCGCGCAGCGATGCCAATACTTGATCTACATTGGTTTCAGGTTGTAATTCTGCCTTATTTTTTGAAATAAAATAATTCGGATAACCGCGGCGCAATACGCTGGCACTCACATTGGATTTTGCCAGATGGCTCAAGAACAAAGCGATTCCAACCAATGCATCGCGACCATAATGTAATTCGGGATATATGACTCCTCCATTTCCTTCTCCCCCAATAATGGCATTATTGTCTCTCATTTTTGCAACCACATTCACTTCACCAACCGCACTTGCAAAATATTTTTGTCCTGCCTTTTCGGTTATCTCGCGAAGGGCTCTGGTACTGCTCAAATTACTGACAGTATTACCCGGTGTATTTTTTAAAACATAATCGGAAATGGCAACCAGAGTATATTCTTCGCCAAACATTTCTCCGTCTTCGCAAACCAAAGCCAAACGATCCGCATCCGGATCTACTACCACACCCAGATTGCACTTTTTATCCTTAACCAGGGAAGCAATTTCGCCCAGATGTTCCGGCAATGGTTCCGGGTTATGGGCAAATTTGCCTGTAGGTTCACAGTGCAGTTTTTCAATTTTCTTAACTCCCAGAGCATCGAGCAATTGCGGAATGGCTAAACCGCCAACGCTGTTCACTGCATCCACTGCTATGTGATAATTTTTGGATTTTATGGCTTCCACGTCTACCAACGGCAGTTGAAGTATCATTTCAATGTGGCGGTCCAGATAATCTTTTTGTGTAATAGATCCCAAAGCATCAATGGTGGCGTACCAAACATTGCCCTGATCTATTATTTTCAATATTGAATTTCCATCATCCTCTGAAATAAATTCCCCTCTGGAATTGAGCAATTTCATTGCATTCCATTGTTTCGGATTATGGCTGGCGGTAATAATGATACCACCGGCAGCTTTTTCTTCAGGAATAGCAATTTCGACAGTAGGTGTTGTAGCGAGCCCCAGATCCACAACTTCAAATCCCATACCTACAAGTGTGTTCGCAATAAGGCCCTGAACCATTTCACCACTCAAACGTGCATCGCGGCCAATGACAACACGGTTACCCTTGTTTTGGGCAAGAAGCCAGGATCCAAATGCGGCGGAAAACTGAACAATATCAATGGGGGTAAGGTTGTCTCCTGCATTACCGCCAATAGTACCGCGGACACCTGAGATAGATTTAATGAGCGTCATAAATCGGGGCGCGAAATTAGGCATTAAAAATGAGAATTTTAAGCCCATTTGACGTATGGAGCAGAATCCAATGCCGCCAGATACTTCGATAAATGCGAACAATTGACGCAAAATCCACCCTGGAGTTCATCCATTAAATTGTATTTTCCTGATGATTTATTCCGGTTTCTCCAATCAAATTAAATCATCAGGCGAATGATGCTTTCCTGATCGCTTATATAAGACTCATTAAAATTTACCAGAATGCCAAGTTTCATATTCATAAGCTTGAGGTAAGTTAAAACTTGCTTTGAATGTACCCTATTCAAAAACTCCACTGATTTAATCTCAATAATCACCTTTCCTTCTACAATTAAGTCAGCCCTAAATCCATGACCTAAATTTACACCTTTGTAATTCACGGGAATACCAACTTGCCTTTTCACTGCAAGTTTGCATTGTTCTAATTCAATGTACAATGCATCTTCATAAATGCTTTCAAGTAAACCAGGACCTAAATTTTTATGGACTTCAAAAATACATTTGCGAATAATAAAACTTAGATCATTTAATTCCATATGCAATGATTCAATGAAACGAAAGATAATAAAAAGGAATAACCGATTATATAAGTTTATACACGGATAACCGAACTTAATTAATATAAGCCGAGTTATCCTGAAAATGCGCACAGAAAACACAGAACCCACAGAAAAAACACAGAAATTAATTAGCATCCAATTCATAAATTCCAAATTTTCAAATAGGCGACAGAATGAAATAAAAAATCATCTACAATTACTGCGAAAAATCCTTCTGTGAGTTTCTGTGTGTTCTGTGCGAAATAATGGGTTGTTGTCAACAGCATATTGCTGCGCAAGCTATACACAATGCGAACTCATCTTTCAACTTTGACTTTCATTCTGATAGAAGTACCTTTGCGCCATGCAAAAAAGGCTGATTGAATGTGTACCTAATTTTAGTGAAGGCCGCGATATGGCTGTGATTGAGCAAATTACAAATGCTATTGAATCTGTTGACGGTATTCGATTGTTGGATGTGGATCCGGGCAAAGCAACCAATCGTACCGTGGTTACTTTCGTTGGTGAACCGGAGGCGGTAGTACAAGCGGCATTTCTGGGAATTCAAAAAGCTTCTGAACTCATCAATATGGCCAACCATAAAGGGGAACATCCCAGAATGGGTGCTACCGATGTTTGTCCTCTGATACCTATCAGTGGTATTTCCATGGAAGAAACAGCAGAATATGCGAAAATGCTAGCCAGGAAAGTGGGAACCGAATTACACATTCCGATTTATTTATATGAAGCCGCGCAGGAAAATGAAAACCGCAAGAACTTAAGCGTGATTCGCGCCGGGGAGTATGAAGGATTTTTTGATAAAATAAAATTACCGGAATGGAAACCGGATTTTGGTCCTGATGAATTTCATACATCAGCAGGTGGTACGGTTATAGGAGCCCGCGATTTTTTAATCGCATATAATGTAAATCTGAATTCCAAAAGCACCAGAATTGCGAACCGAATTGCATTTGATATTAGAGAAGCGGGACGTGTGGTGCGCGAAGGAAATCCGTATTCCGGGAAAATAAAAACAGATGCGAACGGAGAACCTGTTCGTATTCCCGGAAAATTAAAAAATGTAAAAGCAATTGGATGGTATATTGAGGAATATCAAATGGCGCAGATTAGTATCAATCTCACGAATTTCAGAAATACAGCCTTACATACTGTATTTGAAGAATGCAGAAAAAGCGCAGATGAACGCGGTGCAAGAGTTACCGGATCTGAACTCGTAGGACTTGTACCCTTGCAACCCATGCTGGACGCAGGAAAATATTTTCTAGAAAAACAGGGATTAAGTGTAGGAGTCAGTGAGGAAGATTTGATTTGGACTGCAGTAAAAAGTATGGGTTTGGATGAACTTGGTCCATTTGATCCAAATAAAAAAATAATTGAATATTTGTTAAAAAATATTGCTGATGAAAAATTAATTTCATTAAGTGTAAAGGAATTTGCTAATGTTACAGCATCGGATAGTCCTGCTCCCGGAGGCGGTAGCGTTGCGGCCGCTGTTGGTTCATTTGGCATAGCTTTAGGCACCATGGTTGCCAATTTATCTGCTTCAAAAAGAGGTTGGGAAGAGAGGGTAGCTGAATTTTCACCGTGGGCTGAAAAAGGACAAAAAATTAAATCCAGAATGCTGTTTCTCGTGGATGAAGATACGCGCTCATTTAATGCAATTATGGAAGGATTTGGAATGCCGAAAGACACCGATGAACAGAAAGTAGCGAGAAAGAAACAAATTCAGGCTGCGAGTAAATTTGCAACTGAAATTCCATATACCACATTGGAAACCGCAGCTGAGGCCATTCCGTTGATTCGCGAAATGGTGGAAAAGGGCAATCCAAATTCCCTCAGTGATGCAGGGGTTGGAGCCGCATGTTTACTCACTGCCATGCAAGGTGCCTGGATGAATGTATTGATAAATGCACAGAGTCTGGATGATAAAAATTGGGCATCAGAAATTACAATAAAAGCAGAAAAATTATTCCAGGATTCCAGGAAGCAATTGAATCAAATCATTGATGGCGTAGAAACCCGTTTGCGCGGATAAATACCTGAATCATGCAGAAATTTCTTATTATTTCTTCTTTCTTTTTTATTTCTGTTTTTACGATAAAAACTGGTTTTTCACAATTCGCTCCCGCAGCGGGAAAATCGGGGAGTTCTGCGCTTAAGCATGACAGCAGTTGTTTTGTCTCTTGGGCAAAAACTTGCAAAGTAGTGCGCGGTTTCATGGATATTTCCATGCCGGATTCCGGATATGCAAATGTTGGAGATACCATTTCCGCAACAGGGAAAGCACTTCAAAATGGAGTTTTAAGTCTTGGCGACGGTGGGTATGCAACACTTCAATTTCAATATCCGATCCGCGATGAAGGTGGTTGGGATTTTGCAGTTTTTGAAAATACTTTTTTAGATACATTTTTGGAACTCGCATTTGTGGAAGTGAGTTCTGATGGAATCCACTTTGTGCGGTTTCCGTCGCAATCCCTTACAGATACAAGTAAACAAACAGCAGGATTTGGATTTACCTATCCGGAAAATGTAAACAATCTTGCAGGTAAATATATAGCAGGCTATGGAACACCTTTTGATTTATTGGAGTTAAAGGATAGCGGGAACCTTGATATTTCTGATATTCGTTTTGTAAGGATTAGGGATGTTGTAGGTTGTTTAAATTCCAAATATGCACAACACGATATTAACGGTAGAAAAATCAACGACCCTTGGCCAACGCGGTTTCCCTCAGGCGGATTTGATCTGGATGCCGTGGGTGTTATTCATGAAAATAAAAATGTTTCCGCCACAAATCAAAAATCAAATTTGGAATATTTTTCAAATCCTATTTCAGGAAATGTATGGCATTTTTCCAGCGTTAATTCTTGCAAAATCTGTATCTATTCCTGCTCCGGAAAGTTAATTAAAGAGATAGACATGGAAGCGGGATATAATGAAATACCATTGAATCTCCATTCCGGAATATATTGCGTTCAAATACATGACGCATTTCACAAAATAATGGTGGAATGAATTCGGTGAAACAATTAAATTTGAAGTATTGAAGGACTTTAAGAAATATTATTATTTACCTGCGCCTCCGGAAGAGGTGTATGCGGCGTTGACAAATCCTGTAAGTATTAAATTATGGACCGGGGAGGATGCGGTTATGGATACCGTACCAAATAGTGAATTCAGTTTATGGAATGACAGTATAATTGGTAAAAATCTGGAGTTTGAAGAAAATAAAAAGATTGTACAGCATTGGTATTTCGGGGATCAGGAACCCGCATCCATTGTAACCATAAAATTACATGCAGATAAGGATGGCACCAGCGTGGAAGTCCGGCACACCAATATTCCGGATGAATCCTATGAAGACATGGCTGAAGGTTGGGATGGTGCATATATGGCCAGTTTGCAGGAGTTTTTCGATTAAGTTTTACATTACTTTGACACGGGTAAATCAATATTATTGGTATGTTCTCGCTCAAAATGACAATGAAACATCAATGTATTATGGAATGCATCTCGAAACATCATTTGGAGCGATGATAGGAATGACACAATTACAAATTAGTGATTTTATTTCCACAAATAGAGGTAAAACTTATGACTATCAAGTGCATAGACTAATGTGGACATCAGCCGATGGTAAAGAACCTACTACAACGCCAATAAAGGGCATGTCAAGAACCAGCACTAAACCACAAGAAGGCTCATATGACTATCTCAGGAAATAAATTATTTGTTGTTCTTTTTCTTGCAATTTTCTCAAATGTTAATTGTTCGCGCAAATTAAAAATTGATCTTTCAAAAAAATGCAATGACTGCAACGTGAAATTTGTAATCGATAGAAAGGAATTGATTAATGGTAAGGATTCTATAATATATGGTTGGATTTATGTTGATGATAAAATAGACTATTCATTGATATATAATGAGCAAGGGGATATTGAGTTTCTTGCAAAGAAGGATTCTTTGGGATATGCAAAGGGTGGATATTCCTTGAGCTTTCAGAATAACATTTTGATTCAAATGAAATATTTGGATTCGATTGGTTTATTACAAGGTCCACTATTTATTTACAACAAACGAGGCAAATTAAAACATTTATTAATTTATAAAGATGATCAATTATATAAAATAATATATACCAGGTGTGCTAAATGTTTGAACAGAGACACCCTATTCATAAATGCTAAGCCGCTAATCAGAGAGCAATGAAAAATTTGACATATAATTTGAATTTTTCTCAATTTTCCCCGGACGCCGCTGGAAACTGCCCCCCTGTCTAGACTCCCTGAGTTCGGTTAATTGAAATTAGAATTCAGCATATTTGAAAAAGTATCTAGAAGGCTAAAGAAGCTTGAAGATGAAAATTTTCGTTTAAAGAAACTAGTTGCTGATTTAAGTCTGGATAAACACATGTTGCAGGAGGTGCTGAAAAAAAAGCTCTGAAGTCGGCCAAAATGCGTTGGCTGGCGCAATCTCTGGTGGAGAGTTTTCGGATTTCTCAGTGGCGTGCATGTGCGGTGATACAAACTCATCGGTCTGGCCTACATTATAATCATCAAGGCGGGATGATTCTTTCGTGCATAATCCGCTCTGCACTTGAAAAAAACACTGGCTTCCTTCGCAGTGATTTAATTCCCAAGCAATGGGATTCCTTCCAATCTTTCGTAGCAATAATTAAGCAATTACTGCATGAAATATCACAAAATAACACAATAAAATACGTTTTTTCATGTTTTTCTCTGTTTCATCGCGCATAGGCATGTGCCAGCCACGCAGAACTCTCCTACAGCGCACCTTGGCTATGGATAGTACAGGGAATTTGGATACTGTTGCAAATATTCTAACTTTACAGTTTATATTCCTAATGTAAAGTATTTGAAACGCACACTTACATATAAACAATATGAATTAAGTAATCACTTAGGCAACGTACTTACTACGATTTTAGACAGAAAAACAGCAGTGGTTGACACGAATAGCGCCGGTGATACCGTTATGTATTACATGGCAGATGTTTATACTGCGCAAACTTATTATGCATTTGGTAGCAGCATGCCGGGGCTTAGTTACACGCACGATTCTAGCGATGGGTATAGATTTGGGTTTAATAACCAGGAGAAAGTTGGAGAATTAGGTGATTATTTTGCATTTGAATACAGAATGCTCAATGCTATGCTAGGTAAATTCTTGAGTGTGGATCCTTTGGCACGAGATTATCCTGGAATTAGTTGTTATGCATTTTCAGAAAATGAGCCAATAAGTTGTGTTGATTTAGAAGGTTTAGAAGCCAGCAAAGCAACAATTGTTAAAGGAAATACATACACATTAAATGTAAATCCAAATAGTACATATATACTTCAAATGTGGAATGGCAGATTAGCTGAAATTACAAACGCGAAAAGTATGGAAATAGTTGGTGAAAGTGGTGTAAAATATAAAACTGATGGAGGTATTGAATATAATGCACTTCCAGGAACCGTACTATCATTTGTGGACAATCAGAATAATACGGTATCCTTTGGTATGAACAACAATAAATATGAGACTACCGATAATTTAAGAACTCAAACAGGAGAGACTTGGGGAAATCAAAGAGTCTATACAGAGCGATTCAATACTTCTTTAGATAGAATGGGATTAAGTGCAAATGCAAAATTAGCAAAAGCACGACGAGAAGTATGGTATTCGTTCTGTGATCAAGGCCAGAAATTCGTATTTAACACGGCAATAACACTAAGTACATTGGGTGCAGGCGGCGTTATTGGAGGGTCAAGATTTACAATTGGATTAACAAATTCTCTAAGTAATGCTAATGCTCAATTCATGACAAATTTGGCGAACTCTGGAGATTTTAAAGAAGCATTTGGACAAATTAACTTGAGTTCAGTTGCAGCTGCCGGAGTTTTTCAGACTCCTTCTTTTTTGAATTATAGTGCTGGAACAATAAGTGGCAGTGTTAATATAAATATTAATTCCTTAAGTTCTGGTGAACAATTATATAGAGACGTATCAAATACCAGGGAATTCTTAACAAACGTTGCAGGAAATGCGGTAGGAAACGGAATTTCGTATAATCTTGCGAGCATAAAGCCACACAAATTTGATTTTAATGTTGTTGAAAGGTCTTTAGATATGCCAAAATTAAATGCAGTACAAAATACATTCTCTGGTGTTGTCAGTAGCACTGTATCAGGCGTCATTAGATTAAATTCAGATACAAAGTAATAAAATTGAGTATTTTTAAATTATATAAAAAAACTATCTTAACTATTTTGGGGTTATTAATATTTTTTGGTATTCTATATTTGATTGTGATCATTGGAGATTGTAGGAGTGAAGA